>NZ_JAHLPX010000004.1 GCF_018918145.1 Anaerotignum sp. MSJ-24
CCTCGATGTCGGCTCATCGCATCCTGGGGCTGAAGTAGGTCCCAAGGGTTGGGCTGTTCGCCCATTAAAGCGGTACGCGAGCTGGGTTCAGAACGTCGTGAGACAGTTCGGTCCCTATCCGTTGTGGGCGCAGGAAATTTGAGAGGAGCTGTCCTTAGTACGAGAGGACCGGGATGGACGAACCGCTGGTGAATCTGTTGCATACCAAATGCACAGCAGAGTAGCTATGTTCGGAACGGATAAACGCTGAAGGCATCTAAGCGTGAAGCCGCCCTCAAGATAAGATTTCCCATTCGAAAGAAGTAAGACCCCTTGAAGACTACGAGGTAGATAGGTCAGAGGTGTACGCACAGTAATGTGTTTAGCTTACTGATACTAATAGGTCGAGGGCTTGACCAAAGAAAAGATGTGTGATAGAATTGATGAAGTAAGTACATGTTCGGTTTTGAAGGTGCTTGAAAGAGCATAAAATTTCTGGTGGCGATGCGCCTGTGGGAAACACCCGTACCCATCCCGAACACGACGGTTAAGACGCAGGCGGCTGATGATACTTGGCTGGAGACGGCCCGGGAAAGTAAGTGGCTGCCGGATTCCATTAAAAAAATCCCGGGGTGTAGCGTAGCTTGGCTAGCGCGCCTGATTTGGGATCAGGAGGTCGCAGGTTCAAATCCTGTCACCCCGATAACTCTTTATGGTTATGGTGGGTATAGCCCAGTTGGTTAGAGCGCCAGATTGTGGCTCTGGAGGCCGTGGGTTCGAGTCCCACTACCCACCCTTGTTTCTTTAATTTTATTATGGGTCACTAGCTCAGTCGGTAGAGCACTGGACTTTTAATCCAGGTGTCTCGGGTTCGAACCCCGAGTGACTCATATGCAGACGTGGCGGAATTGGCATACGCGCTAGACTAAGGATCTAGTCCGGGTAAACTGGGTAGGGGTTCAAGTCCCCTCGTCTGCACCATCTGCGCGAATGGCTCAGTGGTAGAGCATCGCCTTGCCAAGGCGAGGGCCGCGAGTTCGAATCTCGTTTCGCGCTTTTACCTATCATATTTGAATGATGGGCTGTCGCCAAGCGGTTAAGGCACAGGACTTTGACTCCTGCACTCGGTGGTTCAAATCCACTCAGCCCAGGATTCAAAAAACTTAATATTTTTAATGGGCTGTCGCCAAGTGGTAAGGCAATGGATTCTGACTCCATCATGCGCAGGTTCAAATCCTGCCAGCCTAGTTTTTTTACTCGTAATGAGTATAATATGTATTAAATATCATTCAGTTTACGCAGACGTGGCGGAATTGGCATACGCGCTAGACTAAGGATCTAGTCCGGGTAAACTGGGTAGGGGTTCAAGTCCCCTCGTCTGCATGGTATTTAGTTCATAATATCGGGGTGTAGCGTAGTTTGGTTAGCGCGCCTGGTTAGGGACCAGGAGGTCGCAAGTTCAAGTCTTGTCACCCCGATTTTTTTATGCTTATTTTTATATATAAACAAAACGATCATCTTTTTGATATGTACCCTCTTTACTGGACAAACCAGTAAGGAGGGTATTTTTATGCGTTATAGTTATGAGTTTAAAAGAAAATGTGTTGAAATGTATTATCAAGGAAATTATCCTGATACTCCGGAAGGCATTAGCACAAAACGATTTCGAAGTAATATTAGAGAATGGGTTCGGATTGAAGAAGCATGCGGTCCTGACGCTTTGCATCATAAGACACATAATAAAAATTGGACTCCGGAAGCAAAACTTGAACTTGTTGCTAAAGTAATAGCAGGAGCATCCATTAGATCTGTTTCCGTTAGTGCTGGCATTAATGGTGGAATGTTATGTCAATGGGTTCGCAAATACAAGATTTACGGTTATAATGGTCTTATATCAAAACAGAAAGGACGTAAATCGAAGAATCCCGATATGAAAAAGATCGGCACAAGAAAACCACCAAAACCTAATGAATCCGAGTACGAAGAATTAATCCGATTAAGAGCTGAAAATGAATATATGAAAGCTGAAATCGAAGTGATAAAAAAAGAGATCGCCTTGAGAGAAAAAAAGGAAGCTGCATGACTCAAGGCGAAAAAGCAGCAATCATCAAAGAATTGCGTGAAGAAGGATACCAACTAAAGCATTTTCTTAAAGCCATGCATATGGCTAAATCTACTTATTATTTTAAAATAAGTAAGAAAGATGTTGTTGTTGAACGCAATCAGAAACTACTGGAAGAAATAAAAAGTATTTTTGATTTACACAAACGCAGATATGGCGTAAGACGAGTTTATCAAGAACTTAAAAACCGTGGATATAAGGTAAACCATAAACGTGTACAGCGTCTTATGCATGAAGCAGGATTAGCCGGAAAACGTCCAAAAGAAAAATACCATTCTTATAAGGGTGAAGTGGGCAAGATTGCTGATAACATAATAAATAGAGACTTCAGTACAACTGCTCATTTACAAAAATGGACAACAGATGTATCTCAGTTCAATTTTTCATGGGGAAAGTGTTATATATCTCCGGTACTGGATATGAATACGAATGAAATCATTTCATACGATTTATCAATGAGTCCTAATCTTGAACAGATAGAAAGGATGCTAAATAGAGCATTTGAAAAATTTCCTTCGGTTGAAGGTTTAATATTTCCTTCTGATCAAGGCTGGCAGTATCAACATGCCTATTACAGAAAAACTTTACAGGAACATGGAATTATTCAGTCTATGTCACGAAAAGGTAATTGCTATGATAATTGTATTATGGAGACATTCTTTGGAAGATTAAAAAATGAGATGTACTATGGCTATGAAAAAGCTTATTCTTCTTTTGAAGAATTCTCAAAAGCTGTTGAAGAATATATAAACTACTACAATAACAAAAGAATTCAGGCAAAAACAAAATGGATGCCACCTGTGCAATACAGGATAGCATCCATGTGTTCAGCTTAGTTCGTAAATATGTGTCCAGAATTCTGGGTACATATCATTTTTAGATGGTCGTTTTGTTTTGCTCATATTAATTTTTTATGAAGTAAATTTATTGCATCGATACATTTGCTTTCATCAACCAATATACACAGCTTTGTTTCAGATAAGCTTATAGCGGTAAAATTGATGTTATTTGCTTTAAGCACTTCAACTATTTTTATAAGCACTTCCGGTTTGGTATGAAGTGAAGTTCCTACTATTGAAATTTTTGCTAAATCAGTCTGTACTTCTGTTTTAATCTGTTCATTGATTGATTTTACCTTGTTTAAAATACTTTCAATTTCAGACTGTTTTGCGGAAAATGAAATACATTTATCAGATATGGAAACCATATCAATAATAGTTTTATTAGTACTTAATAATTTTAACAAACTATAAACGTCATTTAAGTTACTTATTGTTATGTATGCCTGTAATTTTTCTGCTGTAATACCGCTTATTGGCTTAGAATTAATCTCCGAGCAGTCTGTAACCAATGTTCCGGGATTATCCGAGAAACTGGATTTAACAGATATATCAATGCCTGTGTTTTTTGCAAGCTCAACTGAACGGTTATGCAGTACCTTGGCACCTAACGAAGAATAGTTAAGCATTACGTTATAATCTATGGATTCCAATAAAACCGCATTAGGAACAATTCTCGGATCGGCTGTATATATGCCGTTTACATCTGTGTAAATTTCGCATTTGTCAGCTTTAAGTGCCGCAGCTATTGCAACAGCGGTTGTATCAGAGCCTCCTCTGCCAAGTGTTGTTATATCCATAGAATTATTTATACCTTGAAAACCGGCTATAATAACTATTTTTCCGAGAGAAAGCTCATGTTTAATTCGTTCTGTATTTATTCCTGTTATTCTTGCGTTTCCATAGTCATCCGTTGTAAAAATTCCTGCCTGCCATGCGTTTAAGCTTATTGCTTTATAGCCGAGTGATATAAGAGCCATGGACATAAGAGCGGCAGACTGTTGTTCACCGGTTGATAACAGCATATCGAGTTCACGTTTCGGAGCGTCGATAATTATATTGTTTGCAGTTTCAATGAGCATATCGGTAGTGTTTCCCTGTGCGGATACAATTACAACAACATTATTGCCTGAATCATAAGAAGCCGCAATTTTATTTGCGGCATTAAAAATTCGTTCTTTATCTGCGACTGAAGAACCACCATATTTTTGAACAATTAACAAAGTAATCACTCCGTAAAGATTTTTATTCTTCAACAAAGCTTGCACCGTCAATATCGGGCTTCAACAATTTTAAATCCCAATGGTCGGGCAGCTTTTTAAAAGCATCAAGCATATTTTTTTCAAATTCTTCTGCTTTGTCATCTGTTATGATTGCCATAAGAGTAGGACCGG
The DNA here is from genome assembly GCF_018918145.1 of Anaerotignum sp. MSJ-24. Lineage (GTDB taxonomy): Bacteria > Bacillota > Clostridia > Lachnospirales > Anaerotignaceae > Metalachnospira. Next base: position 4,335 of record NZ_JAHLPX010000004.1, read on the forward strand.
CTCCGCTGAGATATTCAGCAATAGATCCATTTGCTCTTGCTACCTCAAAAACCTCGTCATAGTCTCTTATAAGACTTTTTCTGTACGGCTGGTGAATTGCATCGTCCATAGCAACACGAAGGTTATCGAGGTTTCCTGTCATCATAGAGGCAACCATAAGTCCTGTTCTTGATGAATTAAATATAGACTGACTTCTTGTATATGAATCCGGGAGTACTGCACGGGCCTTTTTGGTTGAAAGAGTGAATTCCGGTATCATAACGGCAAACAAAATATTTTTAGGTACATTTAATTTTACATATTTCATGCCCTCTGAATACATAGCACTTATTATCATATCGCCGAATATTGCCGGATTTGAATTATCCGGATGGCCTTCGAGTTTAGCCGCTTTTTGTGCAAGCTCTTCTTTTGAATAATTTTTACCGGATAATATATTTGCGGCGATAAGTCCGCCTACGATACAAGCGGCAGAGCTTCCTAAACCTCTTGTCATCGGAATGTGGTCGTCCTGTATAAGTCTTATTCCGGGCATAGGAATATTCTCGGCTTCGTAAAAATCCCTTATGGTACTGTATATTAAATTAGATTCATCTTTGGGAATGTTTTCATTTGTTTTAGACGAAATTTCAATTCCCGAAGGGATTGTTTCTACCCATATTTCATTGTAAAGCTGTAAAGCTATTCCGGCACAGTCAAATCCCGGTCCCATGTTCGCAGAAGTTGCTGGTACTTTTATATGTAACATAGTTATGTCCTCCGTTTATATTATTCTCTTGCGATTATTTTAAGTGAACGTACTCCGTCAATATTTGCAACTTTATTTACGAAATCACCAAGCTCCATTTTGAGGTTTTGCGTTTCGATGGTTATAGTTACGTTTGCTATACCGTTAATGGGAATAGTCTGGTTTATTGTGAGTATGTTTGCACCGGCGGAGGCCATCGAGTTAAGGACTGCGGAAAGTTTTCCGGCTGTATTATCAATATTTACTGAAAATGTTACATTTTTGCCTCGACTGTGTTCATAGAGAGGAAAAATAGCATCACGGTATTTATAAAATGCACTTCGGCTTATACCAACGGTATTTACGGCATCCTGTACAGTTCTTTCACGTCCGCTTTCAAGTAAATTTTTTACTTCCATTACTTTAATAAATATTTCAGGTAAAACATTTTTGTCAATTATATAAAAATTTTTGTCTTCCTTCATGTAATATCTCCTGTTCATATATAATAAACATTTGTTTTTGATACAAGGAATGATAGCACATAATAGAATTTTTTGCAACCGTTATATTATATGTTAAATAAATAATATAATCGTTTTAATATTTAAAGTCTTTTAAGGACATTATATATCGGTCTGATCTTTCACGCATAAGCTGCTCCTTGTCGGCAGAATATTCATCATATACAGCTATTACTTCTGCACCGGAAAGCTTTGCACCTATAAGTGAGTTTGGAACGTCCTCAAATATATAGCACTGCTCCGGCTTAAGTCCGATTGCTTTTGCGGCAGCAATGTATATATCGGGATGTGCTTTGTTTTTGCCGATATCATCACAATAGATAAAAGCATCAAAATATTCAAAAACACCGTTGTTTTTTAGAACCGCATATGTAAGCTCCTTGACATTTGAGGTAGCTATTGCTATGGAAAAGCTGTCTTTTTTCAATTTTTGAATAAGCTCCTTTGCACCATCTTTTAACTTGATAGCGTGAGAGTATTCATAATATGCAAAATCAAAAAGCTCTTTGACTATTTCTTCCGGTGTTTTTCCGAGATTGAAACGAGTTGTTATGTATTCGGCTCCTTCAAGAAACGAACGTGATGTAACTGTCTGCCAGTATTCTTCATCGGGAATAAAATTGTATTTTTTTGCAAGCATATAATCGGCTTTTTCCCATACATCCATTGAATCTACAAGAGTACCGTCAAGGTCGAAAATAACGCCTTTTTTATCCATAAAATTAATCTCCTATTCAGTATTGTAATCAATATAATCAGTTAATTATATAATTTTTATCCTAATACGGCAATTATAATATTATTACAATGGATTTTTTGCTTAATTTGTTCAAAAAGTGCTTTAAATAAACAATATTTATAAAAATATTATTTGTTTTAAATATTAATTAAATCTGCTATAATACTACATAATAAAATTCAGGAGGAAAACATGAACTCTGATTTTGACAGGATATTTCAAATATTTTCAGATAAATTTAACAGAACTTACTCAAATATAACAGGAAAACAAAAGAAGGAGATAGCATATCTTTCTCCGACTGTTTTCGGACGCTGGTATTACAGCGCACTTTTTCCCGAAACAATTTTGTCACCTTCCATGATATTGACAAGCCAGAAGGAAAATATCGAAGAAAACGGATTTTATGATTTTAATGTGCATTTTAAGCATTTGAATGAAAATATACTTGATTTTGAATTTACAAAATACTTTTATTCATGTGAATGCCATCCGGTTATAGATGATATAGAAATGCTTATGAAATATATATCACCGTCTTTAATGCTCAGGAATATGGATAAGCTTGAAAATTCGGATATAAAAGCATTGCAGAGAAAGCTTTCTGTTTCCGACAGATATTATATTGAGTATTTGTATGAGCTTGCCAGAAGACTTGGATTGCTTAAGCGTATACCGTCATTATTTGATGTATGTATACAGCCAGACAACGACAATGAGTTTTTTAGGCTTACAAATGAGGAAAAGTTCAAAAGAATTGTTGAAGAATCCTATTCAATATGTGCCGACGGCCTTAACAACGAAATTCCCTTTGACTTATGCGAAGTAGAGCCGGAAATGATTAAGGAATATTTGATTAAGCCTATTTCGGTTGACGATATTTTTGTCGAGCTTTACGGAAATTCTGATGTAGACTTAAAGGATATATGGGAAAAATCTGAAAAGGAACAGCTTTCGGAAACTGATGCGGCAATATTGTCAACGGTATTTTATGTAGGTATATATTTCGACAGATTTTTTATAAATATATTTGGAATGTATCTCAGACTTATAAGACCGGTATATTCATTCCCGTTGAATTTCAGGGAAATAATAAATGCTCTTTATACTACAATAACCATTGACGGCGAAAGAGAAAATGAGCTTTTTATGCCATGTACCTCTTACAGCCATACTCTTGTCGGAAAGAAATTTTTCAATACATTTTCGGATAATGATAAAAAATATCCGCCTATACCAATGGAAAGAATACTGATGTCACTTGAAGGGATAGACATACTTGATCAGGCGGCAAGAGAAACCGTTGAAAGTGAGTTTTCTAATGTAAAGATATATAAATTTAAAGCAATTCTCAACAGAGATAAAAGGCTGTGGAAGAAAATCGAAATGGAAGGCGATACATCTTTATGTGTTGCGGCAAGCCATGCCTTTATGATGTTTATGCAGACGGAAAATACGGATATTAAAATTAAGCTCGGAAGCAATAACAAGGTTACGGCACAATATATTGCATCACCGAAAAATTCGTATTATTCTGAAATAAATACTACGTTGATGGATATTATACCGATTGACGGAGATACGATTATTTTCGGCAGTGGAGATAAAACAATCGAAATGCACTGCTATGATATTGAAAAACCTTGCAGAGAAATTATATATCCGAGAATTACCGAGCAGAGCAATGAAATAACACAGCTTGAACATGATATGTACGCATTTGAATAAAACACTTATTTATGAAAAGAGGAATATAAATGGAAACATTAATGCATATGCACGGCGGCGACCTTGATGCAATAGAGCGTGAATACGGAATACCGAAAAACGAAATTTCGGATTTCAGCGGAAATATAAATCCGCTCGGTTTTCCGAAAAAAGCGGCGGCAAAGCTTGCCGAAAATATTGCAATGGTATGCCAGTATCCCGATAAAAATTATTTTGCTTTGAGAAAAAGCATAGGGGGATATACCGGAGCTAATCCTGAGCACATTGTTGTCGGAAACGGCTCAACGGAGCTTATATCAACATTTATTAAATCTGTAAACGCAAAGAGAACGCTTATTATGGGACCGGCATATTCAGAATATGAAAATGCGGTAAAAACAATAGGCGGAGAATATACATATTTTGAACTTAAGGAAGAGGAAAACTTTGAGCTTAATGTTGAGCGTCTTTTAACGGAGCTGGACGGAGATGTCGGTCTGTTCATTGCCTGCAATCCCAATAATCCTACGGGAACGGCAATCAAAACAACAGATATGGAAAAAATACTTATCCACTGCAAAACAAAGGGCATAAGCGTAATGACCGACGAAACATATATCGAGTTCAGCGATGAGATAGATAAAATCTGCTCAATACCGCTTGTTGAAAAATACGATAATATTTTTGTTATAAGAGGAATTTCTAAATTCTTTGCAGCTCCCGGACTCAGACTCGGTTACGGAATTACATCAAGCAAAAAATTCCATGATATGCTTGCACAGAACCAGGATCCGTGGTCTGTAAACATTCTTGCAAGCTATGCCGGAGAACAGATTTTTACCGATACGGAATTTATAGAAAAAACAAAAAAGCTTATATCGTCGGAAAGAAAGAGAATGTATGATGAAATAAGCTGTTGGAAAAATGTTAAGATATATAAATCGGCATCAAACTTTATGCTTGTAAAGCTCCTTACCGATAAAGTTGATGCGGCGGAGATATTTGATTATATGATTAGAGAAAAAATGGTCATAAGAGATGCGGCAAGCTTCACATTTCTTGATGAAAGCTTTTTAAGATTCTGTGTGCTTTCTCCCGAAGAAAATACAAAGTTCCTTACAGAGCTGAAAAAAATAGTGGAATAAAATTAAAGGTCGGAATTCCTTTTAAGAGGTTCCGACCTTTGATATTATTATATATTTATTTTTGTCCGTAGCTTTTCATCATTTCCTGCATTGCCGCAATGTTTTCGGGTGATATGCCTGCCGGTTTTCCGCCGGAGGCTTCTATCATATATAAAATCTGTGCGGTCATTTCCAGTATTTTAGCTGTCTTGAAGGCTGATTTCATATCCTTTCCGAGGCATACAGCACCATGTGAATTGAGCAGACAGGCGTTGGCTTTTTCTCCGACAGCCTCGGCACAGTTTTCCATAAGTTCACGACTGCCGGGAAGGGCATATTTTGAACAGCGTATTGTGTCGCCGAGCACCTGTGCCGCCTCATCGGTTATTATAGGAATATCTCTGCCCTGTGTTGCAAATACCATTGAATATATCGGATGAGTATGTATAATGGCGTTGACTTCGTTTCGCTTTCTGTATACGGCAAGATGAAGATCCTTTTCGATGGTCGGCTTTCTGAAACCGTCTTTTATGTTTCCGTCTATATCACATACAACAACGTCATCTTCTGTTATTGCGCTGTAATCCATGCCGCTGGGTGTAAGATAAACCAGACCTGTGCTTCTGTCCATTGCACTTATGTTGCCCCATGTTTCAACGGTAAGACCTGAACCGACCATTTTTTTGCCGCTGTCAACAATAAGCTTTTTATAATTTATTTCTTCAGACATTATTTTAAACCTCCGGCTTCGGCTTTCTTTTTGAATATTTCCTTGAATGATTCTTCGTAAGGATATGTTGCTATGCCGTATTCGGTAACGATACCTGTTATAAGGTCGCAGTCTGTAACGTCAAAGGCAGGATTGAATACCTTAACTCCTTCGGGAGCCATACGCTTTTTGTACCACATTTCCGTTACCTCGTGTGCGGGACGTTCTTCTATTTTTATATCCTTGCCTGTCTTGGTATTCATATCGATAGTCGATGTAGGTGCACATACATAGAAGGGCACATTGTATCTTTTTGCGGCAAGAGCAACCATAGATGTACCTATTTTGTTTGCCGCATCACCGTTGGCGGCAACTCTGTCACAGCCGACAAATACTGCGTTTACCCAGCCGTTACGCATTACTGTTGCGGACATATTGTCGCAGATAACCGTTACATCTATACCGGACTGGGAAAGCTCAAAGCTTGTCAGTCTTGCACCCTGTAAAAGAGGTCTGGTTTCATCAGAGAAAACGTGGAAATTATAACCTCTTTCCTGTCCGAGATACATGGGAGCGGTTGCTGTTCCGTATTTAACCGTTGCAAGCTTCCCGGCATTGCAGTGAGTGAGAAGACCGTCACCGGGTTTTACAAGAGTAAGACCGTATTCGCCGATAGCCTTGCATACACGAATATCTTCTTCTCGTATTTCGACTGCTTCTTTGTGGAGAGCCTCAACTATTTCGGGAATTATCTTATCGCTGTTTTTTGTTACAATGTCCTCCATTCTGCGTAATGCCCATGAAAGGTTTACCGCTGTCGGACGGGCAGAATCGAGATAATCCTTAGCCTTTTTGAATTCGGCATAGAATTCGTCATAGTTGTCAGCCTTTATTTCTCTTGCGGCAAGATATATGCCTATTGCGGCGGCAACACCGATGGCAGGTGCTCCTCTTACCTGGAGAAGATATATTGCATTCCATATTTCCTTCTGCGTTGTAAGATAAAGTATTTCCGTATGGTACGGAAGCTGTGTCTGGTCAATTATGACAAGGGCGTTCTTTTCTTCGTCAAGAGCGACTGTATCATAATCCATTATTGTTTTTTCCTCATTCATTTATATTCACTCCTTATAAGGGATATTTTTTGACTGCAATGTTTATTGCACGACGGTAATCATCTCCGCATTTAAAGCTTTCACGGTGCATTATATAATCCTTTGCAAGAGAAACAACTATTTTTTCGGCTCTTGCACGTTTGTTTTCGTCGCTTATTGTTGTTATATCCTTTACGTTTGCCATGCCTACAATACGTCTTATGGACTCTATTCCGGCACAGCCTGCCGTATCCGACAAAATGCCGCTGAGATACCATTCCTTAAAGCCCTTTGTTTTTGCCATTGTGTCGGTTACATATTCGTCGTATATTGCATTATATTTCTTGATAAATAAATCTATTGTGTCACATATGGAGTCTATACACCATGAGCAGAAACGCTGTTTTTCGTCCTTGTCCTCTATTTCCGCATCGCCGTTTGTCCATGCAAAGAAAAGATTTGCGATTACGTTTCCTATATCATAGCCCATAGGGCCGTAGAAAGCAAATTCGGGATCGAAGAAATAGGTATGTTCCTTGTTTATGAATACCGAACCGGTGTGGAGGTCGCCGTGTATAAGTGCCTGTGCGTTGTTCATAAATTCAAATTTGAGCTTGGCTGCCTCAAGTCTTAATGTCTCGTCATCATAAAGCTCCTTTTTCATAAATTCCGCATTGGGAGGAAATACATGGTTTCTGTTAAAGCAGTCCGTATAAGGCTCGGTATATACAAGATCTTCGGTAATTCCGCAGAGGTCTGGATTGATAAAGTTGCCGACAAGCTTTTTCTTTTCCTTGTGATCCATTACAATATCCGAGGTTCTTAAAAGACAGTTAGCCATGAAGGTGGTCACATGGTCTGCAAAAAGAGGATATACTTCATGATTTAAAAGACCTGTACGCATCATTGTGTGGCCTATCATATCCTGCATTATCATTGCACACATTGTTCCGTCGTAAAGATATATTTTTGGAACAAGCCCCTCTGCATAGGAATTCTGTATAGAAAGAATTTCCGATTCTATTCTGCCTCGGTCGGTGGAAACGCCCAAATCCGGCTTTATTCTTGTTTCAAGTCCGGCCTGCTTAACGATTATGCTTTTTCCGTTTTCGTCCTGTACTCTGAAAACATAGTTTATATTTCCGTCACCGATTTCCGTACAGCTTAATTTTGCATCTTCGGAAAAATATGTAAGCTTTGACTGTACATATTTGGGTACGTCCTCTGTGGTCATTAAAAAATATTTGCTGAAATCCGACATGGTAGTCCTCCCTTTGGTTTTTATGTATTTTCATAGCCTCGGTATTGAAGTGCCTCGGCCGCATGAGCAAGTGTTATTTTTTTACTTCCGTCAATATCCGCTATTGTGCGTGAAAGCTTAAGTATTTTGTGATATGCTCTCGCACTCAGCTTAAGATTTTCAAAAGCGGTTTTTACAAATTCCTCCGCATCTTTTTCAAGCACGCAGTATTTTGCCGTCTGTGCCGCAGAAAGCTGTGAATTGAAGAAAATTCCTTCTTTTTTGTATCGTCTGAGCTGTATATCTCTTGCGGCGGCAACACGTTTTTTGATGTCGGCTGAGGTTTCGCACACTTCGTTGCTGTTCAGCTCGTCGTATTTTACATCGGGTGTTTCTATAAAAATATCAATTCTATCCATAAGCGGCCCGGAAATCCTGTTTCTGTAACGGCTTATTTCGCCGTTGGAGCAATGACAGCGTTCATCTCCGAGATAGCCGCAGGGACATGGATTCATTGCGGCAACGAGCATAAATTCCGCCGGATATGTAACTGTACCGTTTACTCTGGATATTGTAACTTTTCTGTCCTCCATAGGCTGGCGGAGTGCTTCCAGAACATCTCGTCTGAACTCCGGAAGCTCATCAAGGAACAATACTCCGTAATGAGCAAGGCTTATTTCTCCCGGACGTGGATTTTTGCTGCCTCCGGTCAATGCCGCCGCTGATATTGTATGATGCGGTGAACGGAATGGTCGGCTTTTTATAAGTGCGTCGGAATTTTTTAACAGACCGGAAACACTGTATATTTTGGTTATTTCTATGCTTTCCTCAAAGGATAAATCCGGAAGTATGGACGGAAGTCTTTTGGCAAGCATTGTTTTGCCTGTTCCGGGGTGTCCGGAAAGCAGTATGTTGTGATAGCCTGCGGCGGCAATCTCCATTGCCCGCTTTACATAAGCCTGTCCCTTTACTTCGGAAAAATCGGGAAGTTTTTCGTCATCGCATGAAAAAATGCTGTCTGTATCCACCTTATATGCGTCTATATTTATTTTTCCGTTTAGAAAATCAACGAGCTGTTTTATGTCCTTGACGGGATATATTTCCGCACCTTTTACAAGGGCGGCCTCATCACGGTTATCGTACGGAACAATATATTTGTTGATTCCGTTTTTATAGGAGCTGTATACAATGGGAAGTATTCCGCTTATGGGATTGAGAGAACCATCAAGCGAAAGCTCACCTACAACCAATGTGTTTTCAAGACTCTCTTGTCTGATAATGTCCATACATACAAGCAGTCCGAGAGCTATTGGAAGGTCAAACGCCGGACCTTCTTTTCGGATATCTGCCGGAGCAAGATTGACGGTTATTTTCTGTGCAGGTATGGAATATCCGGAGTTTTTTATGGCTGTTCTTACACGTTCCTTAGATTCCTTAACGGCAGAGCCGGGAAGACCGACAATTTCAAAGGAAGGAAAGCCGTTGGACAAATCGGTTTCAACATTAACAGTGAAACCGTCTATTCCGATTACCGTACTGCTCAAAATTTTAGAAAGCATTGTTTAACCTCCGTATCTTTTATAAATATATAATAACAACTGTGTCAATATGGTGCAACATATCTGTGAAATATATATGAAAAAATTTTTGTGGTTGAATTTATTTTAAAAACAATATATTATAAAACTCATGCAAAGGTGCACCCGGATAAGTATTGTTTATGTTTTCTGACGGGAATGATGAATATGAAAGAAATAAATGAAGAATATTTTATAATGTGGCTGAGCCGTGTTCATGGAATGGATAATAATATTATGGATAGGCTCATAGAATATTTTGGATCCGCAAAGGGAGTATATAATGCCTCGATAGGCGATTTATATGATGTTTGTGGAATGAAAACCGCAGAAAATATTTACGGTATGATTAAAAACGAAAGCCTGATAAAATATATAAATGACCTGAAAAGAACCGGAGTTGATTTTGTTTCCAAGTATAACGAGCTTTATCCCGAAGGACTTAAATATATTGACGATAAGCCAATGGGAATATATTATAAAGGGAAACTGCCGGATAAAGATGAGCTGATGGTTTCCGTTGTAGGTTCAAGAAGATGTACCGAATACGGAAAGACCGCAACGCTTAAGCTTTCAACTGATCTGGCAAAGCACGGAATAACAATAGTCAGCGGACTTGCGGACGGAGTGGATTCCTACGCATCTATGGCGGCACTTGATGCCGGAGGAAGAACGATAGGCGTTCTCGGAACGGCGATAAATAAATGCTATCCGTCAACGAACAGAGGACTTTTCGGAGCTGTTATAGAAAACGGCGGCTGCATTATTTCCGAATATGCGCCCGATATGATTACGAACAAATACTGCTTTATACAAAGAAACAGGATTATTGCCGCATTGTCGGAAATACTGGTTGTTACCGAGGCGGCAGAAAAAAGCGGAACATCGACAACCGTTGAGGCTGCACTTGAATACGGCAAAAGCGTATTTGCCGTTCCGGGCAGTATATTCAGCAAATACAGCAAAGGCACAAACAAAATGATAAAGGAAGGTTGTCCGCCTGTTACCTGTGCGGAGGATATTTTGTTTGAGCTCGGTTTTGAACCCGAAGAGGCAGAGGAAAATAAGAATAAGAAAAAAGAAATCATTAAAAATATAAATGAAAACGGAAAAAGAATAGTTAAGGTTTTGGAAAACGGAGAGGCAAACATTGAAAAGCTTATTTCCGAAACCGGGCTTACGGCTGCGGCTCTCCAGGCAGAGCTTGCCATGCTTGAGGTAAAAGGAATTATCCGAAGACAGCCGGGCCAGAGATATATTCTTGTATTGTAGGAGGAAATTAAATTGGCAAAAAAAGCTGCTGAGAATACAGTGACAACAGAGGAAAAGACAGCAAAAACTACAAAAAAAGCTACTAAAACAAAAACAACGACAAAAAAGAAAACAGCGTCAAAAGTTAAAAAAGCAAAGAAAAAGCTTGTTATAGTCGAATCACCGGCAAAGGCTAATACAATAATGAAGTTTCTCGGTAAAAATTATGTCGTTATGGCATCTATGGGACATGTAAGAGATTTGCCGAAGAGCCAGCTCGGTGTTGATCTTGAAAACGATTATGAGCCTAAATATATAACAATAAGAGGAAAGGGAGAGCTTCTCAGTGCATTGAGAAAAGAAGCGAAAAATGCCGACCATGTTTATCTCGCAACTGACCCTGACCGTGAAGGTGAGGCAATAAGCTGGCACTTGATGACAGCGTTAAATCTTGACGAAGAAAAAACAGACCGTATCACATTCAATGAGATAACAAAGGATGCTGTCGAAAAATCAATCAAGAGTGCAAGAAACATAGATATGAATCTTGTTGATGCACAGCAGGCAAGACGAGTTCTTGATCGAATTGTCGGATATCCTGTAAGCCATCTTCTCTGGCAGAAGGTTAAGAGCAGATTAAGTGCCGGAAGAGTACAGTCCGTTGCACTCAGAATGATTTGCGAAAGAGAAGATGAAATAAGAAACTTTATTCCGGAAGAATACTGGACAATCAGTGCGGTTGTAACTGACGAGGATAAAAATAAGTTTGATGCAAAGCTTTACGGAACAACCGATGCAAAGATAGAGCTTAAGAGTAAAGAAGATACGGATAAGGTTCTCAATGCCATAAAGGACAACGATTTTGTTGTTAAGGAAATAAAAAGAACGGAAAAAAACAGAAAGCCTTATCCTCCGTTTACGACAAGTACATTACAGCAGGAAGCAAGTAAATATCTTAACTTTACGGCACAAAAAACAATGATGCTTGCCCAGCAGCTTTATGAAGGTATAGAAATAAAGGGCAACGGCACAGTCGGCCTTGTTTCATATATCAGAACGGACTCGGTTCGTATATCGGACGAGGCATATGAAAACGCATCGGAGTATATAAAAGAAAATCTCGGCGAAAAATATCTTCCTGACGAAAGAAACATATATAAAACAAAGAAAAACGCACAGGACGCACATGAGGCTATACGACCGACATATGCTACAATGACTCCCGATAAAATAAAGGAATCACTTTCAAATGACCAGTATAAGCTTTATAAGCTCATATGGGAGAGATTTATTTCAAGCCAGATGGCTCCTGCCGTATATGAATCTATGACGGTTACACTTGAAAACAACGGCTATCTTTTCAGAATTAATGCGTCGGTTATAGCATTCAAGGGCTTCCTTGAGGTGTATAACCGAGTTGAGGAAACCGAAAATATAATCAAATTCCCTAAGATAGAGGAAAATAAAAAGCTTTCTGCAAACAAAATACTTCCGGAGCAGCATTTTACACAGCCTCCGGCAAGATATACAGATGCTTCTCTTGTAAAAACTCTTGAAGAGCTCGGCATAGGACGCCCCAGTACTTATGCACCCATTCTTGCTACAATAATTGCAAGAAATTATGTCACAAAAGAGAAAAAAGCCATATTCCCGACAGAGCTCGGAGAAATAATAGATAATATACTTAAGGAATATTTCCCGGACATTGTAAACGTAGGCTTTACTGCTGAAATGGAGTCCGAGCTTGATAAGGTTGAGGAAGGCAAAGAGGAATGGAAAAAGGTTATCCGTGACTTTTATCCTCATTTCGGCAAAGAACTTACCAATGCAATGGAAAAGCTTGAAAAGATTGAGATTAAAGATGAGGAAACCGATGTTGTCTGCGAAAAATGCGGAAGAAACATGGTTATTAAATTCGGCAGATACGGAAAATTCCTTGCATGCCCGGGCTATCCCGAATGCAACAATGCAAAACCATATTTTGAGGCAGTAGATGCCGAATGCCCTAAATGCGGCGGAAGAATACTTAAAAAGAAATCTAAAAAAGGCAGAGTATATTACGGCTGTGAGCATAATCCCGAATGTGATTTTGTTTCATGGGATATGCCGGCAAAGGAAAAATGCCCTAAATGCGGTTCGTATATGGTCGAAAAGGGCAAAAATCCTGTAAGACTTCTCTGCTCAAACGAAAAATGCGGATATACGGAAGAAAAAAAGACAAATGATGAAGAATAATTCATTATTTGATAAAAAAATCGTTGTAATGGCGGCGGTTTAGTGGTATAATATCTGCCGTAACTGATGAAAATCAATAAAACACACATATCGGAATTAACCGCATGGTTGCTCTTATACGCAGGAGTTTGCCGGCTTATCCGATGTGGAGGTAAAAAACCAGGAGGTAAATCATGAGCGTAATTTCAATGAAACAGTTATTAGAAGCAGGTGTACATTTCGGACACCAGACAAGAAGATGGAACCCTAAAATGGCTCCTTACATCTTCGCAGAAAGAAACGGCATCTACATCATCGACCTTCAGAAGACAGTTAAGAAGGTAGACGAGGCTTATGCAGCAGTCAGCGACATCATCAGCGAAGGCGGAGAAATCCTTTTCGTAGGTACAAAGAAGCAGGCTCAGGAATCAATCAAAGAAGAAGCTGAAAGATGCGGAATGTACTATGTAAACGAAAGATGGCTTGGCGGTATGCTTACAAACTTCAAGACAATCCGTACAAGAATCGCAAGACTTATCGAACTCGAAAAGATGCAGGAAGACGGAACATTCGAAGTACTTCCCAAGAAGGAAGTTGCAGTTCTTCTTCATGAAAAAGAAAAACTTGACAAGAACCTCGGCGGTATCAAAGAAATGACAAGAATCCCCGATGTTATGTTTGTAGTAGATCCCAGAAAAGAAAAGATTGCTATCCAGGAAGCACATATCCTTGGAATTCCTGTTGTTGCTATCGTAGACACAAACTGTGATCCTGAAGAAGTAGATTATGTTATCCCCGGCAACGATGACGCTATCCGTGCCGTAAAACTTATCGCTTCAAAGATTGCTGATGCAGTAATCGAAGCAAAGCAGGGCGAACAGCAGACAGCTGAAAGCACAGAAGCAGAAGCTGCAGAATAATCTATTATTTTACAGGAGGACGTAAAAATGGCTATTACAGCAAGCATGGTTAAAGAACTCAGAGAAATGACAGGCGTTGGTATGCTTGACTGCAAGAAAGCTCTTGCAGAGACTGACGGCGATATGGAAAAGGCTGTTGAATACTTAAGAGAAAAAGGTCTTGCCGCTTCAGAAAAGAAGGCCGGACGTATTGCATCAGAAGGTGTTTGCCTTTCATATCTTTCAGAGGATAAGACAACAGGCGTTATCGTAGAAGTTAACTCAGAAACAGACTTCGTTGCAAAGAACCCTGTATTCAGAGAATATGTTCTTCAGGTTGCTGAGCAGATTGCAGGCTCAACAGCAGCAGACGTTGATGCACTTCTTAAGGAAACATGGAAGTTTGATACAACAATGACAGTTGCTGAAGCATTAAGCAGCAAGGTTGCAGTTATCGGTGAAAACCTTAAAATCAGAAGATTTGAGAAATATGTTAAGGAAGGTAAGGGTATTATCGTTTCTTATATCCACGGCGGCGGAAGAATCGGCGTTATGATTGACATCGATTGCGAAAACGCAACAGAAGCTGTTGAAGAAATGGGCAAGAACATTGCAATGCAGATTGCAGCTCTTAATCCTAAATTCATCGCAACAACTGATGTTCCCGCTGAATTCCTTGCTAAGGAAAAAGAAATTCTTACACAGCAGGCTAACAACGATCCTAAGAACGGCAAGAAACCCGCTAACATCATCGAAAAGATGATTGAAGGTAGACTTAACAAAGAATTAAAGGAAATCTGCCTTATCGAGCAGCCTTATGTTAAGGATGGCGACCTTACAGTTAAGAAGTATATCGAATCTGTAGCTAAAGAAGTTGGTGCTCCTATCGCAATCAAGAAGATGGTTCGTTTTGAAACAGGCGAAGGTCTTGAGAAGAAGGAAGAAAACTTCGCAGAAGAAGTTGCTAAAGCAGCTAAAGGCTGATAATTGAAAAATTGATTTTTACAGTCCTGTGATTAAGTTCATAGGACTGTTTTTTGTGCATAAATAAATTTGGTCGGACAATTTGTGATAAAATATAAACAAAGTTAAGGCTTTTTTATTGTATTTGTACCTGTTTTGTAGTAAAATATCGGTATAACAACAGAGAAAATATAAATTAGGTGATAGGTATGGGTACGGATAAAAAAGAAGAAATCATGGAGGAATCGGCGGTTGACCAGCTTAAGGGAAAAGCCTATTCTAAAGTGCTTAATTTTGTTAAAGAAAATATAAGCAACGGAAAATTTAAGGTCGGAGAGAAGCTTCCGACAGAGCGTGAGCTTTCCGAAAAGCTGGAGCTTAGCCGAAATTCTGTAAGAGAGGCTTTGCGTACTCTTGATAATATGGGGATGATAGAGTGCAGACAAGGCTCCGGAAACTATCTTACGGGAGATTTGAGAAAAAATATTGAGCAGTCATTTGCGATGATGTTCATGCTCAAGCAGATTGATGATAAACAGATAAGTATGCTCAGACGAGCTGTTGATATTCAGGCAATCAGACTTGCTGTAAGAAATATAAGTGATGAAGAAATAGAAGAGGTAAATAATTTCTTTGCACAGTATATGTCTATTGAAAGGGATAAGGCCGCATTTGTCGATAAGGAATTTCATCTTATGATTGCTAAATATTCCAAGAATGAATTGTTCGTTATCATTAATGATGCTTTGTCGGAAATAATGGATAAATTTATTTTTAAAGCACGTAACCTTGTCATAAAAAATCAGGGTGATGTTATCACTGTTATGCATGTTGAGATGATGAAGGCACTTATAGAAAGAAATGAACAGAAGGGCGTTCTTGCGGTTAATACCCATTATGATATAATCGATAGATATTTATAATAATTAATAATTATGGCGGCAGACATTTTATGTGTCTGTCGTTTTTTGGTATTGACTTACAGAATGCTATGTTATATCATAATTACAAATGAAATTGATATTTTCCCCTTTAATAATATCGATTAGTAATTCCTGCTTAGATTTTTCTAACAAAAAGCAACTCCCGGTTTGTTTTACAAACCGGGAGTTGCTTTACTTAGTATCTGATGGATTGGGGAATATGGATACTAATACTGATTCATGGATATATAATGTTCATTAACACTTATTAAAATCGTTTGTTTTAATTATTTCTCGAAAAGTTCTTTAACATCAAACATTGCTTCGTTGTTGAACTTGTGAGCTTCGTGTTTTTCTCTTACTTCATTGTTGTGAGGTGCGTTGAATAAAAAGTTTACGTCGAATGTGTTAGAATTTGTGAAATGTCTCATATAAATCATCCTTTCAATTTAAATATGTATTAAAAATTTTTATTAGTTACAAAGTATCTACGTTCTTTCGGCTGCTCAGTAAAATCTGTTGAGCAACGAATCTGTCTAAGAGATGCAGGTGATAAATTATTTCTGATGTCATAGTACCCGATTGATGTTGTTGTCATAACTTTCGCCTCACTTTCTTAGTTGTTCTACCAATTTCCTTTTGATGAGTTAATGGTACTACCATTGAACTGATTTGTCAATACTTTTTTTGTTAATTTTTAAGTTTTTTTATTTTTTATTTTTTAGGTTAAAATATACATAAAACATAAAGCGTTGCTTGGTATAATATGTACAAAACAAACATTGTTTTGAGTTTTATGCTTTTATATTAATACTTTACCATAATTTCTACACTGCGAAAGATTTGCTTGAATAGTAATTTACTGTTCAAATTGTCTATACGGTGTTCGGATTGGTTCAACCACATTCTGTGGCTTAAAATAATAAATGTAAAAGCTTGAATGCTATTGTTGCCATGATACATAACAGTATAAGCGTGTATGTATATGCAGATAATTTATAAGTCATGTCTTCAAGCTGTTTTTTGCCTTTTGCTTTTTTCATTATGTATTACTCCTTTGCTTTTACAAATGGGGAAGATATATGTGCGGGTGTGTTGCACATATATCATCAGGTGTATTTAAACGGATGTCTTATTCCGATAATTCTTTGTTAAAAATATCCCTGCTGTTTTTATTTAAGCTGTTGTGATTTCTTGAAGAAGCTTTAGTGGGCTTATCAAATAAATAGTCAAGATCAAATGTTGTTGATTTTGTAAATAAATTCTTTTCTCTCATAATAATTGCTCCTTTCATGTATATTGGTTCTACCAATTCTTTAATTAAATGGTACTACCAATTATCGAACTTGTCAATACCTTTTTTGAAAATATTTTAAAAAAGTAAAAGCTTTAATGCACTATATAAAATTCTTTGATTTGACCAGAAAATGGAGTATAATATCTATGACTTTGCATTTAAAAATAAATGCTTATTTTGGAGAAATGAATTATGAACAGTACTTTAAAAATCAATCAAAACGAACTCCTTTTTTCTAAAGCGGATTTGAAAAAGCTTATTTTTCCTCTGCTTATCGAACAGCTTCTGACTGTTACGGTCGGCGTTGCCGATTCGGTTATGGTTGCTTCCGTCGGTGAAGCGGCTGTTTCGGCGGTATCTCTTGTCGATTCGATAAATATACTTCTTTTTTATATATTTTCATCGATTGCAACAGGCGGAGCTGTTGTTGCCGGACAGTATCTCGGCGGCAAAAGACCGAAGGATTCATGTCGTACCTGTGACCAGCTTTTAAATCTTCTCGTTATTGTTTCGGTTGCGATAATGATATTAATGTATGTTGGCAGAGGCTTTATACTGAATACACTTTTCGGACGGATAGAGCCTGATGTTAAGCATTATGCGGATATTTATCTTCTTATAGTTTTTGCGAATATTCCGTTTGTTGCTATTTATTGCTTTGGAGCGGCTATGTTCAGAGCTATGGGAAATACAAAAATATCCATGAATACCTCGATGCTTATGAATGTAATAAATATTGCCGGTAATGCGATACTTATTTACGGTTTCCACAGAGGAGTTGAAGGTGTTGCTATTCCTACGCTTGTTTCGAGAATTGTGGCGGCAGTTGTAATAGTAAGGCTTTTGAAAAACCAATCGCTTACAATACATATGAGTGAGAAACTCAATCCTAAGCTTGAAGGCGAAATGGTCAAAAGAATATTGTGTATCGGTATTCCCAACGGAGTTGAAAACAGCCTTTTCCAGCTCGGTAAAATTATTCTTTTGAGCTTTGTTTCGGGACTCGGAACAGTTTCCGTTGCGGCAAATGCTGTCGGAAATACAGTATGCACCTTCCAGTGTATGCCGGGTATGGCAATAGGCTATGCGGTTGTTACGGTTGTAAGCCATTGCGTCGGTGCGGACAGATACGATCAGGCTAAGTATTATACTAAAAAATTACTTAAGATTACATATATATTGATGATTATTGTAAATGTTGTTATACTTGCACTTCTTCCGGAGGTTGTTAAGCTCTATAACCTTTCGCCGGAAACCGGAGCGCTTGCCGAAAAGATACTTACGCTTCATGGCAGCTTTGCAATGGTAATATGGCCGCTTTCGTTTACGCTCCCCAATACATTAAGAGCCGCAAACGATGCAAAATATACAATGATAGTAAGCGTTATTTCAATGTGGACAATAAGAATAGGTCTTGGTATGCTTATGGGAGCATATTTCAATCTCGGCGTTATTGGCGTATGGATTGCAATGATTATCGACTGGTTTGTAAGAATTATATTCTTTGTTACCCGTTACAGAAACGGAAAGTGGATGAACTTAAAGCTTATTTAAAGAGAGGTTTATATGGAAAGAGCAAGCGGAATACTCTTGCCGGTGTTTTCTCTTCCCGGTGAATACGGAATAGGAACATTCGGAAAAGAGGCATATAAATTTGTAGATTTTTTGAAAAAATCCAAGCAGAAATACTGGCAGGTGCTTCCATTGGGAGAAACAGGCTGTGGAAATTCGCCGTATTCAAGCTATTCGACATTTGCACTGAATCCGTATTTCATTGATCTGGACGAGCTTATTAATGAAGGTCTGCTTACAAAGGACGACTGCAAATGCCTTGATACAGATGAGAAATATGTTGATTATGAGCGGCTTGATAAGCATAAGCTTGATGTGCTTAGAACAGCATATAAAAATGCAGACAGTGAATTGCTTTCATTGAGCAAAGAATTTGAAAAAGAGAATATATGGCTGCATAGCTATGCCTTATATATGGCACTTAAGGAAGAATTCAATATGCTTCCGTGGAACGAATGGCAGGACAATATTCGTTTGAAAAACAAAGAAACGGTTGCGTATTACGAAAATCTGCTTTCTGACAAAATACGATTTTATGTCTTTGTGCAGTATATAGCGTTCAGCCAGTGGAACAGGCTGAAAAAATACGCCAATGATAACGGAATAAAAATAATAGGTGATCTTCCTATATATGTTGCAATGGATTCAGCAGACGTATGGGCTGAAACCGAAAATTTTGCATTTGATAAAAATTATAAGCCGCTTGATGTTGCCGGAGTACCTCCCGATTATTTTTCGGAGGAAGGACAGCTTTGGGGCAATCCTTTATACGACTGGGACAAAATGAAAGAGGACGGCTACGGCTGGTGGATAAGAAGAATAGACGGTGCAAACAAGCTTTTTGATATAATAAGGATAGACCATTTCAGAGGTCTTTCGGCATACTGGGCAGTACCGTCCGATGAAAAGACAGCAAAAAACGGAGAATGGCGGAAAGGTCCCGGAATAGATTTTATTAATCGAATGAAGGGATGGTTCGGCGGAATAAATATAATAGCCGAGGATTTAGGCATACTTGATGATGATGTTAGAGAACTGCTTAAACAATCAGGCTTTCCGGGCATGAAGGTACTTGAGTTTGCTTTTGATTCAAGCAGAAACAGTGATTATCTTCCGCATAAGTATGATAGAAACTGTGTCTGCTATTGCGGCACACATGACAATGCTACATTAAAGGAATGGCTTACGGAAGGCGATAAGGAAGAAACGGACTTCGCAAAGGAATATTTCCGCATAGACGATAATTCGAATTTTAATTACGGGATTATTTTCGGAGGAATGGCGTCGGTTGCGGATTTGTTTGTTGCCCAGATGCAGGACTATCTGGAGCTTGGAGGCGAAAGCCGGACAAATATACCGGGAAAAGCCTTCGGAAACTGGAAGTGGCGAATGGAAAAACAGGCTTGTACAGACGAGCTTGCTGAAAAAATAGCAAAAATAACAGAGCTTTACGGACGATAAATTAAGAGAGGATTTGATTTTGTTGAAACTTGCTGACAGACTTTATAAATCGGTTGAGGACATATGGAACAGCTATCTTGAGCATCCGTTTGTAAAAGGACTTGCCGACGGAACACTTGATATAGAAAAGTTCAAATTTTATATGGTTCAGGATTACCGTTATCTGCTTGAGTATGCTAAAGTATTTTCGCTCGGCGTTGTAAAAAGCCGTGATGAAGAGCTTATGCGTAAGTTTGCACTTATGGTAAAGGAAACTCTTGACGGAGAAATGGATATTCATAAAAGCTATATGAAAAGACTTGGTATCACACATGAAGAGGTTGAAAATTCAAAAACTTCGCTTATGAATCAGTCATATACTTCATATATGCTTGATGTTGCGTTTAAGGGCGATGCACTGGATATTCTTGTGGCTGTTTTAAGCTGTGCATGGAGCTATCAGGTTATAGGCGAGAACCATATCAAGGTTCCCGGAGCTATCGAAAACGAAACCTTCGGCGAATGGATAGAAGGCTATACATCTGATGATTATAAGGCAAATACACAGGAGATTATTGATCTTGTAAATAAACTCGGTGAAAATATAACAGAAGAAAAAGAGGCTTATCTTAAAGAAGTGTTTGTTAATTGCAGTAGATTTGAATATGCTTTTTGGGATATGTCATATAAAATGGAGATATAATTATGCTTGAATTTAAAAATGTTTCGTTTAAGTATGATATTGATGAAGAGCCTATGATGACAAATTTAAGCTTTACAGTCAATGACGGCGAATTTGTTTCGGTAATAGGTGCAAGCGGCTGCGGAAAAAGCACGTTGTTCAGACTTATTAACGGGCTTGAAAAGCCGCAGGGCGGAGAAATATACGTTGACGGAAAGCTTATAACAGAGCAGAAAAATTACAGCTCGTTTATGCCTCAGAAGGACATGCTTTTTCCTTGGCGAACAATCGAAAAAAATGTATGTATTCCTATGGAAATAATGCGAGTGCCTAAGGACGAGCAGGAAAAACGCTGTACTGAGGTGCTCAATCAGGTAGGTCTGATAGATTACAGAAAGAAATATCCTAAGGATTTGTCCGGTGGTATGAAGCAGAGAGTGGCTTTTGCAAGAACTCTTGTTGCCGGTGCAAATATGCTGCTGCTTGATGAGCCGTTTTCGGCACTTGATTATCTGACAAGAGTAGATATGCAGGAATGGCTGCTCAAACAGTGGCAAAATTCCGGCAAAACAGTAATATTTATTACACACGATGTTGAAGAGGCAGTATTCCTGTCGAAAAGGATTTTTGTAATTCAGGATAAGCCATTTTCATCAATGGAAAGTGTTGAGGTCCCTATGGACTATCCGAGAAAAAGAGAAGCGCTTAAACGTCCGGAGGTTGCCGATTTGAAAGAAATGCTTATATCTAAGCTCAGAAGGAGGTATACATATGAAAAATAAATTAAATCTTCCTTCGCTTATACTTACATTCATATTGCTTATAGCGTGGGAATGTATAGCACTCGGCATTAATGCTACATATATACTTCCTACACCCATTGAGGTAATTAAAAAGCTTTGGGAGCTAAGAGTTCCGCTGTTTAAGGTTCATCTTCCGGCAACAATGGGAGTTACGCTTATAGGCCTTGCCATATCAATAGTTTTGGGCGTACTTCTTGCTGTTCTTATGGATGCATTCCCTAAGGCAGAAAAAGCATTGTACCCTATAATAATTGCATCGCAGACAATACCGACAACGGCAATAGCACCGTTATTCATACTTTGGTTTGGATATTCTATATGGAGCAAGGTGCTTGTAACCATATTGATAACATTCTTCCCTATAACAATAACTGTTTTTGACGGACTTAAAACCGCAAAACGTGAAATGGAAGAAATGCTTGTTACATATGGTGCATCTAAAAAGGATATATTCTTTACATTAAAGCTTCCGTCTGCACTTCCGAATTTCTTTTCGGCGATAAAAATGGCTATACCGCTCAGCGTAATAGGAGCGGCCATTGCGGAATGGCTCGGAGCACAAAGCGGACTCGGATATTTCAGTAAACGAATGATGACACAGCTTGACGGTGCAGGTGTGTTTGCACCGGTTGTATTGCTTTCAGTTGTTGCTATGATAGTTGTTCAGATTATAACTATTGTTGAAAGAAATGTTATCACATGGCGAAAAGAAATTTGATATACCGTTTATGTATCGAAATATGGATGTTTTTTGTCTAATTTGTATGTTTTTGAGGTTTTATGACATATGTTTATTTAATTGACAGTGGCATTTAATGGCTTTATAATCAATATTATCTTGAAAATGTTGATTTCTAAAATGTGAGAAATATGATGTATTTGCATATTTCTATAAATAATTATAATTTGCCGATACAAGGGGGTATACAGGTGTGGATAGTATAATTGTA
Source organism: Anaerotignum sp. MSJ-24 (assembly GCF_018918145.1). Classification (GTDB taxonomy): domain Bacteria; phylum Bacillota; class Clostridia; order Lachnospirales; family Anaerotignaceae; genus Metalachnospira. The sequence continues at coordinate 26,770 of NZ_JAHLPX010000004.1, forward strand.
GCATTCAGTAATGACAATAACCGCAACCGTATAGCTGAAATTCTTGAATCGGGCAATCATATACCGAGAAAACTATGCCGTTCCGGCAAAGAGGCAATAAGAACCGTTCGTGAACTGGGCAGAGGAATAGTCGTATGCGGCTATAAGCTTACCGATATGACAGCCGACGATCTGGCATACGATATTGGCGATATAGGAAGGGTGCTTGTTATTGCACCGCCGACAATGCTTGATATGTGTGAGAACACAAGCATATGCAAAATTCCTACACCGCTTAAACGCTCTGAGCTTTTGTCCAGTGTCGAAATGCTTATCGATCTTAATGTTTCAAAGTCAGCGTCTATTAAATCACAGCGTTCAGATGAGGAAAAAGAGATAATATTAAAAGCAAAAGCACTTCTTATGGAAAAGCGTTCCATGACCGAACCGGAGGCACACAGATATATGCAGAAAAGAAGCATGGATTCCGGTTTTAAGCTTATATCGACGGCAAGGCTTATATTGAGTGCATATGCGGCAAAAGCGGATTGACAACACAATATTTTTATAGTAGTATTTCTTTGGGTGAGTACCTACCGGCAGTTAGGCTAAAAAGTCTGACTGCCTTTTTTTGGATTTAAATGTGTCGAAATATGTTTTATAGGAGGATAACAGCGTGAATATTACAGTTTACCTTGGAGCAAATGAAGGCAATGATCCGATTTTGAAAAGTGCAGTCTGTGAGCTCGGCAAATGGATTGGTGAAAACGGAAATACATTGATTTACGGCGGCTCGGAAGCCGGTTTGATGGGTGAGCTTGCAAAAAGCGTTCTCAAAACGGGCAGTAATGTAATTGGCGTTGAACCGCAGTTTTTTATAGATGCAGGCTTTGAGTTTGACGGACTGACCGAGCTTATTATAACAAAGGATATGTCGGAGAGAAAAGCAAAGATGATTGAGCTTGGAGATGCTTTTATTGCGTTTCCCGGCGGAACAGGTACATTGGAAGAGATTACGGAGGTTATGTCCAAGGTTTCGTTAAAACAGCTTGATTCTCCCTGTATTGTATACAATTTGAATGGCTATTATGATGATTTAAAAAATCTGTTGAAACATATGACGGAAAAAGGACTGTCATCGGAGGAAAAACAGAAGGGTATTTACTTTGTTGAAAATCTTGAAGAGATTAAGGCGATTTTGGATAATAATTAATGTTTTTAACAGCCTGTTTTATTATGAGGTGGACTGATATGAAATTTGATAAGGAATTTTTGAAAAGTATTTTTGCGATAGCGATACCGATTGCTTTGCAAAATCTTATTACATTGGGAACAAGCATGATGGATACCATAATGCTTGGAAGGGCAGACCAGACCGGAGTTCTGCTTTCGGCATCTTCGCTGGCAAATCAGCCGTTTTTCATACTCCAGGTGCTTACCTTCGGCATTGCAAGCGGTGCGGCTGTGCTTTGTGCCCAGTATTGGGGCAAAGGCGATATGCAGCCGATACGAGATGTGTTTTCGTTTGTTATTAAGGTAGCTATACTGGTCGGAGTTTTGTTCGGTGTTACGGTTTTGACCGTACCGGAAAAGGTTATGCGTATATATTCGGTCAATGAGGATATTATTAATGCCGGAGTTAAATATCTTAGAATACTCGGCTATGCGTATTTTACGTTTGCCATAAGCAATACAGTTATATCAGCATTGAGAAGTATAGAGGTGCTTAAGGTTTCGGTTGTTGCATCGATAGTGTCGTTTTGTACAAATGTATTTTTGAACTGGGTGCTTATATTCGGAAATCTCGGAGCACCGAGATTAGGCATACAGGGTGCGGCAATAGCAACGCTTACAGCCAGAATACTTGAGTTTGCAATAGCACTGGTATATCTGTTTGTTATTGATAAGAAGCTTGGATTTAAGGTAAAGGATATTTTCACACATAACAGAATTCTTGCCGGAGATGTTATGAAAAGCGGTTCACCGGTAGTTATAAACGAATTGATGTGGTCGCTGGCAACATCGGCACAGGCGGCCATTCTTGGACATATTACATATGCGGCAGGCGATCCGGTTGCGGCAAACTCCATAGCCGGAGTAATACAGCAGCTTTCAACGGTTGTAATAATCGGTGTGGCAAATGCGGCGGCTGTGCTTGTCGGTATGGCAATCGGCGAAAACAATATGAAAAAGGCAATGGAAAGAGCGTCGGCACTGCGTTGGATTTCGGCAATACTCGGTGTGCTTGCCTGTGTGTTCATATTGAGCGTTAAAAAGACGTTTATCGGCTTCTATTCCGTTCCGGAGGAAACGAAAATACTTGCCGACGAGATTATAACGGTCTTTGCGTTTATCACTATATGTACGGCAATAAATATGTCGATGATTATGGGAATACTCCGAGGTGCCGGAGATACAAAATTCTGCATGACAACGGAAATCTGCTGTCTGTGGCTTTTGGCAATTCCGCTGGCACTTATAACGGCGTTTGTGTTCCACTTTCCTGTTCCGGTTGTGTTCTTCTTTATGAAGATAGATGAACCGGCAAAGGCGATAATATGTGCAATAAGAATGAAAGGTACGAAGTGGCTTAATCAGCTTACAAGAGATTTTTAAATAAGGAAACATTACGAGGACTTCATGGAAACATGGAGTTCTTTTTTGTTGCCTAAAAGGAGGTAATCAATATAGAAAATAAGACTTACGGTTACATTCGTGTTTCGAGCACAGACCAGAATGATGACAGGCAGATTATAGCATTGCACGAATTTGGTATAAATGACAGCTTTATTTATGCCGATAAGCAGTCCGGAAAGGATTTCAACCGACCACAGTACAGAAAGCTTATGAAAAAGCTTAAACCGGGCGATCTGCTTTGTATATTGAGCATTGACAGGCTCGGGCGAAATTATGAAGAAATACAAAACCAGTGGCGGATACTGACGAAGGAAAAGGGAGTAGACATATGTGTTATTGATATGCCGCTGTTGGACACAAGACAGGGCAAAGATTTGCTTGGCACATTCATTGCCGATTTGGTTTTGCAGGTGTTGTCATTTGTAGCACAAAATGAAAGAGAAAACATAAGAAAAAGACAAGCTGAAGGCATAGCCGCCGCAAAGAAAAGAGGTGTTAAATTCGGGCGTCCGGAAAAGCCGCTGCCGGAGAATTTTGAGGAAATACATAAATCTTGGAGAAATAAAGAGCTTACATTAAAGCAAGCAGCGGTGGCTTGTAATATGCCGGTCGGAACATTTTATGGAAAAGCAATAAAAATAGAAAGGTTGTAATACAATTTCTAAATGTGTACTTTTACAAACTTGGCTACAAGTTTAATTTATAATGATATTTTATAACTTAAATAGTATAAATTCAATAATAATCAGCTTAATTTAGTACATTTGGTAATTTTGTAAAAGTACACTATATGAAAATGATATTGTGTGTGAGTTGCTTATAACAGGAGGAAACAAAATGAAGCAATTAGTATGCGAAATGTGTGGAAGCAGTGAATTAATAAAGAAAGATGGAGTATTTGTTTGTCAGTATTGTGGCTGTAAATATTCTGTTGAAGAAGCTAAAAAGATGATGGTAGAAGGTAAGGTCGATGTTTCAGGAAGTAAGGTAAAGGTTGACAATGAACAAAAATTAAAAAATTTAAAGGAACTTGCTGAAAGAGCAAAAGAGTCAAATGATAGCAAAATGGCAGCTAAATATTATGAACAAATTTTGATTGAAGAACCAAACAATTGGAGAGCAAATTTTTATTCTGTTTATTATTCTGCTTGTAATATTAAAATTGCTGAAATAGCAAACGCAGCAAACAGATTAAGTAATAATATTGAACCGGTATTTAAATTAATACTTACTCAAGAACCTAAAGAAAACTATATGAAAGCGTGTGATGAAATAACAAGTAAACTTTTGTCTTTTTATACGCTTGTTTATTCTAATGTGGCTGACAGTCTTAGTCGTGTTTCATCATATGATTATGCTAAGAGCTTTTATACAGAACGTGTAGGAGCAGTTTCAGTGATGATTGCCAATTTAGTGTGTAAGCAATGTGAATATTTTGATGACGTGAATTATAATATGTTAAATGATATTTTAAGTGCAATTGAAAGAGGGTTAAATAGTGCAGTTGGGAATGATATTGTTATGATTAAATCACAAGTAGTTAAAATTAAAGAAATGTTAAAAGTAAAAAAATATTGGTCCGAGCATGCTGATGAGAAAAATAAATTGGAAAAAGAGAAAAAAGAAACTATAAATAAACAAAAAGAAATTATAGGAAAACTTGAAAATGACCCAAGATATAAGGAATTTAATCAGATTATGAAAGAAATAGAAGAAACAAAGAAAGAAAAAGAAAAACTATTGATTTTTAAATTTAAAGAGAAAAAGTTATTGGATGAAAAAATAAAAGAATTGGATGAAAAATCAAATGAAGTATTACAGCCTATAAAATATCTTATGGACGAACTTATTAAATTACAAGGACGTGTTAATGAAATAAATGAAGAATTGACAAAGGATAGATGATGAATATGAAATTTGTGAATTTTACTGAAGAAGACAAAATAAAAATGTTTGATGAAATAGCATCGCATTTTTATAATGCTAATTTTGGGCAGATGTCAAAAACTGATATTGAGTTATTGATGTTTCATTTCTATATCGAAAAAATGGTTTCTGAAAATAGTTCAGAGGATGGCATTATTGATTACAACAAATGTTCTGATTATAAGATTAGCCATGATCTTGGTATAACTCAGCAACGAGTAAGAAATTTGAAAATTAAAAATCAGTTGGTGTATCCTATTGAATATGATTGGAAATTAGCTCTTGCTAAGCTAACTGAAAATGCGAGATATGACAAAGTAAGTAAAAAAATTATAATGAATATACCTGACCCCAATTTATATTTGGAAATTCAAAATTTCATAGAAGAAAAAGGTGCTTATGTTGAAAAACAGCTTAATAGCAAAATACTTCAGATTCGTGTGGAATATTACATAGAGTTGGCGTTAGCTCTTGAAAATGTAGATAATCAGAAAAAGTTTATTAAAAAACTAAAACAATTTTTTAAAGATAAAGGGAAAAATGATAATGAATTTGACGAAAATAACATTGGAAAATCACTGATTGAAATGGCTGTAAATATAACTGAAATAGTTGCCAATATTAGTAATGTTATTCCTAACCAAAGTGTTGTATGGACTTCATTGTTTAAATTAATCACTAAATGAAAAATAGCTGTGGCATAAATTTATTTGCCACAGCTGTATTTTTTTACACATACAACCCTGCCATTATCGGTGCGATAACAACCGTCAGCACACCGGCGATAACTATTGCGAGCGAGCCCATAGCACCAACGAGGTCGTCGAGCTGAATGGCTCTTGATGTACCGATTGCATGGGAGGCATTTCCGACGGAAAGACCTAATGCAATGGGATTTGTTATCTTGAATACCTTAGAGAATACCGAAACGAAGGCGGCTCCGATTATGCCAGAAACAACAACGCCTACGCAGGTAACTCCGGCGATACCGCCAAGCTCGGAGGTTATGCCGAGAGCGATTGCAAGAGTAACCGATTTTGATGTAAGTCCGTAATATATTTCCGGTGGAAGTCTGAAAACCTTCGCCAGCACAAACATGGTGATTGAACAGGCGATTGCGCCGGAGAGTATGGCACATATGATAGCCTTGAAATTTTTCTTGAGCACCTCAAGCTGTCTGTAAAGCGGAACGGCAAGGGCGATTGTTGCCGGAGTGAGAAGAAACTGTATCATTGAGCCTCCGACTTTGTATGTATCATAGCTTATTCCTGTTGCCGCAAGAAAGGCTATGACGATTATTATTGCAATAAGCAATGGATTGAAAATGACCATTTTTGTTTTCTGATTTATCATCAGACCTATTTTAAAAGCCAGAAGGGTAAGTCCGATACCGAAAAAAGCAGTGCCGAAAAGCCCTGTATATAAATTTTCAAGCATTTTTATTTTCCTCCGAAGCATTGGATTTTTTGTTTATGATAGCCTGTGCGACCTTTCCTGTGGTGAAGAAACAGACTATTGTGGAAACAATTATTATTACAAATATTCCGATGATATTGTCCCTGATTGCCGGAAAGCTTTCGATAAGGCTTGCTCCGACCGGAACAAACATAACCGTCATAATGCTGAGGAGAAAATCTGCCGCATCTTCAACCTGTTCAAGCTTTATGACCTTTAAACAAAGAAGTATGAATAAAAGAACCATTCCCCATACACTTGATGGAACCGGAAGAGGTATAACCGCATGAAGAACCTCGCCAACCAACGAAAATCCTATGATTATACCAAATTGCATAAGGTATTTCATTTAAAACACTCCAATCATGTTAAAATTGTCCTACCAATAGTATACAACGCAAAATATTAAAACACAATATGTATATTTGACGATATTTTATGGTTAGTTTATTGATGATAATTTAATAGCACAAAAAAACGTAATATTTCAGAGCGCCGATTTTGTGCTTGCAGTGAATATATTGCTTGTGCTTTGGAGAAAAATGGTTTTTGTTAAAATGTGCTACGGCACATTTTGGGCTAAATTAAGGCAAAATTTATAGTACGATTTTAACAAAAATGGATAGTAAATAATTGGTATATTATCAAAAATGTATATTTTTTGAAATAGCTTTGACAGTGAAATAATTTGTCTGTATACTACTACCATACTTTAAATCAAGTGAGCAGACAAACAGAATTTAAACAGAGAAAATTGACAGACAATGGCGTTTGGTAAAACAAATGCCGTTGTCTGTTTTTTTTATTAAAGCTGAAAGGAATGATGAAGATGGCTGATATGCAAAACAGTAATGTTGAAATTATGCTGAAGGATATAGGAATGGTTTATAAAACAAATGACGGCCATGATGTTACTGCTTTGACCGGTGTAAGTCTTGATATTCAAAAGGGTGAATTCATATCATTGCTCGGACCGTCCGGCTGTGGCAAAACAACTCTTTTGAGAATAATAGCCGATCTTCTTCAGCCGACATCGGGCGAAATAAGCATTGCCGGTGAGTCACCGAGAGATGCAAGACTTTCAAAGAAATACGGAATAGTTTTTCAGTCGCCTGTGCTTTATGACTGGAGAACGGTTAAGAAAAACATAATGCTTCCGCTTGAGATAATGCACATACCAAAGGCAGAGCGGGAGGACAGAGCAATGAAAATGCTGGATATTGTAGGGCTTACAGAGTTTGCAAACCATTATCCGAACCAGCTTTCCGGCGGTATGCAGCAGAGAGTCGGCATAGCAAGGGCGTTGGCAATACAGCCGCAGATACTTCTTATGGACGAACCGTTTTCGGCGCTTGATGAGTTCACAAAGGAAAAGCTGCATGAGGATCTTCTCAGAATTTGGGCAAAGACAAATAAAACGATTATTTTCGTAACACATAATATCCAGGAGGCGGTTTTCCTTTCAAGCCGTATATGTGTGCTTTCTCCTCATCCGGGAAGACTTTCGGCAGTAATAGATGTAGATCTTCCAAGACCGAGAACAATGGATATAAAGGACACTCCGGAATTTACCGCATATGTGGCAAAGGTACGAAACAGCTGTGAAGGAATTTGACAATACATTTGAATTGACATTAAAGAGGGTGACATAAAAATGAGTGTATTAAAACGGTTAAGCAAATCAAAATATTTCAATACGGTTTTGTGGATTGTTATTTTGATTATTGTCTGGGAAATAGGAGCAACTGTGGTTGCGGCTACAAAAAGATCACCGGAAAATATTCTTCCGCATTTAAGCGGAATTATAGAATCGGTTGTCAGCAAAGACACAATAAACGGAAGCCAGACAGCGGTTCAGATGGTTCTGGAGAATGCAAAGGCAACCATTTCAAGAGCTTTGGTCGGCTTTGGGATAGGAACCGCACTCGGTTTTGTGCTTGCGTTGTTTATGAGCAGATTTAAAACGGTTGAGAAAATAGCATTTCCGTATCTGATGATAATTCAGATGATACCTATTCTGGGAATGGCACCACTTATATTTGCCATAACACAGGATATTTCAAAAAGCCGAATAATAATAGCGGCAATACTTACGTTTTATCCGGTTGCAACAAACACACTGGCAGGCTTTAAGGCAGTGGAAAAGGAAAAGCATGAGCTTATGATTTCGTATGCGGCATCAAAGTTTCAGCTTTATACAAAAACAATGATTCCGTCATGTATACCTTATTTTTTCACTGGTCTTAAAATATCGGCACCTATGGCGATAACCGCATCAATACTTGTTGATACATTGCAGGGCGGCATCGGACTCGGCTGTCTGCTTTCACAGGCACTTAAAGGTGCAATGTCCAGATATGTATTCTGGCAGATAGTTTTCTTAAGTGCATTTATAGGAATTTTCTCTTTCCTTCTTATGGGCATTATCGAATATATACTCTGTCCATATAAGAGAAAAGGAAACAAACAGGAAGAGTAAGGAGGTATGGAAATGAGCGAAAAAGCTTTAAAAAGAAAAAAGATAGATTTCAATTCCGTTTCGTCAGTTCTTTATCCGGTTCTCTTCGGTATTCTTATATTCGTACTTTGGGAATGCGGTGTGCTGAATACGGTGCTTAAAACAGACACAAACATACTTCCCGCACCGACAAGAATAGCCGGAATTATGAGTGAAAACTCATCTAAAATATCCGAAAATCTTTCAGCAACAATGACGGTAATAATATGGGGACTTATTGCAGGCTCGTTTCTCGGATATATGGCGGCGGTGTTTGCAACACGTTTTCCCAACTTCGGAAAAGGAGCATTGACAGTGCTTTCGGTGTTCAATGCTATACCGATAGTTGCACTGGCACCGGTTTTCAATAACTGGACAAAGGACGTAAGCAGTGAAGCATCTGTAAGAAGTACGGTTGCGAAAATATTGGTTGTTACGGTTGTATGTGCCGCATCAATGAGCATAAACGCTTACAGAGGTCTTACAGAGCTTAAACCGTTTTCGCTGGATCTTATGAAGTCATATGCAGCCGACAATATGACGGTATTTAAAAAGCTCAGATTTCATAACAGTATTCCTTACATATTTACGGCATTAAAGGTTTCCGTACCTTCAAGCGTTATCACAGCACTTGTAAGCGAGTATTTCGCAGAATACAGAATGGGAATAGGCAGACAGATACGAGATAACATTTCGATAGCACAGTATTCGGCAGGCTGGGCATATATAGCGGTTGCCTGTCTTATAGGAATATTGATGTACATAATTTTAATTATATTTGAAGGAATTTTTACAAAAAGGCATAGAAAATAATAAAAATATCCGAAAAACGGTTGTTATTTAACATTGTTTTAATGTTTATTTAAAGTTCACAAGGTATCAGTATTAAAAATTTATCTATAAAATCAAAGGGAGGCATTTATTATGAAAAAAAGAGCATTTACAACAATCACAGCACTTGGTCTTACTGCTGTTATGCTTGCAGGCTGCGGAAGCTCATCTTCTTCAGGCGATACAGCAAAAAACGACAATACGGCAGAAGAAACAACAGATTCATCGGCAGAAATGACAGATGAGGAAAGAATAATATCAGCCGCTCAGGAAGGAAAGGTAGGAAACTGGGGACTTGGAAACGAATATGAAATCCAGGCTCTTCTCACAAAATACGGACAGTCAACGGATTATCTCGTTGAAGACTTTACAATGGACGGATTTGATGACGATTCCATAACACTTGCTTCGGCAATGACTTATAACGAGCTTGGACTTGTTAAAAACGATTACGAAGGTGGCTACGGCTACGGAGATTCAGTCGGAATCATTGATATGAATGATGAAGGCGTAGCAATGCTTGAGGATAATCTTTTCTGTACAAAGGAATTTGCAGAGGCTAATCCCAATACAGTAAAAGCATTCGTCGCCGCATCACTCAAGGGCTGGGAATATGCCTGCGAAAATCCCGAAGAGGCGGCACAGATTGTTTATGAAGCCGGTTCATCTGTATCAAGCGACCATCAGGCGTATATGGCATCAGAGGTTAAAAAGCTTGTTGAAACAGATATGAACGGAAACACTGTTACAGAAATAGGCAAGATGGACGAGGATGCTATGCAGCAGACACTTGACCTTGCTAAGCAGTACATAAAGCTTGATGACTCTGCGGCAGCAGCAAAGCTCCAGACACTTACACTTGATGACATCAGAGATACATCATATTGGGAAGCGGCAACAGCAGGCGATTTCGGAACACCTGAAAAAACAGACATCAAGGTTCAGATGAAATGGCTCCCTCAGTGCCAGTTCATGGGATATTATGTGGCAAAAGCAAAAGGCTTCTATGATGAGGTTGGTCTTAATGTTGACATTATCTCAGGCGGTGGTGACATCGGAGAAACAACAGCAGTTCAGAACGGAACAGTTGATTTCGGTGTTACATGGGTATCAAACCTTATTTCGGCAGATGCGGCAGGCATGGATCTTGTTGAGGTAGCTCAGATTTATCAGAGATCAGGTCTTGTACTTGTATATAAGAAATAATCATAATTTTATCCGGTGGACAGTTAAATGTCTGCCGGAGCAATAAACAGACAACATATAAGGAGGCTGGTATATATGGATATGATTATAAAAAACGGAACGGTAGTGACCGCTTCCGATATGTTTAAGGCTGATATTGGTATTGAAAACGGAAAAATAGTTGAGATTTCCGGAAAAATAGATGAGAGTCTTGCAAAGCATGTCGTTGATGCCGAAGGAAAACTGATTCTTCCGGGAGCTATAGACGCACATACACATCTGGCAATGCCTTTTGGCGGCACAATTTCCTCCGATGATTATTATGCCGGAACAAGAGCGGCAGCCTGCGGAGGAACAACAACGGTGTTTGACTTTGTTCTCCAGGATTTCGGAGAAACAATGGTAGATGCGGTAAAGAGAAGAGATAAGCTTTGTGCCGGAGCTGCTGCGGTTGATTATTCATATCATGTGGCGGTAAAGGACGTAAGCGGTGAGCTTCTTGATTCCATAGAAGATTGTGTTAAATTCGGAGTTCCTTCATTTAAGGTGTTTATGGTTTATGACTTCGGAGTAACCGACGGCGTTTTTTACAAGGTTCTTAAAAAAGCAAAGGAATGCGGAGCACTTATCGGTGTTCATGCGGAAAACAATGAGATTATAAATACTCTTACAAGTGAATTTCTTGCGGAAGGCAAAACAAGTGCATGGTATCACTATATGTCAAGACCGGAATTTGTTGAGGCAGAGGCAGACACAAGAGCCATTCAGTGGGCAAAGGCGGTAGGAACAAAGCTTTACATAGTTCATCTTGCAAATAAGGACGGACTTGCCGCCGTAACAAAGGCAAAGGACGAAGGCTATGAAATATATGCGGAAACATGTCCTCAGTATCTTGAATTTACCTGTGATGTATATAAAAGAGAAGACGGAAGAAACTTTGTATGCTCACCTCCCATGAAGGGCGAAGAAAGCAGACAGGCGCTCTGGGAAGGAATCAAGAGAGGCGATATAGACACAATAGCAACCGACCATTGTCCGTTCCAGTCATATGAAAAGGATTGGGGCAAGGACGATTTCACAAAAATTCCTAACGGCTGTGCCGGCATAGAAAATATGTATCCTTATATGCTTTCTGCGGCAAACGAAGGAAAGCTTCCGTTTACAAAGGTAGTTGAGATATGCTCGACAAATCCGGCGAAGATATTTGGCTGTAAAGAAAAAGGCTCGCTTGCGATAGGCAAGGACGCAGACATAGTTATTTATGACAAGAATATAGATTTTACGATAACAAACGATAAAATGCACTCGGACTGCGATCATACAATATGGGAAGGAATAAAGCTTAAGGGTTATCCCGTACAGACCTATTCAAGAGGCAGACTTGTTTATGATAACGGAAAGTTTGTCGGAGAAAAAGGCTGGGGCAGCTTTGTGAAGTGCAAAATAGATTGATTTAATTTTTCAGACATTAAATTTTGACATCAGGTTAGGAGCAGTGGTAGTTATGATGAAAATACATGAGGAGGCGTCAAGATGTCTGCTCTGTGTTGACGGAGCCTGTTCAAGGGCCTGTCCGAAGGGCTTTGATCCGTCAAGACTGGTAAGAGCGGTAAGATTTGAAAACGATAAGTGTGCCGGACTTTATGCAGATAAAGAGGTTTGTGCAAAATGTTCCGGAGATTGTGAAAAGGCTTGTATACATTATGACCGGCCTATAAGAATAAAAGAAATAATAGAGCAAACAGAAAAAGCCGTTAAACACGATAAGAAGGATTTATCAATAGAATTTCTCGGTGTTAAATGTGAAAATCCGTTTTTCCTTTCATCTTCGGTTGTGGCAAGCGGATATGATATGTGTGCAAAGGCCTTTGATATGGGTTGGGCAGGAGTTGTATACAAAACAATAGGCTTTTTAAAGCCGGAGGAGGTTTCGCCGAGATTTGATGCAATCGGCAAGGAAGGAACACCGTTTGTAGGCTTTAAAAATCTCGAACAGATTTCAGACCACGGCTTGGAAGAAAATCTCGAGGTGTTCAGAAGGCTCAAGAAAAATTATCCGAATAAGGTAATTGTTTCTTCGATAATGGGACAGAGCACAGCAGAATGGACGGAGCTTGCGAGATTAAGTGAAGAGGCCGGAGCGGATATTATAGAATGCAATTTCAGCTGTCCTCATATGACGGGACACGGACTCGGTTCCGATGTCGGACAGAATCCCGATTTGGTTGCGGAATATACTGCGGCAGTTAAAAAAGGAACTAAGCTTCCGGTGCTTGCAAAAATGACTCCGAATATCGGAAATATGGAAATTCCGGCAATGGCGGCCGTTAAAGCCGGAGCAGACGGCATTGCCGCAATAAATACAATAAAAAGCGTAATAGGCTTTGATGTTGAAAATATGCAGCCGCTTATGCCGGTTGACGGAAAAAATTCCGTTTCGGGCTATTCGGGAAAAGCGGTTAAGCCGATAGCACTCAGATTTATAAACGATCTGGTTAAGTGCGATAAGCTCAAAGGCGTTCCCATAAGCGGAATGGGCGGCATAGAAACATGGAAAGATGCGGCAGACTTTATACTTCTCGGCTGTGGAAACATACAGATAACAACTGCTGTTATGCAGTACGGTTACAGAATAATAGATGATCTTATTGAAGGCTTATCGGATTATATGTACCGCAAGGGCATAGATAAGCTTGAAGATATGGTCGGAAGTGCAGCGTCAATGATGGTTTCACCTGATACGCTCAACAGAAAGACAACAGTATATCCTGTTTTTGATAAGAAAAAATGTGTCGGCTGCGGAAGATGTGCCGTTTCCTGTTATGACGGCGGCCATCAGGCATTGACAATGAAGGACGGAGCTCCCGTTCTTAACAAAAACTGTGTAGGTTGTCTGTTATGTAAGCTTGTCTGTCCTGTCGGAGCGATAGGAATAAGCAAAAGAATGGACAGAAGATAAGCGAAGAGCAATGTACGGAGGTGAATGCCTATGGCGGTAACACTTGACAAGCTGTATATAAGCATTGAGGAAAAATATAATATGAAGCTTGTTGCCGGAAAGGACGGACTCAAAAACGTAATTCGCTGGGTACATATGGTTGAGGACAGTGAAGTTCCGAACTTCCTTCACGGAAATGAGCTTATATTCACAACAGGTATAGGAAGGCTTGATACGGCAGACAAAATACTTGAATTTGTTCAGGGACTTCAAAAGCATAATGCGGCGGGACTTGTTATGAATTTAGGGCCGTATATAAAAAAGGTTCCGACTGTGGTTGTGGATTATTGCGAAAGAAACGGTTTTCCGCTTTTTACACTTCCTTGGGAAGTGAAGATAATAGACATAACCTATGATATGTGCCGAATGATTATAGAAAATGAAAAAAGCGAGATTTCGGCAACAGAGGCGTTTAAAGCGATTATTTCCGGCGAAAGGATTACCGATGAATATACCGACGCTCTCAAAAAAATGGGCTTTCATTCCAAAAACAAATACAGAGTTGCGGTAATGGATTTTATGCTTAAGGACAAAAAGGTTACGGAAACCTTTGTCGGGAACAATCATATAAGACTGTGGAAGTTGTTGTCACGTACAGCCGCATCAACTGCAATGTTTGTTATGCACCACAGACTTGTTGTAATAAAACAGAACTGCGGTGACGCACAGATAAAGCGTATGGCAGACACAATACAGAAAAGCATAGATGCCGGAAATATGACGCTTGTCATGGGTGTTTCCGATGAAAAAAGCGGTCCGGAGTCAATAAATGCACTCTATAAACAGGCGAGAGCGGCTTATTATACGGCATGCAGTAAATCAACAGGTCTTGAGTATTATGAAAATATCGGACTGAATCAGCTTATATTCGGAGTTGAAGACAAGGAAATATTGAAGAGCTTCGTAAACCGTCAGCTTGCACCGCTTATTGATTACGATGTGGAAAACAATACGGATTATGTGGAAACCTTCAAGGATTATCTTGAAAGCTACAGCAGTGTCAAGACGGTATCCGAAAAAAGCCATGTACACAGAAATACAATTAACTACAAAATCAAGCAGATTCGGGAAATACTCGGCGGAGAGCTCGATGCAGAGGCAAAGGCTGAATTTCTGATAGCATATAAAATTAAGGATTTACTTGATTATTTATAAAAATAATTAAAAACGGAGGTAATTATTATGAGTGAAAGAGCAGATAAAATCAAAGAGTACCACAAAAAATATAATTTACAGTCATGGAGCAAGCAGAAGGACATCAATCCTATTCCTATCGAAAAGGCAGAAGGAATATATATGTGGGACTTTGACGGAAACAGATATACAGATATGTCAAGCCAGCTTGTAAACCTTAATGTAGGTCATGGCTGCCGTCCGATAATTGACGCAATCAAGGAGCAGACCGAAAAATACTGCTACTTAGGACCGAGCTACGGTGCAGAACCGAGAGGCGAGCTTGCAAAGATGATTATTGACCTTATGCCGGACAACATGGGTAAGGTATTCTTCACAAACGGCGGTGCGGACGCAAACGAAAATGTTGTTAAGATTGCAAGAATGTATACAGGCAGACAGAAAATTTTCTCAAGATACAGAAGCTATCACGGTTCAACATACGGAGCAGGAAACCTTACAGGCGAGCCGAGAAGATACCCTCTTGAGCCCGGTGCTCCCGGATTTATAAAATTCTTCGATCCTTATGTTTATCGTGAAAAAATCAAATTTGAGTCGGAGGAAGAGGCAAGCGAATATTATGTAGGAAAGCTCAGAGAGCAGATTATATATGAAGGCCCGGACAGCATTGCCGCAATCGTAATGGAAACAATCACAGGCTCAAACGGTGTCATCATTCCTCCCAAAGGCTATCTTCCCGGAGTAAGAAAGCTTTGCGATGAATTCGGAATTATGATGATATGTGATGAAGTAATGGCAGGCTGGGGCAGAACAGGAAAGATGTTTGCTTTTGAAAACTTTGATGTTAAGCCTGATATTGTATCCTTTGCAAAAGGCGTTACATGCGGTTATGTACAGCTCGGCGGTGTTGTTGTAAGCAAAAAGATTGCGGAATTCTTTGATGACCACCTTCTTTCATGCGGACTTACATACAGCGGACATCCTCTTGCCTGTGCGGCAGGCGTTGCATGCGTAAACTATTATAAAGATGCTGATATTCTCACAAACGTAAATAAATCGGGTGCGGTTCTCGGAGAAATACTTGAAGACCTTAAGGCTAAGCATAAGAGCGTAGGCGATGTAAGATATATCGGACTTTTCTCGGCGATAGAGCTTGTTAAGGATAAAGCCACTAAAGAACCTCTTGTTGAATACGGCAAGGATCCCGAAGGCATAATGGGCAAGATAATCGGTATGCTTAAGGCAAAGAAATTCATGTGCTATTCACATGAAAACATGATTCTTATTTCACCTCCGCTTATCATTACTCCCGAACAGGTAAAAGAGGAAATGGTTAAGGTTGACGAAGTTCTTGATGAAGTTGACAAGATGATTTAACATAGGGAAGGAGTTTGTTTATGGCAAAGCATTACGAAAATATAACCAAAACGGCACTTTCGGAATATATAACACCGGACAAATTTCGTACGGTTATGCCGCCCCAGTGGGAATTTTCAGCCGGCTATTCAGAACTCCCTGTGGCAATCACCTTAAAGAAAAAAACAGCCGGCATGCTTAGCTTTGATGTGCCCTGGGACGGAATGATATACGGCTTTGTAAGAAGTAAATTTGATATTCAGAAAAAACTTGGAATGGTAAATATGCCTAAGCTTGTAAATATAAACGACTGGGAAACAAAATTTGTTCTTGTCTTTGAAGAGGACAATCCTAAAGAAACAAGGGCGTTTGAGATTACGGCAAAGGAAGTTATAGAGCTGCTGGAGAACTGCACAAGAACTCCCGAGCAGAAATCCAGATAAGAAAGGGTGTTTAATATGTATAAATGCAGTCTTGAAAGAATGACAGATAAAATAAAAACCTTCAGCAAATTCGGCGATGCGGGACATGGCGGTATCACAAGATACTCGCTTTCTCCCGAAGCAATAATGGCAAGAAACGAATTTAAAAAACGTATGGAGGCTATCGGAGCGATAATCGAGGTTGATGATGTTGCAAATATGTATGCAACACTTCCCGGCAGTGATCCCGATGCAAAAAGAATTGTGATGGGTTCTCATTGCGACTCCGTTAAAAACGGCGGCAACTACGACGGTATTCTCGGTGTTATGTCCGCAATGGAGGTTCTTGAAACCGTTGCCGATCAGAAAATTCCCCATAAGCATCCTCTTACAGCCATGATATGGACAAATGAAGAAGGTTCGCTTTATCCTCCTGCAATGATGGTTTCGGGCATTGTATGTTACGATTATCTTCCCGAGGATATAAGAGTTAAATTTAAATATGAGGATATGATGGCATCAAAGAGCATTCTCGACAACACAAGCACATTCGGAGAGGCTCTTGAAAAATCAGGATTTAAGGGTGACAGAAAATACAGAATTTCACCTGACAAATATCAGTATATGTTTGAAACACATATCGAACAAGGCCCTATTCTTGAAGACGCCGGCAACGATATAGGTGTTGTTGACTGTGTACTCGGTATGTTCAACTATCGTGTTAAATTCTACGGACAGACTGTTCATGCCGGAACATTCCCTATGCCGAAGAGAAAAGATGCGTTCTTTGCGGCGGCACAGGCACTTTGCTATATTCACGAAGAAATTGATAAGCTGAACATTCCCGAGCTTGTTTATACGACAGGTGAGGTTGTATGCCACCCTTGTGTACATACCTGTGTTCCCGATTATTTTGATTTCTCCATTGATGCAAGACATGAGGATCCTAAACAGCTTGAAAAGGTTCTTGAGGTCGTAAAGAGCTGTGCCGAAAAAACATGGGCAGGCTGTACCTGTGAAGTGGAAAGAGCATGGAACAGAGATACCGTTTACTGGGACAAAAAGCTTGTCGGTTATGTTAAAGAGGCTTGTGATGAGCTTGGAGTATCACATCAGTATATTCATTCCGGTGCCGGACATGATGCACAGTTTACATCATATATGCTTCCTACAACAATGATATTCGTTCAGTCAAAGGACGGACTTTCACATTGTGAGCCTGAATATTCATCACCGGAGCACTGTACGGAAGGCGCATCGGTAATGCTCAATGCGGTTCTTAAGGCTGATGCCGAATAATTTACCGAAGGAGTGATATAATGAGCGAATTTATTACACCTAAAAAAATTATATATGGCGAAAATTCTCTTGCTTTATCAGGAAAATATATTGCGGAGCTTGGCAAAAAGGCACTTATAGTTACCGGAAAGATTGTTGTAACGCTGGATATTTTCAAACAGCTTACTGATATGCTTGATTCGGAAGGCATTAAATATGCCGTATTTACGGGAATAACAGGCGAGCCGACAGACACAATGATAAATGAAGGTGTTGAAGTATATAAAAAAGAAGACTGTGATTTTCTCATAGGAATAGGCGGCGGAAGTCCTCTGGATTCCATGAAAGCAATAGGTGCACTTGTGACAGGCGGCGGAAAGATTTCTGACTATATGGGAAAGGTTATAGAAACGCCTCTTCCTCCGATGGCGGCAATTCCGACAACAGCCGGAACAGGCTCAGAAGCAACACAGTTTACCGTAATTACGGACAGCGAAAAGGATATAAAAATGCTTTTGAAAGGAACGGTCTTAATTCCCGACATAGCAGTTGTTGACGGTGAGCTTACAAAATCGTCACCGAAGGGAATAACGGCATCTACGGCTCTTGACGCACTTACTCATGCTGTTGAGGCATATACCTCGAAAAAGGCACAGCCGCTTACAGATCCTTATTGTATATCCGCTGTCCAGAAGATATTCAAATATCTTCCGAGAGCCTATAAAAACGGAGATGACATTGAGGCAAGAAACGGACTTGCGATAGCCGCATTGCAGGCAGGCATATGTATAAACAATTCGTCCGTAACTATTGTACATGGTATGAGCCGTCCTATCGGTGCATTGTTCCATGTGGCACACGGAACATCAAACGCAATGCTTCTGGAAAAATGTATGGCATTTGCCGTTGACGGAGCGTATGACAAATTTGCAGAACTGGGAAGGGCAATAGGCACAGCAAAGGCTTCCGATGATGACAAGACAGCCGCAGAAAAATTTATTGCGGCACTCGGAGATATTTGCAGAATATGCGAAATTCCTACGCTTGAGGAATACGGCATAGACAAGGACAAATTCTTTGAGGTTATGGACAAAATGGCAACGGACGCACTTGCCAGCGGAAGTCCGTCAAACACAATAAAAGAAGTGACAAAAGAAGATATTCTCGATTTATATAAATCACTCTGGTGATATTGATTATTGATATAATCCTGTTTCGGTTCTTAAAGGAATCGGGACAGGATTTATTTTTTATCCGCTTGCTGAAATTTACAGGGATATGTATAATTAAAGCATAGATATATTTGGTTCAAAAAGGAAGTGGACATCATAAAAGCTAATAGGAGTATTATAATTATTTTTATAGGATTTATGGTGTTTATTTCGATATATTGGTATACTTATAATAACAGGCGGAATGTAGAAGAAATTGTGTTTATTCCGGCTGAAAGCAGTGAAACAGATGAGAACGCAGATTCACCGAATGTCGTTGAAAGAGTTAATCTCAATGCGGCAGAGGCAGAGGATTTAATCGGTCTTATGTTTATAGATGAGGAGCAGGCGGAGCTTATAATTTCATACCGAGAGAAAAACGGAAGGTTTGAAAGTATTGAGGAAACGGCTCAGATTGAAGGCATACTGCCTGTTACATATAAAACACTGGAAGAGTTTACTTATGTTGATTGAACCGTATGGAGGTTATTATGGCATATAAAATACTTGTTGTTGATGATGAAAAGCTTATTGTAAAGGGAATAAAATTTTCTCTTGAACAGGACGAAATGGATATTGATGTTGCCTATGACGGAGAAGAGGCACTTAATTTAATAAAGAAAAATGACTATGATCTTGCTGTGCTTGATGTTATGCTGCCTAAAATGGACGGACTCCAGGTATGCCGTGAAGTAAGGGAGTTTTCAAACCTTCCGATAATTATGGTTACGGCAAAGGGCGAGGATATGGACAAAATAATGGGACTGGAATACGGTGCTGACGATTATATGACAAAGCCGTTTAATATTCTTGAGCTTAAGGCAAGAATAAAGGCTGTCCTCAGAAGAAGCTCAAAGCATACGGCCGAAAAAACACAGGTTAAGAACGAAATGAAAGTAAGAGATTTGTATCTTGATTTGGACAGCCGAAGAGTGTTTGTTGACGGAAAAGAGGCAAATCTTACGGCAAAAGAATTTGACCTTCTTGAACTGCTGATGAAAACACCGGGCAAGGTTTACAGCCGAGAAAAGCTGCTTGACACAGTATGGGGCTTTGATTATCCCGGAGATGTGCGTACGGTTGATGTTCATGTAAGAAGACTTAGAGAAAAGATAGAAAAGAAACCGAGTGCACCGGAATATATTTTCACAAAATGGGGAGTTGGCTATTATTTTGGCTAAAAGAAATATAAAACTGAAATGGACTCTTCTTATAACCTATCTTATCATAGGGCTTTGTCCGCTTATTATACTTTCGAACCTTACCTTTGAGTCTGTTGAAAAATATTTTATTGAGGAACGAAAAAAGGAGCTTCTGCTTCAGGCTAATGTTATTTCGGGACATATAAGCATTTCCGATTATATGCATGACGAAAGCAAGTCTATACTTTTTGATTACGATATTAACCAGACCAGCAAGCAGAGCGGTTACAGAATAATGGTGTTGGACAATACCGGCGTTGTAATAAATGATTCAAACAAAACGGAGGAAGGAAAAATATATTATCTTCCGGAAATCGTTGATGCACTTAACAATAAAGATGTTTCGTCTCTGCAGGCAAATGATACTATTCATGCGGCAGTGTCGATTATGGACGACCGCTCCAACTGTATAGGTGTTGTGCTTGTCTGTGATTCCGTTGCGGATATTGCCGAAAATGTGTCCGAAATAGAAAAAAGTGTTTTGAGCATTATTCTTGTGCTTGTTGTTGTGGTCGTGCTTATGACCATATTCCTTTCATGGTTCTTCACAAATCCGATAAACGGAATTATTGAGGTTATTAAAAAGATGTCGGAAGGACATTTTGACCAGAGAATAACCGTAAATGACTTTCTTCATACAGAGCTTGCGGAGCTTTCCGAATCCTGCAACAACATGGCGGAAAAGCTTGAACAGGTGGAAACAAACCGACAGGAATTTGTGTCCAATGTTTCGCATGAGTTAAAAACACCTTTGAGCTCCATAAAGGTTCTGAGCGATTCGGTGCTTCTTCAGGATCCCGATACGGTTCCGAAGGAGATGTATGTGGAATTCCTTGAGGATATAAACTCCGAGGTTGACAGAATGACGGCTATAATAAATGACCTTCTTACGCTCGTAAGGCTCAACCGACAGGAGGTTCCGCTCAATCCACAGCCTGTTGTAATATCCGATATGGTTGAGGATATTGTAAAAAGGCTTACACCTATTGCTGATGCGGAAGGCATTGAGCTGAACTATACAAAGGCGAAAAGCGTTACCGCAGAGGTGAACGAAACAAAGCTCTCGCTTGCAATAAGCAATCTTATAGAAAACGGAATAAAATATAATTCCGAAAACGGAAAGGTATCCGTAACAGTTGACGCCGATCACCAGAATGCCTTTATAACCGTTTCCGATACAGGCATAGGCATTGCGGAGGAAGAGCTGAACAAAATATTCGACAGATTTTATCGAGTTGATAAAAACAGAGACAGACAGACCGGAGGAACAGGCCTTGGCCTTGCCATAACACGTTCTGCCGTACTTATGCACAACGGAAGCATAAAGGTTTCCAGTACGGAAAACGAAGGAACAACCTTTGTTGTAAGAATACCGCTTAAACAGAAATAAATGGAAGAAAGGAGAGTAATCCTGTACTAAAAAAGAATATCCGGATTATATGTTGATATATGAAAAAATATTTAAGACATACATTATGTATATTATTAATGCTCGCTGTTTTGACAGGTCTGTTTACGGGATGTACTTCTTCGGATAATGTTGAACAGCAGCCATATGTAAGCGAAGACTGCTGCGAGATTTATTATATTGATAATATTACGCAGATGCTTAAAGCCGAAAATGTCATTATGGACTCCGAAAAACAGAATGAACAGGTACTGAGCCTGTTTAAAAAGCTGTCGGGTATTGCAAAAACAGAAGAAAGAAGCGGCGTTGTTCCAAGAGGACTTGAAATAAACAGTATTTATATTGATAACGGAACATTAACAATAGATTTTAATGCTGTGTACAATTCAATGACGTCAGGAGAAGAGCTTGCGTTCAGGGCGGCAGCTGTGTATACGTTCACATCGTTGGATTTTGTGGATTATCTTCTCATAACGGTTGACGGAAGTGAGCTTAAAACGGCAAAGGGAATGCTTATGGGCAAGCTCGGAAGAGAAGATGTAATTATGAACGGTGATATTTCCGCCGAACCTACAAATTATGAAATACTTACTCTGTATTTTGAAAATTCCGAAGGCTCGGCATTAAGCACTGAAATAAGAGAAGTTCAGGTAAACCCGAATCTTCCTGTGGAAAGGTATATTGTTGAACAGGTAATTGCCGGACCTGAGGACGAAAGTCTAAGAAGTACAGTGCCTTATGATACAAAAATAAGGGACATAAGTACTGCCGATGGTGTATGCTATGTGGATTTAAGTGTTGAATTTGTTAATAAACAGCTTGGGTTGGAAAAAGATGCACTTGCGGCTGTGTACAGTATTGTTAATTCACTCTGCGAAATAGAAGATGTTACAAAGGTTCAATTTTTGATTGAAGGCGAAAAGCTTGACAGTTATAGGAATGTTATAGATTTAAGTAAGCCGGTTGAACCGAACTATGATATACAGTTTTGATTTTAAGGCGGAGATTTTATGAAACGTCCGTTTTTATGGTTCCTTGTCGGAATTATATCGGGAATAGTTTTTGGCAGGTATGTCGATTGTACCTGCCTTAAGCTGTTCCTGTTTTTTGTTGTATATAAGTTGTTGGCATTTGCTTTGTTTAAAAAATTCGGTAACAAAGAAATGCTTGCAATTCCCATAATTGCGGTAATCGGAGCGGTTATGTGCACAAATGCCATGAATATGGACAAAAATATTGTAAAGCTTACGGATACCGACAGACAAATGCTTTACGGAACGGTTATAAGTACGGATATATCACAAAACGGAAGAACAGTAATTAATACTGACGTTGACTATATTTCCGATATGAAAAGCTCTGTGAGTAAAAGTGCCAAAATTAAAATATACTGCAATGAGGCCAAAGATAAATTTCAGCCGGGAGATGTCATAAAGGCGAACGGAAAAATTCTTCCCTATTCAGAGCTGACAAATCCGTATCAGTTGAATTACAGGTTTTGTATGTTTTCAAATGGATATGTGTCGTCATTCTGGGCTTATGATACAGAAAAAATAGGTTGTACAAACGGAATTATCTATACCGCCGAAAGAACAAGAGATAAAATAAACAGATTTTTCGATGAAACAATGCCGGAAAGAGAGGCGTCCGTTGCAAAGGCACTTGTTACCGGCTATAAATCCGATATACCGTCGGAAACAAGAGATACATATATAAGGCTCGGCATAAGCCATGTGCTTGCGGTTTCCGGACTGCACGTTTCTATTGCGGCACTTGCAGTTATTTATTTTATGACTAAGGTTCTTAAGCTGAATAAAAGAATTGCGGTTATACCCGCAGCATTTGTGCTTATAGTGTATTTGTTTATATCAGGTTTTTCGCCGTCGGCGATAAGAGCGGTAATCATGTCGGTTACGTCATATGTCGGAATATTCCTTTATCGTGAACGTGAAATGATAAATACATCTGCCTTTGCGGCTTTTATAATGTTGTTGATAAATCCGCTTTATCTGTGGAATACTTCGTTCCAGTTATCGTTTACAGGCGTTGCGGCGGTTATAACGGCGGCAAGGCTTACGGAGAAAAACAAGGAGCTGAATAAGGTCGGAAAATCAATATTGTTTTCTGTTATTGCGTGGATAATAACATCTCCGGCAGTAATGTACTTTTTCGGCGGAGTTTCACTTATCTCGGTTATTTCCAACATTCTGCTTGTTCCGATAATAAGCGCCTTGACGGTTGTACTTATGCTTGCCGGAGCATTGTCACTGCTTTTAAGATTTCCGGCAGAACTGCTCAGCATTGTTGCAAGGAGCGTCCTTACGGTTTATAATAACCTGGCAGAAAAATTATCCGGCTTTGATATTGTTTATCTGAATACGGCTAAACCGTCGTTTTTGGCTGTTGTCGTTATTTACATATTTATTTTCGGAATACTGTTAAACCAAAAGCATAAGAAACGGCAGTTAATGTTTTGCATTGCAGGAATAATATGCGCTTTGGTATATGTAAGCACATATATAAATATGCCTGCCGAGGCTGTGTTTTTTGATGCCGGACAGGGTGATGCCTCGCTGATAAATATTCCGGGAAGGTTGGTTGCCGTTGTTGACGGAGGCCCGTTAAACGCTACGGAAATTGTGGATTATCTTGAGGCAAAAGGAGAAAAGGCTGATTTGGTTTTCGTTTCGCATATGGACAGCGACCACCTGAACGGAGTGCTTAGGCTTATTGAAACAGACATGGCGGAATGTGCGGTGATTTCCGATGTAAGCCACGAAAATAAGGAAAATTACGATAAATTTATAAAAGCGGCATTTAAACATAATGTTAAAATAATAAAAATGTCGGAAGGCGACAGCATAAAGGTCGGAGATAATTGTGTGTTTAACTGTCTTTATCCTCCCGAAAATTATGACGGAGAGGAAAACGAAGGCTCACTTGTTATCAGCTTTGATTATTACGGAACAAAAATATTGTTTACGGGAGATATTAGCAGTGCATCAGAAAAGGAAATTGTTGAGGACGGAAAGAATATATCCTGTGATATAATAAAAATACCTCATCACGGTTCTAAATACTCTTCTTCGGAAATATTTATTGAAAAAACAAATGCCGGGTATGCGGTTATTGAGGCAGAAAAGAATAATCAATACGGCTTTCCGACACAGGAGGTTATGGACAGGCTTGAAGAAAACAATATTGAAAGCTATGTAACCGGCTTGGACGGAGCTGTTACGGTTAAAATGGATAAAGACGGAAATTATAAAATAAAAACTTACAGAAACGGAAACTGATTATGGGACTTGAAATAGACAATGATTTAAAAAACGGTTTGAAAAGCTGTTATCTTTTATACGGAGAGGATTCCGTAAGAAGAAAAATATATGAGGACAGAATAAAGAAAAAGCTTGTTGACGAGGCTTCCGAGCTTATGAATGTTTCGGTGTTTAATGACGCCAAAACAACAGCCGGACAGATAATAGAGGCTGCGGAAACATTTCCGTTTTTGAGTGACAGAAGAGTTGTTATAGTAAGAGAATGCGGCTTTTTTACCGAAAACAAAAAAACGGAAAGCGATATACTTGCCGAATATATGGCGTCTGTGCCGGATTATGTATGTATAGTTTTTTCGGAAATAAAGACAGACAAGAGATTTAAACTTTATAAGGCAATATCGAAAAAAGGCCTTTGCGAGGAGATAAAGCCCTTTGACGAAAAGGATATTGTCGATATAGTCGGAAGAAAGCTGACAAAAAATAAGCTCAAAATATCAAAGGCTTTATGTGTGCAGATGGTACGAAACGCAGGTGCTAATTTTGAGCTTTTAAGCTCGGATACCGATAAGCTCATAGCTTATATGGGTGACAGACAGGAGGTTACGGCAGAGGATATAAATGCCGTATGCACAAAGACACTTGAGGTTAAGGTTTTCGACATGATAAACGCCATGATTGACGGCAGAACGGAAAAGGCATTGGAGATATACAGAAACCTTTTGATATATAACGAACCTGTACAGAGAGTTTTTGCACTCATCAGAAGGCAGTTCGAAATAATACTTAACAGTAAAAGTATGTCGGAAAGCGGACTTCCCAATGCCGATATTGCAAAAAGGCTCGGAGTTATGCCATTTGCTGTTACGTCGGCATTAAGACAGGCGAATAAATTCAGCTATCCTATGCTTGTTAAGGCGCTTAATTCCTGTATTGATGTGGATTACAATGCACGAAGCGGAGGAACAAAGCTGGAAATAGAGATAGAAAGGCTCATAATAACAAGAGCAGGTACAATGTGATATTTAAAAGTCTTTGTTTCATATAATGTAACAGATTATATTTTGGAGCACTGCCCTATGAACAGAGAATTTAAAAAGCTTTGCGGAGCGATATTAACGGCCTTTGCCATGGGAATGCTTATAGCCAAGTTTTTTCCGTGGTGGGGCTTTATAGCCGCAGTGGTTCTTGCGGCTGTAGGAATATACCTAATATCTGATAGTTGCTGAAAAGAAAAATGGGTATGAAAAAGGCCATTTCAATAAGTATCGTTTGAAATGACCTAAATGTGCTTTATATTCAAAGACTGCGTTTTAGATAGCACGTGTAACTTTGCCGGAACGAAGGCATCTTGTACAGATGTAGATTGATCTAACTGTTCCGTTGTCGTTGATTTTAACCTTTTTTACGTTGGGTTTCCATGTTCTGTTAGCACGTCTGCTGACCTGGCTACGATTGATACTGATTCTGTGACCAGTACGCATACCCTTTTCACAAATTTCACACTTTGCCATTTATTACACCTCCTAAGTTACTATTGCGTGACATAACATCAGTATATTATCAGAAAACGGTTTGTTTTGCAAGAAGTTTTGATGCTTTTAATAAAATTTTTTTAATTTTGTACATTTATTAAGGGTAATATACAAAAATTAATTTTAATTTTATAATATTAGTGGTATAATAAAAAAGATTATATGAATATGGGAGGTAATAACATGTCAGCTAAACTTGAAAATCAATACGGCACCATCAATATTGAAAACGAAGTTATCGCAAGAATTGCCGGTCTTACAGCTATTGACTGCTACGGAATTGTCGGTATGGCGGCAAAAAATGTAAAAGATGATATTTTCCAGCTGCTTAAGGTTGAAAGCCTGACAAAGGGCATTAAGATCAGTGTTCAAGAAGACAGAATAGTTATAGATATGCACATTATCGTTGAATATGGCACAAACATAACGGCCATTGCTGAAAATACAATAAGTACAGTAAAATATAAAGTTGAAACTGTCTGCGGCATAAACGTAGAACAGGTTAACGTATTCGTCGAGGGTGTACGTGTCGACGGATGATCTAAGGAGGACTACCAGTGGTAACAAGTATTAATGGTTTATTGCTTAAAAGAATGATTATTTCGGGTGCAAACAGCCTTAATTCACAGAAGGATAAGGTTGACGCCCTTAATGTATTCCCCGTTCCTGACGGAGATACAGGTACAAATATGTCCCTTACAGTTCTTGCGGCTGCCAGAGAGGTTGAAAAAAGCCAATCTCTTAAAATCGGTGATGTTGCAAAGCTTGCCTCAAACGGTTCATTAAGAGGCGCAAGAGGAAACTCCGGAGTTATTTCTTCTCAGCTTATAAGAGGCTTTTCTAAGGAGCTTGACGGTGTTGAAGAGGCAGATACGGTTCTTCTTGCTAAGGCCTGTGTTAAAGCGGTTGAAACGGCTTATAAGGCTGTTATGAAACCGAAAGAAGGAACAATTCTTACAGTAGCAAGAATCATGAGCGAAAGTGCAATGAAGAACTGCTATAAAATAAGCAATGTTGTTGAATTTATGCAGGCAGTTCTTAAGGACGGACATGAAATTCTTCTTCAGACAAAGGAGATGCTTCCTGTCCTTAAACAGGCAGACGTTGTTGATGCCGGCGGTG
The DNA here is from genome assembly GCF_018918145.1 of Anaerotignum sp. MSJ-24. Classification (GTDB taxonomy): domain Bacteria; phylum Bacillota; class Clostridia; order Lachnospirales; family Anaerotignaceae; genus Metalachnospira. Next base: position 54,221 of record NZ_JAHLPX010000004.1, read on the forward strand.
TCGGACTTCTTATTTTCCTTGAAGGAGCAATGGCTGTTATTGAAAGCAATGAAGAGGTTAAGGTTGAAGAAAATACAGCCTCTGCCGCTAAAAAAGAATTTTCCGCACTTGCATCTGTTGACAATGAAAGCATTACATTCGGATATTGTACAGAGTTCTTTGTAAATGTTGATCATCCGGCTGATTCGATTGTAAACGGACTTAAAAACTATCTCAGCTCAATCGGCGATAGCCTTGTTGTTGTTGCAGATGATGAAATAATAAAGGTTCATGTGCATACAGATCATCCAGGTATGGCTATTGAAAAGGCACTTACAATCGGAAGTCTTTCAGGTCTTAAGATAGACAATATGCGTGAACAGCATACAAGCAAAATAGATTTCAAAGCAGAAGGAAAGGCAGAAAACAAACCTGAGCCTGTAAAAGAGCATAAGGCAACAGGATTCATTTCTGTATGCGTAGGCTCCGGTCTTGTGGATATATTCAAGGATCTTGGCGTTGACGAAATAATCGAAGGCGGCCAGACAATGAATCCCAGTACAGAGGATATTCTTAACGCTGTTAATAAAATTGATGCAGATAATATAATTATTATGCCTAATAACAAGAATATTATCCTTGCGGCAGAACAGGCAAAGGCAATGGCAGAAGGCAAAAAAGTATTTGTAGTTCCTACAAAGTCCGTTCCCGAAGCAATTTCGGCTATGCTCTGCTATAATCCCGAAGATGCGATTGAGGACGTTGTTGAAAACATGACATCTGCTATCGAAAGCGTTAAGACAGCAACCGTAACATATGCTGTAAGAGATACAAAGCTTGGCGATAAGGAAATAGCAACAGGAGATATTCTCGGTATGCTTAACGGCGATATTGCGGTTGTAGGCAAAGAGCTTCAGCAGACAACAAAAGACCTTATCGAAAAGGCTGCTGACGAAGACAGCGAGATAATAAGCATTTATTATGGCTGTGACGTAAACAAAGAGCAGGCAGACGAAATTGAAGCATTTATAAACGAGAAATTCCCTGACTGTGAGGTTGAGGTTCACTGCGGAAACCAGCAGCTTTACTATTACATCATTTCTGTTGAATAAAACGGAAATAAAACAAAGAACATATAAATAAAGGTGCACCCGGATGAAAAAACTTGAATTCTGAAATGCTGAAAAGTACGGCTGCTGTGTCAATTCACCTTGACAGCCTAAGTCAAAGAATGACTGCGGGAAGCTTTCTTGTATACGCAGACTTTCCGCTATTTCATTTTTTATGTTTTCTCATTGGGATACACCTAAAACCGCCGGGCAAATTTCAGCTTTGGCGGTTTTTAATTGGGGTGTGTATATGAGGCTTGAAGATCCTATAAGTACAGTAAAAGGCATAGGTGCGGAAAGAGAAAAGAGATTCAAAAAGCTTGGGATAGAAACGGCAGAGGATTTGCTTAATTATTATCCGAGAGATTATGAGGACAGAACAAAGGCTGTCCTTATTTCCGAGCTTAAAGAAGACGAAAACTCTGTTATACTGGCTGCGTCTAAAGAAACGGCAAAAACAGCATATGTCAGAGGCATGGCAATTACACAGGTAAGAGTTTATGATGCAAGCGGAAGTATAACTGTCGTCTGGTACAATCAGCCCTATGCAAAAAATATAATAAAGCCCGACATTATGTATGCAATTATAGGAAAGCTTACGGTCAAAAACGGCAGAAAGCAGATTATATCGCCCGATGTGGAAAAAATTCCTGACGATGAGGAATGGAAGGGCAGTATAGAACCCATATATCCGTTGTCGGCAGGTTTAAGCCAGAAGGTATTCCGCAAAACGATAAAGACGGTGCTTGATGAAACAGAGGCATATATAAAGGACTATCTTCCGATGGATATAAGAAAAAAATATAAGCTTGCCGGAAGACAGTTTTCCATAAAAAATATACATGAGCCGGAAAGCATGGAAAACTACGCAATAGCGAGAAAAAGGCTTGTATTTGAAGAATTTTTTATGCTCCAGATGATGCTTTTGAGAATGAAAAGCGTGAGCGACGGAAAAATAACCGGAGCAAAAATGAAAAAGGTTGACATGAAACCGTTTTTCGGACAGCTAACCTTTTCCTTTACCGATGTACAGAATAAGGTTTTTAACGAAATAAGAAAGGATATGTCCTCCGGAAAGGTTATGAACAGGCTTGTTCAAGGAGATGTCGGCAGCGGAAAAACCGCAGTTGCCATGGCGGCGGCATATACGGCGGTCAAAAACGGATTTCAGGTGGTTATGATGGCACCGACAGAGGTGCTTGCGGCACAGCATCTGGAAAGCTTTAAGGCTGTATTTGAGCCGCTTGGGATAAATACGGTTCTGCTTACAGGTGGACAAAAGGCAAAGGAAAAAAGAGAGGTTCTCGAAAAAATAAAAAACGGTGAGGCTGATATTGTTATCGGAACTCATGCACTCATACAGGACAGCGTTGAATATAAAAAAATAGGACTGGTAATAACCGATGAACAGCACCGTTTCGGAGTAAGACAAAGACAGATACTTTCGGACAAAGGAGATAATCCGCATATACTCGTTATGACGGCAACGCCCATACCGAGAACGCTTGCATTGATACTTTACGGAGATCTGGATATATCGATAATTGATTCACTTCCGCCTGGAAGAAAAGAGATAAGCACCTATGCGGTAAATACATCATACAGAACGAGAATATATAATTTTATTAATAAGGAAATAGAAAAGGGCAGACAGGCATATATAATATGTCCTATGGTTGAGGAAAATGAAAAAATAGAAGCAGAATCGGTTATGGAATATACCGATAAGCTTTATGATACGGTGCTTGCGGACAGGAGAATAAAATATGTTCATGGAAAAATGAAATCGGTCGAAAAGGACGAAATACTTAAATCTTTTTCGGAAGGAAGCATAGACATACTTGTGTCCACAACGGTAATAGAGGTAGGCATAAATGTTCCCAATGCAACGGTAATGCTTGTGGAAAATGCGGAAAGATTCGGCCTTGCACAGCTTCATCAGCTTAGAGGACGAGTTGGAAGAGGCAGTGAAAGCTCCTACTGCATACTTGTTACAGACGGAAAAAGCGAGGTCACGAAGGAGCGAATGAAGGTAATGAAGTCCACAACCGATGGCTTTAAAATATCCGAAACGGATTTAAAGCTGAGAGGTCCGGGAGAATTTTTCGGAGTAAGACAGCACGGACTGCCAAGTCTTAAAATAGCGAATATGTATACCGACCTTAGCATTCTGCGGTATGCACAGGACGCCGCCGTCGAGCTTATAAAAAATGACAGACTTCTTGAAAAAGAGGAAAATATTGACCTTGGAAGAGAGCTTGACAGATATGTTACAATAAGCAATATCGGTATCTGATTTTGACGTTTATAAGCAAAATATGCAATATAATTAAATTTTTATTGTTTTTTCAATATAAGTTTGATATACTCATTGTAGTTTATTCTGAGCTATCTGTATTATATGCAGAAATGCGGAGGTTTTGATATGAGGGTTATAGCCGGAAAAGCAAGACGTCTTCAGTTAAAAACCATTGAAGGCATGGAAACAAGGCCGACAACCGACAGAGTTAAGGAAACTCTTTTTAATATGCTTAATCCCGATTTATACGACTGCTGTTTTCTTGATTTGTTCAGCGGTTCAGGGGCAATAGGAATTGAAGCATTGAGCAGAGGTGCGTCCAAAGCGGTTTTTGTGGATAAATCGAAGGCGTGTACCGATGTTATAAAAGCAAACCTTAAGTTTACAAGGCTTGAGGAAGATGCAGAGGTAATAACAGGCGGTGTTTTGGAAACAATAGCGGCTCTCGGAAACAGAAACGAGAGATTTGATATTATTTTTATGGATCCGCCCTATGCCGGAGGTTTTTATGAGCCTGTTTTAAAGGAGATACTTAATGCCGGAATACTTTCCGAAGAAGGATATGTTGTTGCCGAATCGGCAAACGATTTTGATTTTCCGAAGGTAGCCGGATTTAAAATAAATAAAGAAAGAAAATGCGGCCCTGCCGTAATGACTTTTTTATTTTTGGGGGAAGAATGATGTTAAAAGCAATATATCCGGGGAGCTTTGATCCGATAACAAACGGACATGTGGATATAATAAAAAGAGCCTCGGCTATGGTGGATGTTCTCGTGGTTGGTGTCTGCGGAAATCCCAATAAACATTCTCTTTTAACTCCCGATGAGCGTGTGGAGCTTATCAAAGAGGTTACAAAAGAGATTGATAATGTACAGGTAATGAGAGTTGAAGGAATGATGGGCGAATTTGCCGTTGAGATAGGTGCAAAGCTTATTGTGCGTGGAGTTCGTGACATCAATGACTTTACAAACGAATTTCAGAGAGCAATAATCAATAAACAGCTTACGGGAGATGTCGAAACAATCTTCTTGGCTGCAAGTCCTGAAAATATAACTTTAAGTTCAAGCAGCGTTAAAGAAATACTGGCTTTTAACGGCAAACTGGATATGTTTGTTCCGGCTGTTGTTGAGGCTAAGCTTAGAGAAAAGACTGGAAGAGAGGGATAAGAATGGATGATACAGTATTAAAGCTTTTAGATGAGCTTGAGCAGGCGGTAGACGAAGGTCGTTCTTCACCTTTTTCAAATAAGGTTCAGGTTGATAAGGACGAAATTTTTGAGATAATTGATGAAATCAAAATGAAGCTCCCTAACGAAATCAAGCAGTCAAAATGGATTATTGAAGAAAGAAACAAAATTCTTGTTGATGCCCAGAAGGAAGCTGACGAAATGCTCAAGGAGGCGGAAGTCCGTCTTGGCAAGCTTGTTGAAGAGCACGCCGTAACAAAGAAGGCTTATGAACAGGCTGAAAAAATAATGACAGAAACAAAGAACAGTGCAAAGGAAATGCGTCTTGGTGCCATTGAATATGCCGATGACATTATGGGAACAGCAGAACAGCGCTTAAGAGAAATGCAGGAAACAATCGAAAAGGAATTTCAGGCAATGCTTGAGTTCTACAAAGAAAACATCAATGTTATCTTTGAAAACAGACAGGAACTTAAAGGAATAAAGAAAGACTGATAACTGATTTACATAAAATGGGATAGCTGTGCTATCCCATTTTTGTGTGCCTAAAAGCTTTGTTTGTTATTAACAGAAGAACACATAATGCTGTGGATAAAGCCCATGAATGAACAACAGGCGTTGGAGAAGATATTGTTGATACTGCTATGATTTCTTTTGCAAAGAAAACGTCGTATAAAGCCTGTGCGGTTATAAAGGCTGTTACCGCCGACAATGCTTTGCAGAATATATATTTCGGTATGCTCAACACATCATAGGCAACCGCTGCCGTCTGTAAATGTACGGATATTCCGCCCCATGAAAGAATGCAGGCAATCATTGAATATTTAAGCTTATTACCGTAATTAAGCACCGATATAAGCTTTACACCTCTTGTAAATTCGAATATTCCGCTGATAAAGGCTTTGGATATATCGGATTTAAGAGGCAGAAGGCTGAATACCGATTCGGATATAACGGAGAAAAATATCATACAGCTGCCGACCGTCAGTATAGTGCCTATTGCAGAGGATATTGCGGAATTGAAGCTTGTATGCGATAAGGCAGTCTTTGGTGCAATAACCTTTATGTTATCCTGTGGAAAAAGCAGATTATGTATAAAGCCTGTTAATAAAGCCGAAAAGACTGTGATCGATATAAAAAATACAGCCGCCTGTCTGTCTTTCAGCATAGATGAAGATACGGCGGAAATTATAAAAACAATGCCGCAGTTGTTGCAGAAAGATAAAAGCTGTTGTGCGGTTGATTTTGATATTTGTTTTCTGCGGTAAAGCTCTGCTGTTATTTTTGCACCCAGGGGATAGCCGGAAAGCAGACCGATAACAAATACAAGCATAAGCGATGAAGGAATGCCGAAAAGTTTTATACATATCTTATCGGCGATATTGTCGGTAATGCTTATATTAAAATCAAGCCATGAGGATATAATCATAAAAGGAAACAGCGATGGAATAACCGTATTGAACCACAGCATAAGTGTGTTGTATGCGGAAATAGTTATTCTGTCGGTAAAAAGAATTATATTTGCAATTATAAAAAATGAAACTATAAGCTTAAATATATTTTTCTTCAATAAAACACAAATCCCTGCGAATGCCTTTATTTAAGAATATGAGCATACACAGGGATTTTTTACATATCTTTTTCGACTATCAGCGGCATAGTGTAATCAAGGCCGAGCTTTCCGTTATTCGGTGCAAAATATATGTTTGTAGCCTTTTTCTCCAATTCCAGAAGCTTTTTCTGACTGTCGGAGAGCTTTTTTTCATCCTTGTTTATGTTCATTATCACAGGAACGGAGGCGTTCTGCGTAAGGCTTTTCACAAGCGGAAGTGCAGACTGTCTGAATCCGAGAACCCTTATATACGGCTCGAAATCTACCGGAGAAAACATATTTTCATGCTCCTTTGTTATTCCGAGTATTATGTGGAAAAGTGTTCTCATAAGCCTTGTATAGGTATAACGCTTTGTTTTAAGAGCTGTGCATATGTCACTTATTTTGTCGTACTCTCCGACTGTTTTGAGTATACGGTTTTCAAGACCTTCAGAAATGCTACTTATCTGCTTCAACTCTTCTGCCGAATAATATCTGAGAGCATAATTCAGATAAGGAGAAAAATTGTCGGCAAAAACAGAATTACAGCCTTGATATAATCTGAAACAGTTTTCCGGTACTGTGCTTTTCACAAGAGCAATCTGCTTTGTGTATAATGCCTTTCTTACGGCTGTTGCCGATGCTATATTTCCGCTTATTTCTTCCGAATTAAATTCCGAGGTTGTGCGGTGGACTATGACCGGCTCAATAGTGCTCGAAAAAAGCTGTAATGCCTTCATATATTCAACGGCAAGTATATTGTTTGGCTGTGAAAGAATACAGCCGGATATGCCGTTTTCCACAAGCGAAAGTGCTCTTGCGGCAGGAAAGGATAATCCGTCCGAAAGATGTGTCTTTAAAGAATTTCGATATTCCTCCGGCTGTCGGCAGAGAATATCGGCTGTTGCTTTCAGTGCCGTAATATCATCTGTTTCCGCTCCGAAGGCAAGACAATCGGCAATGCCGGATTCTTCTGCTATTTTTACCGCACCGGAGGCAAAACCTTCGGCTGATGAGGTTGAGTAAACAACAGGCAGTTCGATTACCATATCCGCACCACAGGAAAGAGCAGCCCTTGTACGGCACCATTTATCGAATACGGCACAATCGCCTCTCTGCACAAAGGACGAGCTCATAATAGCGATTACATAATCTGCGTTTGTCAGCTCTCTTGCTTTTTCTATATGAAATTTGTGTCCGTTGTGGAACGGATTATATTCTGCGATTATTGCTGTCGTTTTCATCGGTATCTTTCCTATCAATTTATTGTATAGTGCCTATTATAACCGTATTCAGGTATATTTTGCAATTGCTGTGGAAATTTTATGTATAGGACTGTAAAATCCGGTTGTATGGAGACAGAAAATAACAGGTTTGATATGTTATGTATTCATAAAAATACCGTCTATAACTATTATAGTAAAATTTTATGAGATTTTTTAAAATATTATGGATTTTTTATATAGAATATTTTCCGCTTAGGATATATAATAAAAATTGTATAATTATGAGAGCGGTATATATACCGTTAATTATTTTATTTCTAAATTTTTAGGAGGTTTTTTTGCAATGGATTTTTTAACAAGCATAAAAGAAAGAGCAAAGAAAAATAAAAAAACAATCGTTCTTCCCGAAGCATATGAAAGAAGAACTCTTGATGCAGCAGACATGATCCTCAAAGAGGACGTCGCTGACCTCATCCTTATCGGCAACAAGGACAAAATCCTTGAAGCAGGAAAGGGCTGCAATCTTGATGGTGCTACAATTATAGATCCCGAAAACTATGAAAGAATGGACGAAGTTGTTGCTGCATTCTGCGAAGCAAGAAAGAGCAAAGGACTTACTCCCGAAGAAGCATTAAAGACTGTTAAAGCAGACTATACATATTTTGGTGTACTCCTTGTTAAAATCGGTGTTGCAGACGGTATGGTTTCAGGTGCTATCCACTCAACAGCAGATACATTAAGACCTGCACTCCAGATTCTTAAGACAGCTCCCGGAACAGAGCTCGTTTCATCATTCTTCGTAATGTGCTGCAAAGACAACACATACGGAAACGACGGCGTACTTCTTTTCGCTGACTGCGCTCTTAACCAGAATCCTAATCCCGAAGAGCTTGCATCTATCGCAACTGCATCAGCAGCAAGCTTTGAAGCATTCGTTGGCGGAAAAGCAAGAGTTGCTATGCTCAGCCATTCAACAAAGGGTTCAGCTAAACATGCTGACGTAACAAAGGTTGTTGAGGCAACAAGAATCGCAAAAGAAAAACATCCCGAAATTATGCTTGACGGCGAGCTTCAGCTTGACGCAGCTCTCGTTAAGGAAGTTGGCGAGCTTAAGGCTCCTACAAGCGATGTAGCAGGTAAGGCAAACGTACTTATCTTCCCTGACATCGACGCAGGAAACATCGGATACAAGCTTGTACAGAGATTTGCCGGAGCACAGGCTTTCGGACCTATCCTTCAGGGCCTTGCAGCACCTGTAAACGACCTTTCAAGAGGCTGCAACGCAGAGGATATCGTAGCTTGCGTAGCTCTTACATCATTCCAGGCAACAATTATCTGATTGAAAAAGTTAACTAATAAACATATAAGATAAGGAGAAAATAAACATGAAAATTCTTGTATTAAACTGCGGAAGTTCATCACTTAAATATCAGCTTATCGATAGCGAAACAGAAGAATTACTTGCAAAAGGTCTTTGCGAAAGAATCGGTATCGACGGCGTTCTTAAGCATGAAGCAACAGGAAAGGATAAATATGTATCAAACGATCCCCTTCCCGATCACGCAACTGCTGTAAAGGCTGTTATGGACGCACTTGTTGACGCTGACCACGGCGTTATCAAATCAACAATGGAAATTGGCGCAGTTGGACATCGTGTTGTACATGGTGGAGAATACTTCGCAAAATCAGTTATCATCAATGAAGAAGTTAAAGATGCAATCAAGAAATGCTTCGACCTTGCACCTCTTCACAACCCTGCAAACCTTATCGGTATCGAAGCTTGCGAAAAGCTTATGCCCGGTGTTCCTCAGGTAGCAGTATTCGATACAGCTTTCCATCAGACAATGCCTGAAAAAGCTTATCTCTATGCTCTTCCTTACGAATACTATGAAAAATACAAAATCCGTAAATATGGCTTCCACGGAACAAGCCACAGATTTGTTTCACAGGAATGTGCTAACCTTATGGGCAAACCCATCGAAGAGCTTAAGATTGTTACATGCCACCTCGGAAACGGTGCAAGTATCTGTGCTGTAAGAAAAGGTATCTCAGTAGACACATCAATGGGCTTCACACCTCTTGACGGTCTTGCAATGGGTACAAGAAGCGGTAGCGTTGACCCTGCTGTTGTTCTTTACATCATGAACAAGGAAAACCTTACAACAGCTCAGATGGACCACATCCTTAACAAGGAATCAGGCGTTCTCGGTGTATCAGGCGTATCAAGCGACTTCCGTGACATCGAAGAAGCAGAGGGCGAAGGAAACGAAAGAGCTACATCAGCACTTGACCTTTTCGCTTACAGAGTTGCAAAGACAATCGGCGAATATGTAACAGCTATGAAGGGCGTTGACGCTATTGTATTCACAGCAGGTCTTGGTGAAAACTCAGCTACAATGCGTCAGGTTATCTGCGATTACCTCAGATACCTCGGAATTGAGCTTGACTCATACAACAACAGCCAGAGAGGCAAGGCTATTGAAATTACAACAAGACAGTCAAGAGTTCAGGTATTTGTAATCCCTACAAATGAAGAGCTTGTTATCGCAAGAGATACAAAAGAGCTTGTTGAAGCTGCAAAATAATCTTATCAAATAATTGATTTTTCCTTCTGCCTCATGTTTACGCATGGGGCAGAATAATTAATAAAAAATAAGATTGACAAATATAAATGTTATTAGTATAATAATTTGAGTGTGGCTAACAGGAGTGATTAAATATGATTATTAATATTTCTGCTGTTTCGGGCAGACGTGAGGCCAGCTTTGATTTTCAGCTTAACGAAAAGCTTGGCGATGAAGTCTTAGGTGCCGATGGAGCGGTTTTTACAACACCTGTCAGTCTTGAAGGAGAAGTAATAAAGGAACAGGATATTTACTATGTCGAAGGAACTGGTTCCGTTGGCATATGTATGCCCTGCAGCAGGTGTTTAGAGCCTGTTGAACTATCCGTGGACTTCAAACTAAATGAAAAATTCGGCAATAATGCCGGTGATGACGAAGAGATAGAAACTTTTTCGGGAGATTCCATAGACCTTAGTTCAGCTGTTATGAGAAACATATTGGCGGTTATGCCTATGAAAGTTGTATGCAGCGATGACTGCAAGGGTCTTTGCCCTGTTTGCGGACAGAATCTCAATGTGAAGGATTGCGGCTGTGATACGACATATGTTGATCCAAGGTTTGAAAGTTTACGTTCTCTTCTCAAATTCGATGAGGAGGTGTAAAAGAAATGGCAGTACCCAAAGGAAGAGTCTCAAAATCTAAAAAAGGTAAAAGAAAAGCATCTACATGGAAGATTGCAACACCTACATTAGTAGCGTGCAGCAAGTGTGGAGAACTTATGGTGCCTCACCATGTATGTAAGGCATGTGGTTCATACAACAAAAAGGTTGTTACACCTGTAGACTAAGCATAAACCTTAAGGCAGCTGCATGTTAGCTGCCTTATTTATTTATTACCGTATTGATAAAGAGGTGGATATGTTGGAAAGAAATATTACTGTTGCAGTTGACGCCATGGGCGGAGATAATGCACCCTATGAAATAGTTAAAGGCGTTGCGGAGGCTGTTAAGCTCTATCCTGTAAAGGTTCTTCTTGTAGGACAGGAAGAAGTTGTAAAAAAAGAGCTTGCGGCATATACATTTGATGAGGACAGCATAGAAATAGTCAACGCTGATGAAGTGATAAGCACCGAGGAAGTACCTACGGAGGCAGTCCGCAAGAAGAAAAACTCTTCATTGATGGTCGGACTTAATCTTGTTAAAGAAAATAAGGCTTCGGCTTTTATTTCAGCCGGAAGCACAGGCGCACTTTTTGTCGGCGGAACAGTAACTGTCGGAAGAATAAAAGGAATTGACAGACCGGCCCTTGCAACATGTTTACCTAATGCCAAAGGATATTCACTGCTTCTCGACAGTGGTGCAAATGTCGATTGCAAACCGCATTATCTTGAGCAGTTTGCAAAAATGGGTTCTGTTTATGCGGAAACCGTTCTCGGCATAAAAAATCCTACGGTAGGTCTTGCCAATATCGGTGTTGAAAGAGAAAAGGGAAATGCTTTGGTTAAAGAGGCTTATTCTTTGCTTGAGAATGCAGACATTAATTTTAAAGGCTATGCCGAAATGATAGATATTCCTTTCGGTGTGGTTGACGTAGTTGTATGCGACGGCTTTGTCGGAAATACTATTCTTAAGACAACCGAAGGCGTATGCAAGAGCCTTTTCGGAAGAATTAAAGGCGAAATAACAAAAGGCCCATATAAGCTTGCGGCAGCGGCACTTAAAACACCCTTCGGAAACATCAAGAATAGTCTTGATTCCGATAACGTCGGCGGTGCACCTTATGTCGGCTTAAAGTCGCTTGTTATGAAGGTACACGGAAGCTGTAAGGCTCCGGCTATAACAAATTGTATAAAGCAGAGCATAAGCTTTATTGAAAATGATACTGTTGCTAAAATCGAGAGTTTAATCCAGAAATAAAAGGAGATATTTTATGGATACATCTAAAGTTATAAGTATAATTGCTGAACAGCTCGGACTTCCGGAGGCTGATATTAACGAAAACACAGTTTTTGCCGATTTGGAAGTTGACTCATTTGATTTCTTTCAGGTGATTTCTGCACTTGAGGACGCATACGAAGTGACATTTGATACTGACGATACAGAAAAGATTAAGACAGTTAAGGACGCAATAAACTATATAAGCGAAATGACAGCGGAGTAAGATAATGAATAATACAGATTTGAGCATATTTGAAAATACAATCAACTATAAATTTAATAATATTGATTTGCTCAAAAAAGCGTTTACGCACAGCTCCTATGCCAATGAAAAGCATATTGAAAAGTATGATAATAATGAACGTATCGAATTTTTGGGCGATGCTGTTCTTGAGCTTGTTATAAGCGACTATATATATAAGCTTTTTCCGCATATGCCTGAGGGCGAACTGACAAAGCTCAGAGCCGGAACCGTATGCGAAGGAAGTCTTGCCGAAAGAGCAAGAATTATAGGCTTAAGCGAATTTCTTATGCTCGGCAGAGGCGAAGAGGCAACCGGCGGCAGAAAGAGAGATTCAATACTTGCCGATGCCTTTGAGGCTGTTATAGGTGCTATATATCTTGACGGCGGAATAGAGGCGGCAAGAAAGCACATACTCGGACAGCTTACCGATACGGTAAACAGGATAAGAGAAACATTGAACATCATTGACTGTAAAACACGTCTTCAGGAGGAAATCCAGAAGGTAAGCAAGGAACCGCTTCATTATGAAATAATAAATGAAGAAGGCCCTGACCATAATAAGGTGTTTACATCAGCCGTAAGACATGGCAAAGATGTTCTCGGAACAGGAAAAGGCAAGAGCAAAAAAGAGGCCGAACAGGCGGCGGCATTGAATGCTCTTAAAGAAATGAATATTATTAAATAAGATTAAGAAGAATGCACCACATTTCCGATTTGCAGAAATGTGGTGTTTTTTATTTGTGTACCTATTTGGTTGTTTGCCGATCAGGGAAAATGTCAAACCGATATGCTCGCATATCGGTGAAAAATGCAAGGCTGTGGATAAAGGTATAAATGCTAATGTTACAGTTATGTTACAAAATGCCAAAAACCCTTGACATTTTCCGGGGGGGGTAAAATGAACATATACTAATTGATAGATATGTGCATGTTGTACATTGTGCATAACCGTTTACCCGACAAAACGGCAGAAAACAAGGTGCTTTATGAATGTATCGGTCAATTTGTATAAGCCAATACGTACATTTAAAATTAAAGGAGGAAAAAAGATGAAAAGAAAATTGGCATTACTTATTGCAGCTGTTATGACAGTAGCAATGGTACCTGCAACAGCTTTCGCAGCAACAAAGGTTACAGTAGCTGACGAAATCCAGGTTGCAACAGATAAAATCTTTACATCAAGAGTTGAACTCAAAAGAGACAATGATGAAGTAAAACGTAATGAAGATTTTGATGTAACTGTTACACTTGTTAATGGTGAATTTGCTCGTGTTGATGACGACAGTGACAAAGATTACCAGATGCAAGTAAATGACGAAGGAAGAGTTGGCATCAAAAAGGTTGTTATCAAGGACGATGATAAAGCTGTAATTACAATCGATGCAGAAAAATATAACATGGTACAGAAAGGTAGCGCTTGCGTTATTCCTTTGATTGTTAAAGCTATCGGAGAAGGCGATGTAGTTGCAAAATTTACAAGTAACGTTGTAGAATTTAGCAAAAATGACGTTGTAATTGCAACAGCGCAGAAGGGTGATATCACTTATGAACCAGTAAAAGTTAAGACTTTTGTAGAAGATGCCGATGATGAAAAAGCAATCAACGAGATAACACTTAAAGAACTTACACCCAAAGTGTTTGAGGGCGGTTCAATCAAACTTAAGCTCAGCGGAAACTGGAAATTCACAGAAGATCAGGATGATGCAGAAGTTTCATTCCTTAACGAGAAAGGTGTTTCAGCTGAAATCAATGTCATTAAAGACAACGAAATCGAAATCGTATTCGATGGAACAGATTTCGAACCTAATATGTGCTCTGAAATGACTATTTCAAAGCTTACATTAAAACCTCTTAAGAAATGCAAGGTTGGCGATGTTGCTACAATCACAGTATCATCACTTGCTTCACCTAAGGAATTCTCAAACATTAAGCTTGAGGTTGCTAAGATGGTTAAAGAAGCTGTAACATACTCAGTTGAAGACAAAGAACTTCCTGTAATCTGGGCAGGTGCTTACAACGACGACACAAATACACTTAAGGTATCAATTGAAGAAAACACAGGCGATATTCTTAACACATCAAGAAAAGCTACATTTACATTCCCTGAAGGAATCGAAGTAGCAGATGTTGAATTCAAAGGCAACGGAAATGACGATTTTACAAGTGAAATCGACGGAAACGTTGTAACAATCAAGAACTACTCAAAGAACAACAATGAGTCAAATAAGACTGACCTTGATGTTAAATTCGTTCTTAATGCAGCACCTACATTTTCAGGTGATGTAAACGTTACACTCGGCGGACAGTTCGACGACGTAACACTTAAGGTAGCTACAGTTAAAGCCCCTTACACAATTACAGCTAAGACAAGCGAAGTACTTATTGACTACAGATATGTACCTGTAAACGATATCGTTATTACAGAAGCTGAAGAAGGTATCCTTAAAGAAGACGATCAGATCATCCTTGGCGTTGAAAAGATGGACTTCGAAGATGCTGGTAAAGCAGAAGTTACAGAAGGTGACATCGATGTTGATGTTGATATCGACGACAACTATCCTTCAGCTAACCTTTATGAAACAAGATTTGACAAAGCATTACTTACAGTAACAGTAAACGACGAGTCAACAGAGGCTTCAACAATCGTTATCAGCGGTCTTGAACTTTACCTTGACAGAACTCTTCCTGTAGGCGGATATGCTCTTCAGAACTTAGGTGGATACAGCAGACAGAATGATGGTGCTATCAACATTCTCTGGGAAAACTCTTCACCTGACAAAGATGAATATGATGATGAAGAAGCTGCAATCTTCAAGTACAAAGCAGTAACAGTAAATGACAGCTATGTTGACGTAATCACATCAGCTCGTGATCAGGATGACTCAACAACAAACAAGAAGATCATCATCACAGTTGGTGCTTCAACAATGGCAGTTGGAACAGAAACAGTTAACCTTGACGCTCCTGCATACATCAACAGCGAAAACTACACAATGCTTCCTGTAAGAGCAATCTCAGAAGCATTCGGTGCAACAGTTAACTGGGACAATGCAAGCAGAACAGTAACAGTACTCAGCGGACAGAGAATCATCTCTATGACAATCGGTTCAAGAACAATGTACATCAACGGTACACCTGTTGCTATGAACACAACAGCAGCTATCGTAAACGACAGAACATTTATCCCTGTAAGAGATCTTGCTAACTCACTTGGTATCAGTGCAATCAACTGGACAGAGGCTTCCGGCACAGTAACACTTAACTAATTGTTCTGTACAAATTAATTTAAGGTAATTAAAATTAAAGCCAATTTTAATTATATGGGACCGAGGTCTCCGGGAAACCGGAGGCCTCATTTTTTGGGGGCGTGTACGCCCTAAGGCAAAAACTAATCGTTTTTTGTTTTGTTTAAATTTGAATTAATAATTTCAATAAATTTTAAAAAATTTTTGAAATTATCAATTCTCCTCAGCGGGAATGAATCTCGCTTGCGGTTTCCTAATACCTTCCGCTTAAAAATGAACGTCTTACTAAACAATATGTCTTGCGGTGAACCGTATATAATGGTAAAGTTATATTAGATAAAACTAATTTTAAATATACTTAAAATCACCCTTGACAGAGCATAACAATGATGATAAAATATCACGCGGTATATAAGGAACGGAGGATTTTTATGGGGTATTTATTGAAAAATGCGACTGTATTTACAGATAATGAATTCAAGAAAACCGATATTTTTATAGAAGATAATATAATTGTTTCCGTTGGTGCCGGCTGTTATAATGACAGCGTTTCTTTTGATTTTAATAATTTGTTTATATTTCCCGGTTTTACAGATGTACATGTTCATCTCAGAGAGCCGGGATTTTTGTATAAAGAAACAATTAAGACCGGAACAATGGCGGCGGCACACGGCGGATATACTTCAGTCTGTGCAATGCCTAACCTTAAACCTGTTCCGGACAGCAGAGAAAATATTCTTGAAGAGGTTAAGGCAATCGAAAATGACGCTGTTATCCATGTTTATCCGTACGGAGCAATAACTGTCGGAGAACAGGGCAGGGAAATGGCTGACCTTGATGGCATGGCAGAATATGCCGTTGCTTTTTCCGACGACGGCAAAGGCGTGCAGAATGATGATATGATGCGTGCGGCAATGCTTAAGGCAAAAAGTCTCGGGAAAATGATTGTTGCGCATTGCGAAGATAATACACTGCTTAACGGCGGATATATTCATAAAGGAAAATATGCAGAGCTTCACGGACATAAGGGTATATGTTCGGAAAGCGAATGGAAACAGATTGAGCGTGACTTAAAGCTGGTTAAGGAAACAGGCTGTAAATATCATGTCTGCCATATATCCACAAAGGAAAGTGTTGAACTCATAAGACAGGCTAAAAAGGACGGACTTGATGTAACCTGTGAAACAGCACCGCATTATCTTGTGCTTGACGATATGGATATTCAAGAAGAGGGCAGATTCAAAATGAATCCTCCGCTCAGAGATAAGTCGGACAGGCTTGCGTTGATAGAAGGCATAAAGGACGGCACAATAGATGTGATAGCTACCGACCATGCACCGCATAGCAAAGAGGAAAAGTCAAAGGGGCTTAAGGACAGCCTTATGGGTGTTGTCGGAATAGAAACGGCGTTTCCGGTGCTTTATACGGAGCTTGTTGAAAAGAATATAATTTCTCTTGAAAAGCTTATGGAGCTGTTGAATATCAATGCAAGAAAAATATTCGGTATCGGCTCTGAAATAAAGGTCGGAGAAAAAGCCGATATTACGGTGTTTGACCTTAATGCTGAGTATAAAATAAATCCCGATGAATTTCTCTCAATGGGAAAAAGCACACCCTTTGAAGGAAAATCGGTAAAGGGAAAATGCGTTATGACTATGGTTGGCGGAAAAATAGTATGGAAAGCATGAGAATGGTGATTTTATGAAACAGAGTATTTTTGAAGTAAAAGCAAATACAAAAATAGCCGAAAATACCTATAAAATGGTTCTCGGTGGCGATTGCTCCGGAATAACGGCATCAGGACAGTTTGTAAATATAAAGCTTGACGGATTTTTCTTAAGACGTCCCATATCTGTATGTGATTATGATGATAACGAGCTTACACTCATATATAAGGTAGTCGGAAAAGGAACGGAATATATGGCAGAACTTGGTGCAGGAGAAAAGCTTGATATACTTACCGGACTCGGAAACGGCTATGACCTTTCCAAAAGTGGAAATGAGCCTGTGCTTATCGGCGGAGGTGCAGGAGTTCCGCCCATGTATAATCTTTGCAGAAAGCTTGTTGCGGAAGGCAAAAAGCCGCAGGTTATACTTGGCTTTAATAAAGAAAACGAATTGTTCTTTGAAAACGAATTTAAGGCTCTCGGTGCAGAGGTAACGGTAACAACGGCAGACGGAAGCTACGGAATGAAGGGCTTCGTTACAGACGCACTTAAAAACATGAAATATACCTATATATATTCGTGCGGCCCAGAACCTATGCTTAAGGCAATATATAATACAGCCGAAACAAGCGGACAGCTCAGCTTTGAGGAAAGAATGGGCTGTGGATTCGGTGCCTGCATGGGTTGCAGCTGTGCAACAAAATACGGAAATAAGAGAATTTGTAAGGACGGCCCTGTTCTTGAAATGGAGGAGATAATATGGTAAACACAAAGGTTACATTAAGCGGACTTGAGCTTGACAATCCGGTTATCCCTGCCAGCGGAACATTCGGCTTCGGTTATGAATTCGCAGAGCTTTATGACATAAACATACTCGGAAGTTTTTCGTTCAAGGGAACAACAAAAGAACCGAGATTCGGAAATCCTACACCGAGAATTGCAGAGTGTCCCATGGGAATGATTAATTCGGTAGGACTTCAAAATCCGGGTATTGATAAGGTAATATCCGAGGAGCTTCCTAAGCTTAAAAAATGCTTCAATAAAAAAGTAATTGCAAATATAAGCGGCTTTTCCGTTGATGAATATTCCTACTGTGCAGAAAGAATTGATAAGGAAGAACAGGTCGGAATAATCGAGATAAACGTAAGCTGTCCAAATGTGCATAACGGCGGTATGGCTTTCGGAACATCTGCTGAAAATGTGGCAAAGGTAACAAAAGCAGTTAAGGAAGTAACAACAAAGCCTGTTTATATAAAATTAAGCCCTAATGTAACGGATATTGTGTCCATTGCAAAGGCCTGTGAAGAAAACGGTGCCGATGGTATTAGCATGATAAATACACTTCTCGGCATGAGAATAGATTTAAAGACCAAAAAGCCTGTTATTGCAAACAAAATGGGCGGCTTTTCAGGAACAGCAATACTTCCGGTTGCACTCAGAATGGTTTATCAGGTTTATGAGGCTGTTAATATTCCTATTATAGGTATGGGTGGCGTTTCGACGGCAGAGGATGTAATAGAAATGATGCTTGCCGGAGCAACAGCTGTACAGGTCGGTGCGGCAAATCTTGTTGAGCCGTTCGCCTGCAAAAATATAATTGAAAACTTACCAAAGGTAATGGAAAAATACAAAATAGATGATTTGAAAAGCATTATAGGAGGTGCTCACTGATGGGAAAAGACGTAATAATTGCCTGTGACTTTAATTCGGCAGAGGAAACATTCGCATTCCTTGACAAATTTACAGGAAAGAAACCCTTTGTAAAAATCGGAATGGAGCTGTTTTATGCAGAAGGCCCACAGATTGTAAGAGAGATAAAGAAAAGAGGACATAAGATATTCCTCGATTTAAAGCTTCACGACATTCCCAACACTGTTATGAAGGCAATGAAGGTGCTTTCTTCTCTGGATATAGATATGGTAAATATCCATGCGGCAGGCACAATAGCAATGATGGAGGCGGCTCTTACGGGCCTTACAAGAGAGGACGGCACAAGACCTCTTCTTATCGCCGTAACACAGCTTACATCAACAAGCGAGGACAGAATGCAGAGTGAGCTTCTTATAAACAGCAGTCTTGAAAAGACGGTTATGCACTATGCTGAAAACGCAAAGAAGGCAGGCCTTGACGGAGTTGTATGCTCACCTATGGAGTCCGAGGCTGTTCATAATGTATGCGGTAAGGATTTTGTTACGGTAACACCCGGAATCCGTTTTGCGGACAGTGCAAAGGACGACCAGATAAGAATAACAACACCGGCAAAGGCAAAGGAAATCGGCTCGGATTATATTGTTGTCGGAAGACCGATAACACAGGCAGATGATCCGGTTAAGGCTTATGAAAGATGCGTTGAAGAGTTTGTAGGATAATTATAAAGGAGAATTTCAATGGAAAATACAGAAAGATTAATAGCTAAAGATTTACTTTCAATAGGAGCGGTATTCTTAAGACCGGAAGAGCCTTTCACATGGGCAAGCGGAATTAAAAGCCCCATTTACTGCGATAACAGACTTACACTTACAGCACCTAAGGTAAGAGATGATGTTGAAAACGCACTTGCGGAGGTAGTAAAAACACATTATCCCGAATGTGAGGTTCTTATGGGAACAAGCACAGCAGGTATCGCTCATGCGGCTATAACAGGACACATACTCGGAATGCCTATGGGCTATGTGCGTTCGGGCAATAAGGATCACGGCCGCAACAACAGAATAGAAGGAAAGCTTGAAAAAGGCCAGAAGGTTGTTGTAATCGAAGACCTTATATCAACAGGAGGAAGTGCCGTTGAGGTTGTTGAGGCACTTCGTGAGGCAGGTGCAGAGGTTCTCGGTATTGCCAGCATATTTACTTACGGCATGAAAAAAGGCCTTGATAAGCTTGCCGCAGCCAATGTAAAGAATGTCAGCCTTTCCAACTTTGACGTAATCGCAGAGGTCGCCGCAGAGGAAGGCTATATTGCAAAAGAGGATATAGCAAGACTTATGGCTTTCAGAAATAACCCCGATGATGAAAGCTGGATTGGAGGAAATAAATAATGAAAAGTCTTATAGATATTTTAGATTTATCAACAGATGAAATAGATGAGCTTATTGCCGTTGCCGATGATATAATTGCAGATCCTCAGAAATACGCAGAGGTATGCCATGGCAAAAAGCTTGCTACACTTTTCTTTGAGCCTTCAACAAGAACAAGACTTTCGTTTGAATCCGCAATGCTTTCACTCGGCGGAAGCGTACTTGGATTTTCGGAGGCCGCAAGCTCATCTGCGTCTAAGGGCGAAAGCGTTTCCGATACAGTCAAGGTTGTAAGCTGTTATTCTGACATAATCGCAATGCGTCACCCTAAGGAAGGTGCTCCGCTTGTTGCATCTATGAAGGCCGATGTTCCGGTAATAAATGCAGGTGACGGCGGACATAACCACCCTACGCAGACGCTTACCGACCTTCTCACAATTCATAGGGAAATGGGCAGACTTAACGACCTTACAATAGGTCTTTGCGGTGACCTTAAGTTCGGCAGAACGGTACATTCGCTTATTGCGGCTATGTCAAGATATACAGGAATCAAGTTTGTGCTTATATCACCGGACGAGCTTAAGCTTCCCGATTATGTAAAGGTGGACGTAATCGAAAAGAAGGGAATACCTTATGAAGAAAATCCCGACCTTGAAGCCGCTATGCCCGACCTTGACATTCTCTACATGACAAGAGTTCAGAAGGAAAGATTCTTCAATGAACAGGATTATATAAGACTTAAAGACAGCTATATACTTACTCCTGAAAAGCTTAAGAATGCAAAGAAAACAATGAGAATACTCCACCCGCTTCCGAGAGTAAACGAAATATCGGTTGCCGTTGATGATGACGAAAGAGCATGCTATTTCAGACAGGCACTTAACGGAAGATTTATAAGAATGGCGCTTATTCTTAAGATGCTTGGAATGGAGGTAAAATAAATGAAGATTGATTCGATTAAAAACGGTATTGTAATTGACCATATCAAAGCCGGAAAGGGAATGTATCTTTATGAGGTACTCGGACTTGAAAAGCTTGACTGCCAGGTGGCGATAATAAAGAATGCCGAAAGCAAAAAACAGGGTAAAAAGGACATTATTAAAATTGACAGCCTTATTGATATTGATTTTGATGTGCTCGGCTATGTTGACAACGGACTTACCGTAAACATAATCAAGGATGGCGTTCTTATCGAAAAGAAAAGCCTTGAGCTTCCCGAAAAAATTGTAAATGTAATTAAATGCAAAAATCCGAGATGTATTACATCTGTTGAACAGGAGCTTCCTCATATTTTCAAGCTTACCGACAGAGAAAAGGGCGTTTACAGATGTATTTACTGTGAAACAAGAGCAAAAGACAGATAATTGTGCATATAATCCCTCTGCTTTAAACAACAGAGGGATTTTTCAAAAAGGATGATTTTATGGCAGAATATATCGGACTTTTATTTTTTCTGACATTTGTGTTTGTTATGATAAGCCTGAGAAACATGAAATATCATTCCGACTGGGACGGAAAAAACCTTACGCCGCCAATCCGAATGCTGGTTTTTATGATTCTTGTATTCTGGTTTATAGGTGCGACATTGGATAAGTTTGCGTCCGAAGAAACATACATAAGGCTTGAGCTTTTGCTTGTAATACTTCCTATGCTGTTTTATTTTGTGGATTATTATACCTATAAAGAGAACAAAGAAGATAAGGCTTTTGCGGAAAAGACAGTCAAGGGTGCATTGACGAACCATATAGTTTATATTGCCATAACATATTTTGTTTTTGCTTTAGGTCTGTTCTGGAAGGTAAGACTGACCATAGCAGAGCTTTTTATGACGGTAGATATTATTCTGAGCAGTATGTTTTATGTGTTTTATTACAGTAAATACTGTGAGGACGAGGAATATACCGAAAGACTTTTGAAATATGCAAAAATAAACCAGACTGCGGCATCAATAGCAATGGCTGTGATTTTCTGGTATAAATACATATTTTTAATGAAATAAACGCTTATAAGAGTTGCCAACAGGCGGCTCTTATTTTTGTACATAAATAGCGTTGTGTTTTTTAAAGAATAATGCTAATATATATTAAATCAAAGGCGGTGAGCTTAATGGAAGATTTAACACACATAAACGAACAGGGCAGAGCAAGAATGGTCGATGTATCCGAAAAAAATATTACACTAAGAACGGCAGAGGCATACGGTGTTATCCATATGGACAAAGAAACAGTTGAAATGATAAAAAGCGGAGGTATAAAAAAAGGCGATGTTCTTGCGGTTGCACAGGTTGGTGGAATAATGGCGGCAAAAAGAACATCGGACATAATTCCTATGTGCCACCCTATAAATACAACGGGAATAGACATAAGTTTTAATATAAACAGCGATAACATAGAGATTTTCAGCAGGGTAAAATGCAAGGGCGAAACCGGTGTCGAAATGGAGGCGCTTACGGCTGTATCGGTGGCGGCTCTTACTATATACGATATGTGCAAGGCATTGCAGAAGGATATGGTGATAAGCGAGATAAAGCTCATAAGCAAAACCGGCGGAAAGAGCGGTGATTACAAATGGCAGAAGTAGTTTCTGTGAACATAAGCGAGAAAAAAGGCACAGTAAAGCATGAGGTTGATGAAATCCGGCTTAAAATAAATCATGGCATTGTCGGCGATGCTCATGCCGGAAACTGGCATAGACAAATAAGTCTGTTGGCAGAAGAAAGCATTGATACCATGCGTGGAAACGGCATAGAGCTTGTGAATGGAATATTTGCTGAAAATATAAATACAGTCGGTATTGATTTAAAAAATCTGCCAGTCGGAACTTGGCTCAAGGTCGGCGAAACGGTTATTGAGGTAACACAGATAGGCAAGGAATGCCACAACGACTGCGAAATAAAGAAAAAGGTCGGCAAGTGTGTAATGCCGACAGAAGGCATTTTTGCAATAGTCATTAAAGAAGGAATAGTCAGAAAAGGCGATATTATTGAAATATTGGAGAGATAGAATATGAAGCTTATAAAAACGGAAGATGCGGTTGGTCATGTGCTTTGTCACGACCTTACGAGAATAGTTAAAGACGAATTTAAGGGAGCACAGTTCAAAAAAGGACACATTATAACGGAAGAGGATATTCCTATGCTTTTGTCTATGGGAAAAGAGCATTTATATGTATGGGAAATGGAAGAAGGCATGGTCCATGAGAACGATGCGGCAAAAAGACTGTACAAGCTCTGCGATAACGAGAATATAAGACCTTCCGAAACAATAAAGGAAGGAAAAATAGAGGCTTTTTCAACAATAGACGGATATTTCGAGGTTGATGTTGATAAGCTGGACGCTATCAATTCGCTTGACGAGATTATGATAGCGACAAGACATGGAAATACAGCGGTTAAAAAAGGCGATAAGCTTGCCGGAATGCGAGTTATACCGCTTGTTGTTAAGGACGAAAAGCTTAAGGAAAGCGAAAAGATACAAAATGACTGTCCTATACTTAAGGTTACGCCCTATAAGCTGAAAAAAGCCGGAATAGTCACAACTGGAAGTGAGGTATTCAAAGGAATTATTAAGGACACCTTTACACCTGTTATAGTTGATAAGCTTAAGCAATACGGAATAGAAACAACGGAGCATATAACTGTTGACGACGGCATGGACAACATAATAGCCGCAATAAAGAAAATAAGAGAAAAAGGCGTTGATATTATACTTTGTTCCGGCGGTATGAGCGTCGATCCCGACGACAATACACCCGAAGCAATAAAAAACAGCGGTGCAGAAATTATTACCTACGGAGCACCTGTGCTTCCGGGAGCAATGTTCCTCTTGGGATATTTCGATGACGGAACGCCGATTATGGGACTTCCCGGCTGTGTTATGTTTGCCGGAGCAACGGTGTTTGATCTTGTATTGCCAAAGGTTGCCGCAGGGATAAAGGTAACAAAAAAAGATATTGTAAAATTGGGAAACGGCGGACTTTGTCTTGGCTGTAATGAGTGCAGATACCCTGTCTGTCCCTTTGGTAAATAATTAAATTTATAAGGAGAAATACAAAAATGAAGAAATTTTTATGTATGGCAACGGCTATTGTTATGGCTTTAGGTGTTGCCGGCTGCTCATCAAACACAACAACGACAACACAGGATACATCAAACAATGATGCGGAAAATGCGGAAACATCAACAGTTACAGTGTTTGCGGCGGCATCAATGACAGAAACACTCAGTCAGATTGCGGAAATGTATAAAGAGGTTGATCCCAGTGTTGAGCTTGTGTTTAACTTTGATTCATCAGGTACTCTTAAAACACAGATTCAGGAAGGTGCAGACTGTGATATATTCATTTCAGCCGCACAGAAGCAGATGAACCAGCTTGACGCAACACAGGACACAGAGGCAAATCCCGATGGTCTTGATTTTATTGATCACGATACAAGATTCAATCTTGTGTCAAATAGCGTTGTACTTATTGCGCCCGAAGGAAATCCCAAAGGCTTAGCAAGCTTTGAAGATGTTGGAACAGATAAGGTTAAGCTTATTGCTTTAGGAAATTCGGATGTTCCCGTTGGTCAGTATTCGGAGGAAATATTTACAAATATGGGAATTTGGGATCAGCTTAATGCAGACGGAAAAATCACATTTGGTTCAAATGTAAAAGAGGTTCTTGCACAGGTTGAAGAAGGTGCGGTAGATTGTGGCGTTGTTTACAGCACAGATGCGGCCACATCTGAAAAAGTAGATGTTGTTGCAACAGCACCCGAAGGAACACATAAACCTATCGTATACCCTGCGGCAGTGATCAAGAACGCACCCAATGCAGAAAAAGCAAATGAATTTTTAGCTTACCTTAAAACAGATGTTTGTGCCGACATATTTGAGTCAGTAGGCTTTTCTATACCCGAAGAATAAGAAGCGAATTTTTAAAGGAGTAAGAATATGGACTGGTTTCCACTTTATAATTCAATAAGAATAGCCGCCATAGCTACAGTTATAACATTTTTTTTCGGAATTTTTCTTGCGTATTATATTGCAAAGCTACCGAGAATGTTAAAAGGAGTATTGGACTGTATTCTTACTCTTCCTCTTGTTCTTCCGCCGACTGTAATAGGTTTTTTTATACTCAAAAGCATTGGGAAAAACGGTTCTGTAGGAAAAATGTTAATGCAGTTGTTTAATACCAAAATAACTATGACATGGTATGCATCGGTTATAGCGGTAATTATAGTTACGTTTCCGCTTATGTACAGAACGGTTAGAAGCTCGTTTGAGGCTTTTGACAAAAATCTTATCTATGCAGGAAAAACATTGGGGCTTTCAAATACATTTATATTTTGGAAAATTTTAATTCCGAACTGCAAGGAAGGAATACTTGCAGGTATTGTGCTTTCTTTTGCAAGGGGTTTAGGAGAATACGGTGCAACGAGTATGGTTTCAGGCTATACACCCGGCAGAACCGCAACTATATCGACAACAGTATATCAGCTTTGGAGAGAAGGTAATGACGCACTTGCGTATAAATGGGTATTTATAAATGTGGTCATTTCATTTGTTGTGCTTGTTTCGTTAAATCTTTTGGAAAAGAAAGCAAAGAACGGAGGACATAAGTAATGTCGCTTATTGTTCATATAAGAAAAAGACTTCATAATTTTGAGCTTATATCGGATTTTGAAACTGACGGTCAGCTTGCTCTTCTGGGTGCGTCCGGCAGCGGAAAAAGCATGACACTTAAGTGTATTGCCGGAATAGAAAAGCCGGACAGCGGATATATTGAGCTTAACGGAAGAGTGCTGTATGATTCGTCCAAACACATAAATATACAGCCGCAGAAAAGAAACGTAGGTTATCTGTTTCAGAATTATGCGTTGTTTCCGAATATGACGGTAAAAAAGAATATACTTGTTGCGATGAAGGCGGAAAATAAAACCGAAAAGCTGAATTCCCTTCTTGATGAATTCTATATTCGTGACATACAGGACAAATATCCCGGAGAAATATCGGGAGGCCAACAGCAGAGGGTGGCGCTTGCAAGAATATTGGCAAGCGAGCCGGAGGTAATATTGCTGGACGAGCCGTTTTCGGCTTTGGATAACTTTATAAGATGGAAACTGGAAATGACGGTTGCCGATACCATAAAGAAATTCGGTGTTATTTCTGTTATGGTAACGCATGACCGAGATGAAGCATACAGAAATTGCGAAGCGGTGTGTATTATAAATGACGGAAAAAGTGAGCCGGTGCTTGAAATACATAAAATGATGAGACAGCCGAACACAACAGGTGCGGCAAGAATTTCCGGCTGTAAAAATATTTTTGAAGCAGAAAAAACAGATGATAAAAAAAATGTAATATTTCTGCCAAAGCTGAATATATATTTAAAATCGGCTGAAAATGCGGAAGAGGACATAAAGGCTGTCGGCTTAAGATCGCATTATTTTTCTTTTGAGGTAACGGAAAACAAAATTGACTGTGTCGTTGAACGTCTTGTTGAGGACGTTTTCGGAGCAATAATAATGCTTAAGCCGATAAATGCCGAAGAAGGCAATCTGATAAGAGTCGATACCGACAAAAATATGCTTGAAAAATTATCGGCAGGTGATAATATAAGTATCTATATTAAACCTGTTGACGTTCTTCTTCTCAAATAAGAAAGGTGATTTTATGGAAGAAATTTATACAGCGGCGGTAATAACCGTAAGCGACAGAAGCTATAAAGGCGAAAGAGAGGATAAGGGTGGCCCTCTTGTTGCAAAAATGCTTGAGAATGATGGCTATAATGTCGTATTAACGGAAATTGTACCCGATGAAAAGGAAAAAATATCTGAAGCTATAATAAAAGCGGCGGCAAAGGACATAGCACTTATTGTTACAACAGGCGGAACAGGCTTTGCTCCGAGAGATGTAACACCGGAGGCAACAATAGCTGTATGTGAAAAAATCGTTCCCGGCATACCGGAGACAATGAGAATGCTGACTATGAAGTATACATCACGTTCCATTTTGTCCAGGGCTGCGGCAGGCATACGCAAGCGTTCACTTGTCATCAATCTTCCCGGAAGCCCCAAAGCGGCAGAGGAAAATTTTATGGCTGTAAATGAACCGGTAAAGCACGGTTTGAGAATTTTAAGGGGAGAACCTATGAACTGTGCTGAAATAATTGACGAAAAAAAGAACTGATATTAAGGCATATATACAAAATGTCATAAATTTTTGTATATATGCCTTATTTATGTACTAAGTTCTCATTGATTTATGGCTGTCGGTGATTTAAAATGGATAATGTAATATATTGTGATTTAAAAAAACACAGGAGGATAAAAAATGAAATTATTTATTGATACCGCAAACGTTGATCAGATAAGAGAAGCTAACGAGCTCGGAGTTATCTGCGGAGTTACAACAAACCCTTCACTCATTGCAAAGGAAGGCAGAGATTTTATTGAAGTAGTTAAGGAAATTACAACAATAGTTGACGGCCCCATCAGTGCAGAGGTTATCAGCCTTGAGCATGAGGGTATGGTTAAGGAAGCAAGAGAACTTGCTAAAATCCATAAAAATATTATCATTAAAATTCCTATGACTCCCGAAGGACTTAAGGCAGTTAAGATTCTTACAGCTGAAGGAATCAAGACAAACGTAACACTTATTTTCTCAGCAGCACAGGCTCTTCTTGCCGCAAAAGCAGGCGCAACATATGTTAGCCCGTTCATCGGAAGAATTGACGACATCGGCAGCGACGGTATGGAGCTTATCGAAGAAATCGTTGATATTTTCAATGTACAGGGAATTGAAACGGAAATCATTGCCGCAAGCATCAGAAATCCTCTTCATGTTACACATGCGGCTCGTATCGGTTGCGACATCGCAACAGTTCCTTTCAATGTAATCATGCAGATGACAAAGCATCCGCTTACAGACATCGGTATTGAAAGATTTCTTAAGGACTGGGAAGGCGTACCTAAGAAATAATTCGGGAGGAATAACTAATGAATATTGATCAGTTGACTATAAATACATTAAGATTTTTGTCGGTTGAAGCAATCCAGAAGGCAAAAAGCGGACATCCGGGACTTCCTATGGGTGCGGCTCCGGCAGCATATACTCTTTGGGCAAAGAATATGAAGATAAATCCTGCCGATTCAAAATGGGCAGACAGAGATAGATTTGTGCTTTCAGCCGGACACGGTTCAGCACTTCTTTACTCACTTCTTCATGTTTTCGGATACAATGTAACAATCGACGATATTAAAGAATTCCGTCAGCTTTCAAGCATTACACCCGGACATCCCGAATACGGAATGACAGACGGTGTTGAAATAAGCTCAGGTCCTCTCGGACAGGGCATTGCCGCTGCTGTCGGCATGGCTATTGCCGAAACACATCTTGCCGCTGAGTTCAATAAACCCGGCTATGATGTTGTTGACCACTACACATATGCGATGTGCGGTGACGGCTGTCTTATGGAAGGCGTTGCATCTGAGGCTGCTTCACTTGCAGGAACATTAAAGCTCGGAAAGCTCATTCTTCTTTACGACTGCAACAGCATAACAATCGAGGGAGATATTAAGACATCATTTGATGAAGATGTTCTCAAGAGATTTGAAGCTTATGGCTGGCAGACACTTACAGTTAAAGACGGAAACGACGTTGATGCAATCGACGCAGCTATAAAAGAAGGTAAGGCTGAAAAGAATAAGCCTACTATAATCAAGGTTATAACAGAAATCGGCTACGGTGCACCCAATAAACAGGGCAAGGCATCTGCACATGGTGAGCCTCTCGGAGAAGAGGAAATTGCACTTGCAAAGAAAAATCTCGGCTGGGAATACGAAGAAAGCTTCTATGTACCCAATGAGGTTAAGGAACACATTGCCGCAATCAATGCAAAGAATGCGGAAACTGAAAAGGCTTGGAATGAACTTTTTGCCGCATACGAAAAGGAATATCCTGAGCTTGCGGCTCAGTGGAAGGAATGGCATAGTGAAAAGCCTTCTGCAGACCTTATGAATAATGAGGATTACTGGACATATGAAGGAACAATCGCAACAAGAGCATCTTCAGAGAAGGTTCTCAATAAGCTTTCAAAGCTTGTTCCCAATCTTATGGGCGGTTCTGCTGACCTTGCACCTTCAAACAAGAGTGTAATGAAGGACAGAGAATATTATTCACCTGAAAACAGAGCAGGCTCAAATATGCACTTCGGTATCAGAGAATTTGCCATGACTGTTATTGCAAACGGTATGTATCTCCACGGAGGCTTAAGACCTTATATTGCAGGCTTCTTTGTATTCAGTGATTATATGAAAGCCGGCTTAAGAATGTCAGCACTTATGGGACTTCCCGTAATCAGCATATTCACACACGACAGCATCGGCGTAGGAGAAGACGGTCCTACTCATCAGCCTGTTGAGCATCTTGCGGCTCTCAGAAGCATTCCCAACTACACTGTATTCCGTCCCTGTGATTCAAGAGAAACTGCTGCTGCCTGGTGTGCGGCTCTTGAAAGAACAACAAGCCCTACCGGTATTGTGCTTTCAAGACAGAACTTACCTCTTCTTGACGGAACAGGAAAGGCTGCACTTAAGGGTGCTTATGTGCTTAAGGACAGCAAGAAAGATGTTCCCGACGTACTTCTTATGGCAACAGGTTCAGAGGTTGAGCTTATTTATAACGCATGGGATGTTCTTCAGGAGAAGGGCATTGATGCAAGAGTAATCAGTATGCCTTCATGGGAAGTATTTGAAGAACAGTCGGATGAATATAAGGAAAGCGTAATTCCTTCGGCTGTAAGAAAAAGAGTTGCTGTTGAGGCTGCTGTTGATTTCGGTTGGTATAAATATGTCGGACTTGACGGCGAGGTTATTTCAATGCATGGCTATGGTGCATCGGCTCCTGCGGCTAAGCTTTTTGAAAAATACGGATTTACGGTTGACAATGTAGTTGAAACTGTTTTAAAAGTAGTAAATAAATAATTTATAATGTATAATAAGGCTGTGCATTTATGCACAGCCTATTTTTATGTCTATCGGCGTGCTAATATACCTCTGAAAAAATAGACAAAAAAGTGTTAGAATGAAAAATTTACGTAAACAAAAGGAGAAAATTTTATTATGCGTACTTTTATAGCAATAGATTTTGAAGAAAAGACAAAAAGACAAATTGCCGATTTTCAAGACCAAATTAGGACAGATTGTAAGCACGGAAAGTTCACATACAAGGATAATATACATTTAACATTGCATTTTATCGGTGAAACAGACGAATATGACCTTGAAAATCTTGCGTCGGCAATAGAAGAAACGGCTGCACTTAACAGAAAATTTACAATGAATTTTACAGACTTAGGTTACTTTGATAGAGGAAAGGAGTGTATTATGTGGCTCGGAACCGATAAAAGTAAGGAACTTGTCAGACTACATCAGACGCTTGAAAAGTGTCTCGGAAAGCAGGGATTTAAGCGGGAAAGAGCACAATTTTCTCCACATATTACTATCGGACGTGAGATTGTTATGATTTATAACAAAAAAATTGCTGTTGAAAAGTTTAAACCGAAAATAGGCGAAATAATCGTCAAAGAAATAAGCCTTATGGAAAGTAAACGAGTTGACGGAAAACTTGTATACAAAAAGTTGTATAGTGCAAAACTTCTATAATAAAATTGTGAAATTCGGTTGAATATTTTTTTGATTAGTTAATTTGTAGTATATATCTCATTTAAAATGATTAGGTGTTATGCAAAAGCTGTAAAACGTAAATGGTATTTTCATTTAAGTTAATATAAAAAATGTGGATTTTTGTAAAACAAACACATTGACATATTATTAACAGTAGTATATTATATAGGATAGGCAAGGTCATAAAGATATAACATAGTATTTGTTGTAAATTGTATGACAACCTTTAATTAAAGTCGGCGGAAGGTTAAGTCGCAATTTGGGGAATGATGAATTCTGCAGACTTTGATTAACATCAAAACACGATTATGGTAATTTTGATGGTTTATATTTTTTTACAAGGATAAAGGAGGAAGTATTAATGGATTTTACGTTATCAAAAGAACACCTGTTATTCAGACAAATGGTAAGAGAGTTCGTAGAGAACGAAATTAAACCAGTAATGCAGGAAATGGATGAAACAGAAGAATTCCCCAGAGAAATTTGGGAAAAGCTCGGACCTGCAGGCCTTTTAGGTATTCAGTATCCTAAAAAATACGGCGGACAGGGTGGAGATTACCTTGCATACGTTATCGCTATTGAGGAGATTTCAAAATATTGTGCATCTATTACATCAGGTATTGCTGCACATTCATCACTTGCAACATGGCCTATTTACCAGTTTGGTACTGAAGAGCAGAAAATGAGATTCCTTCCTGAGTTACTCTCAGGTAGAGCTTGGGGTGCTATGGGTCTTACAGAACCCGGTGCTGGCTCTGATGCAGCTATGCAGCAGACAAAGGCTTACCTTGACGGTGACCACTATGTAGTAAACGGTAGAAAATGCTTCATTACAAACGCTGGTGAAGCTAAATATTATACAACAGTAGTTATGACAGATAAGACAAAGGGAAACAAGGGTATGTCAATACTCGTTATTCCTGCTGATGCTCCCGGTTTCACAATCGGTAAGCATGAAAAGAAGATGGGTATCCGTGCTTCTGCAACAGCTGACCTTATCTTTGATAACTGTATAGTTCCCAAGGAAAACCTTATCGGTAGAGAAGGCGACGGCTTCAAGATGATCATGCAGACTCTTGACGTTGGACGTCTTGGCGTTGGTGCTATCGGTCTTGGTATTGCTGAAGGTGCTATCGAAGAAACACTTAAATATGTAAGCCAGAGAAAACAGTTCGGAAAGACAATCGGATCATTCCAGAATACACAGTTCGAGCTTGCTGATATGAAGACAAGAGCAGACTCAGCTCAGCTTATCATCTACAGAGCAGCTTGTACTAAAGACGCTGGCCTTCCTTTCGGTATGTATGCTTGTATGGGTAAATACTACGGTGCAACAGTTGGTTCAGATATAACCAGAAGATGCGTTCAGTTATTCGGTGGATATGGTTACATGAGAGAGTACCATGTTGAAAGAATGATGAGAGATGCTAAGATCGTAGAAATTTATGAAGGAACAAGTGAAGTTCAGAAGATGGTTATTGCCGGTCATATGAAGGTTGGTAAATAATCTTACATAATTACGACAGTATGAATGATTCTCTTTGAATTTTATTATATAAATATGCGGAAGGAGAAAGACAATGAAAATAGTTGTTTGTGCAAAACAGGTACCTGATACCACAGAAGTAAAGCTTGATCCAAAAACAAATACACTCATCAGAGATGGTGTTCCCAGTATTATAAATCCCGATGATAAAGCAGGTATTGAAGCTGCTTTACAGTTAAAAGAAAAAGTAGGCGGAACAGTTACAGTTGTTTCCATGGGACCTCCCCAGGCAGATGCTGCATTAAGAGAAGCTCTTGCTATGGGTTGTGACGAAGCTATCCTTGTAACAGACAGAGCATTCGGCGGCGCTGATACATGGGCTACTTCATCAACAATCGCAGCTGCATTAAAGAAACTTGACTATGATGTAATCATCACAGGCCGTCAGGCTATCGATGGTGATACAGCACAGGTTGGTCCTCAGATTGCTGAGCACCTTGGAATTCCTCAGGTTTCATACGCTGAAGAAATCGTTGAAGCAGAAGAAGGCAAACTTGTTGTTAAGAGACAGTTTGAAGATAGATATCATATAATCGAAGTTAAAACTCCGTGCCTTATCACAGCATTAGCAGAGTTAGCAACTCCCAGATATATGACAGTTCACGGCATCTTTGACGCATACAGAGAAAAAGAAGTTAAAGTGTGGACACTTGAAGAACTTAAAGACACAGTTGATATGGCTAATATCGGTCTTAAGGGTTCTCCTACAAACGTTAAGCAGTCATTCACAAAACAGGCTAAAGGCAAAGGACTTTACTACAAAGATCTTTCACCCGAAGATGCTGTTGAAACAATCGTTGCTAAGTTAGAGGAAAGACATATTATCTAATTGATGGGAAACTAACTTCATAAGACTAATAATCAGAAAGGAATGGTAAGCTAATGAGTAAAGACGTATACGTATTAGCAGAACAGAGAGACGGAGAACTCCAGAAGGTTGGATTAGAACTTATAGGCAAAGCCACAGAACTTGCTGCTGACTTAGGCCAGCAGGTAGTTGCTATATTATTAGGCAGCGGAATCAAAGACAAAGCAGAAATCCTTATTCAGCACGGTGCTGACAAGGTAGTTGTTGTTGATGATCCTATGCTTGCTGAATATGTTACAGAACCTTACGCAAAGGCTCTTAACGAAATCATCAAAAAGAATGATCCCGAAATCGTTCTTTTCGGTGCTACATCTATCGGACGTGACCTTGCTCCCCGTGTATCAGCAAGAGTACATACAGGTCTTACAGCCGATTGTACAAAGCTTGACATCGGAACAATCGATTCAATGCCCGATACAAAATTATTACTTATGACTCGTCCTGCATTCGGTGGTAACATCATGGCTACTATCGTATGTAAAGACCACAGACCTCAGATGGCTACTGTACGTCCCGGCGTTATGAAAGCTCTTGCTAAAGATGAAGCAAGAAAGGGCGAAGTAGTAGATTTCAAGGTTGACTTTACAGATGCAGATATGAATGTAAAGATCAGAGAAGTTGTTAAGGGTGATTCAAAGGCAGTTGATATTACAGAAGCTAAGGTTCTTATCTCAGGCGGACGTGGTATCGGTTCACCCGATTTCTTCGGAAAACTTCAGGAGCTTGCTGATGTACTCGGTGGTGTAGTTTCTGCATCAAGAGCTGCAGTTGACGCAGGCTGGATTGAAAAAGACAGACAGGTTGGACAGACAGGTAAGACAGTACGTCCTGATCTCTATATGGCATGCGGTATTTCAGGTGCTATCCAGCACGTTGCTGGTATGGAAAGTGCTGAATATATCGTTGCAATCAACATAAACGATACAGCTCCTATCTTTGATGTAGCTGACTTAGGTATCGTTGGCGATGTTAAAGCTATCGTTCCCAAGTTAACAGAAGCTATTGCAAAGCGTAAAGCTGAAAAAGCTGCTCAGTAATTAAATTAAGTAGAATTCAATGCCCTTCCGTTTAACGGAAGGGCATTTTTTATGTATATTTTTGCTGTTTAAAGCCAAACATAAGCCTGAAAGAGGTGGAAATATTGAAACAGGCTTATGTATCGGACAGGCTCAATGAAAATGAAAAAACAATAAGAAATACGTTTGATAAATGTGATGACATAATAATAAGGCGGTTTAAAGCCGGAGCAGATAAAAATATAGATATGCTCCTTGTATATACTGACAATATCGTTGATACCGATGTAATTGAGCAGTCACTTATGACCAACCTTATGAACAGAACCGATGTCATAGGCGAAAACGGTAGTAATATATTGGAGATACTTATGTCAAAGGCTATAAGTGTAGGTGAAGTTGACCGGGAAAATGCTTTTGAAAATATTTATACATCTATATTGCTTGGCGATACGGCAGTATTTGCCGAAGGCGACAGCAATGCACTTATAATATCGACAAAGGGCTGGCCGACAAGAGGTGTTCCAGAGGCTGAAAACGAAGTAGTTGTACAGGGTCCGAAGGACGCTTTTGCCGAATCTGTAAGCAAAAATGTTGTTCTTATGCGGAGACGAATAAGAGATACGGCATTAAAGGTCGAAAGAAGCAAGATAGGCCGAAGGAGCAAAACGGATATTGCAGTCATGTATATTGACGGAATTGTGAGAAAGGATATTTTGGACAGGGTTAAGAAACAGCTCAAAAATATTGATGTTGACGCAATAATTGATGCCGGATATATAGACCAGATGACCGAAAAAAAGTGGTGGTCTCCGTTTCCACAGATACAGATGACCGAAAGACCGGATAAGGCGTCAGCGGCACTGTTTGAAGGCAGAGTTGTGGTTGCTGTCGATAATTCACCGTTGGTTCTTATGTTGCCGTCTACGCTTAATACATTTTTTCAGGCGGCAGAGGATTATTATGACCGTTGGGAGATAATGAGCTTTATAAGGATTATACGATATGTAGCGGCATTGATTGCGCTGATACTTCCGGGACTTTATATAGCAGTAACATTGTATAATCCGGAGCTTTTGCCGGCACAGGTTATTCTGAAAATTGCCGGAAGCCGTCTGGACGTTCCGTTTTCGACGGTTATAGAGGTTTTGATAATGGAAATAGCCTTTGAGCTTTTGCGAGAGGCCGGAATAAGACTTCCATCACCTATTGGCTCAACACTCGGAATAGTCGGCGGTATAGTTATAGGTCAGGCGGCAGTTGATGCAGGATTTGTCGGCCCTGTTGTGGTTATAATTTCGGCAGTTACCGGAATATGTACATTTGTTATTCCGAATCAGGCCATGGTCAACGGAATAAGGCTTTGCAAATATGTCGTTATTGCACTATCGGCTGTTCTGGGTATTTTCGGGCTGTGGATAGGAGTACTGCTTGTTATTATTCATCTTTGCGGAATTGAAAGCTTTGGAATACCTTATATGTATCCGTATTGCTCGGCGGCTGAAAACGGCTTTGATGATTTAAAAGACAGCATAGTGCGTTTGCCGCTGTTTATGCTGAAAAAACGTCCGGTATTTGCATCTCCGGAGGAAAGAATAAGAAGGAGATGAAAATATTATGAATACATTTGAAAATAGAAAAATATCGGTTAAACAACTGCAAACGATAATTGTTTTATGGACGCTGTCTTTCTCACTGTCGGCAGTGCCGTATTTTGTGAAAAATATATATTCGGTCATTATAGGAACGGCATTTTCGGTGCTTGGTTGTATATTTGTGGCTTTTGCGGCCGAAAAAATACAAAAAACTAATAATATAGTGCTTAAAATGATTTCGAAAAAATTATCGGCGGTAATTACATTTATGTATACTGTATTTCTTGTAAGACTTGTATGCAGTGCTGTAAACATATATTTATTACCGTCTGCACCTGTCTGGATATTGGCGTTGTTATTTGTAATTGCAGCAATGTACTGTGTATTTCTCGGTATTCAGATTATTGGCAGAAGTACCGAAATTATATTCATATTTGTATTGGTAAGCATGGTTACTGCTGTTATATTTTGTACAACGGATTTTGTAGAAGGACTGAAAACAAAAAATATATTTGACTTAAATAAAAGCTATGCTGATATGAGAGCATTGTTTTTATTCGGTTCGCCTGTAATATTGTATAACCTTATTTCCTACACAGACGGAACCCCAATAGTGTCATCAGCGGTAAAAGCGTATGTGATTGGATTGGTTATATCGGTTTTATTAATAGTATTTTCTATAGCCGAGTTTGGAAGATTTAATGAAAAAATTTTTCCGGTTATTTCTCTTACAAGCACAGTAAATATGCCACATATATTCGGTGATAAGGAAAATGTTCTTATGCTTAGAATATGGTTTTTGTCGGCTTTTGCCTCAACTGCAATGGGTATATATATTTCGTCGGAAATAATAAGGGCTGAAAGAAAGTATATTTTAGTTTTTTCGGTATTGGTTATAATAGCAGCGTCTTTCTTGAAAAATGTATCGTTTGCATTCGATATGCTTTATTTTGTCGGAATACTATCGGTTGTTTTTGCCGGGATAATAATTCCGGTGTTATCGCTTATTACGAAGGACGGTGCAAAGAAATGAAAAAGCTTATATTGATTATGTTATTGACGCTTGTGATAACAGGCTGTTACGGAAAGGCAGAGGCAGACGAAAGAAAATATGTAATTACTGCCGGAATTGATGTAGGCAAAAATAAAAAATACAGCATGACAATAGGTGAAGCACAGCTCAAAAGTGACATAGGCGATGAAACAAAGCCGGAAAAATGCAGTGTGGAATACGGTGACAGCATTATTGACATAAAAAACAAGGCAGACAACGGCTCGGACAGAAAAATGTACTTCGGACAGATGAAAACACTTGTAATAGGCAGAAAAATAATTGAGAACAGTGAGCTTTTTAAAATATTTTTATATGATGCGGAAAGAATGAAGGAGCTTAACACAAAGGTAATTGTTGTTGCGACGGACAATGCCGATAATGCGGTAAATGCGATAATGCAGAAAAACGACGGAAACGGTATGTATATATGGGATTTTTACAGCAATGGCGATTTGGCGGACAGCGATGCGGCATATATGGATATTGAAAAAATAATTTATAATATAAGAAATAGTAAAGGCTATATAATACCTAAGCTTTACTGTAATGACGGAGAAATTTATATTTCCGACGGATATGTTATGAATGGTTCAGAATATAAGGGCGATATTTCTGAAAATGATATAAAGGGAATAAAATGGCTGAACGGAGATGCAGATAAAAGTATAATAGAAAGTAACGGAATATATGCGGAAATATTAAGGCAGAATACGCATATCTATTTGAATGACAATAGATACAATATTAAAATATCTGCGGAATGCTCGATAGACGGAGCCGGAATAAATAATATATCGGCAGACGAAATAAGTAATTTAAAAGAAGTAATAAAAAATATAATACGGAATACGATAAATAAGGCGGCAGAAACAAAAACGGATTTTATCAATGCTGGGTATGATTTGAACGAATATCCGTCCGATATATCTGTGAATTTAAAAATTATATCAACAGGTGTTATAAAATAATTATTTAAGGCAATCCTCTCTTATATGAAAAAGGGAGGAATACATAATGAAAAATATAATAAATATTTTAAAAAAGAATAAAACGGATATTTTAATATCGTTTATATTTGCTTTTGTAATTGCACTTATACTTGCGGCAAATTCATATGCACAGAGAGTAACCGAAAACATAACGCAGTCAGTGGTAAGGTTCCATGTGTTGGCAAACAGTGATTCCGAGCATGATCAGAGTATAAAATTAAAGATAAGGGACAGCGTTCTTGAGGCAATAGGAGAAAGAATTGTGTTATGCTCCGACAGAGAGGCCGCAGAAGAATTTCTTTTCGAAAACAAGGAGCTTATAAAAGACGTTGCAGAGAAAACCATAAAGGAAAACGGTGAAAGCTATAATGTATCGGTTGAGCTTTCGGACGAATATTATCCTGTGAGATATTACGAAAATACAGAATTTCCGCCTGGATTGTATAAATCTCTGAGAGTTATAATCGGTAGCGGAGAAGGGCATAACTGGTGGTGTGTTATGTATCCGCCGCTTTGTCTTAACGGTGAGGCGGTCAAGCAGAAAAACAGTGAAATGCTGAAAAATACGTTATCAGATGAAAGCTACGAAATAGTTGTGCTTTCCGAGGAAAATAATAAAATTCCCGAATTTAAGTTCAAGGTTGTGGAGCTGTTATCCGATTTAAAATAAAACAAGAGGTGGTATTATGGCGGTATACTATTGGGGCTCAAGCGGAAGTACGGTTGCAAAAATACAGCAGAGATTGAAGGATTTAGGATATTATTCTGATAATGTTGACGGCATATTCGGAGAAAATACATATTATGCCGTAAACAGCTTTCAGGAGGCAAACGGAATAACTACAGACGGAATTGCCGGAAATACGACATTGGAAAGACTGGGGATAACGGTAAATGAATCTTTGGAAAATGATTTGAACATACTTGCGTCGGCAATATACGGAGAAGGAAGAGGAGAACCGTATACGGGACAGGTTGCGATAGGCTCAGTGATACTCAATCGTGTTGAAAGTGATCAATTTCCTAATACGGTTTCCAATGTTGTATACCAAAGCGGAGCCTTTGATTCTGTTCGTGACGGTCAGATAAACCTTACACCGAATGATACTGCATACAGAGCTGCATTGGACGCCATTAACGGCTGGGATCCGACAGACGGAGCATTGTATTTCTGGAATCCGTCAACGGCAACGTCAAAATGGATATGGTCAATACCTATCAAATTACAGATAGGACGCCACGTTTTCGGATAAAAAAGGTGCCGTTTGGCACCTCAGATTGTAAACAAAGTTATTTTTATACAGCGGAAGGTATTAGGAAACGAAGGGTTTCCTAAGTGGAATCCATACTGTCATGACTTTTGCTTAGAAAAAGCAAAAGCGGCTTTGCCGCCGCACTGTCTTGTGCGGTCAATAGACGGGATTCACTCCCGTCGAGGAGAGTAGTGAGTTTCAAGGCTTTTTAGCCGATGGAATGAGCTATTCATGCTTCTGTTTAAACAAGTCGAAATCCTGATTTCGACTTAGGTGCTTTTGGCACCTATTGATTTTGAGCTTCGGAGTTTTCGGCCGAGGCTTTTTTTCTGAACCGTTTAAAAAATTCGCCCATAGGTTTTGCACATTCCTCACGGAGTATTCCTTCGATAACATTGACCTGATGATTAAAACGAGGCTCATCAAGTATATTGAGTATTGAACCGGCACAGCCTGCTTTTACATTTCTTGTGCCGAAAACGACATTCGGTATGCGTGCCTGCACAATAGCTCCGGCACACATAGGACATGGCTCAACCGTAACATACAGTGTGCAGTCCTCAAGCCGCCAGTCTCCGATAAAATTTGCCGCTTCGTTTATGGCAGATATTTCGGCATGGCAGAGAGGATTTTTAAGATTGTTTCTTAAATTATGTCCTCTGCCTATTATGTTTCCATTATATACTATAACACAGCCAATCGGCACTTCTCCGCTGTTTATTGCTTTTTCGGCCTCGTTCAATGCTTCTCGCATATAATGTTCATGCTCTTTGAGCTGTTCTTCGCTTAATGCTTCTGATGTATCCAAAAGCTTATCTTCCTTTCGATTTAATTATTTATACGCAGCTCCTGTGTATTGGAATCGGAATTTCCGACAACAAGGGCATCGCTTTTTCCGTCGGCGTTAAAGTCGGAAATGTACCAGCGTTGACCGTAGTCTATATCATCATTTCCTGTGGATAAGCCGTTTTTGCCTATTATATATTTTGAGGTTGTTCCTGTTGAGTCGTATACATATATTTCCTTAACACCGTCATTGTTGAGGTCTGCGGCAGAAATATATTTTTCATAGCTGTCTATGGACATATGGGTGCTCCAGACGCATTTGAATACAGATATGGTCTTTTTATAAAGATATAAGTCCTGGCCGTCTGTGAATATAAATTCCGATTCGCCGTCACCATCAATGTCGGTTATATCCATTCCGACTATGCTCTTTCCTATATAATAGCTTATCTGTTTCGGGCTTACCGATGTTCCGTCAAGTGTATAAAAATCTATTGCTTCATTTCTTGAAACAATAAGGCATCCGTTATCATATCCGACAGAGTAGCAGTCAGAGGCATCTATAACTTCTCCAACCGGACTAAAGTCCGAATCGAATATAATTATTTCCTTTGGAACGGTAATAGGAACAGCTCCGCCTTCAGAGTATGTTTCGGTACCGAATAATACAGCCATCTGAGAAGAATTATTTATAAATGCTGCTGACATAGGAACAAGTCCGTCCGATGAGTAATCAATTACTCTGCTTGTATAAAATGAACTTTCGGGTGTACTGCGGTTTATGGTAAGCTTTGTTCCGTCTGTAAATGCTGTGTATACATTACTGCCGACTTTAATACTGTCAAAAACTCCTATAATATCAGATTTTGGTGCGTATTTCTTTGTATATACGTATTCTGCGTCGGTTTCAACCATAGATAAGGGTGATGCAACAAGATAAGGATTTCTCACATACATACTGCATGGGGTTGATATATTTTCTGGAATATAATATATTCCGGTCAGCTTATTGCTTATGAAATAAAAATAAACGGTTCCTGCTTTTTCACGATTAAAGTAAAGAAGATCGGCAGAAGCGTAAATACAGTCCGAACCTTTTTTTGACGACATATCGTATCCGCTTTCGGAGCTGGCGTTAAGTGCATCATCGTCAGTAGGTATTTTTCCGTTGTCGAATATTATTGAATCGCTGTCATATCTCCAGTAATATGAGTTAAGTGTATTTTCTATAAGCTGATATAAAGATGTTTCTGTCTGTTCAGACATTGTGAGAGCGGTATTTTCATCACTGTTATCGGCGGAACAGCTGCATAACAGCATTGCCGCAGCTGCAAACAGAACAGCAGTTTTTTTCAGTTGCATTAAATCACCCCATATAAGACAGCATATAAAACCGTTTAATTAAAAAATCCTGTCTTAGTCATTATATTTAATAATATCATATGGAGATAATAAATTCAATTATTTGCAAAAAATATACAGGTCAGTATGTATGATGCGGCAATACCGGATACATTGGCGATTATTGCGCATAAAACAGTATAGCGGCTTTTGCTTATTCCGGCGGCTGATGAATATACACTCAATGTATAAAATATTGTTTCGGTGCTGCTCATTATTATTGATGCGGAAATTCCGTAAAAAGAATCCGGACCATATGTTTTGAATATATCCAGAAGCATTCCTGTTGCTGCCGAAGAGGAGAACATTTTTGTTATGCTCATGGGAACAAGTGCAGACGGAAATCCGGTAAGACGGCTTATCGGTGATACTATTTTGCAAAGAAAATCCATTGCGCCGGATGAACGGAAAATGCCGACTGCTGTTATTAATCCTATCAGGGACGGTAATATGGATGCAGTCGTTTTTAATCCGTCATATGCACCGGAAATAAAAGCATCAAAAAGATCTACATTTTTTATATATCCGTGCATTAAGATAATAACAAGAATAATAGGTATTGTTATATTTGAAATGTAATAAATGATATTCATAATCGGGTACACCTTCTACATATAATTACTGACAAAATGCCGATGAGTGTCGATATTGACGTTGCGATTATGCCCGGAAAAACAATAGATGCAGGGGAAAATGAGCCGAATTCTGCACGGTATGCTATTATGCTTACCGTAATAAGCTGGACAGAAGACATGTTGATAACCAGAAACATACAAATAGAATCTGACGCTGTTTTAGAATGTCCGTTTAACAAAGACAGGTTCTTCATTGCTTCAAGTCCGGACGGAGTTGCTGCCCAACCAAGTCCGAATATGTTTGCTGTAACATTTGTACATATATGTTTGATTGCAGGGTGTGTTTTAGGTATTTCGGGAAACAATATAGACATAACAGGCATGAGAAGCTTTGTTATGCTGTCAATCAGACCGGAACGCTCTGCAATCCTGGTTAATCCGCACCACAAAGACATTATTCCGCAAGTTGCGAACGAAATTGTTACAGCTTCTTTTGCTGAATTTAGTATCGAATTGGTTAAATTTTCAGAATTTCCTGATAATAAAGAAAAAAATATGCCAGAAATTATCATAATTCCCCAAATAATGTTCATTTTTTCGCTCCAATTTATTTGTTTTATGTATAATATGAAACGCAAGTTAATATTATTAACATAAAAGTACAAAACATATTACAATTATTGACATATTGGACAAATATTGATATGATATTAAAAGAAAATATGAGTAAATAATTTTAGGAGGAAATAACGGATGAAATCAACAGGAATTGTAAGAAGAGTTGATGAACTTGGCAGAATAGTTTTACCTATCGAGCTTAGAAGAAACTTTAACATTAAAGAAAGAGATACACTTGAAATTTTTATAGATGATGAAAAAATCATTCTTAAAAAATATGAGCCTGCTGATATTTTTACAGGAAGCATGGATGATCTTATTGAGTATCAGGGAAAGAAAGTATCAAAGGAATCAATTCTTGAAATGGCAAGAATTGCAAATCTTAAGATTTCAGAGTAATTATAAAGCGTAATAAACATAACCGTTGACGATTAATTCGTTAACGGTTTTTTGTTTGAATAATATTTCGGTAAGAGGCAATAATATCAATGAGGGTGCTGAATAACCCCCATCAGACAGCGTCCTCTCTACTTCTTCCCCTTATTGTTACGCAAAGCCGCTCCTTTGGAGAGGCTTTGTTTTTTTAGTAAAATAAATTGGCTCTTCCGTTATTAAAACAGAAGAGCCGATTAATATTAGATTAATATTTTTCAATATCAATTTTAGCCGGAGTATATGTCTTTTTAAGTGTCTTAAGGCATATTTTTTCAAATTTATCGGTTATGTCACTGACATAAAATATATTTGTCGGTTTTTCCGAGCCGTCATTGAGCATATTGTTTTTTTCGAGTATTATTCTCAGGGCATCTGCCGTGTTTTTAGCCGGATCGACTATTTTAACGGCTTCGCCTATTGTTTCGCCTATACAGTGCTTTAAAAGCGGATAATGAGTACAGCCTAAAAGCAGAGTATCTATTCCGCAGGATATAAGCTCGTCAAGGTATAATTCCGCTGTCATTCTTGCAACATCGTTGTCATACCAGCCCTCCTCGGCAAGGGGAACAAATAAAGGACAAGGTTTTGAAAATACCTCTATTGTGCTGTCGGCATCGTGTATAAGTCTGCCGTACATACCGCTTCTTATTGTTGCCTCTGTGCCTATTATGCCGACACGTTTGTTTTTTGTCGTTTCGAGAACACTTTTTACGCCGGGTTCAACAACACCGATAAACGGAATATCGAATGTACGTCTTAATGCGTCAAGTGAATTTGACGAAACTGTATTGCAGGCAACAATTATTGCTTTTACATTTTTGGTAAGCAAAAAACGTACTATCTGCTTTGAATATTTTGTTACAACATCTTTTGATTTTGCTCCGTATGGTACACGGGCAGTATCACCGAAATAAACAATATTTTCGTTAGGCAGAGTTTTTATTATTTCTTTTGCAACAGTAAGACCGCCGACTCCGGAATCGAATATTCCTATTGGTCTGTTATCCATAATGTAAAACCTCCGATTATTTAACTCCGAATCTTTCAAGAGCAAGGTCTATAAGTTCGTCAAGAAGTACATTCATCGGTTTTCCGCAGGCATTCCAAAGCATACTGTACATGCTTATGGGTGTAAAGCCGGGAAGAGTGTTAAGCTCGTTGAATATAACTCTTTCCGTATCTTTTTCAACGAAAAAGTCAACTCTTGCAAGTCCGCTGCCATCAACGGCTTTGAATACTTTTATTGCCGTTTTGCGGATTTCGTCCTGTTTTTCTTTTGAAATTTCCGCAGGAACAACTGTCTTAGATGCACTGTTGTTATATTTTGCATCATAATCATAAAATTCCGCTGCCGCAAAAATTTCGCCGACACATGAAGCACTTATGTTATCTCCGTTTCCGAGAACGGCACATTCTATTTCACGACCGACAATTCCTTCTTCAACGACAATCTTTCTGTCGTGTACTGCCGCAAGCTTAAGTCCTTCGATAAGCTCATCTTTGTTGTGAGCCTTGGTTATGCCGACCGAAGAACCGGCGTTAGCAGGTTTGACAAAGCAGGGGTAGCCGAGCTTCTTTTCTATTTTTGTTGCAATGGATTTAATTTTATTGAAGTCCTCAGAATGAACCTCAACATATTTAGCCTGAGTTATTTTTGCATTTTTTGCAATTATTTTTGTAAATGCCTTATCCATGG
The DNA here is from genome assembly GCF_018918145.1 of Anaerotignum sp. MSJ-24. Lineage (GTDB taxonomy): Bacteria > Bacillota > Clostridia > Lachnospirales > Anaerotignaceae > Metalachnospira. The sequence goes on from NZ_JAHLPX010000004.1 coordinate 98,782, forward strand.
AAACACTTGAGGAAAGCACACCGTTTCCTACATAAGGTATCTGTGCAAGCTCAAAAAGTCCCTGTATTGTGCCGTCCTCGCCGTATTTGCCGTGAAGCACGGGAAATGCAAGATCAATGGGTATGAGCTTTGCTTTGTCGCCGACAAGCTTTAAAAGACCTTTCTGTGATGCATCGGGACTTAAAATGGCAGGAGTGCCGAACTTCTCCCATTCGCCGTTTTTGATGTTTTCGATAGGTCCGTTGTATATCATCCATTTGCCGGATTTTGTTATGCCGACCGGAATGACATAATATTTTTCACTGTCAAGATTTGAAATTATTGATGAAGCAGATACTCTTGAAACCTCATGCTCCGATGACTGTCCTCCGAATATTACTGCTACTGTAAGCTTATTCACTATATCCCTCTTCTCCATATATTTAAACAGATAATCTGTAAACATTATTACTATTATATTCAAAAATAAGGTGGTTGACAATAGTATCAGTTATAGATTATAATATTTAAGCATTAAATTTATAGTGCATAATTTTTTTGAGATAAATCTGTTTTACAGATTTTATAAAAATTTCCATGCTAGCCGGGAAGGTAGCGGCGTCCTGTACCCACAATCCGCTATAGTGGGGGTGATGTCTGCTTTGAGGCTGTTCGATTTTGTGGCTGCCCTTTGGAGATGGCGTTGAAAGATTGAGTCTTGTGCAATAGAAACCTGTGAACCGTGTCAGATCCGGAAGGAAGCAGCACTAAGCAGTCACTTTTATGTGCCACGAGGTCGCTTGGTCCGAGCTGTCAAAAAAGGTAACGTATAAGAAAGGCAGTCAAGGAGCAGACGCATGGATTCCTATGAATAAACGCAGTTTGGTTTTCGGCATGGAAAGACCTTGCTGCTATTTTTTTGCTTATATTTTGCTGAAATGTCCTTATAATACGGTTGTCTTTGATACGAAAGGGGACGGATAAATATGTCTGAATATCAGGCTTTGTACAGAAAATACAGACCGCAGGGCTTTGACAGCGTTGTCGGTCAGGAGCATGTAGTAAAAACATTAAAAAACCAGCTTAAAAGCGGAAGAGTGTCCCATGCCTATCTGTTCTGCGGAACAAGAGGAACGGGAAAAACATCGGTCGCAAAAATATTTGCAAAGGCTATAAACTGCCTTAATCCTTCGGAGGACGGCGAGCCATGCAATAAATGTGAGCTTTGTGTTGCCGCAAACGAAGGCAGAAGCGTGAATGTAATAGAAATAGACGCCGCATCAAACAACAGCGTTGACAGTATCCGAGAGATAAGGGAAGAGGTTAAATACACTCCGACAGAGGGCAGCTATAAGGTTTACATTATAGACGAGGTTCATATGCTTTCGACGGGAGCACACAACGCACTTCTTAAAACTCTTGAAGAGCCGCCTAAGCACGTTGTTTTTATACTTGCTACAACAGATCCGCAGAAAATTCCGGCAACAATACTTTCAAGATGTCAGAGATTCGATTTTAAGAGAATATCGGCACAGGAAATAGCCGATGCACTTAAAAGCTATACCGAAAAGGAAGGCATAGATATTGAAGAGGACGCACTGTATCTTATAGCAAGGCTTGCAGACGGTTCCATGCGAGATTCATTGAGCATACTTGACCAGTGTTCGGCATTTTATTACGGTGAGCATATAACCAGAGAAAAGGTGCTTGAGGTAGCCGGTTCGGTTGACAATTCGGTATTCATAAGAGTTACCGATAATATACTTAATAAAAATGCACAGGCTCTTATACAGGAAGTTGACGAGATGATGATAAACGGCAGAGATGCCGGACAGTTTGTTAAGGATTATATTGCGTATCTCAGAAATCTGTTTATTGCAACGGCAATTCCCGATTCGGCGGCTGTTCTCGGAATATCCGGCGAAAGTGCGGCAGAGCTCGGTGAACAGGCAAAGAGAATCACAAGAGATGAGGTAACATATCTTATTAATGTATTTTCAAAGCTTGATTCAGATATAAAATATGCGTCCAACAAGAGAGTATTGCTTGAAATATGCCTTATAAAGCTCTGTGCGCCTGTTACCGAAAATTCATATGATGCTGTTGCCGCAAAGCTTTCTGGAATAGAAAGAGAACTTAAAAGCGGAAAATACACAAAGGTATCTGCACCTGCACAGTCCGGAGAGGTAAAAAAGGAAAAGCCTAAGAAAAAGCTCAATAAGGCTGTTACAGAGGATTATAAAAAAGCCGTTGAGGTATGGGCGGATATAGTTTCCGAATTCGGAAATCCTAATGACATAATATTAAAAAGAGCAGAGCTTAAACAGCTTGACGGAGAAAAAATATATGTTGTTTGTGCCAATGAATCAAACAGCAGGGTTATAGAGACAAAAACCGATAAGTTGAAAGATATGTTTGCGGAAAAGCTCGGCATTGATTTCGAAATCGAGGTTATATCAAAAAAGGATTTTGATAAACGTTATGAGCTTATCTACGGTACAACCGAAGAGGAAGAAGAATATGACGATTCAAGCTGGGATAATCTTATAAGCACTATGCCCGGTATTGAAATAGAGCAATAATTGATTTAAAATAAAGCTATAATTAATAACAGGAGGTATTTTAAATGGCAAAAGGTTTTGGCGGTATGGGCGGTATGAATATGAATGCCCTTATGAAACAGGCACAGAAAATGCAGAAGCAGATGGAGGAAACACAGGCTGCTCTTGCTGAACAGGTTATAGAAACAACATCAGGCGGCGGAGCTGTTAAGGTATCGGTTACAGCGAAGAAGGAGCTTAAGGCAATCACAATCAATCCGGATGTTGTTGATCCCGATGATGTTGAAATGCTTGAGGACCTTATTCTTACAGCCGTAAACGAGGCACTCAGACAGGCTGACGAGGTTGCGAACAACGCTATGTCTAAAATCGCAGGCGGAAGCCTTGGCGGTATGTTCTGATAAAGAGGTAGAAAATGAATTATTACGGTGATCCGATAACAAGGTTAATAGAAAAGTTTGCATCTCTTCCCGGAATAGGACGAAAATCGGCACAAAGGCTTGCTTTTCATGTTATAGCAATGGACGACAGTGCCGTTGCAGAGCTTGCGGAGGCTATAATTTCGGCAAAAAGAGATGTTAAATATTGTTCAGTATGCTGTAATCTTACGGATTCCGATATTTGCCCGGTATGTGCAAATCCCAAAAGAGATCACAAAACAATAATGGTTGTTGAAAGTCCCAAGGATATGGCGGCATACGAAAAGACTAAGGAATATAACGGAGTTTATCATGTTCTGCATGGTGCTATTTCACCTATGGCAGGAATTTCACCTTCCGATATAAAGCTTAAGGAACTGCTTGAAAGAATACAAAAGGATACTCCGAACGAAATAATACTTGCCACGAACCCCAATGTTGAAGGTGAGGCGACGGCAATGTATATCAGTAAACTTATAAAACCGCTCGGAATAAAGGTAACACGAATAGCAAACGGTGTACCTGTCGGCGGAGATTTGGAGTTTGTTGACCAGGTTACGCTTATGCGTGCGCTTGAAGGCAGACGTGAGCTATAATTAGGAGGAACAGATGAGTTACGCAGACATTGTTTTCAAGGAAAATTGCAGAGATATTATTGAAAACGGATATTCAACCGAGAATGAAAAGGTTCGTCCCGTATGGGAGGACGGAACTCCTGCATATACAATAAAAAAATTCGGCGTAGTGAACCGTTATGACCTTTCCAAGGAATTTCCCATACTTACTCTCAGATATACAAATTGGAAAAATGCCATTGACGAAATGCTTTGGATATGGCAGAAAAAATCCAATAAAGTTTCCGAGCTTAATTCACATATTTGGGATTCATGGATGGGTGAGGACGGCACTATCGGCAAGGCATACGGCTATCAGCTCGGTGTTAAGCATCAGTATAAAGAAGGAATGTTTGACCAGGTTGACCGGGTGCTTTATGATTTAAAAAACAATCCGTACAGCAGAAGAATAATGACAAATATTTATAATTTCGAGGATCTGCATGAAATGAATTTATATCCCTGTGCTTACAGCATGACGTTTAATGTTGTTGACGGAAAGCTTAACGCAATATTAAACCAGCGTTCACAGGATACGCTTACGGCAAACAACTGGAATGTCGTTCAGTATGCAGTGCTTGTTCATATGCTTGCACAGGTAAGCGACCTTCAGGTAGGCGAGTTGGTTCATGTTATTGCCGATATGCATATATATGACAGACATATTCCGCTTGTAAAGGAGCTTCTTGAAAGAGAGCCGCTCCCTGCACCTAAATTCGAAATTAATAAGAATATAAAAAATTTCTATGATTTTACTGTTGATGACTTTAAAATCACAGATTATAAATACGGAGAAAGCATAGGCAGAATACCTGTTGCTATTTGATAAATATAAGGGAATGGTAAAACAAATGAAGGTTTTATTGACTGCCCTGAACGCAAAATACATACATTCGTCATTGGCTTTGAGAAGTCTTAAAAAATATGCGGATGCTGAAGGAAAATATACAGTTGTAAAAGAATTTACAATCAATAACCGCATTGAAAAAATAGTCAGTGATATATATAAGGAAAAACCCGATGTTATCGGGTTTTCCTGCTATATATGGAATATTGAGATGATAAGGACAACGGCGGCAAGGCTGAAAAAGGTTCTTCCGAATACGCTTTTTGTTTTCGGCGGTCCGGAGGTGAGCTATGATTCGGCTGAATTTTTGAGAAACAATCCATTTGCCGATATTGTTATGAGAGGCGAAGGAGAGGAAACATACCGGAAGCTGCTTTCTGTATGGGTTACGGAAAAGCCGTATTATGATATAAACGGCATAACCTATCGCAGGGACGGAGAGATTTTTGAAAATCCAAATGCAGAGCCGCTTAAGCTTGATGATATTCCGTTTGTGTATGATGATGTTTCGGAGCTGAAAAATAAAATAATATATTATGAAACACAGAGAGGCTGTCCGTATAACTGCCAGTATTGTCTGTCATCTGTTGAAAAGGGTGTTCGCTTTTTATCGTTTGACAGAGTAAAGAGCGATTTACAGTTTTTCATAGACAATAATGTAAAGCAGGTTAAATTTGTTGACAGAACGTTCAACTGTAATCATGAGCATGCCATGAGAATATGGAAATATATTATGGAACATGATAACGGAGTTACCAATTTCCATATGGAGATTACGGCAGATATACTTCGTGATGAGGCAATAGAAATGCTGAAGAATGCCAGAGAAGGCTTGTTCCAGTTTGAAATAGGCGTTCAGTCAACAAATGAACAGACCATTGACGCAATCAAAAGAAATACAGCCTTTGGTGGCATAACCGACGTAGTCAAAAAAATATCCGTTTCGGGCAATATACATCAGCATTTGGATTTGATTGCAGGACTGCCCTATGAGAATTATGAATCCTTCGGAAAATCCTTTAATGATGTTTACAATCTTAAGCCTGAACAGCTTCAGCTTGGATTCCTTAAGCTTTTGAAAGGATCGGGGCTGAGGTATGATGCGGAAAAATACGGAATTGTATATGCCGACGAAGCACCGTATGAGGTTTTGTATACAAAAGAGCTGTCCTTTGATGAGGTGCTCAGACTTAAGGGCGTAGAAGAAATGGTTGAAACCTTCTATAATTCGGGAAAGGCTCTTACTGCGGTTAAATATGCGGTTAGCGTTTTGGGCAATCCATTTGGATTTTTTGAAAATCTTGCTAACTGGTGGGAAGACAAAGGCTATATGGATATATCGCACAGCAAAATGGAGCTTTATGCAAGAATATATGAATATTTTTCGGAGCAGAAGGTGTTTGAAGATGATCTTCCTGTGATAAAAGAGCTTTTGAGATACGATATTTATTTGGGCGATAACATGAAAAGCATACCGCAGACGCTTGAAAGAACCGCAACGGAAGAAGAAAGAAAGTTTGAACGTGATTTTTATACAGCAGAGGAAAATGTAAACAGATTTATTCCAAAGCTTAAGGAATATACGCCTAAACAGCTTTTAAGAATGTGTAGAATTGAGTTTTTTGAAATCAATCCTATGAGCCTTGAAAGAGGAAAAACGGCTGTTTTGTTTAATTATTACGGCAGAGATATTATATCCAATAAGGCAGATGTGGCTGTCGTATGGAAGGAGGTAATACCGAATGACTAAAGAAGAACGTGTTATAAAGGTTCTTGACCTTTTGGAGGAGCATTACGGTCCTGTAAAATGCTATCTTAACCATGAATGTGCATGGCAGTTATTGATTGCAACAATATTAAGCGCACAGTGTACGGATGCAAGAGTAAACATGGTTACGGAGGATTTGTTTAAGAAATATCCGTCAATAAAGGCTTTTGCGGAGGCTGATTTGTCCGAACTTGAACAGGATATACGTTCAACGGGATTTTATCATAATAAAGCAAAAAATATAATCGGCTGTTGTCAGATGCTTTTGAGTGAATACGGCGGAGAGGTTCCGAGCGATATTGATAAGCTTACGAAGCTTCCGGGTGTCGGAAGAAAAACGGCAAATGTTATTCGCGGAAACATATTCGGAATTGACAGCATTGTTGTTGATACTCATGTAAAAAGAATATCTAATATGCTTGGATTTACCGACAGTCAGGATCCTGTTAAAATCGAGTTTGAGCTTATGGAGCTGTTACCGAGAAAAAACTGGATTGCGTATAATACACAGGTTATTGCTCACGGAAGGAGCATATGTATAGCAAGAAGACCGAAATGCGATATCTGCTTTCTTGCAGAGCTGTGTGAGCACAGATGTAATGAACTGAATAAGGAAATATAATGAATTTATACCAGTAAAAATATATTTTAATTTATATAAAGTGCTAAAATATATTGATAAAATTTTGTCTAAAATTATGTTGACATATGATTTTAATAGTGATAACATTAACATCAAGTTAATAATAAGTCTTCAGGGCAGGGTGCAAGTCCCTACCGGTGGTATAGCCCACGAGCCGTAAGGCATGATTCGGTGTGATTCCGAAGCCGACAGTAAAGTCTGGATGAAAGAAGATTAGAATATTCATTTGCTGTTTTTTTGTATGTATATTTTGCCCTGAAATGTTTATCATTTCAGGGTTTTGTTTTTTATTGATGGCATTGGGTTGGCTTTTTATGTGCTCTGAATTCTTATTCAGAGCATTTTTTGTTGGAGGCGATGGCTTTGACTGATGAAGAATATATGAGAATTGCCATAAATGAGGCAATAAAGGGAACAGGATATACTTCACCTAACCCGTTGGTAGGAGCGGTAATAGTTAAAGACGGAAAAATTCTTAATAAGGATTATCACCATAAATACGGCGAATTTCATGCCGAAAGGAATGCAATATTGAACTGCAAGGAGGATATGCAGGGAGCGGATATATATGTTACTCTTGAGCCTTGCTGTCATTACGGAAAAACGCCGCCTTGTACGGATATTATAATCGAAAGCGGAATAAAAAGAGTTTTTATCGGTTCAGCTGATCCGAATCCTCTGGTTGCCGGTAAGGGAGCAGAAAAGCTCAGAAGTAACGGTATTGAGGTTATTGAGGGAGTGCTTAAGGACGAATGCGATAAAATAAATGATGTATTTTTTCACTATATAACACATAAAACACCGTTTGTGGCAATGAAATATGCAATGACCGCAGACGGTAAAATTGCAACAAGAACAGGTGCATCACAATGGATAACAGGAGAAACGGCAAGAGAAAATGTCCATAAAAGCAGACTGAAATATTCAGGGATTATGGTTGGTATAGGTACGGTGCTTAAGGATGATCCAATGCTTACCTGTCGAATAACGGGAGGTAGAAATCCTATACGAATAATATGTGATTCAAAGCTGAGAACACCGTTTGAAAGCAATATAGTTAAAACGGCTGGTGAAGTACCGACGATTATAGCAACGGTATCGGAAGATAAAGAGCTTATAGAAAAATATACGGACAAAAACATAACTGTTATACAAACATCCGATGATAACGGACATGTTGATTTAAATGAGCTTATGATAAAGCTCGGCGAAATGAAAATAGACGGAATTCTTCTTGAAGGTGGCGGAGAACTGAATTTCAGTGCTCTAAAAGCCGGAATAGTAAATAAAATAGAATGTTATATAGCCCCGAAAATATTCGGAGGAACCGAGGCAAAATCACCTGTCGGCGGTATCGGAGTGGATGTTCCTGACGAGGCATTTGTTTTTGAAAAGCCGGATGTGTCCTTCTTTGATGATGACATTCTCTTGGAATGGAGGCTGAAATAAGTGTTTACCGGAATAGTTGAAGAAATGGGAACGATAGTCCGAGTGGAAAAAGGAGCAAAATCTTCAAGGCTTACGGTTTCGGGCGACAAAATATTTTCGGATTTAAAGCTTGGCGACAGCGTTGCGACCAACGGAGTATGCCTTACGGTAACAAGCTTTTCCAAAGGCATATTCACTGCCGATGTTATGAACGAAACGCTTAAACGAAGCAATCTCGGAGAGCTCAGACAGGGCAGCATGGTAAATCTCGAAAGAGCAATGATTGCCAACGGACGCTTTGGCGGCCATATAGTTTCGGGACACATAGACGGAACGGGAGTTATAACAAAAATTGAGCAGGACGATATAGCTGTTTGGTACACAATAAGAGCCGACAGAAAAATAATGAAATATATAATCGAAAAAGGCTCGGTTGCCATTGACGGCATTAGCCTTACGATTGCAAAGGTAACGGACAATGACTTTTCCGTATCGCTGATACCGCATACGGCAAAGGAAACAGTTCTCGGATACAAGAAAACAGGCGACACGGTCAATCTTGAAAATGACGTTGTCGGAAAATATATAGAACATTTTTTAAGCTTTAAGGAAGAGCCGGAAACAAAGAGCTCGGGAATAACAAAGGAATTTCTTTTGAAAGCAGGATTTTAACAAGGAGGAATAAATTATGGCAGCAAAATTCAGTACAGTAGAAGAGGCACTTGAAGAACTCAGACAGGGAAAAATAATATTGGTTACAGACGATGAGGACAGAGAAAACGAAGGTGATTTCATCTGCTCCGCAGAAGCTGCAACAACAGAGAATATAAACTTTATGGCTATGCACGGTAAAGGACTTATATGTATGCCGATGAGCGAGGAATATATCAAAAAGCTTAAGCTTCCCCAGATGGTAACAAACAATACAGATAATCACGAAACAGCATTTACAGTTTCAATCGACCATGTTGATACAACAACAGGTATTTCTGCGGCAGAGCGTTCAATAACAGCAATGAAATGCGTTGATGACGATGCTAAGCCCGAAGATTTCAGACGTCCGGGCCATATGTTCCCTCTCCTTGCAAAGAAAAACGGTGTTCTCGAAAGAAACGGCCATACAGAGGCAACTGTAGACCTTATGCGTCTTGCAGGACTTAAGGAATGCGGTCTTTGCTGCGAAATAATGCGTGAAGACGGAACAATGATGAGAAAAACAGAGCTCCTTGAGCTTGCCGAAAAATACAATATAAAAATAATAACAATAGCCGCATTACAGCAGTACAGAAAGGTAAACGACAAGCTTGTTGAATGTGTTGCAAGAACAAAAATGCCTACAAAATATGGTCAGTTTGTTGCTTACTGCTATGTAAACAAGCTTAACGGTGAGCACCATGTTGCACTTGTTAAGGGCGATATCGGCGACGGAAAGAGCGTGCTTTGCCGAGTTCATTCGGAATGTCTTACAGGTGATGCCTTCGGTTCATTAAAATGCGACTGCGGTGAACAGCTTGCACAGGCTATGCGTCAGATTGAGAAGGAAGGCAGAGGCATACTGCTTTATTTAAGACAGGAAGGCAGAGGAATCGGCCTTGTCAATAAGCTCCGTGCTTATGAGCTTCAGGACAAGGGACTTGACACTGTTGAGGCAAATATAGCTCTCGGATTTAAAGAGGATTTAAGAGAATATTATATCGGCTCACAGATTTTAAGAGATCTCGGTGTTAAAACATTAAGACTTCTTACAAACAATCCGCTTAAAATCGAAGGACTTTCTGATTTCGGCCTTTCAATAGAAGAAAGAGTTCCCATCGAAATGGAGCTTACAAAATATGATGAATTTTATATGAAAACAAAGCAGAACAAAATGGGACACATGCTTCATTTCAAATAAAAATAAAAAGAACAAAATATATATTATTGCATAAACAGGAGGATATTAAAATGAACGTATATGAAGGAAGTCTTGTATCACAGGGAATTAAAGTAGGCATTGTTGCCGCACGTTTTAACGAATTTATTGTATCTAAGCTTGTCAGCGGAGCATTGGACGGACTTAAAAGACATGATGTTAAGGACGAAGACATTGATGTTGCATGGGTTCCCGGTGCATTTGAAATTCCGCTTATTGCATCAAAAATGGCTAATTCGGGAAAATATGACGCAGTTATATGTCTTGGTGCTGTAATCAGAGGAGCAACATCACATTATGATTATGTTTGCAATGAGGTTTCAAAGGGTGTTGCACAGGCAGGACTTAATTCAGGAGTTCCCGTACTCTTCGGAGTTGTTACAACAGAAAATATTGAACAGGCTATCGAACGTGCCGGAACAAAGGCAGGAAACAAAGGCTATGACTGTGCTCTCGGTGCTGTTGAAATGGTTAATCTTATCAAAGGCATGAGCTTATGATAAACATAGTTTTCGACTATGACGGAACACTGCATGACAGCTTGAAAATATATGCTCCGGCATTCAGAAAATGCTGTGAACTGCTTGAAATAGAAGGGCTAAAGGAGCATAGTGAATATACTGATGACGAAATAAAAAAATGGATAGGCATGGATGCAAAAACCATGTGGAATACATTCATGCCGAGTCTTTCGCAGAGCCTAAAGGATAAATACAGTGCCTTTATTGGCGAGAAAATGCTTGAGTATATCAATCAAGGCAGGGCGGTGCTTTATGACGGTGCATTGGATATTCTCGAAAAGCTGAAAGCCGATAATTACAGGCTTATATTTTTGAGCAGCTGCAAAAACAGCTATATGCAGGCACATATAAAAGCCTTTGGTCTTGATAAGTATTTCGATGATTTTTATTGTACGGAGGATTACGGCTTTATTCCGAAGTACGAAATATTTAAAGACATAAAAGGAAAATATAATGGAAATTTTATTGTTATAGGCGACAGATACAGCGATATGGAGGTTGCCGATAAATATGGTTTAAAATCAATCGGCTGTGCTTACGGCTACGGAATGGCTGATGAGCTGGAAGCGGCTTCGGCTGTGGCGTATGATGTTAAAGATATTTATAGGCTTGTCAAAACAATATATTAATCCACAAAAGTTCGTATTTTTTAATAAAATACGGACTTTTTTTATGCTATAATCATTTGGTAAATTCGTTTATATGAAGGAGGCTTTTGGATTGAAAATTAAATATAAAGCGGTGTTGTCGGCTTTGGTGATTATGTTTTCTATGGCTGGGTGTTCATCAAACAGCAGTGCAAACGACAGCATAGATACCGACGAGGCTGTGCTTATACATGAGGAAACGGTGTCACCAAATGAAAAATATGTTGAGTCTGAAGATGATATTATATATTACAATATAAATGTCTGGCAGAATAAAGATAATACTATTTTTGTAAATGCCAGCTCAAATACGCCGTTTTTTGATGATACACAGTATTCAGTCGATTGTGATGAACAGATAGATGAATCAGACATAACAATAAAGTGGACAACATTAATGGGAAGTACCGAAAGCTCGGAAAAAGATGAACTTGTTATAGGAAATGTAATTATTTCCAAAGACGGAAAAGAAATAAGCGACAAAAAGATTAATTTTATGGTTAAGGGAATAAATGCCGTTGTTGATGTTATAAACGAAAACAGCAAGAACAACTAAGTCGAAATCATGATTTCGACTTGTTTAAACAGAGGCATGAATAGCGCATTCCATCGGCTAAAAAGCCTTGAAACTACTGACCATGCAAGATGATATGGTGGCAAAGCTGCTTTTGCTTGCTAAAGTCATGACTATTGTTTCCTAATGCCTTCCGCTGAATAAAAATAGCTTTGTCTACGGTCTAAAACTGCCAACAGGCAGTTTTGTTTTTTTAAAACTAAAATTTAATAAAATTAATATTGACTTTAATAAAATTAAATGATATTTTAATTATATTAAAGAGGTGATTTATATGGTGAATGAGTCAAAAATATCTTCTTTGCCGATATGGATGACAAATCTAAATGATGAAGATATAGCTTTTATAAAACGGTTTGTGCTTTCCTCCGGCTCGCTTAAGGAAATGGCAAATCAGTATGAGGTTACTTATCCGACGGTAAGAAACAGGCTTGACAGGCTTATAGAAAAAATAAAGCTTGCCGACAGTTCGACTGAGAGCGAATATATTAAGCTTATAAAAAAGCTTGCCATTGACGAGCATATAGATTTTGAGGCGGCAAAGCTTTTGATTGAGGAATACAGAAAGATTAAGGAGGATAAATAAAATGAAAAGATTTACCGTTTTTATGTTTATCTTTATTATTATTATGTTCGGGCTTCTTGTTTTGCAAATATTTTTATCAAGAGCAAAAAATAAATTTTTGGGATTAATTATTCCTGCTGTTACACTGATATATTCTTTTATTGCAACATTTGGAAATATGATTTATGACGGAAAAAACACATTATCTATTGTTGTTGTTTTTATTGTTTTCAACATTCCTACTTTTATATTGCTTGCTGTTTACGGAGCAACAAAAAGCGGCATGAAAAAAGCTGAACAGGCAGAAAAAGAAAAAACAAAAATGAATATAAAGGATTTATAATGTAAAGAATATCCGAGAGGTGATATTCTTTGGCTAATAAATCGAAAAACGGCAGAAAAACAATATGGATAGGCATAATAACCGGCTTTGCCAATGGGCTTTTCGGCTCAGGCGGCGGTACTGTCGTAGTTCCCTGTATGGAAAAATATCTCGGCATAGACGCCCATAAATCCCATGCGACTGCCATTGCGGTTATACTTCCGCTGTCTGTGCTTTCCGCAGTAATATATTTTTTCAAAGCAAATATACCGTGGCTTGAAACTATAATCGTTTCAGCGGGAGGCGTTGCAGGAGGTTTTGTCGGAGCAAAGCTGCTGAACAGAATATCCGGAAGGTGGTTGCATATAATATTCGGTGCGGCAATGCTTGCGGCGGCAGTGAGGATGTTCTTATGATTTGGCTCGCAGTTGTAGGCTTTGCCTCGGGAATAATAAGCGGAATGGGAATCGGCGGCGGCACAATACTTATACCGGCGCTGGTTATGCTTACGGACATGAATCAGCAGGCATTACAGGGAATAAACCTCATATATTTTATACCAACAGCGGTAATTGCATTGATTACACATATGAAAGCCGGAAATGTAGAAAAAAGTGTTGTTAAACCTATAATAATGTACGGAATTATCGGTGCTGTTGCCGGTTCGATTATTGCAGTCGGAATGAATTCGGAAGTATTGAGAAAAATATTTGCTGTTTTTCTTGTATTTATGGGAATAAATGAAGTAAGAAAAAAGTAAGAAATATCCGGACTAAAATTATATTGCTTTGCAGGCTTTAAGTGTTATACTAAGAAATGAAAATAACATATAATTTAAAACAAAAAATTACAATATGACATATGGGGGTTTATATGATTGAGATTTTAAAGGCTATTGTATTCGGAATAGTTGAAGGCATTACCGAATGGCTTCCCATAAGCAGTACGGGACATCTTATACTTCTTAAACAGCTTATGCCGCTTAAGGTATCGGAATCGTTCTGGAATATGTTTGAGGTTGTTATTCAGCTTGGAGCAATACTTGCGGTTGTGCTCATATTCTGGCACAAAATTTTCCCTTTCAGAAAAGAACGTGGAAGATGGCATACTGATATGCGTATAATCAATCTTTGGATAAAGATTATCGTTGCATGTATACCGGCGGCAATAATAGGACTTCTTTTTGATGATAAAATCAATGCACTGTTCTACAATCCGACAAGCGTAAGCATTGCACTCATCGTTTTCGGTGTTCTGTTCATTGTTATTGAAAACAGAAACCGCAGAATGAGACCGAGAGTAACAAAGCTTGGTCAGCTTACATATCAGACAGCAATTATAATAGGCCTGTTCCAGGTGCTTGCGGCAGTGTTTCCCGGAACATCACGTTCCGGAGCAACAATAATCGGTGCTTTGCTCATCGGCGTTTCAAGAACGGTTGCGGCTGAATTTACATTTTTCCTTGCAATACCGGTTATGTTCGGAGCAAGCCTTCTTAAGCTTATTAAATTCGGTTTCCATTTCTCAGGATTGGAGATCGGAATACTTGTTGTCGGAATGGTTTCCGCATTCATAGTTTCGGTTATAGTAATAAGATTTTTGATGGGCTATATCAAAAAGCATGATTTCAAGGTGTTCGGTTGGTATAGAATTGTGCTCGGCATAATAGTACTTTTGTATTTCGGGCTTTTAGTAAAATAAATTTTATAGGGAACTTCTGCATTTATATATGTGCGGAAGTTCTTTTTTATTACCGAAAATAATAAACAATTGGCGTATTTTGATGTTAAAATTGTTAAGTGGTTTTTAAATTTTACGGTTATAGAATTTTGTTAAAAATAAATACAAATATATGTTATGTAAACTTTAGCCTTTTGTTGATGTATATATTATATACAGCTCTGTCACAGAGATATTAACATTAAAAAAGCCCGTATAACAGGTTATGCACAGAGTTATACACTTTATCCACAGAAAATAAATGTGGATTATGGGGAATTATGCACATTCGCACTTTAAATAGACATAATCGAGGAATGCCCTAAAAACGGCATAAATAGCACTATTAAATTTGACAATATTTTTTAATGCAATAATTTTAACGAATTATGTAAAGTTGACAGGAGGTTATATTCTGTTATTTAAAAAATTTTTGAATTAAATTTAAAATAAAAAGAGGATTTTTGAAATTTGTGCAGAATATATATTATATAAAATAAATAATATGTCGGTGATGTTTCTGGAAAGTAATTAAATTCGGAAAGCTGAAAAATATACTGCCGGATATAAATAATCGGTAAGTATTTTATATACAATACAGTATCACCCGAAGGGAGTTGTTAGTATGCGTTACAACATTAAAGGAAAGAACATGGAAATCGGCGAAAGAACAAAAGAAAAAGTCAGTGACAAGCTGGACAGAGCTAAAAAACTTTTTCCCGAGGATGCTGAAGCAACAGTTGTAATTAAAAACGAGAAACTCGAGTATATCGTTGAAGTAACAATACCGATGTCGAAACGTGTAGTCAGAGCCGAAGTATCGGCAGATGATATGATGACGGCTGTTGACAAAGCGGTTGATATAATCGAAAGACAGATCGTTAGATACAAAAAACGTCTTAAAACACAGATGAAGAAGAACGCTGCTTTTAAGGCTGAATATGATGCAATTAATATTCCCGTTGATGATGCGGACGATGATACATTATATAAGATTGAAAAGAGCAAGAAGTTCGAAATCAGACCTATGTCAGCTGAAGAAGCGGTTATGCAGATGGAGCTTCTCGGACACAGTTTCTTTGTATTCAGAAATGATGAAACAGAGCTTATAAATGTTGTTTATAAAAGAAAAGATGGATCATTCGGACTTATTGAACCAGAATAAGCCCGTTTAAATAAAGGTAGCGTATTGGTAGCCTTGGCACCGTCGGAGCATATGCTCCGACGGTGTTTGCGTTTTTAAATAAATTTTATTTCATACTTGTTAAGGTATATATATGTGTGTTAGAATACAATCTGTCAAATAATATTTAACTACATTGATTATTGTTATAAGGAGAAGAATATGAAGAATAAGTACGAAAGTCCTTTGAATCTCAGATACGCAAGCGACGAAATGTCATATTTATTTTCACCTGATTACAAATTCTCGACATGGAGAAAGCTTTGGATTGCTCTTGCCGAGTCGGAAAAAGAGCTTGGTCTGGATATTACAGATGAACAGATTGCCCAGATGAAAGAGCATATATATGACATTAATTATGATGTTGCCGAAGCAAGAGAAAAAGAAGTAAGACACGACGTTATGAGCCATGTATATGCATTCGGTGTTCAGGCACCTCTTGCAAAGCCTATAATCCATCTTGGCGCAACAAGCTGTTATGTAGGCGACAATACAGATATTATAATTATGACCGAGGCTATGAAGCTTGTTAAAAAACGTCTTGTAAACGTAATAAACGAGCTTTCAAAGTTTGCTATGGAATATAAGGATATGCCGACACTCGGTTTTACACATTTCCAGGCAGCACAGACAACAACGGTCGGAAAGCGTGCAACACTTTGGCTTCAGGACCTTCTTATGGACCTTGAGGATCTTGATTATCAGTTAAGCAAAGCAAAGCTCCTTGGTTCTAAAGGAACAACAGGCACACAGGCAAGCTTCCTTGAACTTTTTGAAGGCGACCATGAAAAATGTCGTGAGCTTGACCGCAAGATTACCGAAAAAATGGGCTTTAACGACTACTTTAAGGTTTCCGGCCAGACATATCCGAGAAAGCTTGATTCACAGGTGCTTAATGTACTTTCTTCCATTGCACAGAGTGCATATAAATTCAGCAATGATATAAGACTTTTACAGCATCTTAAGGAAATCGAAGAGCCGTTTGAGAAAAACCAGATTGGTTCATCTGCAATGGCTTATAAGAGAAATCCTATGAGATGTGAGAGAATCGGTTCTCTTTCAAGATATGTTATCGCAGATTCAATCAATCCTGCCGTAACAGCGTCCACACAGTGGTTTGAAAGAACACTTGACGATTCGGCAAACAAGAGAATTTCCGTTCCGGAAGCATTCCTTTGCATAGACGCAGTGCTTATACTTTACAGAAATGTTGTTGACGGACTTGTTGTATATCCTAAGGTAATAAATCAGCACCTTATGAACGAGCTTCCTTTCATGGCTACCGAAAACATAATGATGGATGCTGTTAAAAAAGGCGGAGACAGACAGGAGCTTCACGAAAGAATAAGACAGCATTCCATGGAGGCAGGAAAGCAGGTTAAAATGGAAGGCAAGAAGAACGACCTTCTTGAAAGAATTGCCGCTGACAGTATGTTCGGACTTACTATCGAAGAGCTTAATGCAATTATGGAGCCTAAGAATTTCGTAGGCAGAGCACCCGAGCAGACAAAGGAATTTGTTGAAGGCTATGTAATGCCGGTTCTTGAGGCAAACAAGGACTTAATCAGCGATACTGCGGAAGGTATCAGAGTTTAATATTTGAATTGTAAAGCTGTATTGCGGCAGATATAAATGCCGTAATATGGCTTTTTGTTTTTGTGATAATAATTTTATTTATAGCAAATATAAAAAATAGTTATTTTACTTTTGATATAAGCTGGGCTTATAATAAATCGTAAGTTGATTTCATTATTATATATCAAATAGGAGTGAACTGATAAATGATTAAAGCTATTGTTGGAGCAAACTGGGGAGACGAAGGTAAAGGAAAAATAACTGATATGCTTGCCGCTGAGGCTGATATAGTAATCAGATTTCAGGGCGGAAGCAATGCAGGCCATACAATAATCAATGATTACGGTAAATTTGCACTTCATCAGATGCCTTCGGGTATTTTTAACGAAAATACAGTAAACATCATCGGTACAGGCGTTGCTTTTAACATTCCTTATTTTGTTAAAGAGCTTAATTATATAAAGGAAAGCGGTATCAAAAATCCTAAAATTATGATTTCCGACAGAGTTCAGATATTAATGCCTTATCATGTGGACTTTGATACTTATGAAGAAGCAAGACTTGCCAATAAGCAGTTTGGTTCTACAAAAAGCGGTATAGCTCCTTTTTATTCAGATAAATATGCAAAAACAGGCATTCAGATCTGCGACCTTTTCTATCCTGAAATACTTAAGGAAAGAATTGAAGCAGCTTGCGAAATCAAGAATGTTCTTCTTGAAAATCTCTATCATATGCCTAAACTTGATCCTCAGAAGATTTTTGATGAGGTTATCGGTTATAAGGATATTGTTGAGCCTTATATTGCAAATACAGAGGAATATTTTTTCAAGGCAGTACAGGAAGGCAAGAATATACTTCTTGAAGGCCAGCTCGGTGCTCTTAAGGATCCCGACCACGGTATTTATCCTATGACAACATCTTCATCAACACTTGCCGGCTTTGCTGCAGTAGGAGCAGGACTTCCTCCTCACAAAATCGAAAAGGTTATTACAGTATCAAAGGCATACTCAAGTGCAGTAGGTGCAGGTGCTTTTGTAAGCGAGATTTTCGGCGATGAAGCACAGGAGCTTAGAGTAAGAGGCGGAGATGCCGGAGAATTCGGAGCAACAACAGGCCGTCCGAGAAGAATGGGCTGGTTTGACTGTGTTGCAACACGTTACGGCTGTATGCTCCAGGGAACGACAGATGTTGCTTTCACAGCTATTGACGTACTCGGTTATCTTGATGAAATCAAGGTTTGCGTAGGATATGAAATAGACGGAAAGGTTACAAAGGAATTCCCTGTAACACCTTTACTTGAAAAGGCTAAACCTGTTTATAAAACACTTCCCGGCTGGAAATGCGATATAAGAGGAATTAAGGAATATGATAAGCTTCCTAAAGAGGCGAGAGATTATGTTGAATTTATTGAAAAGGAAATCGGTTTCCCTATAACAATAGTTTCAAACGGTCCTAAGAGAAGCGAAATTATTTATAGATAATTTTATACGATAGACAAGGCAGAAAGCTCAACGAGATTTGGGTTTTCTGCTTTTTTTGTTCCGTATTGATAGAATACGGTTTTTGATGTATAATTATAGTGTATTAATTTATTTAATTACGATAACTTTTTTATACGAAGGGAGAAGAGTTTATGTTAGTAAAAAACGGTGAAGGTATGAAAGAATACACTGTTATCCAGAACGGTGTAGGAGAAATACTCAAGGTTAATAAGTTTGGTCCTGACGAAACAGCAAACAGATGTAAGATGGTAGCAGAACTCTGTCTTGAACCAGGTCAGTGTACAGGTTTACATGCTCATACAACAAATGTGGAGCTTTTCTATATGCTTGAGGGCGAGCTTGTATGTATTGAGGACGGCGAAGAGTTTATTCTTAAACCCGGTGACTGTACATCAACAGCAAACGGTGACAAACACCAGATTATTAACAGAAGTGATAAAGTTGCAAAGGTTCTCGCTGTTGTAATCAACTAAAATAGATATTTGTATGTTTTATGGGGTGATAAAAATTCTGAATGAAAAAAGCAGAAAAGTGCTGGTTTTAGTATTAAGTTTACTTATGATACCGACTCCGGTCTATGCTGAGAACGGAAGTAGTATGGAGATAACAACAAAATGGTACAGTGAAATAGTGAGCGATATGCTTGCGAAGGGAGTTATTTCGGATACGGCAGGATTAGAGGAACCGCTGACAAGAGGAAATATGGCAGATATTTTAATTGCTACCGATAAATTCTCCGGTAGTAGATATGCTGTTAATCCATTTTCAGATTTATCAACAAGAGATAAAGAGTATGACAATATTATTAGATTGTATAATTCTCATGTCTTTGTAGGCTCTGTTGATCAAAACGGCGATCTTGTAGCACAGGCTAATGGTTTATTAACAAGGGAACAGGCAGCCGCATTTATTGTCAGAGCGTTTAATCTTGAAGGTACAACAGAGAATCTAATCTGTAAATTTAAAGATAAACAGGATATATCGGAGTATGCCCTTGAAAATATTTTGATTTGTGAAAAGCTGAATTTAATTTCAGGTTATGAGGACGGCACATTTAAGCCACAAAATAATATAAGCAAGATTGAATTTCTTACTATATTAAATAAGGTGTTTGAATATGGCTTAGATTCTAATGTTAATATACAAAATCTGGAAACAACCTTCTATGATAAATATAAATCATCTGCGGTTGTATTAAATGCGGATTTAGATATAAAAAAGTTTAAGCTGAATTTGGAATTTGAAAATAAATCTGATTTTGTATATTCATATGGTATAGAATTTCAAATAGAAAAATTGGAAGAAGGCAAGTGGATTGTAGTTCCTTTTGAAAAGAGGAAAGACATAGATGATCCCGCATTTTTAATAAATCCAAATGCTAAAAAAACAGATACTGTTTTTCTTGAAGATTATTATAATGAATTAGATAACGGAACATACAGAATTGTATATGCGTTAGACAAGGAGATATACAGTATTAGGAAAACATTTTGCGATGTGGAATTTTGTGCCGCAGAATTTGAAATTCTGTAAAATAAGTCTATGATTGAGGGACGCCGAAACCGGCGTCCCTTTGTATATAGCCTTTTCTTAAAAAAGATGAACTTAATAAACCTTAGCCAATAGCACTGAAGCATTACGCAGCCTTCTTTTTGTCGTTTATGCTGATTTACAGTTTTGGTTTTGAGTGATAATATATAGAGTAAATAAAATGTATGTATCTGTCGAGTGGAGGATAATTATGGACGATATTTGTATAATCGGAATTGCCGGAGGAACGGCATCGGGAAAAACTACTATTGTAAATAAGCTTAAGGATTTTTTTGGAAATGATGTGGAGCTTATCAGCCATGACTGCTACTACAAAGCACATGACGATATGCCATACGAAGAAAGAGCAAAGCTCAATTATGACCACCCATCATCATTTGATACCGATTTAATGATAAAAGATATTATGGATCTTAAGGCAGGAAAAACAATATATCGTCCTGTTTATGATTTCAGTATACATAACAGAGTTCCGGAAACGGTTGAGGTTCAGCCTAAAAAAGTAATACTTATCGAAGGTATACTTATATTTGAAAATAAAGAGTTAAGAGATTTAATGGATATAAAGATTTTCGTTGATACAGATGCTGATGAAAGACTTATGCGAAGAATAATAAGGGATATGGAGTTCCGCGGAAGAACTATTGAATCAATTCTTACACAGTATAAGGAAACCGTTAAGCCTATGCATGAGGAGTTTGTCGAGCCTTCAAAAAAATATGCCGATATTATAATTCCAAGAGGCGGAGAAAATGTAGCGGCTATGTCGATACTTAAAGGTCATCTTAACATTATGTTAAATAAATAAGGATTTTGAAACGTCATAGGCTTTGGCTTATGGCGTTTTCTTAAAGTATCATTAATAATTTTCATATAATTTGACGATGAACTTTAGCAATGCTATACTAATAAAATACGGCAGTATTGAAAAAATATTAATTTAAAGGTGATACTAATGGATAACGAAAAAGATGAAAAGTTTTTAAATGACATTGGTTCAAATGATGATGAAAGTGCTGTTGAAGCCGAAAATTCTTCATCAAATGATGAATCAACGGAAGAAAACAAAGCTGAAAATTTTGAGGAAACTCCCGAAGAAGCTTCGTCAACTGAAACTGAGGAAACTCCCGAAGAAGCTTCGTCAACTGAAACTGAAGAAAAAGCTGAAGATACTTCGGCTGCGGAAGCGGATGTGGATAAAACAGAAATAACGGAAACGGAAGACAAAGAAAATACATCTGAAAAAAAATCTTTTGTCGGCAGATGGATAGAAAAAGAAAAGGAAAAAGAAAAAAATAAACGAGAACGAGAAAAATTAAGTGAAGAAAGAATGAAGCGTGTGCGTGAAGAACGCAGGGCGGCAATGTATGCTGACGGAAAAGAGCCTAACGCACTTCAGAAGTTCCTTATGTCCGAAGGAAAGTTCATTAACTATGAAAATAAAGCAATGGTAACATTTGCCGCTGTTATAATATTGGGAATCCTTGTATTTATAGCTGTATTCAGAGGCGGATATTTCTCAAAAGAAAAATTCGGACTCGGCGGAGATAAGAGCAGAGCTATTGTATATTCGGTAGGAAACGAGCTTTATTGCTACGACCTCAAGAAAGAGCCTGTGCTTATTTCAGATACGCTTTCTGCCGGCGGCTCTGTATCTTACAGCTATGTAGGAAACGGAATTACTGTTGCGAATGACGGAACAAGCGTATATTTTACTGATGAAGTCGGTGCTGACGGAACATTCAGATTAAATTATTATGAGGCTTCAAGCAGTAAAGAACCGGAAGTAATCGGTACATCGGTAAGCGATTATGAAGTAAGCAACATGGGTGACGGTGCTGTATATATTGTTGCCAATGAAACAGGAAACAGCGGTACTCTTTACGGATATGACAAAAAGAACAATAAATCAAGCGAAATAGCAAACGATATTGCGGTAAACAGCAGAGAATATGCAATATCATCAGACGGAAAAAAGGTTATATATATTAAAGAAGAAAATTCTTCAACAACACTTTATGTTGCTAATATTGACGGAACAGGCGAAACAAAGATTGACGGAGATATTGCACAGTATCTTGTACAGACAGAAGGAAACAGTGTTTACTATATTAAGGCTGTCGGAACTGATAACGGAACAAGTATGTACAGTGTATATGAGTACGACCTTTCAAACGGAAACAGCAAGCTTATAGATGAAGATGTTATCGCAGTAACACTTTCGCAGAACGAAAATGCTGTTATATATTACAAAAACAGCGGTAAAAAAGTAAAAGCATCAAGTGTACTCAATGATGACGGTGATGACTCTGAGAAAACAGAAGCACTCAGAAAAGAACTCGAAAACTATGAATTTAATGATATTACATGTGCATTATACCGCTATGAAAACGGCAAATCCGAGCTTGTAAATGACGAAATATTTACAGCAATGCCTACCGATGCGGACGGAAAATATATTGCATATACAGTTCCTTCGGGACTTGGAAAAATCAAAGTAAATCTTTCGGAAATATCATCTCCAGATGATTTAGTGGCTTCATATTATGAACAGGCTGCTGCGGCTGATGTTGATACATATATATATAAGACAAATGGCTTCAATGATTATGTTGTGTTTGACGGCTCATATATATATTCATATCAGAACTCCGGAAACAATGCACAGGTTGCCTGCCTTAAGGATTATGACAAAACAAATCAGAAGGGACAGCTTGTACTTTCAACATATGACGAAAACGGAATTAAATCCTATGCAGAGCTTGAAGATGATGTTGAATCCTTTGAGTTTATGGGTGACGGTTCAAGAATTGTATACCTCAGAGGTGTAGATGACAACGGCTTCGGAACACTTACTTATATTGAGAGCAATGTTCCTGATGAAGTAAGTACTTCCGCATACTATTATGAGGTAACAAAGGACTTTAACAGAAGCTTATTCTATCTTGATAATTATGATTCTTCAACATATGGCGGAACATTCCATTATTATCAGCAGGGTAAGGACACCGTTGTTGATGACGGAGTGTATATGTTTGCTTACAGAAATAACAACAATGCACTTTATATGAAGAATTATGACTCACTTACTGCAACGGGTGATCTTTACTATTTGAACGGAAAGACGTCTAAACTTGTTGCGGAAGGTGTTTCAAGCGTATTTGATTTTTATGATACCGGCAGGTGATAACGATATGATAAAAGAAACTCATTCAAGTGAAGAAACAGAAAAGCTCGGTTATGAAACAGGACTTAAGGCTAAGGCAGGAGATATATTCTGCCTTAGCGGCGATTTAGGTGTCGGAAAAACTGTTTTTACAAAGGGCTTTGCAAAAGGTCTTGGAATAGATGAGGATATAACGAGCCCTACATTTACGTTAATAAACGAATATAACGGAAGAATACCATTATATCATTTTGATGTTTACAGAGTAGGTGATCCGGAGGAAATGGAATATATAGGCTGTGATGAGTATTTCTTCGGAGAAGGCGTATGTCTCATTGAATGGGCAGAGCTTATAGAAGAAATGATACCGGAAAATGCGGTATGGATAAAAATAGAGAAAAACTTGGAAAAAGGAATTGATTACAGAAAGATTACATTCGGAGGTAAGGAATAATGAAGATACTTGCCATTGAGGCGTCCGGTTCTGCCGCAAGCGTTGCGCTTACGGAGGATAATGTACTTAAGGCTGAATTTACGCTTAACCATAAAATGACGCATTCGCAGACACTTATGCCGCTTATAGACGAAATCAAAAAATATCTTGAGCTGGATATGGACGACATCGACTTTGTTGCCTGCTCGGCAGGCCCCGGCTCGTTTACAGGTTTAAGAATAGGTGCAGCAACGGCAAAGGGAATTGCCATGGGCATCAATAAACCTATTGTACCTGTTTCAACACTGGCGGCACTGGCATATAATGTTTATATGACAGATGCAGTAATCTGCCCAATTATTGACGCAAGACGAAGACAGGTTTATACAGGCATATACAGATGGGAGTTCGGAAAGCTTGTCTGCGATAAGGAAGACGGCATAGAGCTTATAGACGATATACTTGAAATGGTAGAAAATTATGAGCTTCCCGTTATATTTGTAGGTGACGGAATACTTGCCTATAAAGATCTTATAGAAAGCTATGAGGACTTTATACTTGCTCCGGCGTCCTGCAATATGCAGAGAGCAGGCAGTGTTGCATCTATGGCATATGAGCTTGTGCAGGAGGAAAAGTACGTAAACAGCGGTGAATTTGTTCCTGTATACCTTCGTAAATCACAGGCTGAAAGAGAGCTTGAAGAAAAAATGCACGGAGCTGAAAAAGATGATTGATATTGTTCCTATGACGGAAAAGCATATTGATGATGTGGCTGAGCTTGATCAGATATGTTTCCATATTCCGTGGACAAGAGAAGATTTTGAAAAAGAAATAAAAGAAAATGACATGGCAATATATTTTGTTGCCGTCGATAATGATAAAGCAATAGGCTATGCCGGAATGTGGCACGTAGTAAATGAAGGACATATAACCAATGTTGCCGTTCTTCCGGAATACAGAAGACAGGGCATAGGCGACATGCTTATGGAGGCAGTAGATAAAAAAGCCGATGAGCTTGAAATAGAAGGAGTTACTCTTGAAGTGAGAATATCCAATTACGGAGCACAGAAGCTTTATACAAAGCATGGTTATAAGCCGGAAGGCTTTAGAAAAAAATATTATACGGATACAAACGAAGATGCAGTTATAATGTGGAAATATTATGACCGTAACAATAACAATACAGAAACATAATAAGAATGGAGGTGTCTGATGTGAAAACGGAATTAAATTACACTCAGCTCAATAACAGGGAAGATATAAATAAATTCAGCTTTAAAACCACTGATGATATTGAACCGTTTAAGGGCATAATCGGACAGGAAAGGGCTGTAAAGGCTTTTGAATTTGGCTTGAATGTAAAGATGAAGGGCTATAACATATATGTATCGGGTCCTTGCGGCTCGGGAAAAACAACCTATGCAAAGCTAAGTGCAAAGGAAAAGGCAAAAAACGAGGCAGTACCTTATGATTGGTGCTATGTATACAATTTTGATGATCCGAGAAGTCCGCTTTCACTCAGATTTGAGCCGGGAATAGGCAGACAGTTCAGAGATGATATGAACGAGCTTGTTTCCTTCTTTAAAACCGAGCTTACAAAGGCGTTTACTTCTGAGGATTACGACAAGGAAAAGAGCGATCTTTCACGTACATATGATGATAAAAGAGATGAGCTTATAAAAAAGCTTGATTCTGTTGCATCTGAAAACAGCTTTGCACTTAAAACCTCTAATTCGGGAATAATATTCCAGCCGATTATAGATAATGTGCTTATAACCGAGGAAAATTATGATTCTCTTGATGAAGACGTTAAAAACGGTATAAACGAAAGGCTTGAGTCCATGCAGGACGTTGTCAATTCGATTATGCGTGATATAAAGAATATTGATAAGGAATACCGTCAGAAGATGGATGATCTTGATTACAAAATAGGTATGTTTGCAATCGGTCATTATGTAAGTGCGTTGCAGGAAAAATATCAGTACAGTGAACGAGTTATAAAATATCTTGAATCTGTACAGGAGGATGTTCTTGAAAACATAGACCAGTTCTCTGAGCAGGAGCCGGATGAAGAGGATCCGGTTGCAGCTCTTCTGCCTAAGCTCGGCGGAACAAAAAACGATGATGCAACGCTTAAATACAGAGTAAATCTTATTGTTGATAATTCTAAAACCGAAGGTGCGCCCGTTATTGTTGATTATAACCCGACATATTATAACCTTGTCGGTGAGGTGGAATATGATAACGAATACGGAAACTTGACAACGGATTTTATGAAGATTAAGCCGGGACTTATGCACAGGGCAAACGGCGGCTATCTTATAATACAGGCACAGGATTTGCTGAGCAATGTACAGGCGTGGGAGGCTTTCAGACGTATAATAAAGACTAAAGAAATTACTATTGAAAACCTCAGAGATCAGGTTGGTGCGATTGCCGTAACAACGCTTAAGCCGGAGCCTATACCATCTGATGTAAAGGTTATTCTTGTCGGTGGAGCGTATTATTACGAGCTTCTCAGAGGCTATGATGAGGATTTCTCGAAGCTGTTCAAGATAAGAGCTGATTTTGATTATGAAATGGACAGAAATGATGAGAATATATTTAAGATTGCCGGCTTTATAAGCAAGTTCTGTGATAACGAAAAAACTCTTCCATTTGATTCCTCGGCTGTTGCATCAGTTATAGAATATTCGTCAAGATCGGTTGAAAGCCAGAAAAAACTTTCAACAAGGTTTAATCTTATTGCCGAAATACTTGCGGAATCGGCAACATGGGCACAGCTTGACAATGCTGAAATCGTTACTGCCGAATATGTTAAAAAGGCGGAAGAAGAAAAGGCATACAGATTGTCAATGTATCAGGAAAAAATGAATGAACTGCTTGATAACAACACTATTATGATAGCGACAGACGGATACTGTGTAGGAAAAATAAACGGCCTTGCAGTGCTTGATATGGGAGATTATTCTTTCGGAAGCCCTACAAGGATTACTGCAACAACATATATGGGCAAATCGGGAATAGTCAATATCGAAAAAGAGGCTGAAATGAGCGGCCCCACACATAATAAGGGTGTACAGATAATAACAGGCTATCTCGGAAGAATGTATGCACAGAAAATGCCGCTTTCGCTTAGCTGTCGAATTGCCTTTGAGCAGAATTATAACGGCATAGACGGTGACAGTGCATCAAGCACAGAGCTTTACTGTATATTATCAAGCCTTTCCGAGATACCTGTTAATCAGTCATTGGCTGTAACAGGTTCGGTAAACCAGTGCGGAGAGATACAGGCTATCGGTGGAGTTACTCATAAGATAGAAGGTTATTTTGATCTTTGCAGCAGAAGAGGACTTACTGGAAAACAGGGCGTTGTAATACCGGAGTCCAATGTAAACGATCTTGTGCTCAAGGACGATGTTATTGAGGCTGTTAAGAATGGAATGTTCCATATTTATTCAATATCGACCATTGACGAAGGTATTGAACTGCTTTTGGGAACGGAAGCCGGTATTATGGACGAAAACGGAGATTATCCTCCTGAATCGGTTCATGGCAAGGTAATGGCTAAGCTTAAAAAATTCAATGAATATAACGAAGATTAAATAAACAGAAAACCGATTTCAGATATTAAATGAAATCGGTTTTTTAGCATAACGAAAGGAGATTGGGATATGCTCGACGAATACAATACTATTCTGGATAGAGCTGAGGCTGAGCTCGTAGAAAAGAAATCAAGATTTATAGCAACGGTAAGCCCGGCAAAAACCGAGGAAGAGGCAAGAGCTTTTATTGCCGGAATGAAAAAGAAATACTGGGATGCAAGACATAATGTTTTTGCATATCAGATAGGCGAAAGAAACGAAATTCAACGCTCATCGGATGACGGCGAACCACAGGGGACGGCCGGCAAGCCTGTGCTTGATGTGCTTATTGGTGGAGATATAAAAAATACCGTAATAGTGGTTACAAGATATTTCGGCGGAATACTTCTCGGAACAGGCGGACTTGTGCGTGCATACGGAAAAAGTGCAAAACTCGGAATAGAGGCTGCCGGAGTTGCAAAAATAAAACACTATAAGGAATGCAGGGTCCTGACCGATTATACAACGGCAGGAAAAATTCAGTATGAAATAACAAACGGAGAGTATATACTGAAGGATACGCTGTACTCAGACAAGGTAGAATTTATTGTTATGCTTGATAAAGATAACGAAAATAATTTTATAAATGCGGTCAAAGAGCTGTCTATGGGCAAGGCAGAGATTGAAATTACGGAAGAAATTTACGGAGCATGGCTCAATAACAGAATGATTGTGATGTAATGACAATAGTAGTAAACAGATGTATGACGGCATACATAATTAAGCTGTTTTTTATGTAAAAAACAGCTGTTTTTACTGTAAAAGACATTGAGATAATGTTTATAAAAACTGTTTGTTTTAAATTTTGTTTTTTAGACACATTTTAATTATGTAACTACATAACAACAAATAATTTTATGAAAAAATTATAAAAAGCTTGACAAAAATAAGCTCCGATGGTATATTTTTAACATAAGTTATCCGTACGTGAATACATTATATATAAAAGAACATAAAAGCTGTATCGGCAAATACGGCATATCTGTTAAAGCCTATCGCAGAGATAGGAAGAAAAATGTGAGTTGTATGATGTGTGCTGATTACTTAGAGTATATTGGAGGGAGGCAGGATATTCGCATAAGTTTGTTTTGGTTTGGAGAAACCAATCGGAATTATAATTTCATATTTTAGGACGAAACAGTCAAAAGGGGAGGTTGTTTTATGTCAAGTTCAACAGCAAGCAAAGCCGGATGGGGTACAGCATTCAGCGTTGCATCAGTTTGGTTTGGTACACATGTAGGTGGAGGTTTCGCAACAGGAAACCAGGCAATTCAGTACTATGTTCAGTATGGTTGGATAGCATCTTTCCTTCCTATGGTAGCTATGGGTATTCTTGCACTTGTTCTTAAGGAACTTATGACAATGGCTATCACAAGAAAGATGTATACTTATAAAGAAGTATTTACAGAACTTTGGGCTCCTTATACAAAGCTTGAAATCAGTATGGAAATATTCAACTTCGTAATCATCCTTGCAGCCGTTGGTGGTGCTATCGCCGGTGCGGCTTCGTTGCTTACAAGTTATGGTATTCCTTACGGCGTATCAGTTTGTATCATCGGTGTAATCCTTGTATTCCTTGTAATCTTTGGTGTTCAGCTTATCGTTAAGGCTTCAGCCGTTATGTCGGTAGTTATCCTCGTTGCATCATTCACAATGTACTTCATAGCTATCCATAACCACACAGGAGAAATCGCTCAGGCATTCGCTACAAGCGATCCTAAGGTAGGTATCGGTATCTGGAAGACACTTGTTTACTCAGGTTTCCAGTGTGTTGCTGCTCCTTCAATGATCGCAGCATCATCAATCATCAATGTTAAGGGTGCTAAAAAAGCTTCATTACTTGGTTGGTTAATGAATGGTCTTGCTCTTTCAGTTTCATGTATCATGCTTCTCGGATATCATGCTGAAATTCCTGCAGACCAGATGACACTTCCTAATCTTTACATCTGTAGAACACTCGGAATCGGCGTTCTTTCAGTTTGCTACCAGGTTTCACTTTTCTTCGCATTTATTTCAACATGCGTTACAACAATATTCACAATGGTTCAGAAATACGAGAACAAAATATTTGCTAACTCTATTTCAAACTTAAAGATTAGACGTGTAATCGTTGCTGTTATCGTTATTATCGTTTGTATGTGTGTATCTATGATCGGTCTTACTAATATCATCAAGTATGCTTATGGCTACTGCGGATACTTAGGTCTTATCGCTATCACAATACCTGCATTAACAATCGGTCGTAAGAAAAACAAAGAATATATTGCAGCTCATCCTGAATCAGTTGAATAATCAGGACGGCAAAAATAAATTATTTAAACTATTATTTATTGACTCTATATGCGAAATATCTTAATATCTCCAGTCTATAATATGTAACATAGGTTACATCTCAGAGTAGGCAAACTCTGAAAGAGATCCCGGCTTTTTAAGCCGGGATTTTTTTAGGTGTCAGTTGACACCTAAGTCGAAATCTTGATTTCGACTTGATTAAATAGAGGCATAAACAAAAAGTTCCATCGGCTTAAAAAAGCCTTGAAACTATTGACCACGCAAGATAGCGTGGTGGCAAAGCCACTTTCGCCTGCGAAAGTCATGACCAAGCTGTTTTCCTCGATGGAAATGAATTCCGTCTATTGACCGCACAAGACAGTGCGGCGGCAGAGCCGCTTTTGCTTTAAAAAAGCAAAAGTCATGACAGGATGGATTCCACTTAGGAAACCACTGACTGTGCAAGATGGCACAGTTGCGAAGCAACTTTCGTTTACGAAAGTCATGACTATTGTTTCCCAAACTCTTCCGCTGTAAAATGATTTTGTCATAATCGAAATATATGCTATACTTTATTCAGGTGATTTTATGGGTAAAATTCTCGTTATAGCGGAAAAGCCTTCTGTTGCAAGAGATATTGCAAATGTGCTTGGATGCAATAATAAAGGCGAAGGCTTTTTGGAAAACGATAAATATATAGTAAGCTGGGCATTCGGACATCTGGTTACATTATGTGAGCCTGACGAATACGACAAAGCATTGAAAAGATGGTCAGCGGAAACACTTCCGATTATTCCTGAAAGCATGAAGCTGAAAGCAATAAGAGGAAACAAAAAGCAGCTTGATATTCTTAAAAAGCTTATGAATTCAAAAGGAACAGAGTTGCTTATATGTGCAACGGACAGCGGACGCGAAGGCGAACTTATTTTCAGATATATATATGAGTATAATAAATGCAAAAAGCCTTTTAAAAGACTGTGGATTTCGAGCATGACAGACCAGGCTATAAAAGAAGGCTTTGAAAGGCTCAAACCGGGAGCAGATTATGATATGCTCTATTCTTCGGCAAAATGCCGTTCGGAGGCAGACTGGCTTGTCGGTATGAACGCAACAAGAGCGTTTACTATAAAATACAATGCACTTTTGAGTATAGGAAGAGTACAGACACCGACATTGGCTATGATTGTGAAACGCCAGAAGGAAATAGACGAATTTGTTGTTTCGGAATATTACGAGGTCAATGCCGATTACGGAGACTTTAAAGGCATATGGACCGACAAAGACGGAAATACGAAATTCAAAACACTTGACGAGGCGAAGATTATATGCGATAAAGTAAACGGAAAAATCGCAGAGGTCAAAGAGGTAAATAAAACTGAAAATTCAACAAGACCGCCACAGCTTTATGACCTTACGGAGCTTCAAAGAGAGTGCAACAGAATGTACGGCTTTTCGGCACAGAAAACGCTTGATATTGCCCAAAGTCTGTATGAAAAAAGAAAAATGATAACCTATCCGAGAACTGACAGCAGGTATTTAAGCTCGGACATGGTTCCTAAAATAAAGGGTATAATGAAAAGGCTTGTCAATGCAGATATATTTGCAGGATATGCAAACAGTGTCATTGATATGGCAAAGCTGCCGATTACAAAAAGAATTGTTGATGATTCAAAGGTAAGTGACCATCACGCTATAATTCCTGCAGATAACAGTTACCGGAAGGACAGCCTTACAAATGATGAAAAGAAGGTTTTCGGGCTTATTGCAATAAGATTTATTGCTGTATTTTATCCTAATTACAGATATACATCAACAAAAATAACGGCGGTTTGTGAAAATGAAGGCTTTGTGTCAAAGGGAACAAGCGTAATAGATTACGGCTGGAAAAAGCTCTATAAAGAGGTTTATAAAAATAATAGAGAAAAGGAAGAATTTCTTCCCGATGTTAAAAAAGACGATTTGCTTAATATAATCAATGCAGAGGCGGTACGAAAGGAAACAAAACCGCCTGCGTTGTATAATGAGGCAACATTATTAACGGCCATGGAGAATGCCGGGAAAAATACCGATGATGAAGAGTTAAAAGAAAAGCTCAAGGAATTTGGCTTGGGAACTCCGGCAACAAGAGCGGCTATAATAGAAAGGCTTATAAAGGTTGGCTATATCCACAGAAAAGGTAAAAATCTTATGCCTGACGAAAAGGGTAAACAGCTTATAGCTGTTGTTCCGGAAGAAATAAAATCGCCAATAACAACAGGTAAATGGGAAAAAGGACTTGGTTCTATTGCTAAAGGCGATATGCAGCCGGAAAAATTTATGGGAAGTATCGATAGGTACGTAAGATTTCTTGTGGATTATGCACTTCATAGCTCGGCTGATATTCAATTTCCCGAAGAAAAAAGAAAGAAAAAGGCTGTCAGAGCAAAAAAGCTCGGTAAGTGTCCTTTGTGCGGTGCCGATGTATATGAAAACACAAAAGCATACTATTGTGGTGGTTGGAAGAATGATTGTAAATTTACAATATGGAAGAACAGCCTTGATAGATATGGAATAAAGATAGATTCAAAGCTTGTTTCCGAATTACTTAAAAACGGAAAGATTTCCGGAATTGATGTGGTAAAGGCACAGACCGGAGAAAAGTGTACGGCTGATTTGGTTTTTAATAAAGAAAAATCAATGATTGAAATAATGAATATGACAGTTGTAAAATAATAAAAATAATACTCAGCAATGCTTTTATGGCTGAGTATTATTTGCGTTAATCGGGATTTTCGTTTTCGTTATTTGTGTGAGGCATTGCGGCATAGCTTGCATCAAAGGTTATTACACAAAAATAGTTTTTATATTTGCTTTGAACAATGTTAGTTATTCTACGCTGTATTTCTGAAGGTGATGCAATCAGATTATACGGGATTACACAATCGAAAATAAGATTTGTATGTGTTGGACCGGGAATAACACGCAAGTCGTGAATGCTGAGTCCTGGATCGATTGTTTTAACCTGTTCGTTAAGCCAGCCTCGAAGATTGTTGACCATATCATCTTTTGTAACGATGGGGTCATAATGAATTATAAGATTGAGATTATCATGCTCAAGAAAATCATGTTCTATGTTGTCGAGTATGTCATGGCTTTTTAAAACATCGTCTTCTGCCGCCATTTCGACATGTACACTTGCAAATTGTCTTCCGGGACCGTAATCATGGATCATAAGGTCATGTGTTCCGAGAACACCGTCATAACTCATTATCTTTTTCTGTATATAGTTTACGAATTCCGGATCGGGAGCTTTTCCCAATAACGGACTGAGAGTATCTTTTATAAGACCTATTCCGCTGTAAAGTATGAACACAGCAACGGCAAGACCGATTATACCGTCCAGCTCTATACCGGAAAAATGAGATATTATTGATGCGATGAGAACGGCAAAGGTTGTAATAACGTCGTTTCTGCTGTCTGCGGCGGTAGCCTCAAGTGTTGTTGAATTTATTTTCTTTCCGAGCGATTTGTTGAAAAAAGCCATCCATAGCTTAACTAATATCGAAACAATAAGAATTATAACGACAATAATATTAAAGCTGACCTCTGAAGGGTGAATAATTTTTTCGATGCTTGTTTTGAAAAGTTCAAAACCGATTATAATAATAAGAACGGCAACGGTAAGGCCGGAAAGATATTCAAAGCGTGCATGACCGTATGGATGTTCTTTATCTGCCGGTTTTTCTGCCATTTTGAATCCTATAAGACTTATTACGCTTGATGCGGCATCGGAAAGGTTGTTTACGGCGTCGGCTGTTATAGATACACTGTGTGTAATTGTGCCTATAAACGCTTTCAGGGCAAACAGCAGCATATTGCAAAATATTCCGACCTTGCCGGAGAACTTTCCGTATGATGAACGTACGGAGGGTTCGCTTACGTTTTCATAATCTTTTATAAACAGTTTAACCAATAGATTTGTCATGAAATTACCTCCGTTTTAGATGTTATAAGAAATCATTCCTTGAAGTATATCATATAATTGAGAAAATCAAAACATATTTTTATATTAATATATGAGATTGATTAATTTTTGTTGTTTCGTTATAATTAAATATATATTTTTCGGAGGTGAATTGATATGCTTCAGATTTTACTTACAGAGGATAATACAGGCGTAAATGTCAGCGGTACATATGAAGACTTATTTGCGTTAAGAGAGGCTGTCAGCGATTTAATTGGCGATAAAAAGGATTATGAAGGATATGAATATGTGAATAATGTTATACAGAAATTTGCATATGAGCTTATTCACGCATACAGAGCCGAAAGAGAAAGCTTTATGACAAATTGCGATACACCGAGCTATAAATTTCCTATGCTTCTGCCGGAAATAATTTTTGTTGCCTGTGCGTTAAACGATTATATCATAATGGCAGAAGACGGAGACTTTTATATATATAATTCAAAATCGGTAACTCCGGCTATACGCCAGAAGATAGAAGAAAAATATTATATTGAAAAGGCTTATATAAACTTTTTCCAGTCTGCCGTATGGAATGCTGTTAAAGAGCTTATCGGAAGCGAAAAGTTTGATGAAATACAGCCGTTACGTGATTTTAATGCCATTTGTGCAAACGGAACGACAAGATACAGAGATTATTGCAGTGACTGGATAGATATTCTTAATATAAGGTACATAAATTGCGAATCCGGAAGAGATGATTATATTATTGAAATAATAGAGAAGCTTGCAGAACGTGATGATGAATATATGTCGAAGGAAAAAGCAATGAAGGAGCATATCAAGGACGGCAATATATCATTATATATGAATCTTCTTGATGAGCTTAATTATCCCGATGAATGGGATTGGTAACAAGTATTGAAATAAGCAAAACCAAATGATTTTTATTTCGGCAAAAACTACCTGTATTATTAAATTTTCTGCGTGTAATAATACTATCGTAACATAAAGTTACAAATAAAAATCGAAACAAAATCAGGAGGTTGATTATATGGCATCAGGTAAAAGTTCAAACCGAGCTGAAGTACCCGAAGCAAGAGAAGCACTTGACCAGTTTAAATATGAGGTTGCACAGGAGCTTAACATTCCTTTAAAGCGTGGCTATAACGGAGATCTTACATCTGCCCAGAACGGTTATGTAGGCGGATATATGGTTAAAAAGATGATTGAAGAACAGGAAAGACAGATGTCAGGCAGAAGATAAGCCTGCACTGTGGATTATTGGGACAGCCTTAACAGGCTGTCCTTTTTATCTGTGCATAAGTTTATATTTTTAAAGACCTTCTGTGGATTTCTTAATTAA
The DNA here is from genome assembly GCF_018918145.1 of Anaerotignum sp. MSJ-24. GTDB lineage: Bacteria > Bacillota > Clostridia > Lachnospirales > Anaerotignaceae > Metalachnospira. The sequence continues at coordinate 133,935 of NZ_JAHLPX010000004.1, forward strand.
ATTGTAAATCTTATGAGGTTGCAATGTATATTCTTTTGGTTTATAATAAATTAATTAGTATAGTGGAATAAGTATGTGGTTTTATAAATATAAAGCTATGAAAGATGGTAGATTAAATATGGAAAATATTGATGAAACCTTTATTGTAATAATGTTGAAGGACAAAGAAACAGGCTTCCTTGAAAAAGAGCTCGGCAGCTATGCCGTTGATGACAAGGACGGTCTGATTTATAACACCTATGCTGTTGAGGAGGACGGAAAGCTGAATGTTTATGTCAGACTTACATGCGGCAGAGATGTTGAGGACTGGGAATATGACGCTGTTTTTGATTATTATGATCCCCAGACTGTTATGGAAGTGGCTGATTCCGTTGAAGAGGAGGACGGAGAATATAATCCTATGTGGATTGTAAAATTCCCGTTTGATGAAGATACTGATGTTATGGAAGAAAAAATGGAAAGGCTTCTTGCATTACATAAAAAGGAGTTGGACTCGGTTTATGAAACGATTGCAGACAAAAAGGACGAATACAGTGAAGATTAAAAACACAATGCTTAAGTCCTTTGTGGTTGTATGTACTGCCGGTTTGATGATTACGGGCTGTAACAAAACAGAGGAACCCGATAAAAACGATAATTCTGTTATAGAAGATAAAAAAGACGAAGAAAACGGTGAAAACATAGAAAATAATGAAAACGTTAACAACGGCGAGAATACAAATGGCGAAGAAAATGGCAAAAACACAGAAAATCTGCCTGACGACAAAATCGATGTTGAGGTGACTGTTCCGGAAAAGCCTATAACCAATCCGAACTATAATAAACCCTCTACAAAATCACAAACACCGTCAAAGGACAGTGAGCTTTCTTCATACTGGATCAAGCTTGAAAACTGTGCAAAGGCCGGACAGAATTATTACAGCGAATATTACACAAAGACAAGAGTAATAACAAAAGACGGATATTTATATAATTATGCGGCGAGCACGCTTATAAACGTAAGCTATCTTGCAAATGACGGAATGCTGGATTCTAAATATGCAACGTCCGATGTTTCTCTTCTGCTTATGTATGGAAGAGATGTTGCATCATACGGCGGAAGCAACATACATATTGTTTCGTCTGACAAAAATGAATTTACAGTGTTTGCTTTGATGAAGCACCCTACCGAGAATAAATATATTTTTACATCTGCCAACGGTTCTTATGGAACAATAACCGATACTGCGCATTCATCACTTATGAACCATTATTCGATGAACAACGGAACTGTTCAGAGATTGACTCCGTCAAACAATGAATATGACAGAATACTCAGCTGTATTAGAATGTATGAAAGTAAATATGAACAGTATTTTGTAAGAAGTATTACTACAGATGATAAATATGCGTTTGTTGTTTTGAGCGGACGAGCCAATGCGGCAACAATAAGAGAATATATCCTTAAATATGATAACGGTATATGGGAGGTTGTTATGGACAACCTTGAGCTTGAAAGCCGTCTGCCTGTTGTTGTTAATAAGGAATTGCCGGATTTCAATGTAAAGCTGCTGCCTAAATATTCACTTAAGGATTATAAGGGTTCTATGCTTAACGATTATACAGGCGTTATGGACGCACTTACAAAGGCAGGCTTATATGCAAAGGACGATACATTCTATTATTTCTGCGGAACAACCGATTACTGTTATATGATTACTGACAGCGGTAAGAGATTTTTATGCAGAAAGAACGGCTCAACATGGGACTGCTATAAGGTTCTGGATTATTATGATGCACTCTCGAGATTGCAGAACATGACAAATAATCCTCCTACATTTATACTGCTTGATTTGGAGTAACAGGTTATGAAATATTTTGTTAAAAACAATGATATAGTGCTTTATGAATACGACAGTTTTGTAATATCTCAGACACTTGAATGCGGACAGTGCTTCAGATTTAATTGCATAGGACCAGAAAATTATGTTGTTGTCGCTTTCGGAAAAGTACTCAATATTTATCAGATTGGCGACTCGATTATATTCAGCAATACGACTGATGACGATTTCAAAAATATATGGTGCAGGTATTTTGATTTTGACAGGAATTATTCGGAAATAAAGAAAAGCATTTCCGAAAATGACGAAATACTTACCAAAGCGGTTGAATATGCACCGGGAATAAGAATATTAAATCAAGAAAGATTTGAATGTCTTATTTCGTTTATAATTTCGCAGAATAACAGAATTCCTATGATCAAAAAGGTCATTGAAAACATAAGCAGAAAATACGGAAAGTACATAGATACATTTGAAGATGTGGAATATTATGCTTTTCCTACACCGGAAGAGCTTGCGCAGGCTGATGAAGCCGGCCTTATGGAATGCAAAACCGGTTTCCGTGCTAAGTATATAATTGATGCGGTTTTGAGAGTTTTAAAAGGCGAAATAAAGCTTGATGCAGATGATATGTCTACCGATGAACTCAGAAATATGCTTATGACAATAAAGGGTGTAGGCCCTAAGGTTGCAGACTGCACAATGATGTTTTCTTTCGGCAGATGCGAAACATTCCCGACAGATGTATGGGTTAAACGTATTATGAGCGAGCTTTATTTTGGCGGAAGAGAAGCCAGTGTAAAAGAAATACATCAGAAGGCTGATGAGTGCTTTGGCGAATATGCCGGATATGCACAGCAGTATTTATTCAATTATGCAAGACAATTTAAAATCGGAGCTTAAATATTATCCGGTGTTGGGGTTTTCCGATGCCGGATTTTTTAGTAAAAAGACATTGGGGCTTTGCCACAAACCACACAAAACTTTAATCATTCAGAACTTTGCTTTGCAAAGCGGCTATGCCGCCGCATCTATCTTCAGAACTTTGCTTCGCAAAGCGGTCTGCGACCGCCGCATCTTTCTTTGCGGTTCACTGGTCAAAGCATTTTGCTACGCAAAACGGTCTATTGTCAAAATTTTGCTACGCAAAACCGCCTATTCAGAACTTTGCTTCGCAAAGTGGTCTTCGACCACCGCATTTATCTTTGCGGTTCATAAGCGTCAGCGGTCTTCGCTGTTTTTGACCGCCCCGTTTTCTTCGGGGTGCATACTTTGCGGTTCATTGTTTTGATTTAAACTTCAATAAACTGCATTTTTTAAACGTAGTTTTGAAGAAAGATTATAATTAATCCCAAAAATCATTTTTAAATGATTTTTAATAAGGTTTAGGTAAACCCTTTTTAAAGGGTTTCAGGGTATGGGACAAAGTCCCATGGTTTTTAAAATGTATAATTTACGGAGGATGCTTATGGGGACGGAGTATTTTAACGGCGAGGAATTAAAGGAACTTCTGAATTACTATTATGGCAATATTTTTGTTGTGGACGGAAAAGGAAAAATTATTTATGCCAATGCAAGTGCGGCAGAATCCGTAGGCTCAACCATTGATGATATTACAGGCAAAAACTGCCAGGAGATGGAAATGGAAGGCTATTATGATAAAAGTGTGGCACTTGATGCAATACGTAAGAAAAAAAGAGTGCTTTCCGTATATAAAACAAGAATAGGCCTTAATGTGGTCTGCTCTGCAAATCCCATACTTGACGAATGCGGTAATGTGACCAGAGTTGTTGTATTCAGCCAGGATGAAGCTCTTATGCGAGAAATAATGAATGATGTTGAAGAGGAACGCAAGAAAAACATAAGTATTCAGCAGACATTATCTTATATACAGGAAAAAATGGCTTGTCAGAATATAGTGTCTTCAAGCCCGGAAATGGAAAGGCTTTTTAAAATGCTGTTGAATGTAGCAAGAACCGATACAACCGTAACAATATATGGTGAAAGCGGAACCGGTAAAGAGGTTTTAGCTAATTTTGTTCACCAGAACAGCATGAGAAGCAATAAGCCGTTTATACCGATTAACTGTGCGGCTATACCGGCAGAGCTTATGGAGGCTGAGTTCTTTGGCTATGAAAAAGGCTCGTTCACAGGTGCAAACAGGGAAGGAAAGGCCGGTCTGTTTGAAATGGCAGACCACGGAACAATATTCCTTGATGAACTTGGAGAAATGCCGTTGTCGCTCCAGTCAAAGCTTTTACGTGTTCTCGAAAGCGGAGAGGTAAAAAGAATAGGCAGCAGCAAAACAATAAAGACCGATGTAAGAATAATTGCGGCAACAAACAGAAATCTTACTAAAATGGTTGACGAAAAGACCTTTAGAGAGGATTTGTATTACAGACTTAACGTAATTCCTGTCAATATACCGCCGTTAAGGGAAAGACCGGAGGATATTGAGGCGTTGAGTGAGCATTTTCTCAATGAATTTAACCGTAAGTATGGTCGCAATGTGGAAATATCCGAGGAGGTTTTAAATAAATTTAAAAAATATTCATGGCCTGGCAATATAAGGGAGCTGAAAAACGAGATAGAAAGATATGTTGTTACCGAAGGTCAGGTAAGCTCGGTTCTAAATGACAATATAAGACATAGTATGACCGATGTTAATATAAAATTTACAAATAGTAATATTTCAAAAAATATTACGGTGAAAAATATACCACTTAAAGAGGTTATGGACAGATACGAGATAGAGTATATCAGACACGTCATCGACGACTGTGAAGGAGTGATGACGGAAGCCGCCAAAAGGCTTGGTATACACCGTTCGGCATTGTATAAAAAAATTGATAAATTCAAGGAGAAATATGACATAAAATTATAAAAGATTAATTTGATTAATGAAAAACGTATAGATTTTTGATTGAATTAGATTATATTTTATGTAAAAAGTCGATTGAAAATTTTCGGAAAAGTGATATTATAATAATCACGATGTATGATGTTGTATGTAGATGAGCATATACATATGTCGTGAATAATTATTTTCCTAATTTATATAACCCTTATAATTAATGCGTGAAACGCAAGCGATGTATCGTTAAGATTATAAATGGTAATCCCCAATACCCATAATTAATTCAAGTATATCGCACATAAAAAATTCGTACCTATTCGATTTGGTACGAATTTTTTATGTTTGCAATTAATTCCGGATATACAGTATAAGGAAAATAATTTATACAAAAGCTTGCAATAATACCGACGTAATGGTATACTAAATATGTAACTTATAGGCATTGGTGAGAAGAGTAGGTGAAAACCTACTCTTTGCTTTTGTAATAAACACAATTTTTGGTGCCTTAAATTTGTTTTTATAAAGGAGGTCAGAATATGGCAGGATCAGCAAATACCGAAAAAAGAATAGAGGAATTAATTCAGCCTACTGTAACGGAAATGGGCTATGAGCTTGTTGATGTTGAATTTGTTAAGGAAGGCCCGAATTGGTATCTCAGAATATTTATCGACAAGGAAGGCGGAGTCACTATTGACGACTGCGAGGCCGTAAGCAAAACTCTTGAAAAAATATTTGATGAAAAGGATCCTATCGAGCAGGCTTATTTCCTTGAAATCAGTTCTCCTGGTATTGACAGACCACTTAAGAAAAAAGAAGATTTTATTAAGTATAACGGTGAAATGGTTGACGTTAAGCTTTATAAGCCGTATGAAGGTTCAAAGGAATATACCGGAAAGCTTGTAGGATATGACGAAAACGACGGAACAGTAACCATTGAGGTTGACGATAAAAATATTGCATTTACAAAAAAAGAGATAGCAGGCATAAGACTTGCGGTTATCTTTTAAACATAAAACAGACGGTAAGCACAACAGTAAGGAGGATTTGTAAAAAATGGACAGTGCCGAATTTATGCAGGCCTTAAATGAAATTGTTAAGGAAAAGGGAATAGATAAAGAGGTTATTTTTGAAGCTATTGAAAGTTCTCTTGTATCTGCATGTAAAAAGAATTTTGGAACATCTCAGAATATTAAAGTAGTAATGGACAGAGAAACAGGGAATATTGATGTATATGCACAGAGAGAGGTTGTTGAAGAGGTTGAGGATCCTCAGCTTCAGATCAGCCTTGAAGAGGCTCATGTACTTAATCCAAGCTATAAGCTCGGCGATATGGTTGACTTTGTCGTAACACCTAAAAACTTCGGAAGAATTTCAGCACAGACAGCTAAACAGGTTGTTGTACAGAAGTTCAGAGAGGCAGAAAGAGAAATTCTCTACAACCAGTACATTACAAAGGAAAAAGAAATCGTTATTGGTATCGTTCAGAGAATTGAAAAGAAGAATGTTATTGTTCAGATTGGAAAAATTGATGCAATTCTTGCACCAAATGAACAGATTCCCGGTGAACAGTACAAATTTATGGACAGAATAAAGGTATACGTTGTTGAGGTTAAGCAGACAACAAAAGGCCCTCAGATTTATGTTTCAAGAACACATCCGGAGCTTGTTAAACGTCTTTTCGAGCAGGAGGTTCCCGAAGTATTCGACGGTACGGTTGAAATCAAGAGTATTGCGAGAGAAGCAGGCTCAAGAACAAAGATTGCTGTTTACTCAAAGGATCCCAATGTTGATGCGGTAGGCGCATGCGTAGGTATTAACGGCTGTCGTGTAAATATAATCGTAAGCGAGCTCGGTGGAGAAAAGATTGATATTATCAACTGGAGTGAAGATCCTAAGGAATTTATCGCAGCGGCACTCAGTCCTTCAAAGGTTGTTGCAGTCGCAATCAATCCCAACGAACAGAGTGCAAGAATCGTTGTTCCCGACCAGCAGCTTTCACTTGCAATCGGAAAGGAAGGCCAGAACGCAAGACTTTCAGCTAAGCTCACAGGCTGGAGAATCGACATCAAGAGTGAATCACAGGCTTATGAAACAGGCTTTATAACAGAGGACGGAAACTTCCCCGAAGAGGAGCTTGCAAAGGCTGAGGACGATATTGAGCTTGAGGACGAAATAACAGAAGCAGACGAGGCTGAGGTATCGGAAACAGAAGATCAGGAAACAGCCGAAACAACCGAAGAATAAAATTCAAAGGTGGGAACTGAGAAAATGAAACAGAGAAAAATTCCCTTAAGAAAATGTACCGGATGCCAGGAAATGAAAAACAAAAAAGAGCTTATAAGAATCGTAAGAAGCGATGAAGGCGAGTTTTCTGTTGACACAACGGGAAAGAAAGCCGGAAGAGGAGCTTATATATGTCCCAATGTCGAATGCCTTGAAAAAGCAAAAAAATCAAAAGGACTTGAACGCTCTTTTAAATCAGCTGTACCGGCAGAGGTATATGATAAGCTCAGAGAGGAGCTTGAAAACTTAAATGGATAAAAAGGTTCTTCAGATGCTTGGTCTGTGTCAGAGAGCCGGAAAGCTTTCAAGCGGAGAAACCGGCTGTCTTGCGGCAGTAAGAGATGGAAGTGCCGAGCTTATTATTGTGGCAGACGATGCATCGGATAATACAAAGAAAAGATTTGCAGATTCTTCTGCTTTTTATCATAAAAATATAATAACAGTCGGAGAAAAATCGGAATTGGGCAGGGCTATAGGCAAAGACGACAGATCGGTTTTAACGGTCAATGATAAAGGATTTGCCAAAAAGATAGCTGAAATGTTAAATAACTAAAAGGCTGAATGTCCGAAATATCAGTATGGAGGTGGAGTATTTGGCTAAGAAACGTGTATATGAAGTAGCGAAACAGTTAAATATAAGCAATAAGGATTTAATAGATAAGCTTAAAGGTATCGGCGTTGAGGTAAGCAACCATATGGCATCTATTGATGATGCAACCATTGAAAAGGTTACTGAGCTTTTAGCTCCTAAAAAGGAAGAGAAAAAAGCTGAGGAAAAACCTGCCGCTCCCGCAGAGGCAAAAAAGGCTGAACAGCCTAAGAATAACAACAATAATAACGGCAATAACAATAATAGCAACAGAAATCAGAAGAATAACCAGAACAATAACAGAAACCAGTTTGTAAAAAATGACCAGCCCAAGAAAAACGGACAGAACGGTCAGAACGGAAACAATCAGCAGAACAGAAATGACAACAGAAACGACAACAGATCAAACGGTTCTAACCAGAGAAATGACGGACAGCAGAAGAACAACGGTTCAAATGCCAACGTAAATAACGGCAACAATAAAAATAAAAACAAGAATAATAACAATAACAACAATAATAACGGTTTCAACAACAACCGCAACAATAACAACAAAAATAATAAGAACAATAACAACAATAACAACAATAATAAAAATAACGGAAAGAACAAAAATAATAAGCAGAATCAGGCTCCTAAGCCCGAACCTGTTGCAGCTCCCGAAGAGGACGAAATCAGAACAATGGAAATTCCCGAAACACTTACTGTTAAGGAGCTTGCCGAAAAAATCGGTAAATCCGGTGCAGAAATCGTTAAGTGTCTTATGAAAAAGGGAATTATGGCTGCAATCAACCAGACAGTTGATTTTGACACTGCGGTTTCGGTTGGTGAAGAATATAACGTAATATTTGAGCCCGAAGTTGAGAAAGATATTTTTGAAGAAGCCTTCAAGCAGGAAGAAGAGGACGAATCTGTTCTTGAGCCTAGACCTCCTGTTGTTGTTGTTATGGGACACGTTGACCATGGTAAAACATCACTTCTTGACGCAATCAGACACAGCCATGTAACAAGCCGTGAGGCCGGCGGTATTACACAGCACATCGGTGCTTATACAGTAGAAATCAACGGAAGTCCTATTACTTTCCTTGATACTCCCGGACATGAAGCATTCACAGCAATGCGTCTTCGTGGTGCAATGATTACGGATATTGCCGTTCTTGTTGTTGCCGCAGACGATGGCGTTATGCCTCAGACAATAGAGGCTATCAACCATGCAAAGGCTGCCGGAGTTGAGGTTATCGTTGCTATCAACAAGATAGATAAGCCTTCCGCAAATCCCGACAGAGTTAAACAGGAGCTTGTTGAATACGGTCTTGTTGCAGAGGATTGGGGCGGTGAAACAATCTGTGTTCCCGTATCAGCACAGACAAAGGAAGGTATTGATACACTCCTTGAAATGATTATCCTTACAGCAGAAATGAAGGAGCTTAAGGCTAATCCAAACAAGCCTGCGAGAGGTGCTATTATCGAGGCACAGCTTGATAAGGGCCGTGGACCTGTTGCAACAGTACTTGTACAGGAAGGTACACTTAATGTAGGTGATCCTATCGTTGCCGGAGCAGCTTACGGCAAAATCCGTGCTATGATGGACGATAAGGGCAGAAGAGTTAAAAAAGCAGGCCCTTCAAAGCCTGTTGAAATTCTCGGCCTTTCAGAGGTCCCTGCTGCCGGAGAAACCTTCTATGTTGCGGCTAATGAAAAACAGGCAAGACAGCTTGCCGAGTCGGTTATAGCTAAGTCAAGAAAGGATATGCTTAAGGACACACCTCAAAAGGTATCTCTTGACGACCTCTTTAACCAGATTCAGTCCGGTAACGTAAAAGAGCTTAATATTGTTGTTAAGGCTGACGTTCAGGGCTCGGTTGAGGCTGTAAAGCAGAGCCTTGAAAAGCTTTCTAACGATGAAGTAAGAATTAGAATTATCCATGGCGGTGTAGGTGCCATAACAGAATCAGACGTTATGCTTGCAACTGCATCAAATGCTATAATAATCGGTTTCAATGTACGTCCCGAGCCTTCAGCTAAGGCGTTTGCCGATGAAGAAAAGGTAGACGTAAGACTTTACAGAGTTATCTACAATGCTATTGAAGACATTACAGCCGCTATGAAGGGTATGCTTGATCCCGTATACGAGGAAAAGGTTATCGGTCATGCAGAGGTACGTCAGCTTTTCAAAGCATCAGGTGTCGGCGTTATTGCCGGAAGCTATGTGCTTGACGGTAAATTCCAGAGAAATGCACAGGCAAGAATTCTTCGTGACAATGTAGTTGTTTATGAAGGTGAGATAGAATCACTTAAGAGATTTAAAGATGATGTTAAGGAAGTAAATACAGGCTATGAATGTGGTCTTGTATTCAAGAAATTCAATGACATCAAGGAAGGCGACATTGTAGAAGCCTTCATTATGGTTGAAGTACCCAGATAATTTAATTGGGCAGGTGAGTTTTAATGAAAAATAATAACAGAATGACAAGAGTCAATGATGAAATAGCAAAGGAAATGGCTAATATCATCAGAGGAGAGCTTAAGGATCCGAGAATAGGAGTTATGACATCTGTTCTTCGTGTTGAAACAACACAGGATTTAAAATACTGCAAGGTATATATAAGTGTTCTCGGAAATGATGAGGAAAAGGCAAATGCAATGAAAGGTCTTAAAAATGCGGCAGGCTTTATAAGACATCTTCTTGCGGAAAGAATTAACCTAAGAGTTACTCCGGAGCTTATATTCAAGCTTGATGACTCGGTTGAATACAGTATAAAAATGTCTAAGCTTATTGATCAGATAAGCAAGGAACCTCCGGTAGGAGAAGGTGAGCCGCTTGAATAACAGTTTTGAAGAAATAAGAGAACATATAGATTCAGCGGAAAACATTGCCGTTGCGGGACATATAAGTCCCGACGGCGATGCCGTTGGCTCATGCTGTGCTTTGGCAATGGCATTGGTTAAGAAAAATAAAAATGTAACTGTTTTTCTTGAAGAAATACAGGACAAGCTCAAAAATATTCCGTATTCGGATAAACTTGTGCATGATACACCAAACGGTGAGTTTGATTTGTTTATATCTCTCGACTGTGGTGATGAAGGCAGACTCGGAAAAACGGCAGAGCTTTTGAAAAGCACGTATACAATAAATATTGACCACCACGTAAGCAATACTTATTTCGGAAATCTCAATTATGTTGACGGTGACGCATCATCAACCTGTGAGCTTGTATACAGATTGTTTGACGGCTGGTGCAGTATAGATAAAAATATTGCATATGCGCTTTATACCGGAATACTTTTTGACACAGGCTGTTTCAAGCATTCGTCAACAAGTCCGTTTACAATGAAGATTGCCGGTGAGCTTATGACATATAACATTCCGTTTACAAAAATACAGGAGGATATGTTTTATTTACGCTCGCAGACAGAGGTCAAGCTGCTTTCAAAGGCGCTTAAAGGACTTAAATTTGAATGTAACGGCAGACTTGCATATTCCAAGCTTTCCCTTGAAGAAATAGAAGGCTGTGGAGGAACACCGAAGGATGTTGACAGTATAATTCCGTTTATTAAAAATATTGATAACGTAAATGCGGCGGCATTCTTTTATGAGAAAAAGCCCGGTGAAATAAAAACAAGTCTTCGTTCCGATGAGGCAGTTGATGTATGCGAGATAGCAAAGAAGTTCGGCGGCGGCGGTCATGTAAGAGCAAGCGGCTGTACGCTTTTCGGAGCATTTGACGAAGTTATGCCCGGTGTTATTGATGAGCTTAAGAAGGCTCTGGAGGTATAAATTGGACGGAGTAATTAATGTTTACAAGGAAAAAGGATATACCTCGCATGACGTTGTTGCGATTGTCAGAAAGACATTGAACATAAAAAAAGTAGGTCATACCGGCACTCTTGATCCCGATGCGGAAGGTGTGCTTCCGGTATGTATCGGTTCGGCAACAAAGCTTGCCGATTATATAATGGCTGAAAGAAAAAGCTACCGTGCCGTTATGGCTTTCGGTGCTGAAACAACAACACAGGACGGCAGCGGAGAAATCACACAGAGGTTTGAGTATGATTTTGATGAAAGCAGGCTTATTGAGGCTGTTAAAAGCTTTATAGGCGAGCAGGAACAGCTTCCGCCAATGTATTCAGCTATAAAAGTAAACGGAAAAAAGCTCTATGAGCTTGCAAGAGAAGGCAAGGAGATAGAGCGTAAAAAAAGAAAAATAACTATTTACGACATAAGAATAGTGGATATAATGCCTCCCGACAGAGCGGTTATAGATATTGACTGCTCAAAAGGAACATATATAAGATCGCTTTGCTTCGACATCGGCAGAAAGCTTGGCTGGGGAGCTTATATGGCAGAGCTTACAAGAACCTCAACAGGAAGATTTAAGCTTGAAAATGCTGTAAAGCTTGATGAGTTTAAAAATGCCGCCGCCGAAGGAAATGCGGAAAAATATATTATTCCCTGTGATGATGTGCTTACGGATTATAAAAAGCTTTTTGTTGCAAAATCCGCAAATAAGTATCTCTATAACGGCGGAAAAATATATAAAAACAGGCTCAGCTTTGACGGAGAAGAACCGAAAATAGGCGAAACGGTTCTCGGCTATGACTGTGAAAACAAGCTTGTCGGAATTTACAGCTATTATTATGACGAAACAAAGGACAGCACTTTTATAAAACCTGTCCGACTTATGCTTTAAGGAGATTTAACTATGGAACACATAACAAGCACTGACATAGATCAGACGGTTGATACTGTTGTTACCATTGGAAATTTTGACGGTGTCCATATGGGACACAGAAAGCTTATCGAAACAGCTAAGGAATATGCGGAAAAGCTTTCGCTTAAGCTTGTTGTGCTTACATTCAATCCGCATCCGATGTTTGTTTTCGGTGACAGAAAAAATGCGGCACTCATAATGTCGCCGGAGGAAAAGTGCATAACAATGGAAAAAATGGGCGTTGATACATATATCGAATACCCGTTTGACAGAGAGTTTGCATCAATGTCGCCGGAGGATTTTGCCATAAAACTGCTTTTTGAAAGATTACGCAGTAAGGTGGTTGTTGTCGGATATGATTATCATTTCGGCAGCAAGCAGAAGGGCGACGATAAGCTTCTCGAAAAGCTTGGTAAGGAATACGGAGTTAAAACCGTATTTATTCCTAAGGTAATTTACGAAGGCAGCAGAGTAAGCAGTACACGCATAAGAGAGTGTATTTTAAACAGAGATATTGATTGTGCGGACAGACTTCTTACAGAGCCGTATTTTATTGTCGGAAGGGTTGAGAAAGGCAAGAGAATAGGAAGAACGATAGGTTTTCCTACCGCAAATATTCTTGCGCATCCCGATAAGCTTTTTCCGCCCAATGGAGTTTATGCAACAGCAACAGTTTTCAAAAATAAAGTGTATTACAGCGTTACAAATGTAGGATATAATCCTACGGTTTCCGGTGACCATAAGACGGTTGAAACAAATCTTTTTGACTTTGACGAATCTATATACGGTGAAGAAATAACAACATATTTCTTTAAATGGATAAGAGATGAAAGAAAGTTTGGCAGTGTTGAAGAATTAAGTAAGCAGATACTGCGTGACGCACAAAGCTCAAAGGATTATTTTGCATCCGATGAATACAGTTATTGGAAAGAAAATTTTGAGAAAGCCTATAAAACAGTTGAAAAATAAGGCTGACTGTGATACAATACAAAAGTTGATAACCTTGACTCAGCGGATGGACACTCCGACCTCGGCTTAGTCTTGGGCGATAATATTATATTTATTCAGGAGGATTTTAAAATGAAAGCAACTATCAACAAACAGGAAATCATCGAAAAATACGGCAGAACACCTAACGACACAGGTTCACCTGAGGTTCAGGTAGCTCTCCTTACAGCAAGAATTGACCTTCTTACAGAGCATCTTAAAGAGCATAAGAAAGATCATCATTCAAGAAGAGGTCTTCTTAAGATGGTAGGCCAGAGAAGAGGCTTATTAAACTACCTTAAGGATAAAGACATCGAAAGATACCGTGCTCTTATCAGCGAATTAGGCTTAAGAAAGTAATTTTGACAACTTGTAATAGAGAGGACTTGTCCTCTCTATTATTTTTGGAAACGGTTTTCGGAAGTTATGTTTCTCACATAAATTAGTTACAGCTTATGTTTTATGTTGCTGATGACACCATAAAAGAGATGATAAATATTGCTGTTACCGTCTGTTTTATGGTGTTATGGTTTAACACAGTCATGTTTATGTGGGTTACAGAGTGCTTCTTAAAATAAAAAATAATTTATGAAAAGGAGATAAACAATGTACAGAACATATTCAATGGAACTTGCAGGACGTACACTCTCTATGGAAATCGGTAGAGTTGCAGAGCAGGCAAACGGTGCGGTTCTCGTTCGTTACGGCGACACAGTGGTTCTCGTAACAGCAACAGCATCTGAAAAGCCCAGAGATGGTATTGATTTCTTCCCTTTAAGCATTGACTACGAGGAAAGACTTTATTCGGTAGGTAAAATTCCCGGAGGCTTTATAAAAAGAGAAGGCAGACCGAGCGAGAAGGCTATACTTACATCAAGATGTATAGACAGACCTCTTCGTCCGCTTTTCCCCAAGGATTACAGAAACGACGTTGCTATCGTTGCAACAGTAATGTCTGTTGATCAGGACTGCGCTCCTGAGGTTGCGGCTATGATCGGTGCATCTGCGGCACTTATTATTTCCGATATTCCTTTCACAGATACAGTTTCATCTGTAAGTATAGGATACTGTGACGGCGAATTTGTTGTTAACCCTAATGCTGAGCAGAGAGAAACAAGCAAGCTTAACCTTACTGTTTCATCAACAAAAGACAAGGTTATGATGATTGAAGCAGGCGCAGACGAAATTCCCGATGATGTAATGCTTGCGGCTATCAAGCTCGGACATGAGGTAAACGGAAGCGTTATCGACTTCATCAATTCAATCCATGAAAAAGAAGGAAAAGCTCTCCAGGAATATACAGAGCACGTTATTCCCGAAGATGTATATAAGCTCATTTCGGAATTCATCACAGACGAAGCAATGGAAACAGCAGTTTACAAAGAGCTTAAGCAGGAAAGAGATCTTGCTATAAGAGAAATCACAGCTAAAGTAAACGAAGAGCTTACAGATGCCATTGCGGCACTTGTAGACGAAGATACAGACATTGAAGCACTTATTGATGAAACAATCTATAAGTTTGAAAAGATGACTGTAAGAAGAATGATTTTAAGAGAGCACAAACGTCCCGATGGCCGTGGACTTGAAGAAATAAGAGAGCTTTCTGCCGAAGTTGATATTCTTCCCAGAACACATGGCTCAGCACTCTTCAAGAGAGGCCAGACACAGGCTCTTACAGTTACAACACTCGGCGCTATGAGCGAAATCCAGCGTCTTGATGGTCTTGATACATCAGAGGTTTCAAAGAGATATATCCACCATTACAATATGCCCGGATATTCAACAGGCGAGGCTAAGACATCAAGAGGTCCCGGCAGACGTGAAATCGGACACGGTGCTCTTGCGGAAAGAGCTCTTCTTCCCGTTATTCCCAGCGAAGAGGAATTCCCTTATGCAATCAGACTTGTATCTGACATTATGAGCTCAAACGGTTCAACATCACAGGCAAGTATCTGCGGCAGTACACTTTCTCTTATGGCGGCAGGCGTACCTATCAAACGTCCCGTTGCAGGTATCTCGGTCGGCCTTGTAACAGGCGACAACGATGATGATTTCGTAATGCTTACAGACATTCAGGGACTTGAGGACTTCTTCGGAGATATGGACTTCAAGGTTGCCGGAACAAAAGAAGGTATTACAGCTATCCAGATGGATATGAAGATACATGGTCTTACATTCAAAATCATTGAGCAGGCTCTTGCACAGACACACAGAGCAAGAAACTATATTCTTGATGAAGTAATGCTCAAGGCTATACCCGAACCGAGAAAAGAGCTTTCACCTTATGCTCCCAAGATGGCAACAATGACTATTGATGTAGACAAGATTGCCGCTGTTATCGGTAAGGGCGGAAAGGTTATCAAGAAGATTATCGAAGATTCACAGTGCAGTATCGATACTGAGGACGACGGTAAGATTTACATTAAGGGTACAAGCACAGAAAATATCCAGAAGGCTATTGATATGATTAACCTTATTGTACTTGATCCCGAACCCGGCAAGACATATGAAGGAACAGTAACAAGACTTATGACATTTGGTGCTTTTGTTGAGATTGCACCCGGTAAAGAAGGTCTTGTACACATCTCCAAGCTTGCCGAAAAGAGAACAGCTAAGGTTGAAGACGTTGTAAACGTAGGCGACAAGGTAAGAGTTAAGCTTCTTGAGATTGACGCACAGGGCAGACTTAACCTTTCAATCAAGGACGCAGACAAATAATTAAATAGACTATTATATGTATATAAAAAAGGTTCTCCTGCCGGTTTTGACAGGAGAACCTTTTGTGTCTGACGGTATTAAATTGCGTAATGATAATCCGAGCTGAAAACTCTTGCTTTTACAAAACGTCCGACAGTCTGGATAACAGGTCCGAGCATAAGAGAAGAGATAACAGTGATTGCTCCGATTTTTGCACCGAGAGCAAAGCCGATTGCCGCTGCGGCAATGTCCCATAATATTCTTATTGTGCTGAAGGATAATTTTGATGTTTTCTTTGATATTATAAAAGGCATTGCATCATAAGCTCCGGCACCGAGGTCGGCTGACATATATAATGCGGCGGCTATTATAAAAATAATCATTACCGGTATAAGTACGGCAATTCTTGTTGCTGTTGATGACTGTATTGCGGCAACAAAGCTGTCGGAATACATTGCGGTAAATAAATCCATGGAATATCCGACAATTAACATATTGGCGAGTGTTCCTATACCGATTTGTGAAACATCTGAGCGGATTATAAACGCAAAGAATATTATATTCACCAAAAGCTGCGCCGTACCAAAGCTTATTCCGAATTTATTGGAAAGTCCAAGATTAAGCAGTGAGCAGGCATCGGTTCCGAACTGTACTATGTTGAGCAGTGAAAGCGAAAAACCGATAATGACAGATGAAATAAGAACCATAGCAATACGTTTTGCTAAAAAACTTTTCTTAAACATTAAATTAAACTGATTTTTAAGGATTTTGTTCATATTTATTCCTTCTTTCTCCTTGCCTTCTTCAACAAGAATTTACATTGTAGCATACTTTGATATATTGTCAATACCTATGCTTATTAATATATATAAATGCTTAGATAATATATATTGGTTATGTTTTCGATTTTTAAGGTTTACGGAAGGCTCTGTTTGGTAAAAATAAAAGGTTTGACTGACAATTTATGTTTAAAGTCGTAAATAATTTATTATTAAGCCGGTTTTAAAAAGAAAAAATCAGTAAATACAGAGGTTTAAATAATTCCTATTAATTTAATATGAAATAATTTTAAAAAATATTGAGCTAAATAATTATCTGTGTTATACTGTAAAATAGCATATCTAAAGATAATGTCCGAATATGTGCTTTTACGGACATTTAAAGAAAAAATATTTGAGGTGTTAATTACATTGAGTGAAAGAACCGTAACTTCTCCGGCTCTGCATGATGAGGAGCTAAAAAAACAGGAGGACGCTATAAAGACAATTCGTGCTATTAATGACGAATATACTTTAAAAACAGGAAAAAAGAAAAAATACTATATACTTACAATGGGCTGTCAGATGAATGCACATGACTCGGAAAAGCTTTCCTTTATGCTTTCGGAAATGGGCTATGAGCATACAGATGTTGAGCAGGAGGCAAACTTTGTTCTTTACAATACCTGCTGTATAAGAGAAAATGCAGAAGAAAAGGTATATGGAAGACTTGGCTACCTTAAGCATTATAAAGAAATAAATAAGGACATAAAAATTGCCATATGCGGTTGTATGATGCAGCAGGATACTGTAATACAGAGAATAAGAAAAACATTCAAAAATGTTGATATTGTTTTCGGTACTTACAATATATATAAGCTTCCGGAGCTTATGCTTACAAATATGGAAACAGGAGATACGATTTTCGATATTTGGCAGGAGCAGGGCGAAATAATGGAGGATTTCCACAGCATAAGGAAAATTCCGTTTAAGGCATCTGTAAATATAATGTACGGCTGCAACAACTTTTGCAGCTATTGCATAGTTCCTTATGTAAGAGGAAGAGAAAGAAGCAGAAAGCCCGAGGATATTCTCAATGAAATAAGAGGATTGGCAAAAGAAGGCGTAAAAGAAATTATGCTTCTCGGACAGAATGTAAACAGCTATGGAAAAAACCTTGAAAAGCCTGTTACATTTGCGGAGCTTTTGAGAATGATAAACGAGATAGACGGCATAGAACGAATACGTTTTATGACCTCTCATCCGAAGGATTTATCCGACGAGCTTATATATGCAATGCGTGACTGCGATAAGGTATGCAATTATCTGCATCTTCCGGTGCAGTCCGGAAGTACAGCGGTGCTTACGGCAATGAACAGAAGATATACTAAGGAAAAATATCTTGAGCTTGTCGAAAAAATAAAAAAGGAAATACCGGATATACTTTTGAGTACAGATATTATTGTCGGTTTCCCCGGCGAAACCGAAGAGGATTTTCTCGAAACGCTTGATGTT
Organism: Anaerotignum sp. MSJ-24; assembly: GCF_018918145.1. GTDB lineage: Bacteria > Bacillota > Clostridia > Lachnospirales > Anaerotignaceae > Metalachnospira. The sequence goes on from NZ_JAHLPX010000004.1 coordinate 152,153, forward strand.
GTGGACAAGGTTGGTTATTCGACCGCATTCACATTTATATATTCAAAAAGAACAGGTACGCCTGCGGCAGTTATGGAAAACCAGATTCCCGATGATGTTACGAAGGAACGCTTTAACAGACTTCTTGAGCATGTAAACTCCGGAGTTGAAAAAATAAGCGAAACGATGGTTGGAACAGTTGAAAATGTCCTTGTTGAAGAGATAAACAGACAGGATGAAACAATGCTTACGGGTCGTACAGAAAGAAATTCACTTGTTCATTTTAAGGGCAATCCCGATCTTATCGGTCAGATTGTTCCCGTTAAAATAAAAGAAAATAAGATATTCTATTTAATAGGAGAGAGGATGTTATAAAATGGTAGAAGATTTAGCAAGAAGATTATCAAATGAACTTATCGAGTCAGAATATGCTCAGAGACTTATCAAGGCTAAAAAAGCTTATGAGGCTGATTTTGAGGCACAGAAAATGGTTCAGGATTATGTAGATATGCAGAACCGTTTCCAGGCAAGACTTGCTTCAGAAGAGGTTACAGATGAAGAAAAGGATCAGTTCTATTTAGACATCAATAAGCTTAACAATGCTATCAAAGAGCAGGGTACAGCAGGTGAGCTTTATAAGGCTGAAAGCGAATTCAATGAATATATGACAAGCATTTTCGGTATTATAACAAATGCTGTTCAGAACGAAATTGCACCCGAAAACGGCGGTTGCTCAGGTTCATGCGGAACATGCGGAGGCTGCCACTAATCGGTAAACAAAAACATAGTGCATAAAAATGATTGAGAAGGGGATATAAATGGCAAAAGTAACACCAATGATGGAACAATATTTTGAAATAAAAAATAAATACAGACATTGTCTTTTGCTTTTTCGACTTGGTGATTTTTATGAAATGTTTTTTGAGGACGCAAAAATTGGTTCCAGAGAGCTTGGTCTGACATTGACAGGCAAGGACTGGGGACAGAAGGAAAGGGCACCCATGTGTGGTGTTCCTTTTCATTCTGCGGATGGATATATTGACAAGCTTGTAAAAAAGGGCTATAAGGTAGCCATTTGTGAACAGGTGGAAGATCCGAAAGCGGCAAAAGGACTTGTAAAGCGAGATGTAATAAGAGTTGTTACTCCGGGAACAGTCATTGATAAGGATGTTCTTGACGAAAACAAAAACAATTACATTATGTCGCTTTACGGTGATGAAAACGGTTATGCCATTGCGGTATGCGATGTTACAACGGGAGAATTTCAGACGGCAGAGTTTATTTCCGCAAATGCGGAGGAAAAGCTTTATGATGAAACGGCAAGATTTATGCCGGCTGAAATAATAATAAACGAAAAGTTTTCAAAAAGTGAATGTGCTGATAAAATTAGCCGGATTTTAAATTTAAGACTTACGGTATCAGAAAATTCACAGTTTGATTACAGAAATGCGGTCAAGGCCATATGCAGACATTTCGGTACTCTCGGTGTTGAAGGCTTGGGACTTGACGGAAAGAGATTTTCTGTATGTGCCAGCGGTGCATTACTGGATTATCTGAATGAAACGCAGAAAAATAAGCTTGAGCATATAAGTAAGATTAAGCTTTATTCGGCAAATGATTTTATGCTTCTTGACGCAAACACAAGAAGAAATCTTGAGCTTACCGAAACAATGCGAGAAAAGAACAGAAAAGGCTCTCTTCTCTGGGTTATTGACAAAACAAAAACGGCTATGGGAGCAAGACTTCTCAGAAAATGGGTGGAACAGCCGCTCATAAATTCAGCCGATATAAATAAAAGACTTGATGCGGTCGAAGAGCTTAAGGACGATTTATTTACACGTGAGGAAATAAAGGATGTTCTTTCGACTATGCACGATTTTGAAAGAATAATGAGCCGTATAGTATACAAAACGGCAAATGCCAAAGAGCTTGTGGCATTGAGAGATTCCATTGAAAATCTTCCTGAGCTTAAAAAAATTATAGGAAGATTGAAAAGTACATATTCACAGGAAATATTTGATGAAATGGATACGCTTGAAGATGTGTTTAATCTGATAAACAGTGCCATTACCGACGATCCTCCGTTTACGGTGAGAGAAGGCGGAATGATAAAGCACGGTTATTCAAATGAACTGGACACACTTTTTCAGGCAAAGGAAAAAGGCTCCGAATGGATAAAGGAGCTTGAAGCAAATGAGAAGGAAAAAACAGGCATAAAAACGCTTAGAATTAATTACAATAAGGTTTTTGGCTATTATATAGAGGTATCAAAATCTTATATTGGACAGGTTCCCGATTATTATATAAGAAAACAGACGCTTTCAAATACAGAACGATATACAACGACCGAGCTTGAAAAGCTTGCGGAGCTTATACTCGGTTCTGACGAAAAACGTATTCAGATGGAATATGATATGTTCTGCCGGGTAAGGGAAAGCGTTGCATCACAGGTAGACAGAATTCAGTTTACGGCATACATTTCTGCACTTATAGACGCACTTCAGTCGCTTGCTGATGCCGCACAGACACAGAATTATGTAAAGCCGATAGTAAACGACGGTGATGTAATAAACATAAAAGACGGAAGACACCCTTCTGTCGAAAAGATGATGTCGGATGGATTTATTGCCAATGACGTTTATCTTGATAATGAGGACAACAGACTGCTTATAATTACAGGCCCGAACATGGCAGGTAAGTCCACATATATGCGTCAGACTGCGATTATAACGCTTCTGGCACAGATTGGTTCTTTTGTTCCGGCGTCGTATGCGGAAATTGGTGTATGCGACAGAATATTTACAAGAGTAGGTGCGTCCGATGACCTTGCGTCCGGACAGTCTACATTTATGGTTGAAATGACCGAGGTTGCCAATATTCTTAATAATGCAACAAAGAAAAGTCTGCTTATACTTGACGAAATAGGACGAGGAACAAGTACCTTTGACGGACTTTCCATTGCATGGGCAGTTATGGAATATATTGCGGACAAAAAGCAGATAGGTGCAAAAACATTGTTTGCGACTCATTACCATGAGCTTACCGAGCTGGAAGGAAAGCTTTCCGGCGTAAAGAATTATTGCATAACGGTACAGGAACAGGGCGAAGATATTATATTCTTAAGAAAGATAAAAAGAGGCGGTGCAGACCACAGCTACGGTGTACAGGTTGCAAGGCTTGCCGGACTGCCTCAGAAGGTTATAAAAAGAGCAAATGTAATTCTCAAAAAGCTGAATGCCGCAGACATAACCAAGAAAACCAAAAAGCTTGCCGACGAGGCACAAAAGGCAGAGGAAGAAACGGCAATGCAGCTTGATATGTTCAATATGAAAGAAACACAGATTATTGATGAGATAAACAAAATTGATGTTATGTCGCTTACACCGATACAGGCATTACAGGTTTTGTTTGATCTTCAGAATAAAACAAAGGGTATGTAAAATGTAATGTAAATGAAGGAAGCGGATATTTTGAATCAGATAAAACTTCTCGATAACAATACAATAAACAAAATTGCCGCCGGAGAGGTTGTGGAAAGACCAAGCTCTGTTATAAAGGAGCTTGTGGAAAATGCCATTGATGCCGGAGCGGGAAATATTACGATAGAAATAAAGGACGGAGGCACAACCTTTATCCGAATAACCGATGACGGTAGCGGCATTCCGGCAGACCAGGTTAAGACTGCGTTTTTAAGACACGCAACAAGCAAAATTTCGGCTGTTGAGGATCTCGAAAGCGTATTTTCGCTCGGCTTCAGAGGTGAGGCACTTGCCAGCATTGCGGCGGTTTCCAAAGCGGAAATGGTCACAAAAACAAGGGACAGTGAACTTGGAACAAGAATAAGAATAAACGGCGGAATACTCGAAGAAATTAAACCATGCGGTGCCGCCGACGGAACGACAATAACAATTGAGGATATTTTTTATAATGTTCCGGCAAGACGAAAATTCCTTAAAAAACCGGCAACCGAAAGCGGTTATATATCCGATATAGTAAACAAATTTATACTCGGTCATCCGGAGGTAGCGTTTAAATATATAAATAATAACACTACCATAATACAGACATCGGGAAACAATGACCTTAAAACGGCTATGTTCCATGTCTACGGAAAAGATGCGGCAACAAAAATGCTTGAGCTTTCATCAAACGATAAGGAAATGAAGCTCAAAGGACTTATAGGCAAACCGGAGCTTTCAAGGGCAAACCGCACCTATGAGAATCTTTTTATAAACGGAAGATATATAAAGAGTGATGTTGTTGCAAATGCCGCGGAAGAGGCATACAAAACAAGACTTATGATAGGTAAGTTTCCGGTGTATGTCATGGAACTGAGCATTGATCCGTCACTGGTTGACGTGAATGTACATCCGGCTAAGCTTGAAGTACGTTTCAGAGATGATGATGCGGTTTATAATTTCGTTTATAACAGTATTGTAAAGACATTTAAGGATAAAATATTGATAAAAACAGCGGATTGGGAAAGCAAGCCGTCTATTGAAGTAAAGGAATTTAAAGAAAAGAATGTTACGGAAGAGCCTTTAATTACACAAAAGGAAAGCGAAAGCAAGTCAGTAATTGACATTGCCGAGCCTTATTTCGATGGAAAAAAGGTTTTTGACAATCAACCTAAAAAATCGGCAGACTTAAGAAGTGAAGCATTAGGCTATATGAATAAGCTTTCAAGCGGATTAAGTGAGGCTGAAAAGTTGAACGGAAGTATTCTTCTCGGAAAAGCCGATGAACCTACGGGAGTAAAGGAAGAGCACCGGAAATACGACACATCGGGATATACTAAAAAGCTTGATAATGTTGAGCTTTCCGAACTTAATGAAATTTCGGAAACAAAGACATATGACGAGAGCAAGCCGTTTTTCGATAATTACAGAATAGTCGGCCAGATATTCGGAACATACTGGATTGTTGAGCAGAACAAGAGCATTTTTGTAATCGACCAGCATGCGGCACATGAAAGAATATTGTTTGAGGAATTTTCCGATAAGTTCAAAAATGGAACAATGGTAAGCCAGAAGCTTTTTGATGCCGAGCACCTTGTTCTGAGCGAAACAGAGAAAAATATACTTGATGAAAACAAGGAGCTTTTTGAAAAATTCGGCTTTGAGCTTTCCGAAAAGGATAATGAATGGTATATGTCGGCAGTTCCTTACATATTCGATAAACCGGCAGATTCAGCCTTTTTAACGGACATGCTTGACATGATAAATACCGAAAAAATGGCTAATGTATATGACTCAAAGCTTTTGAGCATTGCGACAATGGCCTGCAAAGCGGCGGTAAAGGCAAGAGATTACATAAGCGTTAGTGAGGCCGAAGAAATGATAAAAAGGCTTTTAACTCTTGAAAATCCGTTCAACTGCCCTCATGGCAGACCGACAATAATAGAAATGACAGAATATGAGCTTGAAAAGAAATTTAAACGTATACAGTAGGTGGTAAAAATGAAAAAACCTCTGATAGTTATAGCAGGACCGACTGCCTGCGGAAAGACCGACATTTCTATTGACCTTGCCGAAAAAATCGGCGGAGAGATAATATCGGGCGATTCAATGCAGGTTTATAAATATATGGACATCGGTACGGCAAAGGTTACAAAAGAAGAAATGCGAGGAATACCGCATTATCTTGTTGATGAGCTTTATCCCGATGAGGAATATAATGTTATGCTGTTCCAGCAGAAGGCAAAGCAGTATATGGAAGGAATATATTCAAGAGGTCATATTCCGATAATTGTTGGTGGAACAGGCTTTTATATAAATGCACTTGTTTATGACAATGATTTTTCCGAAGAAGAGGAATCGGAGATAAGAAAAGAGCTGTACGCCGTTGCCGAAAACGAAGGAGCGGAAAAGCTCCATGCAATGCTTGCGGAGGTTGATCCGGAATATGCCGCAAATATTCATCACAACAATATTAAAAGAGTAGCCAGAGCATTGGAATATTACAGGCTGACAGGTGAAAAGATGTCTGAGCATAACAAAAATGCAAAGGAAAAGGAAACACCATATAATCTTGCGTTTTTTGTGCTGAACATGGACAGGGAAAAGCTTTATGAAAGAATAAATCTTCGTGTAGATATTATGATGAACAACGGTCTTGAGCAGGAGGTAAGAAAGCTCATTGAAATGGGATATTCACCTGAGCTTGTAAGTATGCAGGGCCTTGGATATAAAGAATTTATACCGTATTTTAACGGTGAAATATCTTTGGAGCAGGTTGTAGACGATATAAAGAAATACACAAGACGCTTTGCAAAAAGACAGCTGACGTGGTTCAGAGGTCAGACCAACGGAACGTGGCTTGATATGGGAACACTTTCTAAGGACAAAGCGTTGGAAATAATGCTTGATGAGCTTAAAACAAAGAAAATCATAGAAGGCTGAAAATGGATAAAGAAAAGATTTTAATTAAAAATACTATACCCGTAAAGGATTTCTGTAATTTAAGGGAATCGGTAAATTTTCAGAAATTGACCGAACAGCAGGCAGAAAAGGTTTTAAAGAACACGTCGGCTGTTGTTGCTGTTGAATATGAAGGAAAATATATCGGTTTGACCAGAATTCTTTTTGATTTCGGTACGGACGCATATATAACTGATGTTATCGTACACCCGGATTATCAAGGCTTTGGAATAGGCGGAATATTGATAGAAAATGCAATAGACTATCTTAAGAAAAATGCTGTCGAAGGTGTAAGGATAGCATGCAGTCTTTATGCAAATCCGGGAAAAGAGGATTTTTACGGTAAATTCGGCTTTGAAAAGCTTCCGAACAACAAATACGGATATGGTATGCTTATTGAAATATAAAACTTAGCACAAAAGATTTAGTATAGGAGAAGAAAATGTACGATAAAATGCTTAAAGGCTTCTTGAGAGATACTTATAAAATCTCCGACGATATAATGGAGCTTGCCGAAAAAGCGGAAAGTGAGCTTGCGGACAAGTTTCTCGAGGCTGACAAAATAACAGAATATAACCAGTATAAGGTACTCAGTTCAATGCAGAAAAACAGGCTTGCGGAGGTTCACTTTAACGGTACAACCGGATATGGCTATGACGATGTTGGAAGAGATACACTTGAAAAAATATATGCCGATGTTTTCCATACGGAAGCCTGCCTTGTAAGACCGCAGGTTATTTCCGGAACACATGCACTTACGGTTGCACTTGCGGGAAATTTAAGACCGGGCGACGAAATATATTCTCCGGTAGGATTGCCTTATGATACGTTACAGGGAGTTATTGGAATACGAAAGGAAAAAGGCTCACTTGCGGAATTCGGAATTACATACAGCCAGACAGAGCTTCTTCCGGACGGTTCATTTGATTATAAGGAAATAAAATCGGCTCTTGCAAATCCGAAAATAAGGCTTGTTGAAATACAGCGTTCAAGGGGATATGCTTGGCGTGAATCCTTTACGGTTGAAAAAATAGGTGAGCTTATAGCTTTCATAAAGGAAATTCGTCCCGATGTAATATGTATGGTAGACAACTGCTACGGTGAGTTTGTGCAGATGACCGAACCGACAGATGTCGGAGCAGACCTTTGCGTCGGTTCTCTTATAAAAAATCCCGGCGGCGGTCTTGCACCGATAGGCGGATATATAGCCGGAAAAGAAGAATATGTAGATAATGCGGCTTACAGACTTACAGTTCCCGGTATGGGAAGAGAGGTAGGAGCAACTCTCGGCGTTACAAAATCGCTTATACAGGGCTTTTTTATGTCACCTCAGGTAGTAAACGGCAGTGTAAAGGGAGCTATGTTTGCGGCAAAACTTTTTGAAAACCTCGGTTATGACGTTCTTCCGTCATCGGATGTTAAGCGTGCGGATATAGTGCAGTCTATCAAAATGAATTCAGCCGAAAAGGTAATAGCTTTCTGTGAAGGAATACAGAAGGGAGCACCGGTTGACAGCTATGTAACTCCGGAGCCTTGGGCAATGCCCGGCTATGACAGCGATGTTATAATGGCGGCAGGAGCATTTATACAGGGAGCATCAATAGAGCTTAGTGCGGACGCACCTATAAAGCCTCCGTATATTGTTTATATGCAGGGCGGTCTTAGCTGGCACCATGCAAAAATAGGAATAATGATCGGTCTTCAGACTATGAAGGATAAGGGCTTAATCTGAAAGGCGGTATAAGATGAAAATATTAAAAAAAGCTGTTGCGATGGCACTTATGCTGGCGGCATTGGTTGCATCAACGGCGTTTGCCGCCACAGATACTCCGAGCGTAAATGCGGCAAGTGCGGTGCTTATCAATGCAGACACAGGCAGAGTGCTTTATGAAAAAAATTCACATCAGAAGATGTATCCGGCAAGTATGACCAAAATGCTTACGTCAATGGTTGTGCTTGACAACATGGATTTAAACGAAACAATAACCGTTGATTCTTCGATAAACGAAATTCCATGGGATTCCAGTGTTGCAGGACTTGAATACGGAGAGATAATGACGGTTGAAAATCTTATAAGAGGCTTGATTATACCTTCCGGAAACGATGTTGCAGCTGCGGCGGCCTCAGCTGTTGCAAAGAAGAATCTTGGCAAAGAAGTTTCCTATTCGGAGGCTGAGCAGTATTTTGCCGGACTTATGAACGAGAAAGCCAAGGAGCTTGGCTGTACGGATTCAAATTTCGTAAATCCTCATGGATACCATAATGATAATCATTATACTTCTGCATATGATATGTCACTGATTGCACAGGCGGCAATGAAATATGACATAATAAAGACTGTTGCGGCAGAAACAAAGTTTTCGGGAAACAGTGCCGGAAAGCAGAAATATAATGTAAGCGGAAAAACCGTTGAGCATACATGGTACAGCCACAATAACCTTATTACAAACGGTGCGGATTATTATAAGTATGCAACAGGAATAAAAACAGGTTTTACGGACCAGGCAGGCGATTGTCTTGCGGCGTCGGCAACAAACGGAAATGAAAATCTTATTGCGATAATAATGAATTCGGAAGATCCGGGACGCTGGAACGATGCAAAAGCGCTGTTTGAATGGGCATTTGAAAAATATGATATGACTGTATACAGACAGGCTGGAGTTGTTGCAACTGCACAGCTTACGGGACATAACCGACTGAAAGGTGATACGCTTGATATATCTATAAATGAGGATTTGAGTGAATATCTTACGGCTGAGGAGGCTGCTTCGGTAGAAACAAAGGTAGTAAATGACAATGGCGGTGAAACAATAGAGGCACCTGTCAAGCAAGGCGATAAAGTAGCTACATTGGAGTTTTTACTTAACGGAGAGGTTATCGGACAGGCTGATGCTTATGCAACAAGAGATGTAGGTAAGGCAAATATATTTAATACTTCGGCTTACTACATAAAAGCTTTTTTTACTAAGGTCTTTTCTGCCGGAAATATAAAATACGGTATTGCTGTTATTGTTGTTATTCTGATTGTCATAGTTATTCTTATTTTAAGAAATAAACGTAAAAACAGATATAAAATAAAAGGAAATTATTCAAGTAGAGGAAAATATGATACAAGCAGAATAAATGCGAAAAAACGCCGCAGAAGAGGCGACAGAGACAAATATAATAAATACAGATAAAACAGAAATGCGTTCTTAACATAAAGTTGGAACGCATTTTTATATGTTATATTTTTTAAAAATTATAGGATTCTGTATAACACTATGAACCTCTTTAAAATATAAAATAAAGCTACATTCTTTAGATGTGATTTATCAGAAGTTTGAATCAAAACAATGAACCGCAAAGTATGCACCCCGAAGAAAACGGGGCGGTCGCAGACCGTTTTGCGTAGCAAAATGCTTTGACCAGTGAACCGCAAAGAAAGATGCGGCGGTCGCAGACCGCTTTGCGAAGCAAAGTTCTGAAGATAGATGCGGCGACATAGCCGCTTTGCAAAGCAAAGTTCTGAATGATTAAAGTTTTGTGGGGTTTTGGGCAAAGCCAATGAGGTCTTTAAGATATAAATAATGCCGTTCGAAAATTAAATTCGAACGGCATTTTATGGTTTGTTTAATTTGCACCGATTATAATATCGTGTCCGTCGTCACTGCTGCTGTCGTTGTTACTGCTGTCAGAGCTATTATTTCCTGTTATATTATCAAGCTGATAACCATGGTCATGATTATTGTCACTTCCGATTACATCATCATCGCCGATTATGGGAATATGATTTTCGGTGCATGTCGAGCTGAGATCTATATAAAGAAGTCCTCGCTTTGCACATTCCTCACGTGAAGGTCTGTTAACAATCTGACCGCCTACAACAGCAAGAGAAACACTTCTGACATTGTGACATCCGGGTCCGGCAAGCTTTCCGGAATCAGCACATATGCTGTACATGCCATGTGCTGTACATTCGGAATGCGCGGCTGTTGCTTGTGTAGCATAGTCGGTAGAAACCATATTTCCGTAATATCCGGCACCGTAATAGTCATTTGCGCATACACCTGAAATAGGTATTCCGTTTGTTACGGCACAATAACTGCTTGTTATAATACCGTCGGGCTTTTCAAATTCCTTATATGCAAGGTTATCATGGAGCTTATCCATAACAGTACGCCATACTATAAGATGATAGCTCTTATCATAGCTTATTTTCTTAGGTGAGTCATAACCCATCCATATTCCGGCTACATAATAAGGTGTGTATCCGGCAAATGTAAGGTCTTTATCGTCTGTTGTTGTACCGGTTTTACCTGCAACAGGCATTCTGTTGGACTGGAATCTTGCAAGTCCGCCGGTTCCGCCGCCGGATATAACGTCTTCCATCATATCGGTAAGAAGGAAGGCTGTTGTTTCCTTTAACACTCTCTTGCCTTCGTAGTCATATTCAAGAAGAACATTTCCGTCATGGTCAAGAACCTTTGTATAAGGCGTAGGTTTCATATATACACCGCCGTTGGCGATTGTTCCGTATGCAGCTGTAAGTTCAAGAACCGATACACCCTCTGTAAGACCGCCGAGAGATATGTTGGCATTCATATCTTCTTTTGCATCAAGTGAAGTAAAGCCGAAATTAAGAAGATACTGATAAGCATTGTATATTCCTACGTTTACAATAACCTTTGCGGCAAGTATGTTCATTGAATCTCGTATACCGTCACGAACGGTTGCATATCCTCTGTAACCACTGGTCCACCAGTTTCTCGGTGACCAGTCGCCGACTGTGTATTCTTCATCACGTATGAAGCTTCCGGCCGAATATAAATCGGAATCGATAGCCGGAGCATATGCGGCAAGAACCTTGAAACATGAACCTGGCTGTCTGTAAGCCTGAGTTGCTCTGTTGAATACAAGGTCACCGGATTTCTGTCCTCTACCGCCGACAATGGCTTTTATTTCGCCTGTGTGATAATCAATGATTACCATTGCCGCCTGAAGAGAATTGGAAACGGCAAGATTATCGAGAACCATTGTATGGGTTGCATCAACGTATTGCTCCTTGACCTCCTGTGCGAAGGCTTCTGCCTGATCCTTTGAAGAAACAGTTTTGCTTTCCGAATGATGCTCCTGTTCGTCTGTTTCCGTATTAAGTACAGAAATGGTATATGTTGCATCATATGTTCTGTCTGAAGGAGGAAAGAGCGAATCGTCCATAAAGGCATCTTCCAGAGTTCCCTGTATGCTCTGGTCAACAGTTGAATAAATCTGAAGACCGCCACTGTAAATGAGGTTATAGGCCTCCTGCTTTGTCATGTTTTTCTCCTGCATAAGGTCGTTTGCAAGAGTGACAATAAGGTTATCAATAAAGTAGCTGTGAAGTGCTACCGAATCTTCATCGTCCTTAGTACTGCCGACAAGGTTTGCATATATGTCCTCCGCAAGAGCACTGTCATGCTCCGACTGGGTTATATAGCCAAGCTCAAGCATTTTGTCAAGTACCGTTGTCTGACGTTTTTTGTTTTCCTCCGGATTACTTATCGGTGAATATCTCGAAGGATTTTTTGTTATTCCGGCTATACTTGCACATTCCGCAAGGTCAAGCTCGGAAACCTCTTTGCCGAAATAGAATTCGGCTGCAGAGCCTACACCGTTAAGACCGTGGTTAAGACCGATTGTGTTGAGATAAAGCTCAAGTATATAGTCCTTTGCCGCTTTTTTACTGCCGAGAGTTTTTTCAAGCTCGGCTTCGTATTTAACCGCAAGATACTGCTCCTGTATTTTACGGACAATGGTCTTTTGGTTTGTAAGCATTTCGTTTTTAATAAGCTGCTGTGTTATTGTACTCGCACCCTGTGAGAAATCACGCTGTCTTATGTCGATAACGAGAGCACGCATAATACCCTTTATGTCTATACCGTTATGCTCATAGAAACGCTCGTCTTCTATGGAAACAACAGCATTTTTGAGATCATCGGGTATAAGATCGAATGTAACATATTCTCGATTTTCTTCGCCATGGAGCTTATCAATTTCTGTACCGTTATTGTCATATATTATCGAAGTATAATTGCTCGGTACAATATCCGATGTATTAAGTGTAGGTGCACTCTTTATTATTGTGATATAAACGCCTATTGCAAGGCCTGCGGCAATCAGTATAAGTATACCTATTATTATTAAGAATACCTTTAAGCAGCCGCCTCTTTTTTTACCGTGTTTTTTCTTTTTAGAGTGTTTTGCGGAATGATGTATGGCAGGAGAAGTTTGTTTTCCGACAGCAGGAAGCTGTTTTGACGTACTTCTTGATTTTGACTGCGCCTGTCGGCTTTCTTCTGAGTTATGTCTTGGCGCGGATGCTCTTGACGGAGCAGATGAAACATCTCTGCGAGTATTTCTCAGCTGTTCCTCCGGACTGTGTTTTCTTTCGGAAGAACGGATTTCGTCGGACATACGTGGCTGAGAAGGCCTTTCAGATGTGCGTCTTTGAGCTACGTTCCTTTCTTCTGTGCTTCTTGATGTTGATTTATGTTCGGCAGGCGTTGTCTTACGTCTTTTTACAATATTTCCGTTTTCGTCAACATAAAAAACACGACCGTTTTCATCGGTATATTTATATATTTTATGTTTGTTTTTATTGGGTTCAGAGTAATCCATTCTTAATCCTCCCTATTCAGAATATATTATAACAGATAGGTACTTGATAATAAAGGTAAATTACATATTATTTTTTTAATTTAATCTTACAAAATACTGAAATTAGGCGAAATCTGTTGGATTTTAATAAAAAGTGGAGGACAAAACCATTAAAAAACGTGTATTTAAAAAGCTTGTGGTGACGATAACAGTTATCGGCATAATATTGTCGGTAGTTATATTTGTGTATTCTGTCGAAAAATATGTTATGCCTGTTGCGGCAGAGCTGTGCCTTAATAATGCAAAAAGCCTTGCAAATGACATAATAAATGAGGCTGTTAGAACGGTATTGGCAAAGCATGAAGAGGAATTTAAAGAGATATTCAGAATGAATAACGGAAATTCGGTGACAATGATTACGGCCGATACAAAATTTGTGAATGCAATATGCACCGAAATAAGCGATTATATAAACAAAGAAATGTACGATCTTGATAACAACAATGTGAGTGTGCCATACGGAGCGGCTTCAGGAATATCCTTTATGGCAAACAAAGGACCGAAAATAGTTTTTGAAATAATGCCGGACGGCAATAGTGAGGTTGATTATGAAACGGAGTTTGTTTCTGCCGGAATAAACCAGACCAATTATAAAATATGGCTTACGGTTGAAATATCCGTAAGCCTGATAAATCCGATATACGAGAAAAACATGATTATGGCAAGAAAAATAATGCTTGCCGATATGGTAATAAACGGAGAAGTTCCCGATTATTACAACAGATTGACGGAATAGCTTATTCCCAATCCTTACATATATCAATCCATTTTACTGCATTTGAGTATTCGAAAAGCTCATCACAGGTAACTTCTATGGCAGAGTTTGAGCTTCCGCAGGCAGGGAAAACTGTATCAAAGCGTTTCATTGAAATGTCACAATAAGCTTTTACGCCTTCGGGAAGAGTAAACGGACATACACCGCCTACGGCATGGCCGGTCATTTCGAGTGTTTCCTCGGGAGAAAGCATTTTTGCCTTAAAGCCGAATTCGGTTTTGAATTTTTTGTTGTCGATTTTTCCGTCACCTGCAACAGCGATTACCATACAGCCGTCGCCGTCCTTAAGAGCAAGAGTTTTTGTTATTCTTGCCGGAATTACATTGAGAGCTTCTGCGGCAAGCTGAACCGTTGCGGAAGAAACGGGAAATTCGAGAATATCATTTTCTCTGTTAAACCGGGTAAGATATTTTCTTACGTTATCTATTGACATGGCTTACCTCCAAAAAACATTTTATATAGACTATAAAACGAATTGCCTTATTTTGCAAGGCGGTATTTGTATAAAGCAGTTGAATAAGAAAGAAAAAAATATTATTATATGCTTTAACGGAGATGATCTTATGTACAACAGGACAATAACCGAGGACAGACGGGAGATATATACGGTACTCAAAAGCTTCGTAAACAAAGACTATGAAGCAAGAAAATTAATATATAATCATGTTTCATATTCCAATATTGAGGGAACAATATATGATGTAAAAAGATATACCGATGAGCTTACGTTTACATCGGCCGGAAGATTGTGGCTTGTGAGAACTCTTGAAAGCTTTAAAAGCGATTTCAGCACCGAAAGCATGGAGAATATACATAAAAGAGTATCCCAGGGCTGTGTTAAGCCGGACGATTACATCAATGAAATATGCAGTTTTCCGTTAAACGGGGAGCTTGAAATAATCGGAGAGTACCGAAAAAATGAAAAAAGTTCAGAATAAGGTTTTATGCAGTATTGATGTATAAAATTTGTATAATCCGATTGCAATATGTGAAATATCTGTTATAATAATTTAATAGAGTATTTATAACTCTTCATTAGAGGCGGTATTGTTTCGGGGTTATGATTAAAAAATAAAACAGGAGGATGACAGAATATGATAGAAGAAAAAGAAGCAAACGGACAGATTCAGATTTCAGATGAGGTTATTTCAATAATTGCAGGAACGGCAGCGGCTGAAACAGAAGGTGTTTCACTTCCTTCTTCGGCACCTGTAAGCTCTGTTAAAGGATTTTTCGGAAAGAAAAACCAGTCTAAGGGAGTTAAAGTAACTGTTGAGGAAAATACTGCACTTATTGAGATTGAGGTAGTTGTTAAGTTTGGTATAAACATCAAAAATGCCTGTGAAGAGGTTCAGCAGAAAGTTAAAAACGCTGTTGAAACAATGACGGGTCTTACTGTTTCGGGCGTAAATATCAATGTAACAGCTATTATGGTTGAAAAAGAACAGCCTGCACAGGTTGATATTGAAGAAGAAACAGAAGAATAAGGAAAATATATCAGGATAGCTTGACAGGAATACGGTCGTTTAGGCTGTGGTTTTCCGATGAGTCTGCCTATAATAACGGCTGCCCGGATAAACGGCAGCCTTTTTAAATATTTGGAGGAAGAAATGGGACGTAGAAACGCAAGAAAGCTGGCATTCTATCTTCTTTATCAGTATGATTTTGCAGAAGATGCCGTTGGAGAAATCGAAAGCAGATATGATGAAATAAGAGATACTTTTTTTGAAGAAAATGCGGAAGAAATGAATGATGATGACAGAAAATATGTACTCGGAACAACAAACGGAGTTCTTGAGCATATGGCCGAAATCGATAGCATGCTTGACAGCTATGCAAAGGGCTGGACAGTGGAAAGAATGTCAAAGGTAGACAAGGCTATTCTCAGACTTGCCGCATACGAAATAAAATATTCGGCAGATGTTCCGGACGGAGTTGCCGTAAACGAAGCTGTCGAGCTTGCAAAGACTTACAGTGCGGATGAAGCACCGGCTTTTATTAACGGTATACTCGGCAAGGTGGTAGAAAGTGTCGGCAATAACTGAACCGAGAATATACTCGGTATCAAAAATAAACAGCTATATAAAGGCAACGCTTGAAAATGATTTTGTGCTGAACAGCGTATGGGTTACCGGAGAAATCTCTAACTTTAAATATCATTCGTCGGGAAATATGTTTTTTTCGCTTAAGGATAATGACAGTGCTATTTCCTGTATTATGTTTAAGGGTGATGCATATGCACTGCCGTTCATGCCGGAAAACGGAATGAATGTAGTTATATGCGGATATGTTTCCGTATATGAAAAGAGCGGACAATATCAGCTTATTGCTGAGCTTATGAAGCCGGACGGAGTAGGAGAGCTTACAGTAGCTTTTGAACAGCTTAAGGCAAAACTGCTCGCCGAAGGGCTTTTCGACGAGGATTACAAAAGAGAGATAAATACACATCCGCATAATATCGCTGTCGTAACATCGCCAACCGGTGCGGCCGTAAGAGATATAATAAAAATTGCCGGAGCAAGGAACAAAAATGTTTCAATAACCGTTATACCTGTTCTTGTGCAGGGCGATAATGCGGCATCTTCCATTGCGGAAGGAATAAGGCTGGCAAACAAGCTCGGAAAAGCCGATACGATAATTGTCGGAAGAGGCGGCGGCAGTATAGAGGACTTATGGGCATTTAATGATGAGAGAGTTGCAAGAGCTGTTTTTGCGTCCGAAATACCGGTTATATCGGCAGTTGGACATGAAACGGATTTTACCATAACCGATTTTGTAGCGGATATGCGTGCATCTACGCCGTCGAATGCCGCTGAATTGGCGGTAAATGACGAATATGCAGATAAAAAGAAGGCAGAGTATTTAGTCGAAAGACTGAATACCGCTTTTGAAAATATAATAAACACAAAAAGACGAAGGCTTAAAACGACTGTTGAAAGACCGGACTTTAAAAAGCCCTGGTTGAGTATGGAAGAAAAACAGAGAAAAATAGATTATCTGACCGAAAAAATGGAGTATGCGGCAGAAAAAAGCAACACCGCATATGAACACAGGCTTGCGGCGGCAGCGGCAAAGCTGGACGCACTTTCTCCGCTGAATGTGCTGAAAAGAGGCTATTCCTTTACGGAGAATGCAGAAGGAAAGGTTATAACTTCGGTCAATGATGTTGAAAACGGCAGCATGGTAAGCATAACACTCAATGACGGTATGTTAAATGCCGTTGTTAAGGATAAGGTGATTTTTGATGGCAAAGAAAAAACAGAGCTTTGAAGAGGCTCTCGAAAGACTTGAGGAAATAGTCCGAAATATGGAGGCCGGCGAGCTGACACTTGATGATACGGTAAAGCTGTATAAAGAAGGCGTGGAGCTTGCATCGTTTTGCGGAGGAAAGCTGAACGATGCTGTTCAGCAGGTAAACATATTGAGCACAACTCTTGACGGACAGCTGGAGGAAAAGCCTTTTGTAAATATTGAGCAGACGGAGGAAGAATAATGGATTTTAAGGATTTATTGAAGGAAAAAGTTAAAACAGTTGATGAATATCTGGAAAAGTATCTTCCCTCTGAAAAGGAGTATCCGCAGATAATCTTTGAGGCAATGAGATACAGTGTTTTTGCCGGAGGAAAAAGATTAAGACCGATTATTGTCATGGAGGCATGCAAGGCATTTGGCGGTGATGTTGAAAAGGCTATGCCCTTTGCGTGCTCAATAGAAATGATACATACTTATTCACTTATACATGACGATCTTCCTGCTCTTGACAATGATGATTACAGAAGAGGAAGACTTACGAGCCACAAGATGTTCGGTGAGGATATGGCTATTCTTGCCGGTGACGCACTTCTTCATCATGCTTTTGAAACTATGGCAAGAGCCTGTGTTGAGCAGGGTGACATAAAGGCGTCCAAGGCTATGCTCGCCATTGCGGAAGGTGCCGGAGTGCATGGCATGGTAGGCGGACAGGTTGTTGATGTAATAAGCGAAGGAAAGCCTATTGATAAGGAAACTCTTGATTTTATACATAAAAACAAAACAGCGGCAATGTTAATCGGCGCACTTAAATCCGGTGCTGTACTCGGAGGAGCAACCGAAGAAGAAATAGCAAAAATTGAAAGAGCTGGAGAACTTATCGGTGTTGCATTCCAGATTCAGGATGACATTTTGGACGTAACAAGCACATTTGAAAAGCTCGGAAAGCCCATTAACAGTGATGAAAAGAACCATAAGGTTACATATGCGACAATGTTCGGAATAGAAAAAGCATCGGAATTTGTTGAAACAATGTCGGACGAAGCAATCGACATCTTAAAGAGCATGGGAGAAAAGACAGATTTTCTCGTTAAGCTTACGGAATATTTAATTAAGAGGGAAAACTGAGTTTTTTGGTGAAAGCGGTGGAGTTTTTGAAGTATGTACTTGATTCGGTAAATATGCCGGAGGATATTAAAAAACTGAATATAGGTCAATTAAACAGACTTGCACTTGAGCTGAGAAGCTTTGTTTTGGAAAATGTATCGAAAACAGGTGGACATCTTGCCTCAAATCTCGGAATAGTCGAGCTTACGCTGGCTCTGCACTATTGCTTTGATGCACCTAAGGATAAAATTGTATGGGACGTAGGACATCAGGCATATATCCATAAAATACTTACAGGCAGAAAAGATAAATTTACTACATTAAGACAGCTTGACGGACTTTCCGGATTTCCAAAGCCTTCCGAAAGCGAATACGATACGTTTACGGCAGGACACAGCTCAACATCAATATCAATAGCACTCGGTTTTGCCTGTGCAAGAGATATGCGCGGTAGTGACGAAAAGGTTGTCGCTGTTATCGGTGACGGTTCACTGACAGGCGGAGTTGCCTTTGAGGCATTGAACAATGCCGGAAGATCAAACAGCAATATTATTGTTGTGCTTAATGACAACCAGATGTCTATTTCCGGAAATGTAGGTGCATTAAGCAGACATTTGGGTGAGCTGAGAACGGAACGAGGCTATATAGAGGCTAAGAATGACGTTAAAAAGCTTCTTAATAGATTTCCGGACAGCGAAAAAATGGTGAACAAGATAAAAAGAACCAAAAACAGAATAAAATATCTGTTTATTCCCGGAGTTATATTCGAGGAGCTTGGTTTTAAATATATAGGGCCTGTTGACGGCAATAATATCGAAAGCCTCATTGAGGTTATAAACAGGGCGAAAAACATTGAAGGTCCTGTGCTTATCCATGTTAAGACGAAAAAAGGAAAAGGCTATAAATATGCCGAAAACAATCCTTCCGCTTATCACGGTGTAAGTGCTTTTGATCTGTCAACGGGAGCATCAATTAAAAAATCAAATAAGCCGACATATTCCGATGTATTCGGAAAAACAATGTGTTCAATGGCTGATGAGGACGATAAGATAGTTGCGGTTTCTGCGGCAATGGGCAACGGAACGGGTTTAAGCAAATTTATTTCAAAGCACCCATCAAGATTTTATGATGTAGGAATAGCCGAACAGCATGCAGTGTCTTTTTCTGCGGCATTGGCAAAAAGCGGATTCCGACCCGTGTTTGCTGTTTATTCCACATTTCTTCAGAGAGCCTATGATGAGATAATGCAGGACGTATGTCTGCAAAATCTACATGTGGTTTTTGCCGTTGACAGAGCCGGAATAGTCGGTGCGGACGGGGAAACACATCAGGGCATATATGATATATCTTATTTCACACATATGCCGAATATGACGGTTATGATGCCTAAAAACGGTATTGAGCTTGAAAAAATGCTCAGATATGCGGTTTACAACATAGACGGGCCTGTTGCGGTAAGGTATCCGAGAGGTAATATATCCGATATATATTCAGAAAATACGTCGGAAATAGAATTTGGAAAAGCCGAATTGCTTGAAGACGGAGAAAAAATTGCCGTTATTTCAGCCGGAGCGGTCTGCGACAATGCCGCAAAGGTATGCGAAATGCTTAAGAATGACGGATATAATCCAATGCTTATAAACATGAGATTTGCAAAACCGGTTGATAAGGAAATGCTTAAGCTTGCCGCCGAAAAATGTGGTTATATATTTACGCTTGAGGATAATGTTATCGACGGTGGAGCAGGAATGGCTGTTCTTGAGGCTCTTAACGATATGGAGCTTATGAATGATGTTAAGGTTCACAGCTATGCTTTTCCGGATAAATTTATTGAACATGGTACAAGAGATCAGCTTTTTGAAAGATATAAGCTTGACAGTGAAAGTATTTACAAAGATATAAAGGAACGGATTGATATAAATGGCAGATAAAGAAAGGCTTGACGTCCTTATGGTCAACAATGGGCTTGCCGCATCAAGAGAGCTTGCAAAGGCTTACATAATGGCAGGTGATGTATATGTTGACGGAAATAAAGAGGATAAGGCCGGAACAAAGGTAGACGTAAATGCAAATATTGAGCTCAGAGGAAAGGTAATGCCTTATGTCAGCAGAGGCGGTTATAAGCTTGAAAAGGCTATGGAGGTTTTTCCTGTAACAATCGAAGGAAAGATTTGTATGGATATAGGCTCTTCGACAGGAGGCTTTACCGACTGTATGCTCCAAAACGGTGCATCAAAGGTATACTCCATAGACGTAGGATACGGACAGCTTGCATGGAAGCTCAGAAACGATGAAAGAGTCGTTTGTATGGAAAAGACAAATGTGAGATATATAACCGAGGAGCAGGTTCCTGATAAACCGCAGTTTGCTTCGGTTGATGTTTCCTTTATATCGCTTACGAAGGTTATTCCTCCTGCACTTAATGTTATGAGTGATGATGCACAGCTTGTATGTCTTATTAAGCCACAGTTTGAGGCCGGAAGGGAAAAGGTCGGCAAAAAAGGCGTAGTAAGAGATAAAAAGGTACATGAGGAAGTAATATTGAAAATAATTGATTTTGCCTTTGAGATAGGCCTTAATGTTATAGGAATTGATTTTTCACCTATAAAGGGTCCGGAAGGCAATATAGAATATTTGATAATGCTTGACAGAAAAAATGAAGGATTGACTATTGAGGAGGCACATAAGGCGGCACATGACATAGAAGAACAGTCGCATGAGCTGCTTTAAGGTGAAGTGAATATGAAAACGATAGGAATTGTTCCTAATTATGATAAACCTGCGGCAATGGATTTTGTTAAGGACATTGCCGAATATATAAAAAGCAAAGGCTGTAAACCTGTGCTTGCTTATAATATAGCCGAGTTCACAAATTTACAAGAGTTCGGAGTAAGCAAATATGAGCTTTATTCCAAATCTGATTTTATTATAGTTCTCGGCGGTGACGGCACTTTGCTGAATACGGGAAGAAAGGCGGCTAAATATGGCACACCTCTTCTCGGAATAAACATGGGTACGCTCGGATTTCTTGCGGCGGCAGAAGGAACCGATGCACATGAAACCATTGATAAAGTTTTAAACGGCGAATATAAGCTTGAAAAAAGACTTATGCTTGAATCGGAAATATTATCGGCGGACGGTGATGCACCGAAAACATATAAGGCAGTCAATGATGTATGTATTTCGAGAGGTGTCTTTACGAAGGTAACGAGCTACAGAATATATGTAAATGATGAATATGTTGCCACATTCCGTGCAGACGGAATGATTGTTTCAACACCAACAGGCTCAACGGCATATAATCTTTCTGCCGGAGGCCCTGTGCTTAAGCCGGATATAGCCTGTATGGTAATAACTCCGATATGTGCACATTCACTGCATTCAAGAAGTATAGTTGTTTCTGCCGATGATGTTATAAGAATAGACGCAAGCTTCGGTGCCAACGGCGATATAATAATGTCGATGGACGGACAGACGAGCGTAATACTTAATAACGGAGATTCGATTTGTGTTAAAAAATCTGAATATGATGTAAATATAATCAAAACAAATAAGATTGGTTTTTATGATATTCTGCGAAAGAAACTCATTTCTAAGGGGGAATAAGAGTGAAAGTATCAAGACATACAAAGATATTAGAGCTTATAGAAAAATACGATATTGAAACTCAGGACGAGCTTGCCGCAAAGCTTAGGGAAGAAGGCTTTGATGTTACACAGGCAACTGTTTCAAGAGATATAAGAGAAATGCGTCTTACAAAAATCTCGCTTGAAAAAGGAAAGCAGAAATATGTTGCCATGACAAACAGTGATAATGAAATTTCCGACAGACTTATAAGAGTTTTTAAAGAAGCTGTTGTTAAAATGGACTATGCCGGCAATATGGTTGTTATAAAGACTCTTGAAGGAATGGGAATGGCTGTCGGAGTTGCACTTGACAATATGCAGAACAGCGAGATCCTCGGAACGATAGCCGGAGATGATACCGTTTTCTGCGTAATCAGAGGAAGCCACCAGGCGGCAGAGCTTATAGAAAGACTTTATCGAATAATACATAGCTGACAGGGGGCGTTAAAATGCTCGAATACATGAACATAAAAAATATAGCGCTTATTCAGGAGGCAGAGGTAAATTTCGACAAAGGTCTTAATGTGCTTACCGGAGAAACAGGTGCCGGTAAATCACTTATTATAGATGCACTCGGTTTTTCTCTCGGCGGAAGGGCAAATAAAGACATTGTCCGAAGAGGCGAAGAACAGGCTGTTGTTGAGGCTGTTTTTTCAATAGAAGATAAGCGTATTGAAAATATACTTGATGATATGGGGATAGAATACGGTGAAGACAAAACAATCGTTATAAGGCGTATTCTCCATATGAACGGCAAAAGCATGTGCAAGGTGAACGGCACAACGGTAACGGTTGGACAGCTTAAGGAGCTTTCGGAAAGTCTTGTGGATTTTCACGGACAGCATGAGCACCAGTCGCTTATGAACAGTGCAAAGCACATAATGCTTTTGGATAAATTCTGCGGAACGGAGCTTGATGCGGAAAAAGCAAAGCTTACGGAATTTCTCAGAAAATATAAAATGGTCATGAAGGAAATGAAGGCTATTTCCGGAAATGAATCCGAAAGAGAAAGAAGAACAGAAATAATATCATATCAGATAAACGAGCTTGAGGCTGCCGGAATAAAACCGGGAGAGGAAGAAGAACTTGCGGAGAGAAAGAAAATACTCCAAAACAGCGAAAAAATGCGTGAGATGGCAGGAAAATGCGTAAATCTGCTTTATAACGGAGTAAACGGACTTCCGGCAAGCGATATGGTAACGGAATCTGCCGATACACTTAAACAGCTCAGTGATATTGATATTTCGGTAAAATATATATATGAAATTGTCAATTCTGCCGCAATTCAGCTCCTTGAGGCCGAACGAGAAATGAAAAAATATTATGAGGATATAAATGAAGAAGGTGAAGAGCTTGAAAAAATTCAGGAGAGATTAAGCATTATATATTCTTTCAAGAAAAAATATATATGCACCTCCGATAAGCTTTGCGAAAAGCTGGACAGCTTAAGAAGCGAATACGATATGCTTATGCACTCAAGAGAGCGTATAGAAACGCTTGAAAAGGAAAGAAAAGAACTTTTTAATCAGATGGTTGAAGTTTGCAGAATTATGACGGCTATCAGAAAGAAAAAAGCCGAAGAAATAGGTGCGGAAATACAGAAAAACCTCAGAGAGCTTGAGATGGCATCTGCATGCTTTGAAATAAAAATTGAGCAGAAAAACCAGCTTGGAATTGATGGCTGGGACGATGTTGAGTTTATGTTCAACGCAAACGAAGGCGAAGAGCTTATGCCGCTTTCAAAGATTGCCTCCGGCGGCGAGCTTTCAAGAGTAATGCTTGCGCTTAAGGTAGTTCTCGGAAATGCCGATTCAATAGGCACATTTATATTTGATGAAATAGATACCGGAATAAGCGGAAGAACGGCACAGAAGGTTGCGGAAAAAATGCAGCAGGTTTCCAAAACAAAGCAGATAATCTGTATAACTCATCTTCCGCAGATAGCCGCTATGGCAGACAATCATTATATGATTGAAAAGATTTCCCAGAAGGGCAGAACAAAAACCGCAATAAGACTGCTTAAACGCAGTGACGCCATAAGAGATGTGGCAAGGCTTATGTCCGGTTCACAGGTGACAGATGTTACGGTAAATGCTGCAAGAGAAATGAAGGATATGGCAGATACATATAAGAGCCAGAACAGATAAAATATACTTCATAAATATTTTCGGGTTTTGCCCCAAGGTGTTACGATAATTAAAATAATCCGGCGGATTTAGGTCTGCCGGATTATTTTTTGTCATTTATATTTTTGCTATCGCTTTTGTTAGTGTTATCTTTGTTGTACTTTGTTTTAGGTTGAGCAATTTTTACTATTGGGCTGTTGTTGGAAATATGATATGCTTCGCTGTCATCAATATATACTATTTCCACGTCATCGGAAATTGAATGGTTGTTAATACAAATATCTTTGAGCTGTACGGTGTATTCCGAAAGATATTCCATATATTCGTCGGATAAATCTGCTGTGTCTGAAATAATTTTCATAAGCGTAGCTGTGCGGCTGTCAATATCTGTTTTATCCGTATCATTATGTATATACTGCGGAGATATACCGAGCTTATCGGATAGAAAGGCAGTATCCCATGTATTCAGAAAGCCTTTTTCGGAATATTCAGATAATATGCTTATCATTTTGTCAGTATCGCTGTCAATACCGTTTGTTTGTGCGTATTGTGTAATAAGAGTTTCGAGTTTTGAAATTATAGATTCTTTGCTTTTCATAGGTTCACCTGTGTATATTTTTGTCTTTAGTATAGCATAAATAATAAACCCGATACATTAATATTTTAATTTTATATCATACTAATTTGGTATTTTTTATTGACAGATAGTTTTTGCCGTGCTATATTATGAATGTCCAAGTAACATGGTAGGTTTTATAGAAATTAAAATTTTTATATATAAAGGAGTAAACAGAAATGAAGGAATTAATTTATTTTGATAATGCAGCCACAACTCCGATAAGACCGGAGGTATATGAAGAAATAAAGCCCTATATTGAAGAGCATTTCGGAAACCCTTCAAGCATTTACAGCATTGCAAGAGACAGCAAAAAGGCTATTGACAAAGCAAGACAGCAGGTAGCAGACGCTCTTAATGCTCAGCCGGCTGAAATTTATTTCACAGGCTGTGGTTCGGAAAGTGATAACTGGGTGCTTAAAGGCGTAAGCTCAGCACTTAAAAACAAAGGTAACCATATCATCACTACATGTATTGAACATCACGCTATTCTTCACACATGTGAATATCTTGAGAAAAATGGTTTCGAGGTAACATATCTTCCTGTTGATGAATACGGCAAAATCAGCCTTGACGACTTAAAGGCTGCCATCAGACCCGAAACAATACTTGTAAGTGTTATGTTTGCAAACAACGAAATCGGTACAGTTGAGCCTATCAAGGAAATCGGCGCTATCTGTCATGAAAAAGGAATTTACTTCCATACAGATGCTGTACAGGCATTCGGTCACATTAAAATTGATGTACAGGATATGAATATCGACTTCCTTTCTATTTCGGGACACAAAATCGGCGCTCCTAAGGGAATCGGTGCTCTTTATATCAGAAAAGGCTGTAAGATTGATAACCTTATCCATGGTGGTCAGCAGGAAAGAGGCAGAAGAGCCGGCACAGAAAATGTTATCGGTATAGTTGCTCTCGGTAAAGCCGCAGAAATGGCAATGGCAGAAATTGACGAGGTTACAGCAAAGCTTACTTACCTCAGAGATAAATTAATCAACAGCTTACTTTCTAAGATTGATTATGCAAGACTTAACGGACATCCGGTTGACAGACTTCCCGGAAACGTAAATATATCATTTGAATTTATCGAAGGCGAATCAATGCTTCTTTTACTCGATAACTATGGAATTTGTGCATCAAGCGGTTCGGCTTGTACATCAGGCTCACTTGATCCTTCACATGTTCTTCTTGCAATCGGTCTGCCTCACGAAAAGGCTCATGGTTCATTAAGAATTTCACTTGGTTACCAGAACACAGAAGAACAGGTTGATAAACTTATAGAGGTGCTTCCTCCTATCGTTCAGAGATTAAGAGATATGTCACCCCTTTACGAAGAAATCAAAAACAAGAATAAGTAATAAAACGGAATTGCGGAGGTAATAATTATGGAATACAGCGAGAAGGTAATGGATCATTTCATGAATCCCAGAAATGTCGGCGAAATAGAAGATGCAAGCGGCGTTGGTACAGTAGGTAATGCCAAATGCGGAGATATTATGAAGGTATATCTCAAGATTGAAGACGGCATTATTAAAGATGCTAAATTCAAAACATTCGGCTGCGGTGCCGCAGTTGCAACAAGCAGTATGGCAACAGAGCTTGTAAAGGGCAAAACAATTCCCGAAGCACTCGATATAACAAACAAGGTTGTTATGGAAGCACTTGACGGTCTGCCTCCTGTAAAGGTTCACTGTTCATGTCTTGCAGAGGAAGCTCTTCATGCAGCTCTTTGGGATTATGCAGAAAAGAACCACATCGTTATTGACGGCCTTGAAAGACCTGTAAACGACATCGGAGAATTACATGAAATTCCAGATCAAGACTAAATGAATTAATGGAAATAACAAAACCGATTTCAGCAATGAAATCGGTTTTGTTGGAATGAGAGGAAAATATGAAAGAGATAACTGCCGTAATTTTCGACATGGACGGCGTTCTCATTGACAGCCAGCCATTGCATTATATGGCCGATGTTGAGTCGATGAAAAAATACGGTGTATACAAAGAGCAGGAGTTTTACGAAAAATATGCCGGAACAACAACGCCGGACAGAATGAGAGCTTTAAACGAATTGTTTAAATTAAATGCCGATGTTGACGAAATGGTCGCTGTACGTGAGCAGATGATACTCGATATAATGAAAAAAGAAGAAATTTCTCCTGTCAGAGGAATACCGGAGCTGCTTAAGAGCATAAAATCAAAAGGAATGACAACTGCCGTTGCATCATCGTCGGGATATGAGCTTATAAATATGGTTCTTGAAAAACTTGGCATAGCACAATATTTTGACTGCATTACGTCCGGAATAGACGTTAAGCACGGCAAACCGGCACCTGATGTGTTTTTGCTTGCTGCCGAAAGGATAAACAAAAGCCCGGAGGAATGTGTTGTTGTTGAGGATTCCGAAAACGGTGTTAATGCGGCTGTTGCCGCTGGAATGAAATCGGTTGGCTATATAAATCCCACAAGCGGAAAACAGTGCCTTGATAAGGCGAATATAGTTATTGATGATTTCAGAAAAATTGATGCAGATGTTATATATAAGCTGTAAGAAGGTGAAAATATGATTAAGTGGATTATTCTTCTTGTTGTTATCGTTATTATTCTCGGATATACGCAGAGCAGAAAGCTCAAAAACGGCAAAAAAGATGAAAATTCGGAAATCGGAGGCTGTGGCAGTTCATGCGCAGGCTGTGCAAACAGGTCTATGTGCCATCCGGATGAAAATAATGAGAAAAAATGAGAAAAGAGAAGAAAATAAGAGATAAAATTTGATTTAAATATAAAATATAGTTAAATTACTCTTAAATACTTTAAAACGATATTTGCATATATTACCGTATAAAAGTAATATATATTCAATGATTAGCACTCATGCAATGAGAGTGCTAACAAAGAAAACCCAGACATTTGAAGGAGGAAATAAATATGAAACTTGTACCACTTGGAGATAAGGTTGTAATTAAACAGTTAGAAGCAGAAGAAAAGACAAAATCAGGTATTGTTTTACCTTCACAGTCCAAGGAAAAACCTCAGATGGCAACTGTAATCGCTGTTGGTCCCGGAGGATATGTTGACGGAAACAAGGTTGAAATGACGGTAAAAGAAGGCGACAAGGTAATCTATTCAAAATACTGCGGCACAGAGGTTGAATGTGACGGAGAAAAGTTACTTGTTGTTAAACAGAATGATATTCTTGCAGTAGTAGTTGACTGATTATAAATACTTGGAGGTAATGTTATTATGGCTAAAGAAGTAAAATACGGAAATGACGCCAGAAAAGGTCTTGAGGCCGGCGTAAATAAACTTGCAGATACAGTAAAGGTAACACTCGGACCTAAAGGACGTAATGTTGTTCTTGACAGAAAATACGGTTCACCGCTTATAACAAACGATGGTGTTACAATCGCTAAGGATATTGAATTTGAAGATCCCTATGAAAACATGGGTGCTCATCTTGTAACAGAAGCCGCTACACAGACAAACGATGTTGCAGGCGACGGTACAACAACAGCAACAGTTCTTGCACAGGCTATGATTCAGGAAGGTCTTAAGAACATTGCGGCAGGTGCTAACTCAATCATCCTTCGTAAAGGTATGAAGAAAGCAACAGATGCAGCAGTTGAAAGCATCAAGAGCATGAGCCAGGTTGTTTCAACAAAGAACCATATCGCAAGAGTTGCAGCTATTTCATCAGGTGATGACGAAGTCGGCGAAATGATTGCAGACGCTATGGAAAAGGTAACAAACAACGGTGTTATCACAGTTGAAGAATCAAAGACAATGAACACAGAGCTTGAAATGGTTGAAGGTATGCAGTTTGATAAAGGTTACCTTTCACCTTATATGTCAACAGATATGGAAAAGATGGTTGCAGTTCTTGATAACCCTTATATCCTTATCACAGACAAGAAAATCAGCAATATCCAGGAAATCCTTCCTATTCTTGAACAGCTTGTACAGACAGGCGGCAAGCTTCTCATAATCGCAGAAGATGTTGAAAGCGAAGCTCTTGCAACACTCGTTGTAAACAAATTAAGAGGTACATTCACTTGCGTTGCCGTTAAGGCTCCCGGATATGGCGACAGAAGAAAACAGATGCTTGGGGATATAGCAGCTCTTACAGGCGGTACAGTAATTTCGGAAGAAGTTGGTATCGACCTTAAGGACACAACACTTGATATGCTCGGCCGTGCTAAGACAGTAAGAGTAGAAAAAGAACTTACTATCATTACTGACGGTGCAGGTTCAAAAGAAGATATTCAGGGACGTATCGCACAGATTAAGCTTGCTCTTGAAAACACAACAAGCGAATTCGATAAAGAAAAACTTCAGGAAAGACTTGCTAAACTTGCAGGCGGTGTTGCAGTAATCAAAATCGGTGCAGCAACAGAAACAGAAATGAAGGAAAAGAAACTCCGTATGGAAGATGCTCTCGCAGCAACAAGAGCAGCCGTTGAAGAAGGTATCATTGCCGGAGGCGGTACAGCTTATATCCATACAGTAGAAAAGATTAAAGGCCTTCTTACAGAGCTTACAGGCGATGAAAAGACAGGTGCCGAAATCGTTATTAAGGCTCTTGAAGCTCCTATGCGTCAGATTGCGGCAAACGCAGGCCTTGAAGGTTCAGTTATTGTTAACAAGGTAAAAGACATGGCAGACGGCGTTGGTTTTGATGCCCTTAACGAAAAATATGTAGACATGGTTGAAGCAGGTATTGTCGATCCTACAAAGGTAACAAGAACAGCTCTCCAGAACGCTACATCAGTTGCATCAACATTCCTTACAACAGAGGCTGTTGTTGCAGAACTTCCCAGTAATGAGCCTAATCCTGCAGCAATGGCAGGCGGCGGAATGGGCGGCATGATGTAATTAATCAAAAATTAAATTAATTAAAAATCAAATAGTCCACACACAAATAATAAAGCGGTTCGTCTTGAAGGCGAGCCGCTTTTGTCATGTTACTTTCTGAATTTTTTAAAATCTATTACATTTATTAAAGGTTTGTTATTAATATAATTGCTTATATTTTCCGCACAGATTTTATATATTTTATCTGTTATTGATTTATGGTGTCCGAAGCTTTTTCCGGATATATGCGGTGTTATGACAAGGTTTTCGACAGACCAGAGCTCGCTTTCCGGTGGTAAAGGCTCCGGCTCGGCAACATCAATAACAGCTCCACTCAAATGACCGGATTTTAATACATCAATCAAATCCTTCTGGATAACCAGAGCACCTCTGCCTACATTGACAAATATTGCATCGTTTTTCATAAGCATAAATCTGTGTTTATCGAATAAATGATATGTATATTCCGAATTAGGTATGCAGGCAACAACAACATCTGCGAGAGGCAGCTGTTCGTCAAGCTCGTCTAATGTGTGCATTTCTGCAAAATACGGAGGCATGTTGTTTATATTTCTTCGTATTCCTATTGTTTTTGTATTGAATACAGAAAGCTTTTTTGCGATATTACTTCCTATATCGCCGGCACCGACAATAAGCACGCGCTTTCCTTCAAGACCGATTTCAAGACCTTCGTCATGCCAGAGATTTTTGTGCTGATTATCTCTGTATTTATAAAATTTGTGGCATATATTCAAAATGCCGCCGATAACATATTGGGAAATAACCTCGCCGAAAGCACCGGAGGCATTTGCAAGAACAACATTCTGCGGATATTCATAATTCTTTGTGTATTTATCCGTTCCTGCCATTGTGAGCTGTAAAAGCTTTAAATTTTTTGCATTTTTAATTGCGGATACATCGGGTTCACCGACAATTATTTCTGCTTTTTCGATTTCGTTTTTAAGAATATCTTCAGAAACAAAGCGGCTGTCGGCATATGTAAAATTGCAGGAAGAACCTCCGGCTGTTTCCAAAAGCTTTTTGTATTCCTCATCACAGGGAGAAGTAACGAGTATATTTATCAATTATATCATCTCCTAAAAAGAGTATTATTAATGATTTTAAGGCGGTGAAGTTTGAAAGTCAATACGAATTTATGATTTGCCTTGTTATATGTTTTGTGGTAAAATTATTAAATAAATAACGGAAAGGAAATGTAAGATTATGGCATGGAATCCTGAGTATATGGAAAAACTTAATGCACTTATGAAGGCATGGGACGACGAAATACAGGACGAGCTCAAGAAAAAAGCTCCCACAAGAGGTCTTGCTGCCGGAAGTAAGGGAAAAACAGACATGATAAATGACAGATACAGAGAAATGCTTGCAGAGCTTAAAAAGGAATACGGAGTTAAATAAATTTCAACAGGAGGTGACTGATACATGGCAGTTCAAAGAATATGCACTATGGAGGATAAGCCTTATTTAAGAGCTTTATGGCAGAGCTGTTTCGGAGACAGCGATTCATTCCTTGATTATTATTTTGAAAAAAGATTTATCCCTGAATATACTGTTTGTACTATTGAGGATGATGAGCTTGTAAATGCTATGTATTCGTATCCTGTGAATATGTGTATCAGAAATTATATTGTTCCTTCGGCTATGCTTGCCGGATTTTCAACCGACAAGAGATACAGAGGAAGAGGATATATGTCAACAGCGTTTAAAATACTGTTGACAAAGCTATCCGATGACGGCATTGCGGTTGCACCGCATACACCCGTAAAGCATGAAAGTTATTTTCCGCTTGAAAATTATACGGCAACAGACACAAGCTTTATCAGCGGCACTGCCGATAAGCCGAAAATAATGCCGGCATCGGTGAATTTCGGAAGAATGTCAGATATAGGTAAGCTTTATGCGGCATATACTTTATTTGCTTCTAAATATTCCGGAATTCTTGCAAGATCTATGGCTGATTTCAGACTTAAGTTTGCTGATCTTATATCGGACGGCGGAGAATTTATTATTTGCGAAAAGAACAATGAGGTAAAAGGCTATGCACTGTATTTTAACGGTGTAAACGGACTTACCGCCATTGAGCTGATATATGATGATGAAGAAACCGCACAGAGCCTTACAACTGCGCTTGCATTTATTGCGGATAATAAACCGATAAAAATTAAACTTCCGCCCGATTGCGGAGCTATGCTGGAAGGCTGTGATAAAGAAACGATAAGACACGGTGTTGCGGCACTTGTTAACGTAAGAAGGCTTATGAAAATAGTATTTGCCGAAGAAACTGCTGTTATAAAGCTTTCTGACAGCGTAATTGACAACAATAACGGTGTTTTTCATTTGAACGGAGAAACGGCAGAGGATAATACCGAGGCTGATATTGAAATAAATGCAGGACATTTTCTTCAGTTTGCCGAAGGCTATAAATCATTGGCAGAGCTTGAAAGTGAAGGTAATGCAATAGTAAACAACAAAGCTGTTGCGGAAAATTTGGATAAGCGTTATCCTAAGATGAAATGCTATATTTGCGATGAATATTGATTTAGACAAAACTGCCGAACTTATTAAGTACGGCAGTTGGTTTATAATCAGTTTTTAAGCTCTTCTATTTGTTTATTAAGTTCGGAAATTTCTTCTTTGAGAGTATCAATTTTTTCGACAGTTTCGGAAAGCTCTTCCGGTAATACATCTCGATTGTTTTCGTAAACGAATTTGCCTATGTTTATATAGAGCTTTTCTATTTCCTTTTCCTTTGCACCGACAGAGGCAGAGAGCTTTGTTATATTGGCAAGATCTTTAGCCTTTGTTCCTGCTTCGCCTGCAACAGTGCCGACCTTTTTTGCAACATCATTAAATAATCCCATGAATATTACCTCCCTCTGATATTTTATGATTAAATTTTATCAGCTTTTGAGTGTAATGTCCATATATGTTCTTGTAAAAAATTACAGTTGTACGGAAATGTGCTTAAATAATTATAATTAATATTGATTAATTTATATACAATGCTTTTTATATAATATATGCTTAACTTTTATTGACAACGGTAGTTACAAATGTTAAAATACTACCCGATATAAAAAACGGAGGTGCTTTAATATGATTATCAATTCTGCAAAAATTGCATATTTATTTACAAAGCTTCCTCATTTTATAGATTTCTTTTTAGATTTTATTATAATGGTAAATCATTTTTCTTCGCCGGTAATGCAGTAGAATTTTTATTGCATTTGCCGGTTTTTTTATAGAAAGGATAAAAGGCTATGAAAGACGATTTTAACAGAAAAATAGTTCTCGAAGACGGCAGTGAGTACTATGGTTACGGTTTTGGATACCACACAGACAGAGTTTGTGAAATTGTGTTCAATACTTCTATGGTCGGTTATCAGGAAATTGTATCCGACCCTTCATATACCTATCAGATGGTAGTTATGACATATCCTCTTATAGGTAACTATGGTATAACAGATGAAGATTTTGAAACAAAGGTTCCTACAATCGGCGGTCTTGTTGTAAGAGAATATAACGACCTCCCCAGCAACTTCCGTTATACAAAAACACTTTCGGAAATTCTTGAGGAAAACAAAATTCCCGGAATATGGGGTGTTGACACAAGAAAGATTGGCAGAAGTATAAGAGATCTCGGAAGCAGACGAGTATATATAACAGATATTGACACACCTAAGGAAGAGGCACTCAGAATAATAAAAGAAACACCGATTCCGAAGGACGCTGTATCAAAGGTAAGCTGTAAAAAAAGATGGTATTCAAGAACATCAAATCATCAGTACAATGTTGTTGCTATTGACTGCGGAATTAAGCTCAACATTGTAAGAAGTCTTAATGCAAGAAGATGCAACGTAACGATTGTTCCCTGGAACACAACAGCGGAAGAGATAGAAATGCACACTCCGGACGGAATATTCCTTTCTAACGGCCCAGGAGATCCCGAAGATGTTCAGCCTGTAATCGAGCTTGTTAAAAAGCTTAAAGGAAAATATCCTATCTTCGGTATCTGTCTTGGACACCAGATGATTTCGCTTGCATACGGTGCAAAGACATACAAGCTTAAATTCGGTCACAGAGGCGGAAACCACCCTGTTAAAAACCTTGAAACTGGCAAGATTGAAATAACAAGCCAGAACCACAGCTACGCTGTTGACATGGATTCACTTAAAAATACAGAGCTTACGGCAACACATATCAATCTTCTTGACAACACTGTTGAAGGCGTTGAATGCAAGAAGGACAAGGTATTCAGTGTTCAGTATCACCCGGAAAGTGCTCCCGGACCTCAGGACAGTGCATATCTTTTCGATAAATTTATAAATATTATGAAGGAGAATAAGGAAAATGCCTAAGAGAACGGATATTAAAAAAATACTTGTAATCGGCTCAGGTCCAATCGTAATCGGACAGGCTGCAGAGTTTGACTATGCGGGAACACAGGCATGCCTTGCTCTTAAGGAAGAAGGCTACGAAGTAATTCTTGCCAACTCAAATCCCGCAACAATTATGACAGACACAACTATTGCGGATAAGGTTTACATGGAACCGCTTACACCGGAATATGTTGCAAAAATAATAAGAATGGAACGTCCCGATGCACTTGTTCCCGGTATCGGCGGACAGACAGGCCTTAACCTTGCTATGGCACTTGCGGAAAACGGCGTTCTTGAGGAATGCGGAGTAGAAATGCTCGGAACAAGCAAGGAAAGTATTGAAAGAGCCGAAGACAGAGAAATGTTCAAGGAGCTTTGTATATCTCTCGGCGAGCCTGTACTTCCTTCACAGACTACTCATTCAATGGAAGAAGGTCTTGCGGCTGCCGCAGAAATAGGTTATCCTGTTGTTCTTCGTCCTGCATTCACACTCGGCGGAACAGGCGGCGGATTTGCCGATAACGAAGAAGAATTCAAAGTAATTATGAAAAATGCTCTCCAGCTTTCACCTGTGCATGAGGTACTTGTTGAAAAGAGTATTAAAGGATATAAGGAGATTGAATACGAAGTAATCCGTGATGCAAATGACACAGCAATCACAATATGTAATATGGAAAACATAGATCCTGTTGGTATCCATACAGGTGACTCTATCGTTGTTGCACCTTCACAGACACTTACAAACAAGGAATATCATCTTCTTCGTGACAGTGCACTTAAATTAATAAGAGCACTTGAGATAGAAGGCGGTTGTAATGTTCAGTTTGCACTCGATCCCGAATCCTTCAGATATTATCTTATTGAGGTAAATCCAAGAGTTTCACGTTCATCTGCGCTTGCGTCAAAGGCAAGCGGCTATCCTATTGCAAGAGTTTCCGCAAAGATTGCGGTAGGACTTCATCTTGATGAAATACAGATTGCAAACACACCTGCAAGCTTTGAGCCTGCGCTTGACTATGTTGTAACAAAAATGCCGAGATTCCCGTTTGATAAGTTTGCATCCGCATCAAACAAGCTCAGCACACAGATGAAGGCAACCGGTGAGGTAATGAGCATAGGCAGAACAATAGAAGAAAGCCTTCTCAAGGCAGTTCGTTCTCTTGAAATAGGTGTATGCCACTTATGGATGCCCAAATTTGATGACAAATCAAATGAAGAACTTCTTAAATATATTGAAATCGGAACTGACGACAGAATTTATGCCATTGCAAAGCTACTCAGAAACGGCATTGATCCCGGTATGATATGCAATGCAACACAGATAGATATGCTTTTCCTTGAAAAGATTAAAAACATTGTGGATTTTGAAAATGTAATCAAGGAAAATAAGGGAAATACAGACATTCTTTACAAAGCAAAGAAAATGGGCTTCTCCGACAAATATATCGGTATTCTTTGGAACATGAAGGACGCAGAGGTTTATGCTTTAAGAAAAGAAAATAATATATTCCCTGTTTACAAAATGATTGATACCTGTGCATCAGAGTTTGACAGCTATATTCCTTATTTCTACTCAACATATGAAGAGGAAAATGAGTCAATAGTAAGTGACAAAAAGAAGATTGTTGTTCTCGGTTCAGGTCCTATCCGTATCGGACAGGGTGTTGAGTTCGACTATTCAACAGTTCATGCAGTAAAGACAATAAAGGAAAACGGCTATGAGGCAATAATCATCAACAACAACCCAGAAACAGTTTCAACAGACTATACAACAAGCGATAAGCTTTATTTTGAGCCGCTTACTCCGGAAGACGTTATGAATGTAATAGAGCTTGAAAAGCCTATCGGAGTAATCGCATGCCTTGGCGGCCAGACAGCAATCAATCTTGCAGAGCCCCTTATGGAAAGAGGAGTTGAGATTATCGGAACGGACTGCGAGGCAATCGAAAAGGCGGAAAACAGAGATTCATTCGAGAAGGTTATGCAGTCACTTAACATTCCCCAGCCTAAGGGTGTTGCGGTAACAAGTCTTGAGGCAGGCTTTAAGGCGGCAGAACAGATTGGCTATCCTGTTCTTGTTCGTCCAAGCTATGTTCTCGGCGGCCGTGCAATGCAGATTGTATCTAAGGAAGAGGACTTAAGAGAATATCTTAAGACTGCTGTTGAAGTAAACGAAGATCAGCCTGTTCTTGTAGATAAGTATATAACAGGAAAAGAGCTTGAGGTTGACGCAGTATGTGACGGTAAGGATGTATTTATACCGGGAATTATGGAGCTTGTTGAAAGAACAGGTATTCATTCCGGTGACAGTATAAGTGTTTATCCTACATTCAGCGTTTCACAGAAGGCAAAAGATAAAATAATTGAATATACAAAGAAGCTTGGACTTGGAATCGGTATCATCGGTCTTTACAATATCCAGTTTATTGTAGACAAGAATGAAGACGTATATGTAATCGAGGTTAATCCACGTTCGTCAAGAACAGTTCCTTTCCTTTCAAAGGCAACAGGATACTTCCTTGCTGACATAGCAACACTTGTTATACTCGGTGTAAGCCTTAAGGAACAGGGCTTTACAGAGCTTTATGCAAAGGAAAAGGACAGCTGGTATGTAAAAGCTCCTGCATTCTCATTCTCGAAGATAAGCGGACTTGACGCATATCTTTCACCGGAAATGAAGTCAACAGGTGAGGCAATCGGATATGATAAGAAGCTTACAAGAGCTATGTATAAAGCACTTCAGGCATCCGGAATTGCCCTTACGGATCACGGTACTGTGCTTGTAACGGTTGCCGATGAGGATAAAGCAGAAACATTCCCGCTTGTAAAGAGATTTTATAACCTCGGATTCAATATTGTTGCTACCGAAATGACAGCCGAATATCTCAAGGAAAGAGGTATCAGAACAAGAGTTTACGGTAAGATATGCGAAGGCAATGATGAAATACTTCGTGACATAAGAAGTGGAAAGATAAATTATATTGTAAACACAAGAGCGATACTTTCCGGACGTCATTACGAGGACGGATATATTATCAGAAGATGTGCAGTTGAAAACAATGCAACAATGTTCACATCACTTGATACAGTAAGAATGCTTCTCGAGGTTCTTGAGGAAATGACAATAGGCATTTCAACAATAGATGCACAGTAATAAATAAGTTTTTATATACTGCTTTTAGACAAGTGTTTGAAAGCAGTATTTTTTGGTTATTGATTATTGTTTTCCGTATTACGCAAAATCTTGTATTTATTTTGTGAAAATCACCTATAACTTATATAAAATGTATTATATTTTTGGTTTATAGTAATGTTGACAGCTTTTTACAAATATAATACAATCTTAAATGGAGGATTAATGTTTTTTAAGTTTGTATAAGAAATAAATAAGAACATTATAAATAATTATGGCAAAATATTTAAAAGAATATAATAAAATGGAAGACGATGAAATTGAAATCGACTTAATTGCCTTGGCTAAGGCGTTGTGGCACAGACTTTGGGCAATTATACTGGCTGCGGTCGTTATCGGTGGTGCAACATTTTCCTATGCGAGATTTTATATAACACCTATGTATAGAGCAGAAGCACTTATGTATGTAAACAACAGTTCATTTTCTGTGGGAAGTACGTCGTTTTCTATTTCTTCATCGGAACTTACTGCGGCACAGAGTCTTGTTGAGACATATATAGTAATACTTAATACAAGAACAACACTTAATGCAGTTATCAAAGATGCAAAGCTTGATTATACATATGAAGAGCTTAAGAATATGATTTCGGCCGAGGCTCTGAACAATACCGAAATATTCCGTGTTGCTGTTGAATCGGCAGATCCCGAGGAGGCAGAGGTTATTGCAAACAGCATAGCCAAGATACTTCCGGATAAAATTGCTGATATAGTTGATGGTAGCTCGGTAAGAATTGTTGACCATGCAATTGTTCCGAGTGAAAAGGTTTCACCAAACATAACCAAAATGACGGCAATAGGCTGTTTTGTCGGTGCATTTATTGCAGCAACCATTATTGTAGTTCTTACATTACTTGATACAAAGATACATGATGAAGAATATCTTCTTCAGACATATAATCTTCCTGTTTTAGCAGTAGTACCTAATTTATATCGAGTTAATGAATCATCATCATACTACGGAACCTACGGTTCTTCTAAAAAAGAGAAAGATGAGGTGAAATAAGGTGCTGAAAAAACAGGAAAAGAAATATTTTAATAACCAGAATAATGCTAAGAAAAATTCTTTTCAGGATCAGAAAAGAATAGTAGGAAAAAGATTGAGCTTTGCGGCATCGGAGGCATATAAGCTTCTGAGAACAAATCTTATGTTCAGCATGGCTGATGAAGGAAAATGCAAGGTAATCGGTGTAACAAGTGCGTTACAGGGCGAAGGAAAGAGCACAACCTCAATAAATACAGCTTATACACTTGCCGAAACAGGCAAAAAAGTACTTCTTATTGAAGGTGATATGAGACTTCCGGTTGCAGCTAAGCTGCTTCAGCTCAAGACCGAGCTTGGACTTTCACATGTTCTTGCAGGTATATGTGAACCTAAGGACGCTATTTCCGTTTCGGTTGCCCTTAAGAATCTAAACGTTCTTGCCGCCGGAGAAATTCCTCCGAATCCTTCCGAACTTTTAACATCTGAAAGAATGAAAAGTCTTATTACAGGATTATCCGAAATTTATGATTATATAATTATTGACCTTCCACCGATTACAGTTGTAAGTGACGGCCTTGCAATCTCTGATTTGCTAAGTGGTATGATTATTGTTGTACGACAGGATTATTGTGACCAACGTTCACTTGCTGAAACAATGCGTCAGATGGAGTTCCTTAATGTAAAGGTGCTTGGATTTGTAATGAACTGTTCTGAAGTAAGCAAAAAAAGCTATAAGAAATACGGAAAAGGTTATGGTTATGGTTACGGATATTCTTATTCGTATTCACAGAAGTATAAAGAAATGCTTGACAAAGTCGAAAGTAATTCCAATAATTAATGAGGTGAGATAGGTGTTTGATATTCATTCACATTTTTTGCCTAAGCTTGATGATGGAAGCAAAAGCGTTGAGGAAAGCGTAACTATGCTTAAAGAAAGCTACAGACAGGGTGTTACGGATATTGCGGCTACTCCGCATTTTTATCCTTCTGTGCATAACCCAAAGCAATGGTTTGTGGCAAGAGATCATTCCGTACGGAGGCTTATTCCGTATCTTACGGAGGATATGCCGGATATATGGCTCGGTGCAGAGGTACATTATTACGACGGTATATACAGAAGTGAAGAAATATTGGATTTCCGTATCGAAGATACGGAGCTGTTATTGCTTGAAATGCCGGAAACAAAATGGACTTCACGTATGCAGGACATAATATTAAAGCTGAATGACAGAAAAGGCATTAAGGTTATGCTTGCACATATCGAAAGATATTTCCGTTTTCAAGACACCGATACTTGGAATTATTTAAGAGAAAATGGCATTCTTATGCAGGTCAGTGCCGAATATTTTATAAGGCTGATGAGCCGCAGAAAAGCAATAAATATGTTTAAAAACGGCGAAATAGATATGATTGGCTCTGACTGCCACAATATGGAGAGCAGACCGCCGAATTTCGGAACGGCTGTTTCAATCATAGAAAAACATCTTGGCAGAGGCGGAGTGAGAACGCTTCACTGTAGAGAAAAGAGGGCTTTATATGGGCCGAAAAAATAAAAATATCTTAATTATTTGTATTATGGCGGTTATTGCCGTAATACTGGTTTTGCTATTAAAAACACCGAAAAATGAGGCTGTTGAAAACAAACCTGAGGAGATAAATGAAGAAACAAATACGGTTGATGAGAAATATAAAAGTCCTATTGATTTTGATGAATTGAAAAAACAAAATCCTGATATTTATGCGTGGATTGAAATACCGGGAACAGAAATAAGCTATCCTATACTTCAAAATGAAGATGATGACAGCTTTTATCTGAACCATGACGTTGACGGCAAAAAGAATTCTGCCGGAAGCCTGTATACTGAGCATGAATATAACAGTAAGGATTTTTCCGATATAGTTACAATGATTTACGGACATGATATGCTTGACGGCAGAATGTTCGGAAAGCTTCAGGAATACTATTCTGATTCGGATTTTTTTAAAAGCAATAATGAAATAGATATATATATGCCGGATAAGGAACTGCATTATACAATATTTGCGGCAGTCCCCTTTGAAAAATGGCATATTTTATATAATTACGATTTTTCTAACAGCAGAACATACAGAGTATTTTTTGATGATATAATGTCTGTTAGGGCAATCGGAGCAAATGTAGACGAAAATGCTTCACTTGAGCCGGAGGATAAGGTAATTATTTTATCTACATGTCTTAAGGGAAACAAAGATAAGCGCTATTTGGTATGTGCAAAGCTTGTAGGTAACGAATAACGTAATTACCATATTTGGGAGGAATGTATATGTTAAAGAAAGTTTTTGCAATGTTAACAACAGCAGTAATTTTTACAGCAACGGCAAGCTTTGCTTATGCCGCTGACTTTACACCGAGCGTTGAAAGAAAATCGGAGCCGGCTGTTATACAGACTACAAATAAAGACGGTGCAAGTGTTGACGCTGTTATAAGAGATAAGGATGGCAATGAAATTGCATCAATACCCGGCGGAAGCTTAGTGGTTACACCTTATTCAAAAAGAGACCAGGCTGCCGATAACATCAAATTATATCTTAACACAGCTTTTGGTCAGCTTTCGGATAAACAGCTCAGCGAGCTCACAGCAAATATAAATGATTACCTTTCAAAAAATTCTGACGGATTAACAGAAGAAGATGTAGTAATACGTGACCTTTTCGATGTTACTATGGATCAGACATATCTTGATTATCTCAATACAGAAGGCAACACAATAACAATAACATTTGATACCGATTATGCGGCAGATATGTTTTTAATGGTTATGACAAACTGTGATATTACAAACGGCGATGACTGGAACATTATACCTGCTGAAAATGTTAAACGTAACAGCGACGGTTCTGTAAGCGTTACATTTGACAAAATGTGCCCCGTAGTATTTGTTTCCGATGGCGGACAGGTTGCAATCGATCCCAACGGCCCTTCTTCACCTCAGACAAGCGATGATATGAACATGGGAATCATGGCAGTTGTATTCATTGTTGCAGCCGCAGGCGGTGCTTTTGTAGTTAAGAAAAGCAAAAAATCATTTTAATCAAGCTTAGCGGATGTATAGATAATGAAGATGAAAGAAAAGAAAAATAAATTTCCGGCTATAATTGCTGTTATAATCATTGTAATAGTTATTATTGCCGTGTTTAAATCCATGTCTGTATGGGAACATAAGAACAGCACAGTTAGTGCAGGCGATACAGAGCAGACTGAACAAACAGATGATGTTGATACTGTTTATTATGATGGTAAGTTATATGCACAAAGACAGGATTTAGAGTCTGTATTAATAATGGGCGTTGATAAATATGAAGATCAGATGAATGATGAAGGTTACAGCAATAACCAGCAATCTGATTTTATAATGCTTCTTGTCATGGACAAAACAAATAATTCCTATTCGGTTCTTCATATAAACCGAGATACAATGACGGATATTCCTACATTAGATATTTACGGAGATCCTTCCGGAAGTGTTTATGGACAGCTTGCTCTTGCCCATACATACGGCAAAGGCGGAAATGATAGCTGCCGAAACAGCGTCAAGGCAGTTTCTAACTATCTGTTTGGTGTTAATATCGACCATTATATTGCACTTACAATGGATGCTGTTCCGGAACTTAATGATCTTGTCGGAGGAGTCACTGTTAAACTGCTTGATGATTTTACAAAATATTATCCGGAAATGACGGAAGGCAGTGAGCTTACGCTCAACGGCGAAGAGGCTCTCGCTTATGTGCGTTACAGAATGGATATAGGTGATTCAACAAATATAAACCGTATGGAACGCCAGCGTCAGTATATGCTTGCATTAAAGGATAAGTTTGCCGAAAAAGTAAATTCCGATGATAATTTTATGCTCAATACTATCGGAATTTTGTCTGACTATATGGTATCGGACTGTACGGCAGACCAGCTTTCTTCCATATGCAATACGTGTATGGCTGATAAGGACAACGGATTTGTGGAAATTCCGGGCGAAGCCGTTAAAGGCGAAGAATATATGGAATTTTATGCCGATGAGGACGAGCTTATGAAAACGGTTATTGATCTTTTTTATGAGCCTTATACAGAAACAAAATAATAAAATACGGAATTGTTTTATGCGGATAGGTTTGACTTATCCGCATTTTTTATGAGTAATTTCTTGTCAAAACCGATAAAAATATGTCCGATTGGTTATTGATACATTTGTTGCATATGAGTAGTATATATGTTAGCAAAAGCTAACTGAGGAGGATAATATTTATGGAGAAGAACAAGTTAATAGGAATGTTTTTAACAATGGCATTGTCGGTTTCAATGCTTGCAGGCTGTGCCGGCAATTCACAGACAACTGACAGCAATGCGGAAGAAAACCAACAGGAAACAGAACAGCAGACAGAGGACACAGCAAATGATGATGCGGCTGCGGCAAATCAGCTTATGATTGATTTAACGGGAAAATATCAGCAGTTATGGCCCGTATTGCTTGCAGACGATTACAAGCAGGTTTGGCTTGACGATTGTGCAAAAATAGTCGGAGAAGAGAACGCAGAGACAGCGGCAGATCAGCTTATTTCATCTGTAACAAGTGATATTTACGGAAAGGACGCCGAAGGAGTTTATACAAATGAGTCATTTGCGTTCTATTGTGCTTTCACAAATGATATGGACACTGTTGAATTCGATGGAGAAAATTCTGTAATCAAAGGCTATGACAAAGACGGAAATGAGCTTTTCTCACATAAATATGATTATGTAGGTTTAGAGGAATCATGGGGAATGTATGAATTTAAGAGCGAAGATAAAGATTCGGGAGAATTTACATATTTCTTTATCGCACCCGATACATCAGCATCAACATATCATATTGAATTCAGATACGGAAGCGATGAAGATGCACTTAAGGAATATTTTTCGGGCGAATACGGATATT
The DNA here is from genome assembly GCF_018918145.1 of Anaerotignum sp. MSJ-24. Classification (GTDB taxonomy): domain Bacteria; phylum Bacillota; class Clostridia; order Lachnospirales; family Anaerotignaceae; genus Metalachnospira. The sequence goes on from NZ_JAHLPX010000004.1 coordinate 195,103, forward strand.
GGATGGCTTCCGGTATTTCAACAGAATGCGACCAGACTATGATTGAAAACTGCATTGAACTTTTCTGCACAGAAAATCTTGCAGAGGAAAATTGATCAGTAATTTATATTTCGGCTCCGGGCTTTAAAAATGCTCGGAGTTTTTGTATAATAAAGAAAATAAAAAAATTAAATAAAAATCCTATAAACCTATTGACAAGGTTGGTAAGTAGGTATATTATACTAATAACGAATTTGAGATATGTTTTTTGAAAGGGGTGAATGATATGATGTATAATAACATGAATATGTTTTGTGAAGTCATGTGTGGTTGTCGAATGTCATTCTCCCGGGCATATAATAATGGCGGTGTTTATTAAATAATAATAACACATTGTGAGTATATTTGCCATTTGCCCGGGAGTAGAAATACAATCCCGGATTTTTTTTACTCAAATTCATGTACAAGTCAAAATAATAAAAAATATGAAAAGAGGAATTAATAATGAGCGAATATAAATTTGAAACACTTCAGTTACACGTAGGACAGGAAGAGCCGGATCCCGCAACAGATTCAAGAGCAGTACCCATTTACCAGACAACATCATATGTTTTCAAAAACTCAGCACATGCGGCTGCACGTTTTAACCTTACAGACGCAGGTAATATCTACGGCAGACTTACAAACTCAACACAGGACGTATTTGAAAAGAGAATAGCAGCACTTGAAGGCGGTGTTGCAGGTCTTGCGGTTGCATCAGGTGCAGCAGCTATTACATACGCAATCCAGGCACTTGCTCCTGACGGAGGACATATTGTAGCACAGAAAACAATATATGGCGGAACATATAATCTTCTCGAACATACACTTCCTCATTACGGAATTACAGCAACTTTTGTAGATGCACATAACCTTGAAGAGGTTGAAAACGCAATTCAGGACAATACAAGAGCAATCTATCTTGAAACACTCGGAAATCCCAACAGCGATATTCCCGATATTGATGCAATAGCTGAAATTGCTCATAAACATGGACTTCCTTTAGTAATTGACAATACATTCGGAACACCTTATCTTATTCGTCCTATCGAGCATGGTGCAGATATTGTTGTTCATTCGGCAACAAAGTTTATTGGCGGTCATGGTACATCATTAGGCGGTGTTATCGTTGATTCCGGTAAATTTGACTGGAAAGCAAGCGGAAAATATCCCGAAATAGCAGATCCAAACCCCAGCTATCATGGTGTTTCATTTGTTGATGCGGCAGGCCCGGCGGCTTTCGTAACATATGTAAGAGCTATATTGCTTCGTGACACAGGTGCGGCAATTTCACCCTTCAACGCTTTCCTTCTCCTTCAGGGCGTTGAAACTCTCTCACTTAGACTTGATCGTCACGCAGAAAATACAAAGAAGGTAGTTGAGTATCTTTCAAAGCATCCTCAGGTTGAACACGTAAATCATCCTTCACTTCCTGATCATCCTGACCATAAGCTTTATGAGAAATATTTCCCCAACGGCGGCGCTTCAATTTTCACATTTGAAATCAAAGGTGGACAGGAAGAAGCTCATAAGTTTATCGACAACTTAAAGATATTCTCACTTCTTGCAAATGTAGCTGATGTTAAGAGCCTTGTTATTCACCCGGCAACAACAACTCATTCACAGCTTACAGAAGAAGAACTTCTTGACCAGGGAATCAAGCCCAACACAATCCGTCTTTCAATAGGTACAGAGCATATTGATGACATTATTGCGGATCTTGAGAACGGATTTGCAGCAGTAAAGTAAAAAGGGTGTGTACGCCCTAAGTCGAAAACAATGAGAGCTTTCGATTTGCTTAAATTAAGGCATGAATGAAATACGGAGGCATATTTTATGTCTCCGTATTTCGGCGTATATAGGAGTAAATAAATGATACAGAAGAAAGCTTTAAAAACTGCATTTATCAAATCCATTCCGATATTATGCAGTTATATTTTTGTCGGCATTGCATACGGAATTATGATGGAGAATGCCGGATTTGCATGGTATTATTAATTACTGGCAAGTTTTGGTGTATACACCGGAGCTTTTCAGTTTGTTCTTATAACGCTTATGAGCAGTGGTGCATCAATGGTAACAATAGCGCTTACGGCTCTTTTGATGAGCAGCAGACAGACATTTTACAGCATTACATTTTTGAAGGACTTTAAAAGCATGGGAAAAAGAATGCCATATATGGTGCTTACTATGTCTGACGAAACCTATGCGGTAAACTGTTCTCTTGATATAGACGATGATAAGGAAAGAAAGGACACAATGTTCTGGGTGGCAATGTTCAGCAGAATTTATTGGATGGCAGGCTCGGTAATTGGCGGCGTTCTCGGACAGCTTATTCCGTTTGAGCTTGAAGGAATAGATTTCTGCATGACTGCGCTTTTTGTAACCATATTTATTGACCAATGGGAAAAGACCGACCGACACACTCCGGCGTTGCTCGGAATAGCTGTCGGCATAATATGTCTTGTTATATTTGGTCAGGGAAGCTTTATGCTTCCGGCACTTCTTATTGCATCAGCAATATTAATTATGATGCAGAGAAAGGAGCAGACTGAATGACAAAATATATTATTACGGCAATAATTGTTTCCGGCTGTTGCACGGCTTTTCTGCGTTCACTTCCGTTTATAGCGTTTAAGGGCGAAAGGAAAATGCCTGTATGGCTTGACAAGCTGGGACAGATACTTCCGTCCACAATAATGGCGGTGCTTATTATATATTGTCTTAAGGACGTCGGAGATGATTTCGGAAGAATAGGCATATCTAAAATACTGGCGGTAATTGTTGTGGCGATTACATATAAGTGGAAACACAATACATTCATAAGCATAGGTACTGGTACGACATTTTATATGTTTATGTTATACTTATTATAAAAATAAGTCGTATATTCAAAACGAGTATACGACTTTTGTTTTTAATTCTGGAAATTTATATTTTGATTGAGTATTATCGGGTATCTTACAAGTTTATCCGAATCAAGGTTTTCTCTGTGCATATCTACTGCCGAAATCTGATGATTGTTATAGGTTGTGTAATAATAAATGCCTTTATCAAGGTTACAGCATGAGGTGTAGATAGTTATTTCATATTTTCCGTCATGTACCTCACAACAGCCTCTCTGCTGGTCAACCGAGCCGAGAATATGGAAAAACTGGCTTACACTTTCTTCCTCGGAATCACCGGAAACAGAGTTCATTTTTGTAAATGCGGCCTTTGCAAAACGAGATGCGGACGACAAATCTCCCGGCAGACCGATTGCACCCATTCCACGGCTGTAAGGGTGGAGCGGCAGCTTGTCCGAAAACTTATTTTCGGGATTTTTCGGCGATAAATTCATATAATTATTCAAAGAAAACATCTGGATATTAAACGGCGGATTATTTGTAAGTATTCCGACCGGATTGTCATATATATGAAGTCCGTCAGCCATAGATTCAACTGTAATCGCCTCGTCTTTATCGGATATTATCCAATGGAGCTGTGCAAGCGGCAATTCGGCGTTGAATGGAGTATCAATTATATTAATGTTGTCGAGCAATGCTTTTGCGTCTTTTACTGTACTGCATTGGCCTAAAATCCATGGTATAAGCTCAAACTGGGCAATGTTGGTTTTGTTCTCGACAGGCTTATTGTATGCGGCATTTCCGACAAAGTTAAGTCCGGCAATGCCAAGGCCTTTTTCGTTTATGGCATCATAATAAAGCGGATAGTTTCCTGCAACGTATGCCATTCCTATTATTGCATAATGGGTATTCATGCTTTCGGTATTTCTGAAATTAAACTGATAATTTCTCGGTGTTATTGTAATTTCATCACCGTAGGAAAATTCATAATCAAGAGTTCTTCCGAAATAACCGTCTTTCGTCTTGTATGTTGCGGCTGTACACATATTAATTCATCCTTTTTACTTTTATTTGTTTGCTTTTCCCGTAATATATTCGGGAGTTATTTTTATTACAGATGCAGGCATTTTTCCGCTTTCTATACAGCTTTTTCCTTTTTCGACAAAGTCGGGAGCAAGCTTTTCAACAAGCTTTAGTAAAGCGGCTTTAGCTTCTTCGCCTTCCGCTAAAGAGGCTTTTCCGAAAACAATAACGCTTGAATATCCGGTTGTGAGATTTTCAGGTATAATTTTGCTGTCTGTAACAACTGTGAAGCTGATGTTTGGATTATATTTTATATTTTCAAGCTTATGTCCGACATTTGATGCACAGTGAAAATATATATTTCCGTTATAAAATACATAGTTTACGGGAACACCATAAGGATAACCGTCTTCACCGATTGTAGAAAATACTCCATATTCGGCTTTATTAAGAATTGTTTCGGCCTCTTCATTGGTGAGCATTCTTTCTTTTCTTCTCATTTCATGAAACATAAGTATCACTCCTTATTAGTATTTATTAAATAGCATAAATTATTTATCATTCTTGCTGTTAATCCCCAAATAACTTTGTCTTTGTAGAAATAAAACAATTCGGACTGTTTTCCGTGGCTCCAGCCGTAACTTCTTCCACCGACAATATGATCAAAGGGAAAATCATCGGGAATATCAAATTTTATGTTTATATTATGTACTTCGGGTTCGGTTTCAAGGAAAAATTTCAACGGTACTGTAAATACCTCTGATACCTCATCTGAATTTATTTTAAGCTCCGATATATCTGTGTTTTCTATGAGTGCGACAAACGGACTGATTATTGCTTTGTAGGCTGTCACAATATAATCAAGACAGCCAAGAATTTTTATGTTTGAAACATCAACGCCGATTTCTTCATGTGCTTCTCTTATGGCTGTTTCAACCGCACTTTCATGCTGTTCACGTTTTCCGCCGGGAAAACATATGTCGCCGGGCTGTCTTTTTAAATCCATAGAGCGTTTGCTGAAAAGCAGCTCAGGCCCGCTTTCTGTAACAAATATAGGCAGGACAACGGAGCTGTATTTGAATTTTCCTTCCGGCCTTGGTGTATGACTGTCAAGTATATGCTTGATTTCGGTTGTGTTTATATCAGAAATATGGTTTTCCATGCTGTCAATCCTTTCTCAAATGTATTTTTCTTGCGGCTTTTCGCTTAAGGTCAATTTCTGTTGCGGCATAATGTTTTCTTGTTGTGTTTACATCGGCATGACCGAGAACATCGGCAACCAAATAAATATCTCCTGTTTCAAGATATAGATTTGTGCCGAATGTACTTCTAAGCTTATGTGGTGTAATTTTTTTTAGCTTAATAACAGCTTGGGAGTATTTTTTTACAAGTAACTGCACTGAGCGTACATTTATTCTTTTTCCCTGACCTGATAAAAATAAGGCTTTGTCGTTTTCGTCCTTAGGCGGATGCTCATTACGGTATTTAATATAGTTTTCCAATGCTTCGGCAACCTCATCGCCGAAATATAAAATAGCCTGTTTTCCGCCTTTTCGTGTTATTGTAAAGCAATAGCTGTCAAAATCAATATCGTCCACATTTAGCCCGACACATTCGCTTACTCGTATGCCTGTACCGACAAGAGTTGTAATTATCGCAAGATCTCGGAGCTTAGTTTTTTCGTGAAAGCATTTTTGTCTGTCTGTTAGATTTTCTCCGCTTTCTACCTCGTCAAGAAGGTCGGCAACCTCGTTTGCCTCAAGACGTATTATTGATTTTTCATGTATTTTCGGTGTGCTTACAAGTGCGGCAGGATCAATTTTTATATACTGTTTTTGCAGAAAATATTTGTACATGGAGCGGATTGCCGCAAGCTTGCGAGATTTTGCGTTTTCCGCATTGAAAAGAGCTGTGTTGTTTATGCAGTCCTCTTCGGTATCTCGGAAAGGAACATAGCTTGTCACATAATCGAGAAATTCTTCTATATCCTGCGGAGTAATTGTTTCAAGCATGGAAACCTCTATGTTTTCGAAATCAACACCTATAAAGTTATCGTTTTTTTCACAGAGAAAATTGAAAAAAACCTTAAGGTCATAGGCATAGCCTATACGTGTTTTTACGGAAGTGGTCTGTGCAATACCTCTGAAATAAATAAAAAGAAAAGGCGGCAACTGCTCAAGAAGTCCCTTTAGATGGGCGGAATCACGTATTTTTTCTTCTTCTTTATAGGTCATTTTAGGCATTGAAATCACCTCTGCCGTTGTTAAGATTCCAGTCGGGAAGACATCTGGTTATCGCACCGAATATTTTCTGCGAAAGATTGGGATATGTTTTATTTAATGAAAGAATAAGCTCTTTTATTTCCTGTCGTTTTGTATTTCCACTGGCAGGACACGGGTTTTTAACAATCTGTGTATCAAGAGAGTTTGCAAAGCTCTTTGCCTCATATTCCTGAACATATATAAGAGGGCGGATTGAATAAAGCTTTTTGCGTTCAAGAAAGCTGACAGGTGAAAAACAGCTTATTCTGCCTTCAAATATAAGTGACATGAGAAATGTTTCTATGACATCATTTTTATTGTGGCCGAGAGCGACCTTATTACAGCTGAGATCATCTGCGGCATTATTGAGAGCTCCCTTACGCATTTTGGCACATAATGAGCATGGATTTTCCTCTTTTCGTCCTTCAAATACTATTTCTCCGATTTGGGTATCTACAACGGTATAGTGGACACCAAGCTCGTCACAGAGCTTTTGTATTGAGCTGTAATCCGGATTTCCCAGACCGAGAGAAACAGTTATAGCCTCGATATCATATTTTTTGGGATAAAAACGGCGCATTTCGGCAAGTGCATAAAGCATCGCAATGCTGTCCTTTCCGCCGGAAACGCCTACGGCAATTTTATCGCCTTCTTCTATCATATTGTAATCATCAACTGCTCGTCTTACATAGCTTAATAATTTTTGTGTTTTCATTTTACAACTCCGATTTAAGATTTATTCGCTAAATATTAGTATACTACAAAATATTGACTGTGAAAAGTCGCAAAAACGGAACATGACCTATTGCAAATGAATTTGAAAAAACTTATAATAGAAGTTATATTTTTAATATGGAGCAGTGTCTGAAAAGACTGAGTAATCCGAAGCACAACGGATTGCTGCAACAGGAGCAAGGAGCTGACAGCAATGGAAACACCCGATGAATTATATAAACAATTAGTTGACAAAATAAAAGAATATCATCCGACGGATAACTTTGAAATGCTTGAAAAGGCATACAATGTTGCAAGAGAGGCACATAAGGAGCAGAAAAGAAAATCCGGTGAGCCTTATATAATACATCCTCTTAAGGTTGCTTATATTCTTGCGGAGCTTGAGCTGGATATGGAATCGATAGAGGCAGGTCTCCTACATGACACAATAGAAGATACACCTTATACCTATGAGGATATTTCCAACATATTCGGCGAAGAGGTTGCTGTTCTTGTTGACGGTGTTACAAAGCTCGGTAAGCTTTCATATACAACAAAGGAAGAAATTCAGGCAGAAAATTATCGAAAGATGTTCCTTGCCATGGCAAAGGATATAAGGGTTATTCTTATCAAGCTTGCCGACAGACTTCACAATATGCGTACCCTCAACTATATGACAGAGGCAAAGCAGCAGGAAAAGGCACAGGAAACACTGGATATATATGCTCCGCTTGCTCACAGACTCGGTATTTCAAAAATACGCACAGAAATGGAGGATTTGTGCTTTAAATATCTTAATCCCGATGCGTATTATGACCTTAAGAGTAAAATAGAAAAGAAGAAATCCGAAAGAGAGCAGTATGTAAACCGTATTGTTAAGGAAATTGATGCTAAGGTAAAGGAATCCGGCATAAAGGGAACGGTTTACGGAAGAAGTAAGCACTTTTTCAGTATATATAAAAAGATGGTCAACCAGAACAAAACGCTTGACCAGATTTACGATTTGTTTGCGGTTAGAATTATTGTGGATACGGTAAAGGACTGCTATGCAGTTCTTGGTATTGTGCATGATATGTATAAGCCTATGCCGGGACGCTTTAAGGATTATATAGCGATGCCTAAAACAAATATGTATCAGTCGCTCCACAACACACTTATTGGCCCTACAGGTGAGCCTTTTGAGGTTCAGATAAGAACATGGGAAATGCACCGTACAAGTGAATACGGTATTGCTGCCCATTGGAAATATAAAGAAGGCAGAGGCGGAGAGGTAACACAGAACAAGGAAGAGGAAAAGCTTGCATGGTTAAGACAGATTCTTGAGTGGCAGAGAGATCTTTCCGACAACAAGGAGTTTATGACAACACTTAAATCCGACCTCAATATTTTCAATGACTCGGTTTATGCGTTTACACCTCAGGGCAAGGTTATACCACTTCCGAATGGTTCAACGCCCATTGACTTTGCATATTCCATTCATTCGGCAGTCGGAAACAAAATGGTCGGTGCAAGAGTAAACAACAAAATAGTTACATTTGATTATAAAATACAAAATGGTGATATTGTCGAGATTATAACATCACAGAACTCCAGAGGCCCGAGCAGAGATTGGCTTTCGCTCGTAAAAAGCTCAACGGCAAGAACAAAAATCAATCAGTGGTTCAAGAAGGAATTTAAGGAAGAGAATATTGTAAAAGGCAAGGAGCTTATTATTGCTGATTGCAAAAAGAAGAATTATTCATTCTCGGAGCTTTCAAAGCCCGAATGGCTTGAGATAGTTGTAAACAAATTCGGCTTCCGTGACTGGGACGCTTTGTGTGCAGCTGTCGGACATGGCGGTGTTAAAGAAGGTCAGGTCACAAACAGACTTATTGAGGAATATCTCAAGGAGCAGAAAAAGAACCAGACAGCGGTTGATTATCTCAAAAAGCTTGAGGAAAAAACAAACGCAAAGGAAAGAAAAAAGAGCGACAGCGGTGTTATCGTTAAAGGCATAGGAGATGTAAGCGTAAGATTTTCGAGATGCTGTAATCCGGTTCCCGGTGACGAGATTATCGGATTTGTTACAAGAGGCCGTGGCGTTTCGATACACAGAACCGACTGCGTTAATATAATCAACCTTTCGGAAGAAGAAAGAAACAGACTTCTTGAGGCAGAATGGGAGATTGACAGAAAGGACGGAAACGGTCCTAAGCTTGCATTCCAGGCAGAAATACGACTTCTCTGCACAGACAGAAACAATATTATACTTGATTTGAGCCGAGTTCTGTCTGAGGAAAATCTGCCTGTTAAATCCTTCAATGCAAGATCAACAAAGGACATGCTTTCGATAGTCAATATAGTTCTTGAAATAACAAGCAAGGATCAGCTTGAAAAGGTATGCCAGCACCTTAAGAATGTAAAGGGCGTTGAAGATATAGAACGAGTAAACTCATAATGAGGTAAGAATAATGAGATTTGTTATACAGAGAGTAGAAAGAGCGAAGGTTACTGTAGAAGGAAAGGTTTCCGGAGAAATCGGCAACGGCTATGTTGTGCTTGTGGGACTTCTTCCTACCGATGACGACAAGGTAATGGATTATATGCTTGATAAGCTTGTCAATCTCAGAATATATGAAGATGAAAACGATAAGCTTAATCTTTCGCTTAAGGATATTGGCGGAGAGATACTTATAGTTCCTAACTTCACTCTTTACGGCGATGCAAGAAAAGGCAGAAGACCGAGCTATGCAAAGGCGGCGCCTCCCGATGAGGCAGAAAAGCTTTTTGACAGATTTGTTGAAAAGGCCAAAGAAACAGGACTCAACGTACAGACAGGAATATTCCGAACACATATGAAGGTTGAACTTGTCAATGACGGGCCTGTGACGATACTATTGGATAGCGAAAAGAATTTCTAAAGGGTGTTATACACCTTAAGTCGAAAACAGGTTTTCGACTTGTTTAAATTAAGGTATGAATTAAAAATTTTAATAAATTCTAATGACTAAATTTTTAAAATTTTTAATTCTCCTCGACGGAAGTGAATTCCGTCTATTGACCGCACAAGACAGTGCGGCGGCAAAGCCGCTTTTGCTTTTACAAAGCAAAAGTCATGACAGTATGGATTCCATTCGGAACGCTTGCAGCTTTCCGAACCTTTCCGCTTATTAATTTAAGTTTATTGACAGTCTGGAAGGGTGTGATACACCCTTTTTTGAGGTAATTTTATGATTTATATTTATTTGGACGGGCATACAAAAATGAACGATGTTCAGACGGCAGTTCAGATTTTTATGCCTAATGAAAAATATAAGCCGGCAGAAGGTATTACGGACGAAAGCATAACCGTAAGAAGTAAGCTTAAGGACGATTGTGCCGTTGCATATATATATGAAAACGGAAAAGAGATATGCTCCGAAAGCTATCCTTATACTGCGGACGAAAGCGGAAAGTCTGCGAGATATGCAATCAAAGCGGCTGTATACTATATGCTGAAAAAAAAGACAGGTATTACAGTTCCATGGGGAATGATGACAGGCATACGTCCGGCAAAAAGAATAAACACATATATTGACGAAGGCATGACTGCGGACGAAGGAGCAAAAAAGCTTATCGAGCTTTATGAAATGAAGCCGGAAAAGGCAGAGCTTGCGAAAAGAGTTGCACTTGCCGAAAGAGAAATACTTTCCAAAGCAGACAGCGACGGAGTAAGCTTATATATAGGTATTCCTTTCTGTCCGACGAGATGTTTGTACTGCTCATTTACGTCATATCCGCTTGGAGTATATAAAAATAAGGTTGACGGATATATTGACGCATTGATAAAGGAGCTTTCGTATATAGGCGAGAGCATTAAAGGTAAAAGACTGGATTCAATATATATCGGCGGCGGCACACCTACATCGCTTACGGCAGAACAGCTTGACAGGCTTATGACAAATGTCGGAGAAATATTTGACCTGTCGGCTCTTATGGAATATACTGTTGAAGCAGGAAGACCTGACACTATAACAGCAGATAAGCTTAAGGTCATAAAAAACAACGGTGCAGGAAGAATTTCCATCAATCCGCAGACTATGAACGACAAAACGCTTAAGCTCATAGGCAGAGAGCATACCGTTGATGATATAAAGCGTGTATATGCCGAGGCAAGAGAGGCCGGACATAAAAATATAAATATGGATCTTATACTCGGTCTTCCGGGAGAAGGCACAGCAGAGGTTGAAAACACCATGGCTGAAATAGAAAAACTTGCACCGGAAAACATGACAGTCCATACGCTTGCAATAAAGAGAGCGTCAAGGCTGAGAGAACAGCTTGAGGATTATGATCTGGCAAAGGCTGTGCTTATGGAAAAGCTGCTCGATATTTCGGCATCAACAGCTGAAAGAATGAACTTATCTCCGTACTATATGTACAGACAGAAAAATATGCTTGGCAGCTTTGAAAATGTCGGTTATGCAAAAAAAGGCTGTGAAAGCGTTTACAATATAGTTATAATGGAGGAAACGCAGAGTATCTATGCGGCAGGAGCAGGAGCCTCCACAAAGCTATATGACAAGGAAACAGGAAGAATTGAACGGGTATTCAATGTTAAAAATGTTGATGAGTACATTGCCCGTATTGATGAAATGATAGAAAGAAAAAGAAATATGAATATCTGACAGGAGGAAGAAAAATGCTTACTGAAGCACCTAAGGGAACAAAAGACATTTACGGCTCATACATGGAAGAATGGCAGAGAGTTGAACAGGTTATGAGAGAGCTTTGCAGTGATTTCGGAATTAAAGAAATAAGAATTCCTATTTTTGAGCATACAGAGCTTTATTTAAGAGGTGTAGGAGAAACAACCGATATTGTTCAGAAGGAAATGTATACATTCAAGGATAAGGCAGACAGAAGCATTACACTTCGTCCCGAAGGTACTGCCGGAGTTGCAAGAAGCTTTATCGAGCATGGTATGTACAACAATCCTCAGCCTACAAGACGTTTTTATATCGGACCTATGTTCAGATATGAAAATACACAGAAGGGCAGACAAAGACAGTTCCACCAGTTTGGTGTTGAAATGCTCGGCTCATATTCACCGGCACTTGATGCGGAGGCTATTTCGGTTGTGGCAGAGCTGCTTAAAAGACTCGGAATAAAAGATGTTGAGCTTAGAATAAACAGTCTTGGCTGCAACGAATGCAGACAGAGATATAACACAGCTCTTAAGGAATACATTGGCAGCAACATTGATAAGCTTTGCGATGACTGCAAATCGAGATTCGACAAAAATCCTCTTCGTGTGCTTGACTGCAAGGAGGAAAGTTGCCAGAGAATCATTGCGGAAGCACCGGTTGTTCTTGATTATCTTGATGATGAATGCAAAGAACATTTTGAGACAGTTAAGGCAATTCTTGATGATATGGGAATTAAATACACTGTTGATGAAAAGATTGTAAGAGGTCTTGATTACTACACAAGAACTGTATTTGAATTTGTTGCAAACGGCATAGGAGCACAGGGAACTGTATGTGGCGGCGGCCGTTACGACAACCTTATTGCGGAATGCGGAGGACAGCCGATGGGCTGTGCCGGATTTGCGGTCGGCATTGAAAGACTTCTTCTTATGCTTGAGGCACAGAACGGAGAATTTAAGGAAACAAACGAAATGGATATATATATCGGTTCAATCGGTAAGGAAGGCCTTGTTAAATCACAGGGAATTGCATACCGTATGCGTTCGGAAGGCATAAGAGCAGAAGGTGACAGCGTTGGCAGAAGCGTTAAAGCACAGATGAAATATGCAAACAAGATTGGTGCTAAGTATTCTGTTATTTTAGGCGATAACGAAATCGCAGAGGATACGGCTAATCTTAAAAATATGGAAACAGGTGAACAGGAACAGATAAAGGTTTCCGAGCTTGTTGAAATAATGAAAAAGAAAATAAACGGATAAAAATAAATGGGTGTGTTCGGATTGAACACACCCTGTTTGTTTTATTTATATGAGCTTTTTGTTGAATACTCCGCAACGCCGTTTACATAGCGATAAAGAGTATATACTCCGTGGTCATTGAATACCTTTACATCGATATTTCCAATATACGGATTTTCGGGAGAAAGGAAGCTTACGGTTATAACGCCGTTAGAGGCCGATGCCTGTATTTTTACCGGCTGAGTAAGGTCGTTTCTGAATCGGAAGTCAACCGAGCCCCATGAAACTGTGGCGTCCATTCCGGCAGGAACATAGCCGACACGCATTGAATGGCATCTTCTCTGTGTTATTGTCATTTTTGAATACAGAGCCGCATCAAAAAGTGTTGTTGATACCTGACATATACCGCCGCCGATACCTGTTGTTACACGACCGCCACTGAATACTCCGGCAGGTTTATAATCGTTTTTGGGATTACGCTTGCTGAGTAGTGTGTCGTTGTATGAAAATTCCTGACCGGGAGCGAGTATCGTTCCATCGATTGCCTTGCAGGCAAGCTCCATATTGAAGTTTCTGTTGGCATTTCCGGCATTCTGGCTATATTTGGTCGAATATGTGGAAATGGTATATTTATAGTCGAGATTTTCAGGGTTTTTCTTTGCCTCTTCTTCAAGACGCTGTCTTTCTGCCTCTGCGGCGGCAGCCTCTTCTTCAAGGCGCTTCTGTTCGGCAAGACGTTCTTCTTCTGTCGGACCAAAGGCGAGTGTTCCGTTGGATTCAATATGCGGTATGTAATTCGAAGTATCCTCCGGAAGTGCTGCAGGTGTTGCACCGCTGAGTGCGGTTGTAATGATAAGAGCCCCAATTAATCCGTTCATAATAATATTCCCCCTGTAATACTGTATTTGTAATAGTATAGGTTTAGATATTTTTCATCATTTCAAGAACTATTTTTCCTGAATGAATAACAGCCTCTTTGCAGAATTCAACAAATGATACGTCCGCACTGCCATCGGCAGAATCGGAAATGTTTCTGATTATAACATAAGGAACGCTGTTCATATAGCATATATGTGCTATTGCGGCACCTTCCATTTCAGCACAGCTTCCGTTAAAGTTTTTAACAAGCTTGTCCTTAACTTCTTTGCTGGCAATAAACTGATCTCCGCTTACAACTCGTCCTGTTAAGGTTTTGCCACTGATAACCTTTGATGAAGCGTCAAAAGCAAGCTTAACAAGTCTTTCATCAGCCTTGAAAATGCTTTCCGGCATTCTCGGAATAACGCCAATCGGATCGCCTAATGGTGAGCAGTCCATATCGTGCTGAAGTGCATCCGATGAAATAACAACATCGCCTACGGTGATTCCTTCGGCAACCGCACCGGCAACGCCTGTGTTGATTACTGCATCAACATTGAATAAATCAATTAAAATCTGCGTACACATTGCGGCATTTACTTTGCCTATTCCACAACGTACAACAACTGTGTCTTTTCCTTCTATCTTTCCTACAAGAAAAGTACAGCCAGCTTTTTCGACTGTGTTTTCTACACTCATTGTGCTTTTTATGAGCTCAACCTCTTCGTCCATTGCACCGATGATACCTATTTTTTTCATAATATCTCAACTCCAAAAATAAATTAAATTAATATGTATTTTACCATATTTTTATGCTAAAATAAAGAATAAATAATAAGGAGTTTTTGTAATATGAAGCCATTAGTTGCTGTTTCACCGTCCGTCAACATGAATGAAGATGAAATAATGCTGAAAAGGGCTTATTTTTCAGCAGTTTTCAATGCCGGAGGAATACCGATGGCTACTGATTTGAGCGGTGCAAATGAAATAATAAAAAATGCCGACGGAATAATATTATCTGGTGGAGGCGATATTGATGCAGAGCTGACAGGCGATGTTGCCGACAAGGCTACGCAGGGACAGGTATCACGATTAAGAGATGAATATGAATTTGAGCTTATGAAATATGCAGTGAAAAACAATATTCCTGTTTTGGGAATATGCCGAGGTATGCAGGTGATAGGAGCGTATTTCGGAGCACATATTATTCAGCATATGGAAGGACACAAGCAGAAAGAAGAAAAAAATGTGCCTTCACATTTTGTGAATATAAAGGATGGAACTGTTTTGCATAAAATTATAGGAGAAAATAGGCTTAAGGTTAATTCATATCATCACCAGGCAGTAGGAAAGGGTTTTAGAGGAACAATATCCGCAGTTTCGGATGATGGCTTTGCAGAGGCAGTTGAGCCGGACGGCGAGACCTTTATACTGGGTGTTCAGTGGCATCCGGAGCTTTTGACGGAATATAGGGAGCATCAAAGAATATTTTCTGAATTTATAAAGGCTGCGGCAATAAAAAGGAGGATTGCTTATTAAATGAATATCTATTTAAAAAAGGCTATTTACTGCATAGTTGTTGCGATCATATGCTATATGGCTACAAGAATAAGTAAATGGCTGACAGAAAAGATTTTCTCGAAAAAAAGTATTATAGTTAAAAATCCGAGAAGAGCCAACACGTTTAAATCTGTTGTTTCAAATATGCTTAAAGTTGCTATATATTTTATTGCAGTATTAACAATATTGGCGGAGCTTGGGGTATCAAAAACATCATTAGCGGCTGTATCAGGTTCTATTGCAGTGGCAATAGGTCTTGGCGCACAGAACCTCGTTTCTGACATGATTTCCGGTGTATTCATACTTCTTGAAGAACAGTTTCAGGTTGGAGACATAGTTACGATAGCGGGATGTACAGGAACTGTTGAAAGTGTAACAATGAGATGCACAAGGTTAAGAAATGCGGACGGAACAGTTTATATTGTACCTAACGGAACTATTACAACAATAACAAACAAGTGCAAGGAGTTTATGAACGCCAGCGTTGATGTCGGCGTGGATTATGATGAGGATATTGATCACGTTATTGACGTACTTAAAGATGAGATGAATGTAGTTTTCAATGAAGTAAAGGGGCTTAAGGAAGTGCCGGAGGTATTGGGAATAGTAGGACTCGATGATTCTGCTGTTACGATAAGAATAGTTGCAAAATGTGATATAAAAGAGAATTTTCCGGTAGAAAGAGAAATAAGAATTCATATAAAGAGAAGATTTACAAAAGAAAACATTTCAATACCGTTCCCTCAGAGAACACTTCATATAATCAATGAAAAGGGTGAATAATATGGAATTTTCCGTCGGAGATATTGTACAGATGAAAAAAACGCATCCATGCGGCTCAAATGAATGGGAAGTATTAAGAGTCGGAATGGATTTCAGAATGAAATGCTGCGGATGCGGACATATGGTTATGCTGCCAAGAGCAAAATTTGAAAAAAGTGTTAAAAAAATAGTTAAGACTGTAAGAGATACAGAAAAATAATCAGAGGAAGAATTATGGATTTTCAGGGAATAGTTTTACAGCAGATAATATACTTTGCCACGATTTTATTAATAGGGTTTATTGCATCGAAAACAAATTATATAACAAATGAATGTGTTACACAGCTTCAGAAGTTTATGATGAAGATTGCATTGCCGTTTCTGATTTTAACGGGCGTTGCGAACGGTGGCACAAGAACGGAGCTTATAAAGATGTGGCCGTTTGTAATAGAAATGTTTTTTATGTTCGGATTGTCGATAGCAATAGGCTTTGTTACGGGAAAAATATTGAGATTGAAAAAGCCGATTATTAATTCACATATCTGTTCGGTTTCGTTTATAAACAGTGCACTGGTCGGCTTTCCGATAATAACGGCGGTTTTTCCGGAAAGAAGCGGATTATACATTGCGGCTTATATGATAGTCGAAACTGTTATGACATGGACAGCCGGAGTCGGAATACTTTCTTCGGCAAGTGGAAAGGCGCAAATCAGCTTCAAAAAGATGATTACGCCGTCAACAATAGCACTTGTTATAGGTTTGGTTATGATTTTTGCGGACATACACCCTAAAAACATTGTATGGGACGCCATAACAGGAGTAGGTACATTGCAGAAATATATCGGACTTATTTATATTGGAGCGGATATAGGCAGAAGAGGCTTTAAAAAGCTTTTTGAAAATCCAAGGGTTCTTGTTTCTGTACCGATTAAGCTTGTGATAATTCCCATAGCATTTTTCTTTATATTAAAAGCAACAGGTCTTGTAAGCGATGAAATGCTTCTTGCCGGAACAATATTTGCAATGCTTCCGTCAATGCTTATTATTTCAGTGCTTGCGGATGAATATAATGCGGCACCGGATTATTCGGTAGCGTCATTAATAGCGACAACAGTATGCTGTCTGTTCACAATGCCGATTGTTTTCTCATTCCTTGCAGGCTTTTGTACATTATAATAAATAATAACTGAATAAAAAGTAAATCTCCTTCGGTAGCTTATTCCTTAGGAGATTTTTTATTTAACAGCTTTTGTATTACCGACTCAAGGCATTTTTCAAAGCGTTCATCATCTTCACGCTTTCTTGCGTTTATATGACCGGAGCGTTTTCCGCTTCTGCGGAGCTTTCCGGAAATATGACGGCGCATAAGCAGAGAATCAATGTTATCATCTGTATAAATAAATCTGTTCTGGTTTAATACAACAGCACCTTTAGCCATAAGCATACAGGCAAGTCCGTAATCCTGTGTTACGGCAATATCGTCCCTGTGAATGCGGTTTGCAATGGCAAAATCGGCAGAATCATGGCCTTTGTCAACGGTTATTATCGTACAGTCATATTTATCTGTAACATGGCTTGTATCCATGAACATTGTTACCGGAAGGCTGTATTTCTTTGCAATTTTTAATATTATGCCGTTTACCGGACAGGCATCTGCATCAACAAGTATATTCATATGGTGTTACCTCCTGTGGGTATTTTAGCATAAAATAAACGGTATGGATATTATTTTGTGCTTATCAGGTCTATATCACGAAGAATACGGTATATTATTTCCTGCTGAGGCTTATCCTTGCCGCTTATTAATGTATAGCATTTAGACGCAATGCTTTCCCTTGAATCCCTGGAATCGAAATGCTCGAAAAACTCCGAAAACGGCACATCGAGAGCCTCAAGTATTTTCTCCATGCTTGTTATAGTCATGTTTTTTTCGCCGCGCTCAATCTGGCCTATATATGTTGTGTGTAAATCGGCTTTTTCCGCCAATTCTTCCTGAGTTAATCCCCTGCGTATTCGAAGGACACGAATTCTCTGTCCAACATCAACCGCTATATTATTCATTCATATCACCTCAATATAAAGCCTATAAGTATTCTTTTGTTAAATAAACAGACTATTGACTTTTTTATTGCGCAAATATATACTATAAATATGATTTTGGCTAATAATAATATTTATAGTATTTTTAGGAATGGATATTGTTTTAGTCTGTAAAAATATGTTTAATTAAAGGGAGGAGTTTAAGATGTTTAAGAAAAAACGAAGAAAGGTGAAGCCGTTTGGTCTGATATTGGCAATCATTATGGCTTTGCAGATGATGGGTACAACTGCATTTGCATATTCAGCAAGAACTACGGCACCGGCTGCAAACAATAGCTATTATTATTCAAGTGCTAATCCGTTTTATTCAGCCGGATTTACAGGAAATTGTACTTGGTATGCTTGGGGAAGAGCGTATGAAATACTCGGTACATCACCAAACTTGAGTAGGCATGACGCTAATACATGGTATTCATATAATGCAAGCTATGGATATTATAATTATGGCACAGAGCCTAAAGTAGGTGCGATTGCATGCTATTTCAAAAATGGAAATAACCACGTTGCGGTTGTTGAAGAAATTACTGATGGTGTAGCATATGTTTCTGAGTTTAATCAAGGTGGTGACCACAGTTTCCATTATAGAATTTATAATGCTTGGAATGCACCGCCCGACGGATATATTTATTTAGTAAATGATATGCCGGTTACACCTCCTGCCGCACCTGATATAACAAAGGATTACTTAAGTGGAAATATTAATACAACATCAAATATGGAATATAGTTTAGATGGCGGTAATACATGGCGTGATTGTAGTGGAACTTTAAATGTTAGTAATTGGTATGATATTGATTTTGTTAATATAAGATATAAAGCAAATGGAAACACTCCCGCAGGTTATCAGACGGTAGTTAATATAAACCGTTACTCAAAACCAAATGCTGCTGTTGATTATTATAATGAAACTATATCAGCAACAAACAAAATGGCATTTACTACAGCAGGCGGAAGCGGAGATTGCTATGACAATATGAGTTTGAGCTCATTATATTGGAACGGCAGTGAAATGTATGCTTATATCTGGGTTAAAGCAAGTAGTACGGCATTTAAGAGTAATTATCAAACTGTATATATTCCTGCAAGACCTGTCGCACCTGTCGGCATCGGTAAAATTGACGGAACAAGTGCAAACAGCGGAAAACTTACAGGTGTAAGCGATACAATGCAGTACAAAAGTGAAAATGGAAGCTGGACTGACTGTGACGGCAATGAAGTTATAGGCTTAGCGGCAGGTACATATTATGTACGTTACAAAGCAACAAATTCAAGCTTTGCAAGTGAAGCGGTAACATTAACTATCGAAAATAAAACAGTTTCCGGCGAAAGCAACCTTGAAATAACTGTACCGAGCTTTTCAAGTGTAGAGGAAGGCTATGAACGTCCCGAAGCCAAGGCAATAACAATAAGCAACACAGGAGATGCAGATGCGGAAATAACAAGTGTAGAGGTAGACAACACAGAAGCATTTGAAATCAGCGGAAACGGAACAATGGTAAGAAGTAATGACAGTATTGATACATACACAATACAGCCAAAAGAAGGACTTTCAGCAGGTACATACAACGGAACAATTACAGTAAAATATGACAATAACAAAACGGCTACATATGATATTTCTTTTGTGGTAACCGAAAAAGCGATTGTAGGTGAAAGTAAGCTTAATGTGATTGCACCGAGCTTTTCGAGCGTAGAGGAAGGCTATGAACGCCCCGAAGCCAAAGCAATAACAATAAGCAATACAGGAGATGCAGATGCGGAAATAACAAATGTAGAGGTAGATAATACAGAAGCATTTGAAATTAGCGGAAACGGAACAACGATAGGAAGCAATGACAGTATTGATACATACGCAATACAGCCTAAGGAAGGACTTTCGGCAGGTATATATAACGGAACTGTAACTGTTGAATATGACAACGGAAAGACTGCAACAGCCAAATTTACTTTTACAGTAACGGAAAAAGGCATTGTTATTGAAACTCAGACACCTCCGTCAGCACCTAAGCTTGAGAGCAGAACAAAGACAAGTATTACACTCAAGAAGATAAAAGACAATGAAAACGGCGCTAAGGCTGAATACAGAATAGACGGCGGAAAGTGGCAGTCAAGCAATGTATTCAAAGGACTTGAGCCGGATACAAAATATGTATTTGAAGCAAGATATGCGGCAGTTGATAACTTTGAGGCTTCGGAACCGAGTGAGGCTGCTAAAATAAGCACAGCAAAAAAGTCAAGTGGAGGTTCAGGCCCAAGCTATACACTTGATAAGGTAGAAAACAGCAACAGCAATACAAATAAAAATGACAAACCGGAAACAAAGCCGGAAGAAACAAAGAAATCAATATTTGCTGATGTAAGCCTTGATAATCCCAATTATGATGCAATAGTAAAGGCATATGAAAAAGGATATATGGTAGGAACGAGCGAAAATACTTTTGCTCCGGACGGATTCCTTACAAGAGGCATGGCTGCACAGATTATATGGAATATTGCAGGTAATCCCGAACCTTCCGATGTAAGTCCTTTCCTTGATGTCACAAGCGATATGTATTATGCAAAGGCAGTCGCTTGGGCTTATGAAAGAGGAATCGTACTCGGATATGACATAACAAAATTTGGTCCTGATGATTTTGTTACGATAGAGCAGTTTGACATAATGATGGCAAAATATAACAGCGAGGCGGCAGCACCTTATACAGGTGTATCTCCTAATGCCACAAGAGGTTATGTTGCATCAAGAATAGCTTTATAAAATTTATAAACGGAATTTGCACTTTCTTATTTTAAGAGAGTGCATTTTTCTTTTCCGACCAATAAAGTTTGTATTTGGCTATTGACGGAAACATGCCTTTTTAATATAATTATAAGTTAGTATAGTATGTCATTTATGTTAGCGATAAAGGGATGATTTTATGATAAAAAGTATGACCGGATACGGAAGAGGCGAGCATGAAGCCGACGGACGAAAGTTCAGTGTTGAAATAAAGGCTGTGAACCACAGATACAACGATATTTCAATTCGCCTTCCGAGATCAATGAACTACCTTGAGGACAAAATAAGAAAAACTCTCACAAAAAAGATTATGAGAGGCAAGACAGATGTATTTATTACATTTGAGTCATTTTCGGAGGACGATGTTAATATCAAAATAAACGAACCTCTTGCAAAGGCATACTGTGAAAAGCTTGAATATTTAAAGCTTAATTACGGTCTTACCGGAGATAATACACTTGATCTTGTTGCTAAGTTCCCCGACATTATCACTGTGGAAAAGGTTCAGGAGGACGAGGATACAATATGGAATGCTCTTCTTCCGGCTCTTGATGACGCACTTAACAGCTTTATTTCTATGAGAGAAATCGAAGGTGAAGCACTTAAGAAGGATATTCTTAAAAAGGCTGATGTAATTGAAAACTATGTTGCGGAAATAAAGGAAAGAGCACCGCTTGTTGCAGAGGATTACAGACAGCGTCTTACAGACAGACTTAATGAGCTTCTTGCAGACACAAGCATTGACGAGCAGAGAATATTGACAGAGGTAACAATATTTGCCGACAGAGCGTGCATAGACGAGGAAATAACAAGACTTACAAGCCATATAAGCCAGCTCAGAAGCATTTTTGCAAAAGACGAGCCTATCGGAAGAAAGCTTGATTTCCTTGTGCAGGAGATGAACAGAGAGGCAAATACAATCGCATCAAAATCAAACGATATTAAGATTACACAGATTACCGTTGAATTAAAGAGTGAGATTGAAAAGATAAGAGAACAGATTCAGAATATTGAATAAGGAGTAATTATGGGTACGGTAAGATTTATAAATATCGGATACGGAAATGTGGTATCCTCTGAAAAAATAGTGGCTATTGTACTTCCGGACGCCGCACCTGTTAAAAGACTTGTACAGGATGCAAGGGCAAACGGAAACATAATAGATGCAACATGCGGAAGAAAGACAAGAGCGGTTATAATAACCGACAGCGGTCATGTTGTGCTTTCTGCACTTTTGCCGGAAACAATATGTGCAAGAGTACAGAATTATAAGGATACGGAGGAAGAATAGAAATGGCTAAGGGTGTTCTGCTTATTATCTCTGGACCTTCCGGTTCGGGAAAGGGCACAATAGTTGAACAGCTTGTTTCTGAGCTGGGATACTGCGTTTCGATTTCGGCAACAACAAGAAATCCGAGACCGAATGAAAAAGACGGAATACATTATTTCTTCAAGACAAAAGAAGAATTTGAAAAAATGATAGACAACGGTGAACTGCTTGAGCATGCGGCTTTCTGCGGAAATTATTACGGAACGCCTAAAAAATATGTTGAAGAGCAGCTTGAATCCGGAAAAAATATAATACTTGAAATTGAAGTTCAGGGTGCACTTCAGGTTAAGAAAAAGTATAACGATGCGGTGCTTATATTCACAATGCCGCCGACACTTACAGAGCTTAGAAGACGACTGGAGTTCAGAGGAACAGAAACAAAAGAGGTTATTGACGCAAGAATAAATCGTGCGGAAGAAGAGCTTGAATTTCTTCCGGATTACGATTATATTGTAATAAACGATACAGTTGATGAGGCTGTAAAAGATGTTGACTGCATTGTTAAGGCAGAAAGAATGAAATGCAGCAGAAACCCGGAATTGAAAAATAAATTTAAAGGAGTTGTTAATAAATGATACATCCGTCATACACAGAACTTATTGATGTAATCAGCAAGCAGGAAGGCATGGACGATGCTATGCTCAGCAGATATACAATTATAATTGCAGCAGCAAAGAGAGCAAGAGAGCTTACGGACGGTAAACCTCCTCTTGTTACAAATGTTAAGGTTCAGAAGCCTGTTTCTATTGCAGTAAACGAAATTTATCAGGGAAAGATAAAAATTATCTGCCACAATCCCGATAATGATGAGGTTCAGGAAGAACCCGAAAAGGTTGTTTCGGAAATCAGCCTTGATAACTACGGAAACGAAGAATAAAAAATTTAAAGCACTGGTCTGATGACACAGTGCTTTTTTGAAATAAGCAGGTGGTTTGATGTTTGCACAGGTTATTTTGAGCATATCCCATAATGACATAGACAGAGTTTTTGATTATGTCGTCCCGGAAAAATTTGAAGGAAAAGCAAAGCTTGGCATGCGTGTAAGAGTGCCCTTCGGAAAAGGCGGAAATATAACAGAGGGCTATATTGTCGGTTTAAAAGACACTACCGATGTTCCGGAGGACAAAATAAAAAATATTGTATATATGCCGGATGATTTTCCTGTGTTTAATGACACTATGTTAAAGCTTGCTTATTGGATGCACAGGAGATATTTCACAACACTTTCAAGGTGTATTCAGACAATAACGCCCAGCGGCATAAAGGACAAAACCGATTACTATAAAAATGTTAAATATATAAAAATTGGCGATAATTTTGCTGATTCATTGATTAAATACGAAAACAGCAAAAAGAGCGAAAAAAAGCGTTTGATTTTAAAATATGTGCTTGAAAACGGAGAAATGCCGCTTTCTGTACTTAGAAACAGCATAAATAGTGCGGATTATGCAATTAAAACGCTCAGAGAAGAGAAAGCACTTGAGGTATATGACAAAAAGGTTCTTGCTGAGCCTTATATAAACAGCCTGAATGAAGAAAGCTCGGTTGTAGAGCTTAATGATGAGCAGAAAGCCGTCATAGATAAATGGGACAAAGAGCGTATTGCTGAAAACAGGCCGATACTGATTCATGGAGTGACGGGAAGCGGAAAAACCGAAATTTATATGAATATGATTGAGAAAATTATTTCGGAAGGCAAACAGGCGATAGTACTTGTACCGGAAATATCGCTTACTCCCATGATGACAGGAAGATTTATGAAAAGGTTCGGAAACAAAGCCGCAGTTACTCACAGCAAGATGAATTTCAGAGAAAGATTTAACTGTTGGAAAAGAGTACAGGACGGTAATATATCGGTTGTAATAGGGCCTCGTTCAGCTTTATTTATGCCATTTGAAAGGCTTGGAATTGTTATAATAGACGAAGAGCACGAAAAAAGCTATGTGTCAGAAACTTCTCCGGCTTATGATGCGGTTGAAACTGCGGAAAAGCTATGCAGTTTTACGGGAGCATCGCTTGTTATGGGTACGGCTACGCCATCTGTAAGAACATATTACAGATGTACGGAAAATAAGGTTGTGTATATTCCGCTTGAAAAAAGAGCGGTTAAGGGCAGCAGACAGCCGGAAATAGAAATAGTCGATATGCGTAAGGAGTTGGAGGAAGGCAACAGAACGGTATTCAGCAGAAGTCTTTTTGAAAAGATGACCAAAAATCTGGAAAACGGCAGACAGACAATGCTTTTTATAAACAGAAGAGGATATTCAACCTTTGTTTCGTGCAGAAGCTGTGGGTATGTTATGAAATGTACTCATTGCGATGTATCATATAAATATCATGCAACAAGCGGAAAGCTTGTGTGCCACTACTGCGGAGAAACCGTAGCAAGGCCGGAGGTATGTCCGGTATGCGGTTCAAAATACATCAGATATTTCGGTACGGGAACGCAAAAGGTTGAGGAAGAGGTCAAAAAGTATTTTTCGACAGCAAGAGTGCTGAGAATGGACATGGATACCGTGAGCGGAAAAAACGGATACTCAAACATACTGAATAAGTTTGCCGACGGTGAAGCTGATATACTTGTCGGAACACAGATGATTGCTAAGGGACATGATTTTAAAAATGTAACGCTTGTCGGAATACTTGCAGCAGATATGTCGCTGAATACCGGTGAGTTTGATTCCGAAGAAAAAACATATCAGCTTATTACGCAGGTTGCCGGAAGAGCCGGAAGAGCAGAGTTGGAAGGAAAGGTTGTTGTGCAGACATATTCACCGGATAATGAGGCGATAAAGCTTGCCGTAAAAGGAAATGCAAAAGAGTTTTACGAAAGAGAGATTAGCTTCAGAAAAACTCTCGGTTATCCGCCATGCAAAGCAAGTATTTATATAGAATTCAACGGAAAAAATCAAAAGAATACAGCCGAATGTGCTGTTATGGCGGCATATGAATTCAGAAAAAACGAAGAATTTGAGATTCTCGGGCCTGTTCCCGAATATATATCTAAAATAAAGGACGAGTACAGATACAGGCTCATAGTTCATTCGGCAGATGATTTAATGTTAATGAACAGAGCAAGAGAAATATACGATAAACTCAGAGATGAATTTGAAAATCTCGGTGTATATATGAAGCCGAAAACAGAAGGAATAAGGATATGAGCGAATTGCCGCAGTGTTTAAGCTGCGGCAGTTTTTGTATGAAATATATTTAATCAAAATGTAATATTATTTTGATTGCTTATTATTGGAAAATATGATATTATTTTAGTATGGTATCATAGCATTAATAGTATTTTAAGTCGGGTAAAATATGGAATTGATGCTGTAAATACCGTTAATAACGGTTTAAAGGAGGTGTGAAATTATGATGAAAAATTTGTTCAGATATGTTATTACGCTTGTTGTTATGACGATTGCAGTTGTCCTTTTATATTCATTATACAAAGTAAACTTATGGGGAATGCAGAATTATATCGCTGATTATGTTGTAATTCTGTTAGGCATTTTTATCGGAATCATATACTATATATTATTTTCGGACGTTGCTGCTGATGCCATAATGAAACAGCTCGGCATAGCTGAGGGCAAACTTGTAAAAATGGACATGAAAGAGCTTGCGAGCGGTGTTGCAGGTGTTGTTGTAGGTCTTATTATAGCAAACCTTATCGGCATGTCACTTAACGGTTACGGTGTTGTCGGAACAGGTATCACAGTTATACTTAATGTCGTTCTCGGTTTTCTCGGTTACAGGGTTGCAACACGTAAGCGTGACGAAATGGATCTTCCGATGTTTAAATCAAATCAGTCCAAAAGCTACAGCGGACGACCTAAAATTCTTGATACGAGTGTAATCATTGACGGAAGAATACTCGATTTGTTGCAGACGGGATTTATTGAAGGAAAAATAATCATTCCGACATTTGTTCTTGACGAGCTCAGACATATTGCGGACTCTTCCGATTCGCTTAAAAGAACAAAGGGAAGAAGAGGCCTTGACATTCTCAATGAAATACAGAAACAGCTTTCTGTACCTGTTGTGATAAAAGAGTTTAATACAAAGGAAAAAATTGAGGTAGATTCAAAGCTTCTTAAAATGGCTGAAAAGCTGGACGCATTTGTTGTTACAAACGATTATAACCTTAACAAGGTTGCAGAGGTTCAGGGCGTTAAGGTGCTGAACATAAACGAGCTTGCCAATGCAGTTAAGCCTATGCTTGTTCCCGGTGAAGAAATGACTGTTACGGTTATAAAGGCCGGAAAGGAAAACGGACAGGGTATTGCTTATCTTAACGACGGAACAATGATTGTTGTTGAGGGCGGTTCGGGAAAAATCGGCGAAACGCTTAAGGTTGTTGTAACGAGTGTATTACAGACAGCAGCCGGAAGAATGATATTTACAAAAATAGTACCGGAAAAATAATTCGGTTTTGAAGGTGATTTTATGTATTCCGATATGTTTTGCTCGGCAATAATTGTTGCCGGAGGCAGCGGAAAAAGAATGGGAAAGCCCATAGCAAAGCAGTATCTTGAACTTTGCGGAGAGCCTATAATAAAGCGTACGGTTGATGTTTTTTTAAACAGCGGTGCTATTGATGAGGTTATATTGGTTGTTCCGGAAGGCGATGTTGATAAATGCAGAGAGATTTTTGATACAGCCGATAAAATTAAAATCACTGCCGGAGGAAAAGAAAGATATAATTCTGTGTATAATGGTGTTACAGCTGTCAATGACAGCTGTAATATTATTTTGATACATGACGGAGTGAGACCGTTTGTTACGGAAAGTATAATAAACAGTTCTATTGGAAACGCTGTTAAATACGGTGCAAGCATAGCTGCGGTAAAATCCAAGGACACAGTGAAAATATGTGATGAAAACGGATTTGTTGTTTCAACACCGTTAAGGGAAAATGTTTACAGCGTACAGACTCCGCAGACCTTCAAAAGAGAAATAATAGAAAAGTCTTTTGAAAAAGCATTTGAAAGCGGAGTATTCGGAACAGACGATGCAACTCTTGCGGAAAATGCCGGATACAGGGTTTTTATTACGGAAGGCAGCTATGAGAATATTAAAATAACTACTCCGGAGGATTTGATTATCGGTGAAAAAATACTGGAGAGCAGAATGGAGGCATAAGCCATAAAAGAGGTTGATATATATACGGACGGTGCCTGTTCGGGCAATCCGGGAAACGGCGGATACGGCGTTGTTATGCTGTATAACGGAGCAAGAAAAGAGCTTTCGGCGGGTTACAGCAAGACAACGAATAACCGAATGGAGGTACTCGCCGTTATAAAAGGTCTTGAGGCACTTAAGGAAAAATGTGCTGTTAATCTTTACAGCGATTCAAAATATGTTGTTGATGCCATAAACAAAGGCTGGGCGAGAAAATGGAAAGCAAACGGCTGGCGTAAAGCAGACAAGAGCCGGGCACTCAATGTTGACCTTTGGGACAGACTGATAAAACTGCTGGATTTCCATGAGGTAAAGTTCATATGGGTGAAGGGGCATGCCGACAACAAGGAAAACGAAAGATGTGATTTTTTGGCAAGACAGGCGATTTCGGGCGGAAATCTTCTTTCGGACGATAACTATGAACTAAACAGATGATTTATAAGTTTTTTGCAAATAATTAAATGGAAAAAAATTACTTTTATTTATAAATATTTGTTGACATGATTTCCAAAGTATGTTATTCTTCACTTGTAACATTTTATTTATTTACTTTTAGTAGGAGGATTCAAAATGAAAAAAGGTACAGTTAAATGGTTTAATGCAGAAAAGGGATTCGGATTTATCTCAGTACCCGGCGAAGACGACGTATTTGTACACTTCTCAGCTATCCAGGCAGATGGATATAAGACACTTGAAGAAGGACAGGAAGTTGAATTCGAAGTAGTACAGGGTGCTAAAGGTCCCCAGGCTGCTAATGTAACAAAGGCTTAATCTAATATTAGTATCCAGACGACTGTTTAACGGTTTTTGAATATATATATGTAAGGTTATGCTGACATCGGAGATTGCCGATGTTACGAAAATACAACCAAAACGAAAAGACGCTTGAATTTCAAGCGTTTTTTTGTTGTCTATAATGTACCTTTTATGCTGTTGATAATACCTTGCCGGTATAGTAAAATATTCAAGAACAACATAATTAAGAATAATAAAAGAAAGACGGTATACAGATGGACGAAAAATACATAGCAC
Source organism: Anaerotignum sp. MSJ-24 (assembly GCF_018918145.1). Taxonomy (GTDB): domain Bacteria; phylum Bacillota; class Clostridia; order Lachnospirales; family Anaerotignaceae; genus Metalachnospira. The sequence goes on from NZ_JAHLPX010000004.1 coordinate 223,466, forward strand.
CGGAGAAGATAAAAGTAAGAGGTGCAAGAGTACATAATCTGAAAAATATAAATGTAGACGTTCCGCTGAACAGAATAGTAGGAATTGCCGGAGTGTCCGGTTCGGGAAAGTCCTCTTTGGCACTTGGAGTGCTTTATGCGGAAGGCTCAAGAAGATATTTGGAATCACTTTCGACATATACGAGAAGAAGAATGACAGGTGCGGCAAAGGCCAATGTAGATGAGGTTCTGTATGTTCCGGCGGCACTGGCACTGCACCAAAGACCGGGAGTGCCGGGAATAAGAAGCACCTTCGGAACAGGAACAGAGCTGCTTAACAGCCTAAGGCTAATGTTTTCAAGGCTTGCAAGCCATAGATGTCCGAACGGACATTATGTTCCGCCTACGCTTGCGGTAGCGGCCGAACAGGATATATTCTGTCCGGTTTGCGGCGAAAGAGTAAATCCGCCGGGAGCAGAAGACTTGGCTTTTAACAGCCGTGGAGCCTGTCCGAAATGCAGTGGAACCGGTACGGTAAGAACAGTAGACCGTTCAACTCTTGTGCCCGATGAATCATTGAGCATTGACGAAGGTGCGGTAAGACCTTGGCAGACATTGATGTGGTCGCTTATGAAGGATATTGCAAGAGATTTAGGAGTCCGCACCGATGTACCGTTTTGTGAGCTTACCGATAAAGAAAAGGATATAGTTTTCAATGGCCCGGCAATCAAAAAGCATATGATTTATCAGAACAAAACAAGCGGTGCCGCCGGAGAAATGGATTTTACATATTTTAATGCGGTTTATACTGTTGAAAATGCGTTGTCAAAAGTCAAAGATGAAAAGGGCATGAAACGTGTTGAAAAGTTTCTTAAAGAAGAAACCTGTCCCGAATGTGGAGGTACAAGACTTTCGGAGGCGGCAAGAGCACCGAGAATTATGGGAATAGGTCTTGCGGACGCCTGCAAAATGACGCTTTCGGAGCTTATTGAATGGGTTAAAAAGGTTCCGTCATCTCTACCGGAGGAAATGCGTCCGATGGCGGAAAATATATGCGAATCGTTTTTATCGGTGGCAAGAAGACTTATGGATTTAGGCTTAAGCTATATAACGCTTGACCGTTCTGCATCGACATTGTCAACAGGTGAAAGACAGAGAATGCAGCTTGCGAGAGCGGTAAGAAACAGAACGACAGGAGTTCTTTATGTACTTGATGAGCCGTCAATCGGTCTGCATCCGTCTAATATAGTCGGGCTGAATGCGGTTATGCACGATCTGATTGCCGACGGAAATTCTGTTCTGCTTGTTGACCACGATACACAGGTTTTGAAGGAATCCGACTGGATAATAGAAATGGGGCCGGAGGCAGGGGCAAACGGCGGCTATGTTATTGCGGAAGGAACTATCGGAGATATAGAAAAAAACGAAAAATCAATGATAGGCGAATTTTTATCCGACCATGCCGATACAACGGCGAGAAAAAGATGCAGCTCGGAAGATATGTTCAGCATAGGAAAAATTCATTTATCTACAGACAAAATTCATACAGTAAAGTCATTGGAGGTTGACATACCGAAGGGCAGGCTTACTGTTGTAACAGGTGTATCAGGTTCGGGCAAAACCACACTTATTCTTGAAAGCCTTATACCGGCTTTACAGGCTGAAATAGATGGAACAAAGCTGCCGGAGCACGTTAAATCCATATCGGCAGACGGCATCAACCATGTAAAGCTTATAGATGCAACACCTATCGGAATAAATGTACGTTCAACGGTGGCAACCTATGCAAATGTGCATGATGAGCTGAGAAAGATATTTGCGAAAACAGAGGACGCAAAGAAATCGGAGTATAAAGCCGGAGATTTCTCCTATAATACGGGAAAGCTCAGATGTCCGGTATGTGATGGAACAGGAGAGATAAGTCTTGATGTTCAGTTTTTGCCAGATGTTGATGTGCCTTGTCCGGAATGCAAAGGTTCAAGATACGCAAAAGAGGCATACAGAATACACTATAGAAACAAAAAGGACGAAAGCTATTCGCTTCCACAGTTAATGGAGATGGACATAAATACGGCAATAAAAGCCTGTATCGATTTGAAAACCGTACGCCAAAGACTGGAGATACTGAAAAATCTCGGACTCGGATATTTGACACTCGGAGAGGAAACACCGAGCCTTTCCGGAGGAGAGGCACAAAGACTTAAGCTTGCCAGCGAAATGGGAAAGGGCCAGGAGGATTCTGTATTTATATTTGATGAACCGACAATAGGACTTCATCCGCTTGATGTAAGAACGCTGATAAATGTGTTCCAGACACTTGTTGATAACGGAGCAACGGTTATAGTTATCGAACACGATATTGATGTTATGAAAAACGCAGATTATATAATAGATATGGGCCCGGGCGGCGGTGAAGCCGGAGGAAAGATTGTTGCTGTCGGAACACCGGAGGATATTGTTAATAACAAAAACAGCGTTACCGGAAAATATATAAAGTAATATCATAAACGAAAAACGGAGGAAACATATGCTTATTGATTTTAATAAAAGCAGAGAGATAACTTTACCGGGAATGAACAATGGAACAGGCACGATGTCTGCAAAAATGTATATGGACGAACAGGGAAAAGTTATAATCAGCTCATTGCATGCAGGCGGTTCAATAGGTTTGCACAGACATGAAACAAGCGATGATATTAATTATGTGTTGTCCGGAAAGGGAAAAGCTGTCTGCGATGGGAAAGAAGAATATCTTAGTGCCGGTATGTGTCATATGTGTAAAAAAGGTTCTGAACACAGCATTATGAATATCGGTGACGAAGATTTGGTATTGCTTACTGTTGTTACAGAAAGATAGAATAATGTTGTAATAATAAAGGAAAAGATACGGAACGGCTTATTGACGGAGATAGGCTGTTTCTGATTTTTATGTGGAATATAAACCGTATAATTGTTGAAAACTAAAATAAAACGGCGGTATTTTGTGCAAAAGAAATATTTATTTCTGACATTGAGCAATAAGTTTGTTTATATGCTCATTGTAATGATAAAACTAATGTGATAAAATAATTCAGTTAAGTATTTGTAGATAAACGGTATAAAATGTAAATATTGAAGGAGCAGCAAAATGAAAAAAGTTAGAGAAGACATCAGAAATATTGCCATTATCGCTCACGTTGACCACGGCAAGACAACACTTGTCGATGAGCTTTTGAAACAGAGCGGAACATTCCGTACAAATCAGGTAGTCCAGGAAAGAGTAATGGACTCCGGCGATATAGAAAGAGAAAGAGGAATTACAATACTTTCTAAAAATACAGCCGTACATTACGGAGATATTAAAATTAACATTATAGATACACCGGGACATGCAGACTTCGGCGGAGAGGTTGAGCGTGTTCTTAAGATGGTAAACGGCGTTGTACTTGTTGTTGACGCATTTGAAGGCCCTATGCCTCAGACAAAATTCGTTCTTCAGAAGGCATTAAGCCTTGATCTTCCCGTTGTTGTCTGTGTAAACAAAATCGACAGATTTGAAGCAAGACCGGAAGAGGTTGTTGACGAGGTTCTTGAACTTTTCATGGATCTTGATGCAAATGAAAAGCAGCTTGATTCTCCTTTTGTATTCGCATCTGCAAGAAAAGGTACATCATCACTTGATCCTATGAAGCAGAACGATACAATGAAGGATCTTTTTGAAACAATTATCAACCATATTCCCGCACCCGAAGGAGATGAAGACGAACCTGTACAGGCTCTTATCTCCACAATCGACTACAACGAATATGTCGGAAGAATCGGTGTAGGTAAAATCGAAACAGGTACACTTCATGTAAATGATGATGTTGTACTTCTTAATATCCACAATCCCGAATATAAGCAGAGAGTTAAGATAAGCAAGCTCTATGAATTTGAAGGACTTCAGAAGGTTGAAGTAAAAGAGGCTAAGTTTGGTTCAATCGTTGCTATTTCCGGTATTACAGACATCAGCATCGGTGACACAATATGTTCACCTCTTAAGCCCGAAGCACTTCCTTTTGTTAAGATTGAAGAGCCTACTCTTAGCGTAAACATCAGTGTAAACGACGGTCCTTTCGCAGGTCAGGAAGGTAAATACGTTACAAGCCGTCATATCAGAGACAGATTATATAAAGAGCTTAACACAGACGTAAGCTTAAGAGTTGAAGACACAGAAACAACAGAAACATTCAAGGTAAGCGGACGTGGAGAGCTTCATCTTTCAATTCTTATCGAAACAATGAGAAGAGAAGGTTATGAATTCCTTGTTTCAAAACCTCAAGTTCTTTACAAAGAAATCAACGGAAAGAAATGCGAGCCTATGGAACAGGTGCTTATTGATGTTCCCGATGAATTTGTCGGAGCTGTTATCGAAAAGCTCGGCAGACGTAAGGGAGAAATGACAAACATGACTCCTTCTGCAAACGGAGGACATACAAGACTTGAGTTCACAATTCCTTCAAGAGGTCTTATCGGATATAAAAACGACTTCCTTACAGACACAAAGGGAACAGGTATCATGAACACAATTTTCAGTGGTTATGAGCCTTACAAAGGAGAAATTCCTACACGTACACAGGGTTCTCTTGTTGCATTCGAGGACGGAGATGCGGTTGCATACGGTCTTTTCAATGCACAGGACAGAGGCGACTTATTCATCGGTGCGGGAGTTAAGGTTTACACAGGCATGATTGTAGGAAGAAACTCAAGAGCAGACGATCTTGATGTAAACGTATGTAAGAAAAAACAGCTTACAAACATGAGAACATCAAGCTCTGACGAAGCACTTAAGCTTGTACCTCCAATCGAAATGAGCCTTGAGCAGTCACTTGAATTTATTTCGGACGATGAATTTGTTGAGGTTACACCTTTAAGTATAAGAATGAGAAAAAGAGTTCTTGATCCCGGCTTAAGAAGAAAGATCAGAATTCACGGCTAATGAAGGCTTATATGCCTTAAGAAGAGGTGTAGAATGTCAGCTAAAAAAACTAACAAAGACAAAAAAGGTTCGTTTATTATACAGGCTTCCGTCCTTGCGGCGGCAAGCCTTATAGTAAGATTTATCGGATTTCTTTACAGACTTCCGCTTACCGAATTAATAGGCGACCGAGGAAATGCCATATACAGTGCCGGATATTATATATACACATTTCTGCTGATACTTTCGTCTGCAGGACTTCCGGCGGCTATATCAAGACTTGTTTCCACAAGAATAGCCAAGGGTGAATACAGAAACGCACAGAAGATATTCAGAGTATCTATGATATTTGCCGGAGTTGCCGGTGCAATAGGTATGCTTGTGCTGTTTTTCTTTGCCGAACCGATAGCGAAAATGGTTGATTCACCGAACAGTGTATATTGTCTTCAGACTTTGGCACCGACATTGCTTATTGTAGGCGTTATGTCGGTATACAGAGGTTATCTCCAGGGTATGAATATAATGACGCCGACTGCCGTTTCACAGATATTTGAGCAGGTATTTAATGCTGTATTCAGTGTATATCTTGCATGGGTATTGGTAAAGCAGAGTATTCCTCTCGGAGCTGCCGGAGGTACAGCAGGAACAGGCATCGGTGCACTTGCCGGCCTTATTGTTGTTATGATTTTTTATAACAGAATGAAGCCGGAAATAAGACATAATATGCGTATTGAAGAAAAGGGCATATACCAGGAAACGACAGGAGAAGCCTTTAAAAAACTTGTTGTTACAGCATTTCCTATTATTGCCGGAACAGCCGTATTCAGCATGACAAACCTTATTGACATGAAAATGGTTATGTCCGGACTTATGAGCTCAGGTGCTTTTACAGAAGCAGAGGCAGAGGTGCTTTACGGACAGCTTTCCGGTAAATATGTTACGCTTACAACATTCCCTGTTTCCATATCATCTGCAATGGCTACTGCGGCAATACCGAACATTGCCATGGCAGTTACGGTCGGAAACAAAAAAGAGGTTAAGAGAAAAATAAATACAGCATTAAAGCTGGCAATGATTATATCAATACCTGCGGCAGTAGGTATAGGCGTTCTCGGTGACCAGATACTCAGTATGCTTTTCCCTTCATATCCGGAAGGCGGTGTTCTGCTTAAGGTAGGAGCTATATCAATAGCATTTCTTTCCTTCTGCCAGATAGTAACCGGTGTTCTTCAGGGAATAGGAAAGATACAGGTTCCGGTTATCGGTGCATTACTCGGTGCGGTTGTTAAAATAGCACTCAACTGGATTCTTATAAGAATACCTTCGATAAATGTTGTCGGTGCGGTTATATCAACAGATGTTTGCTATCTTGTCGCCTCAATATTCAATGTTATTATGCTCATGAGGTATACAAAGACGAGAGTTAATTTCAGCGGAGTTCTTATTAAGCCGACAATAGGCTCGATAATAATGGGAATCGGCTGTGTTATCGGTTATAAAGTAATTTCTTTAGTATTCGGCAACACAATATCAACATTGCTTACTATAATCGTTGCTGTAATAATCTATCTTCTTGTTATGATATTCATAAGAGGCATAACCGAAGAGGATTTATTAAGTATTCCGAAGGGAAGAATACTTGTAAGAGTATTTAAGAAAATAGGATTGTTAAAATAAAAGGTTGGTTGCCTATGGAAAAAGCAGTACGGAAGACGCTTAACGCAAATCAATTAAAGCTGATAGCAATGGCCGCTATGACGGTGGACCATGTAACATGGGCAGTATTTCCGGGCTATCGGACCGATTGGTATATTATATTATTACATATAATCGGCAGAATGGCGGCACCTATATTCTGGTTCTTCGTTGCAGAAGGCTATCATTATACACATGATGTAAAGAAATATACTTTACGTTTGTTCTTGTTTGCGATTATTTCGCATTTTGCATATACTTTTGCTTTTGGTATACCGTTTGTTCCGTTTAGGACAACGGTGTTTAATCAGACAAGTGTTATATGGGCTCTTGCTTTGGGACTTGTTTCACTGTCGATAGTTGAAAATCCAGAAATAAAGCAGTGGCAGAAAACGATTCTTATAATATTGATTGCAGTTATAGCCTTTTGTGCCGATTGGAGCAGTATTGCCGTGCTTGCTATTACAGATATAGGAACAAACAGAGGTAATTTCAAAAAACAGATGACGAGAATGATGATATGGGTTGCAGTATACGCTGTTGTATATGCAGTATTCATCAGTCCTGTTTACGGAATCGTACAGATGTTTACTGTGCTGACAATTCCGCTTTTGAAAATGTATAACGGAGAAAGAGGAAAGAGCAAAAATATGAAATGGCTTTTTTATGTTTACTATCCTCTGCATCTGGTTATATGCGGAATAATAAGAATTGCACTCAACGGAAATATAGGAGTGCTAATTGGTGGATAAAAATAAGCTGTCGCAGATTAAAATGCGGCAGCTTATTTTTGTGTATTGATTAAAGTCTTTTATCTTTTTCAAATACTGCATCGAAGGCTTTACAAAGTGTTGCCTCAAAATTATTTGCTTCAAGTGAGCAGATACCTTCGATTGTTGTTCCTCCGGGAGAGCATACCTGGTCAATGAGAGCCCAAGGATGTTCACCGCTTTCGAGAACCATTTTGGCACTTCCGAGAACTGTCTGTGCAGTAAGTTCAAGAGCCTGTTTTTTAGGCATTCCGGCTTTTACGGCAGCTCTTGCCAGTGCGTCTATGTAAAGATATGCAAAGGCAGGTGCGGCACCGCCGAGAACACCATGTATTCCGAAAAGCTTTTCAGGTATTTCCGTTACAGAGCCTATTGTTGAGAAAAGTGCTTTTACAAGCTCTTTTTCTTTTTCCGTTACATTTTCTGTTGTGCAGAAGCCGCTTGTTGAGCAGCCGACCTTTGCGTTGATGTTTGGCATTACACGTACAACGGCAGTTTCATCGCCCAAAAGACCTTTGAGGTAGTCAAGCGTTTTGCCGGCGGCTATTGAAATAACGAGAGGTTTTTTCTCTGCTATTTCAGCCTTTATTTCGGCTGTAACAACGTCTGCAAGAACTGCCGGTTTAACGGCAAGAATAAGTATATCAGATGCTTTTATAACTTCTGATGCTGTTTCGCATGAATTTATTCCGCATTCCTCGGCAAGTTTGTCTGTTGTGGATTTATGAAGGGCACAGGCATATATATTTTTGCCGTCAAAGCTTTTTGTGCCTATTGTCATTCCTTTGATTATTGCACCGGCCATGTTTCCGGCACCTATAAAACCATAGTTCATTGCTGTCACTCCTTATATTGTATAGTATTTGATTATTATACAGCAAAATTATTATAAATTCACTACTATTCAAATATTTTATATATGTTAAAATTAATTACGGAGATGATGAAAATGGAAAGATATACTGATCTGCATACACATTCGGTTGCATCGGATGGAACAAAAACGCCGACAGAGCTTGTTATGCTTGCGAAAGAAGCCGGGCTTACATCAATAGCTCTCACCGACCACGACACAATAGACGGACTTGAAGAATTTAAAGAGGCCGGAGAGACATACGGAATAGAAACGATACCGGGAATAGAGTTTGCGGCGGCATATAAAAACACAGAGCTGCATATAGTCGGACTGTTTATAGATACTGAAAACAAAAAGCTTTTAGAAAGCATGGAGTTTATAGTTAAGGAACGAAACGAGAGAAATGAAAAAATGATTAAGGCACTCAACAGGCTCGGAATGGATATAACACTTGAGGAGCTTGAAGAAAATGCCGGAGGAAATATAATAACAAGAGCACATTATGCAAATATACTTGTTAAAAAGGGATATGTGAAAAATAAGGACGAGGCTTTCAGCCGTTATATATCTTCGGGCAAGCCGGGATATGTAAAGAGAGAAACATTGACACCGGAAAACTGCATAAAGCTCATTCGTGAGGCCGGAGGTGTGCCTGTGCTTGCTCATGCGACATTATATAATTTCAATTATCTTGATATTTTTAATCTTGTCGGCGAGCTGAAGGGCTATGGACTTATGGGAATGGAAACAATATATTCCACATATACGAAAAAACAGGAGGAAGAAATGAGAAAGACCTGTGAGCATTACAAGCTCCTTCAATCCGGCGGAAGTGATTTCCATGGAGAAAACAAACCGGATATTTCGATAGGTATTGGCAGAGGAAACTTAAGAATACCGCAGGAATTTGCCGAAAATATTAAAAAAGCTTTAAAGACAAACTTGTAATAATAAAAATACTCCGTAATAAAATGTAATAAAGTATTAAATTGCGGAGGAGCGGAGTTTGCTGAAAAATAAAAAGAACAAGGAAAAAACAATAAAACAGAAAAAAAGAAACGATAACGGAGAAAAATCTCTTTTGCTATCGGCAATAAAAGGGCTTGGAACTGCGTTTGCCATTACCTGCATTGTTTTTGTTGTATGTGCGTTTGTGATTACATATACGGACATCAAGGACTCATTCGTAGGAATAGTTTCCATAATATGTACGGCTGTATCTGCACTGGCCGCCGGAAAGATATGGGCATCTGCCTTTGGTAAAAAAGGCCTTATTATGGGTGCGATGGCCGGAGCTGTTTACGGAATTATACTTCTCGGCATATCCGTTGTATCGGGAGGCGGTCCGCTTACGCTTGGTGCAGGAACCTGTGTTATTGTTGCGGCGGCAGGAGGCGGAATCGGAGGAATAATAGGAGTAAATTAAAAAGTTTTATATTTGGACTTTGCAAAATAGAGAATATATGATACAATAGATAAAAATATGTATATTTAACATGGGAGGTAATATAAATGAAACACATTAAAACTTTAAATACTGCAATGCTTAAGGAATCTATGGTTAAGGGTGGCTGTGGCGAATGCCAGACATCATGTCAGTCAGCATGCAAAACAAGCTGTACAGTAGCTAACCAGCCTTGCGAAAACAGATAATTTTAATTCAGAAGAACTGAGTGCCGGTGTTAAGCCGGCACTCTTATATTGTACAGACAAACAGAGAGAAACATATAGGTAGAAAGGAAGAAAAATTATGCTGCACAAGTTTTCCATGAACGGTATTAACGTGCTTATGGATATTTACAGCGGAGCTGTCCATGCAGTTGACGATGTAGCTTATGATATAGCTGATTTATATCCGGAAATGAACGCTGATGAGTTAGCAGAAAAGTTTGCGGATAAATACAGCAGAGAACAGATTGACGAGGCTGTTGAAGAGCTCAAGGAGCTTAAGGACGCAGGTATGCTTTATACAGAGGACGAATACGAAGGAGTTCTTGAACAGGTGAAAAACCGTGCACCTGTTGTAAAGGCACTCTGTCTTCATGTTGCACATGACTGTAATCTTAAGTGCCGTTATTGCTTTGCAGAGGAAGGCGAATATCACGGAAAGCGTTCTCTTATGAGTGCCGAGGTTGGTAAGAAAGCCATTGACTTTATAATTGCAAACAGCGGCAAAAGACGCAATCTTGAGGTTGACTTTTTCGGCGGAGAGCCTTTAATGAATTTTGATGTTGTAAAAGAAATAGTCGAATATGGACGTGAACAGGAAAAGCTCCATGACAAGAATTTTAGATTTACAATAACAACAAACGGTATACTTCTTGATGATGAAAAGCAGAAATATATTAACGAAAATATGCACAATGTTGTATTGAGTCTTGACGGACGTAAAGAAGTTAACGACTATATGCGTCCGAGAGCCGGCGGACAGGGCAGCTATGATATTATAGTGCCTAAATTCCAGAAGCTTGCCGAAAGCAGAAATCAGACAGATTATTATTTAAGAGGAACATTTACACACAATAATCTTGATTTTTCCAAGGATGTATTCCATATTGCCGACGATTTAGGCTTTAAACAGGTTTCAGTTGAGCCGGTTGTTGCCGAAGCTACCGAAAGCTATGCTATAACAGAGGACGACCTTGACACAATATTCGAGGAATACGAAAAGCTTGCCGAACAGCTTTACATAAGACACAAAACAGGCGAGAAGGATTTCAATTTCTTCCACTTCATGGTTGACCTTACGGGAGGCCCATGTATAGCAAAAAGACTTTCCGGCTGTGGTAGCGGAACGGAGTATCTTGCCGTAACACCGGAAGGTGACTTATATCCCTGTCATCAGTTCGTTGGACAGGAAGAATATAAAATCGGTTCTGTATACAACGGAATTGAAAATACGGCAATAAGAGAAGAGTTTGCAAACTGCAATGTATACACAAAGCCCGACTGCAAGAAATGTTGGGCAAAATTCTATTGCAGTGGCGGCTGTATGGCAAATGCCTGTCATTATGCCGGAGATATAATGGGTACATACGAAATCGGCTGTAAATTACAGAGAAAGAGAATTGAATGTGCTATTATGATAAAAGCAAAACTCATGTTAGACGAACTCCGTTAAGTCGAAAACAGGTTTTCGACTTGTTTAAATTAATGTATGAACAGCTATTCCATCGACTAAAGCCTTGAAACACGCTGTTCTCCTCGACGGAAGTGAATTCCGTCTGCGGATTCCGCTCGGAAAACACTTCGTTTTCCGAACCTTTCTGCTTAAGAGATTAATTTTTTTATAATAATAAATAATAGGCATACACCGAATTAACGGTATATGCCTAATTTTATGCCGATATTTATTACAGCTTTAATCTATGGAAGGATTTTTTACCCTTCTGGATTGTGAGAATACCGTCTTTGAATGTATCCTCTGTTATTTTGAATTCAATATCGGTAATTTTTTCATCGTTTAATTTTACGCCGCCCTGCTGAACAGCACGTCTTGCTTCGCTTCTTGAAGGAGCAAGCTTTGTGAGCACAAGTGCGGACATAATATCCATGCCGTCACCGAGATCTGCTGCTGTGATTTCGGTTGTAGGGATTGAACCACCTGCCGCACCGCCAGCAAAAAGAGCTTTTGCGGCTGCCTCGGCTTTTTTAGCCTCTTCTTCGCCGTGAACGATTTTTGTAACCTCGTAAGCGAGAACCTCTTTAGCCTCGTTAATTTTACTGCCTTCAAGAGCACTGAGCTTTCTTACCTCGTCCATAGGAAGGAATGTAAGAAGTCTTAAGCACTTTTCAACATCGTTATCGCCGACATTTCTCCAGTACTGGTAGAATTCGTAGGGTGATGTTTTGTTGGGATCAAGCCATACAGCACCTTTTTCTGTTTTACCCATTTTTTTGCCTTCGCTGTTTGTGAGAAGCTGGAATGTCATACCGTATGCAGGCTTCATTTCTTTCTTTCTGATAAGCTCAACACCGCCGATGATGTTTGACCACTGGTCATTGCCACCTAACTGCATTACACAGCCGTAACGTCTGTTAAGCTCAAGAAAGTCATAGCTCTGCATAATCATATAGTTGAATTCAAGGAAGGTAAGTCCTTTTTCCATTCTTGTTTTGTAGCAGTCGGCAGTGAGCATTCTGTTTACAGAGAATAAAGAACCGATTTCTCTTAAAAATTCGATATAGTTAAGGTTTCTTAACCAATCTGCATTATTAACGATGAGAGCCTTATCATCGGAAAAGTCGATAAATCTTGAAAGCTGTTTTTTGAAGCACTCAACATTATGGTCGATTGTGTCAACAGTCATCATTTTTCTCATGTCTGTTTTTCCGGTAGGATCGCCGACCATACCTGTTCCGCCGCCCATAAGGCAGATAGGACGGTGTCCGCATTTCTGCATATGGCTCATTGCCATTACGGTAAGAAAGTGGCCTACATGAAGGCTGTCTGCGGTAGGGTCAAAGCCGATATAAAAAGTGATTTTGTCTTTTTTAAATAATTCCTCGATTTCTTCCGGGTGTGTGAGCTGTTCGATAAATCCACGCTCTTTTAACACTTCGAATGCGTTATCCATTGTTTTCTCTCCTTTAAATAAAATAATTATTTGATGGAATAAAAAAAGCTCCTATCCAAAGGACGAGAGCTGTTCGTGGTACCACCTTAATTCGCATTTACATGCCTTGAGTATGCTGTAACGGGCATAAACCGTGCTGTTGCATAACTCCCCGAATGTAATTCAGACAATATCGTGCTGTGTGCTCACACCGACCGCACACTCTCTGGGCTTGTAACCGATAATGCTTTTTGTCCGGATCAAAGTTTAGTATTAAAATTGAATTTATATTAGCATAAATTTATTTATAAATCAACACTAAATTTAGTGATACAGGTGTATAAAAAAATATACATATGTAGAAAAATATAGACATATGTATAAAAAAGTATACATCATATATTTGGTTAAACAGAGGTTAAATTAAAGAAAAGACGGTTTTAAGACATTTAAAAACAATAATTTTAATACTTTTATAATTATTTTTTAAAAATTATCACAATTTTAAAAAGTTGGCACGATAATTGCTCTAATATAAGTTGTTACAATCGATATAAAGAATCCCCTTTATTCTTGAGTGTAACTTAATTGTTTACTTAAGGTATTCTCCAACCTAATTTTGAAAAATGAAATTGCCGATTCATTTTTTAAACACAAAAAGCCGTTTTTGAAACGGCTTTTTGTGTTATAAGGCGTAGCCTAAGTCGAAATCAGGATTTCGACTTGCTTAAACAGAGGCATGAATAGCTCATTCCATCGGCTAAAAGCCTTGAAACTCGCTATTCTCCTCGACGGAAGTGAATCCCGTCTGCGGATTCCACTCAGAAAACTCTTTGTTTCCCGAACCCTTCCGCTATATCCAAATGGCTTTTTATTTTGTATAGATTTTATTTTGCAATATTTTCCGCTATTTTAACAATCACTTCAACAGCTTTTTTCATTGATTCCAAAGGTATATATTCATAAGGTCCATGGAAATTATAACCGCCGGTGAAAAGGTTAGGGCAGGGGAGTCCCATAAAAGAAAGTCTCGCTCCGTCCGTACCGCCTCTTATTGGCTGGATTTTCGGTGTTACGCCGACTTCCTCCATAGATTTTTTTGCAAGTTCTATAATACTCATATCTTTTTCTATTATTTCACGCATATTATAGTATTGGTCATAGATTTCGATAGACGCAATATTTCCGTAATGCTCATTAAGAAGCTTTACCTTATCCGCAATAAGTTTTTTTCTGTTTTCGAAGGAGTCTTTATCAAAATCTCTTATTATATAATCCAGAACCGCTACGGAAACATTTCCTTTCATATCGGTAAGGTGGAAAAAGCCTTCATAGCCTTCGGTTGTCGCCGGAGTTTCGTCCTTCGGAAGCATTGAAATAAATTCCGAGGCAATGAGCGAAGCGTTGAGCATTACGTTTTTGGCTGTTCCGGGATGTACACTTTTGCCGTGAATTGTTATTTCGGCTGCGGCAGCATTGAAATTTTCATATTCAAGCTCGCCTATTGCACCGCCGTCAACAGTATATCCGAAATCAGCGTCAAAGCTGTTCATATCGAGATAGTCAACACCTTTTCCGATTTCCTCATCGGGTGTAAATATTATCGTAATATCTCCATGAGGTGTATCGTTTTCTATGATATATTCCATAGCCGTCATTATTTCGGAAATTCCGGCCTTATCATCGGCGCCGAGAAGGGTGGTTCCGGAAGAAGAAATTATAGTTTCTCCTATATGGTTTTTAAGAGTAGGGAACTCATCTGGATTAAGCTCTGTTCCGTTAAGCTTAATTATTCCTCCGTCATAGTTTTCCGTTACGACAGGTCTTATGTTAAAGCCGCAGGCGTCCGGGCTTGTATCCATATGTGAAATAAAAGCGATTTTCTTAACCGGTTTATCTGTATTTGACGGCAGAAAAGCATGGACATATCCATAATCATCAACATTTACGTCAAGAAGACCGATGTCCCGGCATTCACCGGCAAGTGCCTCCGCAAAGGCAAGCTGAAAGCTGCTGCTCGGAAAGGTGGACGAAGAATCGTCCGAGGTTGTGCAAACATCAACATATTTTAAAAAGCGTGATAATATATCGGTCAAAATAGTTACCTCCTGTAAAGATTTGATAAAGATATTTTAGCATAATTGTAAATTAGGTGATAGTATGACTTTATAATCATTATACAATGATATGTCCACTTCTACATAAATTATTGTGCTGATTATGGCTGTTTCATGTAAAAAATACATAAAATCACTATATGGTGATAAAATAGGATTGGTTTATATATATAATTTTTAGAAGAATGTAAAAAATACTTGTATTATTTTACATAAAGTATTATAATCTATAAATAAGTGATGAGGATAAATTCATCACACAGTACTTTTACAATTTAATACTTTGACCGTGAATTATCATTGTCATAATGGAGTATTATTGTTGTAGGTATTCTTTCCCATAGTGCATGGGAAAGCGGATATTAGAACAATAGACATTATAATGATTTGTCGGGGATTATGAAATGCTTATTGTTCACCTTTGTTTTAAACAAAAGCGTTTTGGGGAAGACGTGTTTAAAACAGAAAAACGATACAAAGTTTTTATAAGGAGGAATTATTCATGGATATTATTATTTCGTTGATACCTATTCTCATCGTTTTAATCGGTATCATAGTACTTAACAAACCCGCAAAGGTTATTGCTCCGATCGCATTCGTAGTAACAGTTATTTTCAGTATGACATACTTTGGCGTAGACCTTGCTCATATCTGGAAGAATGCGTGGTCAGGTATCATTTCCGGTACTAAAGTTGTTTACATGATTATGGCTGCTTTCTGTATCCTTAACATGCTCCTTGACACAGGCGCTATGGATAAGATCAGAGAGCTCATCATCTCAATCTCAGACGACAGACGTAAACATATCACAATCGTTGCTTTCGGTTTCGGTGGATTCCTTGAAGGATGTGCCGGTGCCGGTACACCTGCAGCTGTTGCTGCTCCCTGTCTTATGGGTCTTGGCGTAAGCCCTATCTATGCAGTTCTCGCATCACTTATCTCAAACGGTATCTGGTCATCATGGGGTGCTGCCGGTCTTACATGTTCAGGTGGTTATGCTGCTATGGTTGCTGAAGGTGCTGGCGCTGTTTACAACATGCCTATGCTTGATACTATGGACACAGCTGCTATCTATAACATGCTTTCAATGGCAACAGCAAGAGTAAACGCTGTTGGTGCTTTAATTTGCCCCTTCGTTATTACTGCTGTTTGCTACGGCAAAAAAGGCTTCAAAGGCCTTGTTCCTTTCCTTTTGATTTCAGGTGTAGTTGGTGCTGCTTGTATGATAGGTGTAACACATACAATCGGTTTTGAGTTCACATCAATTATATCAGGTCTTTTAGTTGTAGTTGTTGACTTCATCTATTGTAAAGCTGTTAAGAGCGATACTCCTGATGAATTCAAGGCTTTACCTCCCGAAACAAAGAGTCCTATTCCTGCATGGAAGGCTGTATTCACATATGCACTCCTTCTTATCGCACTTCCTTGTGCTCGTTTCGGACTTGTTGGTACATACTTATACAAGAGAGGTTTCGCTGTTTGGATCGGTACAACTATCCTTGTAGTTTGCTTCATCGGTTCACTCGTTCTCGGATACACAAAGAACTTCCACAAATGTGTGGCTGTTTCATTCAAGAGCGTTATCGGTGCGTTAATCGCTATGGCATTCTTATCAGGTCTTTCAGAGGTTATGAAGACTGCAGGTATGCTTTCAATCCTTGCTAAGGCTCTTGCAGCCGTAGTAGGTAAGGGATATCCGGCTGCTGCTGTATTTATCGGCTGCCTCGGATCATTCATGACAGGTACTACACTTGGTTCAAATATGATGTTCCATCCTATGCATATTGAGGCTGCTCAGATTCTTGGTATCAGCCCTGCATACACAGCTGCACTCAACTCATCAGGTGGTGCGCTTGGTAACATGATCTGCCCTAACAACGTTATCGCTGTTTGTGCAACTGTTGACTTCCAGAACCAGGAAGGTCTTGTAATGAGAAAGGTTGTTCCTGCTCTTGCAGTTCTTATGATTGCTGAAATGATTGCAGCAATGCTTTACATGTTTGTATTCTTCCCTGGATACTATATGTAATTTGAATTTGCATTTTAATTTGTGAATTTGAAAGGAGATATTTACATGAGCGAAGATAATAAAGCAAAAATGGGGATTGTAGACATTTTATTATTCGTATTTACAATTCTTTGTGCGTTTGTATTTAAATAAGAATTATTCCAAATGGCTCTGTCGTAAGGCAGAGTCCTTTTTTATGCAATAAAAAAGAAGAAGAATAGGGCAGAAAAGCATGATTTTACAGTGAAATAACATAATTTTAAAATTTTTTGAAAAAAGTGTTGACAAAGTATATTCAATAGTGTATTATATCTATTGTTCGCAGCAAGCGGATGAAAAAAATAAAGCTTCATTGATAATGTGGAGAGGTGTCCGAGTGGTTTAAGGAGCTGGTCTTGAAAACCAGTGACTCCGAAAGGGGCCGTGGGTTCGAATCCCACCCTCTCCGCCATTTTTATCGATTTTTCAGCGGAGACTCTTGTGGAGAAGTACCCAAGTGGTTGAAGGGGCTCCCCTGGAAAGGGAGTAGACCGTTAATAGCGGTGCGTGGGTTCAAATCCCACCTTCTCCGCCAAATAAGTACTTCGAAAAAATATTTTAAAAAGTACTTGACATCGATAAAATAATGTAATATAATAATCAAGCTGTCTGATGAGACAGTGAGTAAGAAAAGAATTGATCCTTGAAAACTGAACAGTTGATGGTAAAAAAATTAAACCCAAGTCAATAACGAGTTTATTGAGATTGAGATAAACTACCAAGTAATAAATGGAAACAAAAAAGTCAGAGTTAACTGACAAAGGATTTTAACATAAGAGTTTGATCCTGGCTCAGGATGAACGCTGGCGGCGTGCTTAACACATGCAAGTCGAGCGGAGATATTTAGAAGCTTGCTTTTAAATATCTTAGCGGCGGACG
>NZ_JAHLPX010000003.1 GCF_018918145.1 Anaerotignum sp. MSJ-24
GCACAGTAATGTGTTTAGCTTACTGATACTAATAGGTCGAGGGCTTGACCAAAGGAAAGATGTGTGATAGAATTGATGAAGTAAGTACATGTTCGGTTTTGAAGGTGCTTGAAAGAGCAGGAAGAATTTCCGGTGGCGATGCGCCTGTGGGAAACACCCGTACCCATCCCGAACACGACGGTTAAGACGCAGGCGGCTGATGATACTTGGCTGGAGACGGCCCGGGAAAGTAAGTGGCTGCCGGAAACAAAATAAAAATGATCCTCAATAGCTCAGCGGTAGAGCATCCGGCTGTTAACCGGAGGGTCGTAGGTTCGAACCCTACTTGGGGAGCTTCTTAAAAAATAATATGGCCCGATGGTCAAGCGGTTAAGACACGGCCCTTTCACGGCTGTAACCCGGGTTCGATTCCCGGTCGGGTCATTATAAAATGCCGATGTGGCTCAATTGGCAGAGCAGCTGACTTGTAATCAGCAGGTTAACGGTTCGAGTCCGTTCATCGGCTTTTATGTAGGATATTTTGGGTCTTTAGCTCAGTTGGTTAGAGCATCCGGCTCATAACCGGACGGTCCCGGGTTCGAGTCCCTGAAGACCCACTTAAAATTTTATATGGCTCAGTAGCTCAGTTGGTTAGAGCGCCGGCCTGTCACGCCGGAGGTCGAGGGTTCGAGCCCCTTCTGAGTCGCCATTTGGGAGTTTAGCTCAGCTGGGAGAGCATCTGCCTTACAAGCAGAGGGTCACAGGTTCGAGCCCTGTAACTCCCATTTTTCTTTTGGTCAATGTTTTTCATTGGCCTTTTTTGTTTGCTTAAATTAATTTCGTGTGATAGGATTATATTAATATATTGAAAAGGAGCGATAATGTGAGTAGCTTACTTATTAAAAATGCAGCGGCGATAATAACGTGCAACGACAATGATGATATATTGTATAATGCCGATATGTATATTAAAAACGGCGAAATTATTAAAATAGGCAGTTTGAATAACGATTTGAAGGCTGATAGGGTGTATGATATGGAAGGAAAATATGTATTTCCCGGACTTATCAACACACATCATCATCTTTATCAAACATTTACGCGAAATTTAAGTACAGTTCAAAATATGGAGCTTTTTGACTGGCTTACTGCTCTTTATGAAATATGGCGCGGCTTAGATGAGGAGGCTATTTATCTGAGTTCATTAACAGGACTCGGTGAACTTATTAAATATGGCTGTACGACTTGTTTTGACCATCACTATGTTTTTCCTAATGGTTCGGAAAATTTCATTGATAGACAATTTGAGGCGGCAGATGAGCTTGGTATAAGATTTTACGCATCAAGAGGAAGTATGTCACTTGGTAAAAGTGCCGGTGGCCTTCCGCCCGATGATTTGGTTCAGAATATAGATGATATTCTTGCTGATAGTGCCAGACTTATAGAAAAATATAATGATACGTCAAAATTTTCTATGCACAATATTGCTTTGGCTCCGTGTTCACCGTTCAGTGTAACTCCGGAATTACTAAAGGAGTCGGCTAAACTGGCAAGAGCTTATGGAGTAAGACTGCATACTCATGTTGCGGAAACAAAAGATGAAGAAAGATTCTGCATAGAAAAACTTGGAAAACGTCCGCTTGAGTTTATGGAGTCGGTTGACTGGGTAGGCGATGACGTATGGTATGCTCATGGTATTCATTTTAATGATGATGAATTAAAGCTTCTTAAAGAAACCGGAACCGGAATTGCACATTGCCCTGTATCTAATATGAAGCTTGCATCCGGTGTATGCAGATTGCCGGAAATGCTTAATATGGGCATAAATGTCGGTCTTGCGGTAGACGGAAGTGCATCAAATGATGGCTCAAATTTGCTTGCTGAAATTCGTTCTGCATATCTTCTTCACAGATTAAATTCGAGCAATAAAGCTCCGAGCGGTTATGACATACTTAAGACAGCGACAAAGGGCAGTGCGGCTGTTTTAGGCAGAACGGATATAGGCGAGTTAAGTGTCAGCAAAGCAGCAGATTTTTTTGTTATTGACAGCAATGGTCTTGACATGGTTGGAACATTTACGGATCCGGCTAATTTAATTGCAACTACCGGATATAATAAACCGGCTGACTATGTATTTGCCGCAGGAAAGCTTATTTCCGAAAAAGGTATATTGACAGGCATAGATGAAGAAAAAATTGTTTATAAGGCAAATAGAAAGGTTAAAGAACTTTTATACAAAAGAAATTGATAAGAAAAGAGTGCAGTCTGATGGCTGCACTCTTAATTTTTAATTATAATTTGAATACATCAACTTTATCTAACTTTTCCCAAGGAAGATCAAGGTCATTACGTCCGAAGTGGCCGTAAGCAGCTGTCTGCTTGTAGATAGGTCTTCTGAGGTCGAAGTTCTTGATAATTGCGGCAGGTCTTAAATCAAAGTTGTTTTCAACAAGCTTTGTGATTTCTTCGTCTGAAATCTTTCCTGTGCCAAATGTGTTGATAAGTATTGAAACGGGTTTTGCAACACCGATTGCATATGCAAGCTGAACCTCGCATTTCTTTGCGATACCGCTTGCAACGATGTTTTTAGCAACGTGACGAGCAGCATAGCAAGCTGAACGGTCAACCTTTGTGGGATCCTTTCCTGAGAAAGCACCGCCGCCGTGGCAAGCATATCCGCCATATGTATCAACGATAATCTTTCTTCCTGTAAGTCCGCTGTCGCCCTGAGGTCCGCCGATAACGAAACGTCCTGTCGGGTTGATGTAATATTTTGTTTCATCGCTTAAAAGCTCGGCAGGAATAACTGCTTTGATAACTTTTTCGATGATGTCTTTTTTTATCTGTTCCTGAGTTGCTTCAGGATCGTGCTGTGTTGAAATAACTACTGTATCAACAGCAACAGGTTTGTCATCTTCATATACAACGGTAACCTGTGATTTTCCGTCTGGTCTTAAATATGAAAGTGTACCGTTTTTACGAACCTCTGTAAGCTTCTTCGTGAGCTTATGAGCAAGATCGATGGGCATAGGCATATAATCATCTGTTTCGTCACATGCAAAACCAAACATCATACCCTGGTCGCCTGCACCTGTGTCAAATTCGCTTGTATCTGTACCTGTTTTCTGCTCAAGCGCTTTGTCAACGCCCATAGCAATATCGGGTGACTGACCATGAATAGCTGTAAGAACTGCACATGTATCGCAATCAAAACCATATTTAGCTCTGTCATAACCGATTTCTCTTACTGTGTCTCTAACTATTTTTTCAATGTCAACGTAAGCCTTTGTTGTAATTTCACCCATTACATAAACGATACCTGTTGTTGTTGTTGTTTCGCATGCAACTCTTGACATGGGGTCCTGTTCGAGTAATGCATCAAGTATTGCGTCAGAAATCTGGTCGCACATTTTGTCGGGATGTCCTTCTGTTACCGATTCAGAAGTAAATAATTTTCTTGCCATTTAAAAATCTTCCTTTCTAAATTTCGAGAGGTAAAAGAAAAAGCCCTCAAGGGCTTTTTTATTAAAACTTATCTTCCGCAAAAAAAATGCGGGGGAATTGGCACCGTGCATATGCCGGTTGCCGGGTTTCATTGGGCCCTGTCCCTCTACCACTCTTGATAAGATGTAAACTTTCTTCAATTAAAAACTATACAGGAAGGCTATATGTTTGTCATTACCCAAATGCAATTTTATGTCCAATATTATGTCATGACATATGGTTTGTATAGCAAATCATTGATTTTATTATATCTCTTCTATTTGATTGCTGTTTTTCGGTTTTTTGAGAAGCATGCCTATAACAGTTATAATAACAAATATTATAAGATATAAAATAACTACCTTTGTGCCGTTTGATATTGCTGCGGCAATAACCATGAATGTACTTCCGGCTATCGCAAGCACAGGCATAATAAAACGATTGAAAACATTTAAATCCTTTTCCATTTTAATCATTCTGACGAATATGGGTATATACATTGCATAAAGAGTTATTATTGTTATTTCTGATGGATCAAATACAACAGGACCGAACCATGATTCAGGTGCGAGCTTTGCTCCGTAAAAATATACAAGCCATAATATGCACACGATAAGTCCAACTATTGCTGAATTTGTAGGCATGCCGGTTGCACTGTCTACATTTGAAAAAAGCTTTGGATTAGGACCTTCGTTTCTGACGGCGATGAAATACATACCTCTTACGCTTGCGAGCATATAGCCGTTGAGAGTTCCCATACAAGAAATTATAATGCAGACCATGAGCATTATTGCACCGAATGGACCGAGAATATTTGTAAATGCTATTTTTGCGCCTGTTTCTCCTCCGGCTATCATTGTTAAGTTATCGGCTGCTCCGGCAAGTCCTACATAATAGAGAATATATACAATCGAAATAATTAATGTTCCGCTTACAAGAGCAATAGGCAGATTTCTTTTGCTGTCTTTTATCTCTGAATTTATTGATGTAGCTATTATCCAGCCTTCAAAAGCGAATGATGCCGAAACCAGAGCTGTGAGAAAAGGCTTTTCCACGGGAACATAATCCGGTTTTACCGAAAGAATTTCTTCTATCGAGGGTGCTTGGCTGAAGTTATGCACAAGAACTCCGCTTTTGATACCGGTATATATACCGAGTATTATCATAAGTGCAATCGGAATAAGCTTTATTATTGTTGTTGCTACCTGAAATTTTCCGGCAAGCTTTGGAGAAAGTGCATTTAATCCATAGCTTAAACATAAATACATTCCTGTGAGCAGCATTGCCGCACCACCTGTTATATCCGGTATACCGACAAGTACGCAGGTGTATCTTGCACATACCCATGCAACAACAGTGGCTACCGTAGGATAATACATAAATGTTATGAACCATGCCAAAATATAAGCATAGGTTTTGCCCATAGTTGCTTCTGCATAATCCACAATGCCGTTTACTTTTTCATATTTGGTTGCCATTATTGAAAATGTGTATGCACAAGCAATCATAATAAGACCGCCGACAGTCCATGCAGCTATGGCGGTTAAAAGATGTCCTCCGGTTGCTGTTAAAATAGTTTCTGCTTTGAAAAATACGCCGCTTCCTATAACAATACCTATTACCATACACATGGCTGTAAGCAGACCGTATTTTTTCTCTAATTTATGCCCCATTATTTATTTTATCCTCCTTCTGGTTTTTAGAGATACTTTGCTATTATATGCATAAAAGATCTAATAGTCAAATATAATATTCAATCTAATTTTGTTCTTGTTGACTAACTCAAATGATGTTTGATATAATCGGCGGAATAAATAATTTACATGAGTTGTGTTTTTAGAGAAGGGGTAATTATATTATGGGGATTATTGAGCTGTTTATTCTTGCGGTTGGTTTATCCATGGACGCATTTGCAGTTTCAATATGTAAAGGGCTTACGGTTGGTAAAGTAAAACCGATTCATTCGATAACAGCTGGCATATATTTTGGCGGTTTTCAGGCACTTATGCCTACGATAGGATATTTGCTCGGAATAAAATTTCAGGCAATGATAAACGAAATAGATCATTGGGTAGCATTTGTGCTGTTGGTGATAATCGGTCTTAATATGATAAAGGAGTCGAGAAGCAATGAAGAGGAAAATCTTGATGCTTCATTTGATTTTAAAACAATGCTTCCGCTGGCTGTTGCAACAAGTATAGATGCACTTGCGGTTGGTGTTACATTTGCATTTCTTGATGTTGACATTGTTTCGGCAGTTATATTTATAGGCGTTATAACTTTTATATTCTCTGCTGTCGGAGTCAAAATAGGAAGTATATTCGGAGCAAAGTATAAATCAAAATCTGAATTTTTAGGAGGCCTTGTGCTTATTTGTATAGGTGTAAAAATACTGCTTGAACACTTAAATATAATAGGATAAAATTTTTACCACAGAATATTTATGTTCTGTGGTTTTTATTTGTCCGATTTGATATTGAATATAGTATTTTAATGTGTTATACTCGTTTCTGTCTTAAATAATACAAAATAGAGGTAAATATGCTTATTGAGAACACTAAGGAAAAAGAAAAATACTTTGAACTTATAAAACAATGTTTTCTCTTTCAATATGTTGATGAAGAAACGGTGAATAAAATTTTATCGGACGAAAGACTTAAATATGCCGTTTTTGAGAAAAATAACTGTATATACAGCTATAAAAGCTTTGAAAAGAGCCTTGGCATAATACTTAAAGGTAAAATCAGCGTTAATAAGTACAAGGAAAACGGAGAGGTTTTAATCAATTATCTTAAAGTCGGAAATGCCTTCGGCGGTGCGGCTGTTTTCAGCAAATCAGAAAGATACATCGCAGAGCTGAGAGCAGAAACAAAATGCGTAATACTGTTTGTTTCCGATGAAGTATTGAAGGATATGTTTAGAATATCCGAAAAAACTATGCTCAATTATATGACTTATCTTTCAGATTCGCTTGTTTTTCTGAACAAAAGGCTTGATATATTTTCTGCCGGAAACGCAGAGGAAAGAATAAAAGAATATATCCGAATAAATGCGGCTCCGAATGGTGAAGGTATATATGAGCTGACAATACAGAGTTACAGCCGGCTTGCGGAGTATTTATCAATAGGCAGAGCGTCTCTTTACAGAATTTTAGATGATTTTAAGGCACAGGGACTTATTGATAAGTCCGGTAAAAAAATTTACATCAAAGGAGAACTGAAATGAAAAGATTTTTAAGTGCGGTAGTTACGGCAGTTGTTGTATGCGGTTTGTTTGCAGGCTGCTCATCGGGAAATGCGGATAAGGCAGATAATCAGCAGTCGGAGCAGAATACACAGACAGAAACAACAGATGATGTTACAATAAATGTGGCTATGCTCAAAGGACCTACGGGAATAGGAGCTGTTGAGCTTATGGAAAAGAGCAAAAACGGAGAGGCAGAAGGCAATTATAATATTTCCGTTGCATCTGCGGCAGATGATGTTACCGCAAAAATAATAAGCGGAGAGGTTGACATTGCGGCAGTTCCGACAAATCTTGCGGCTGTGCTTTACAATAAAACAGAGGGCGGTATTTCCGTTATAGGAGTTAATACTCTCGGAGTGCTTTATGTGGTTGAAAACGGTGACAGTATAAACAGCATAAACGATTTATCAGGAAAGACCGTTTATTCATCAGGTCAGGGAGCTGTTCCCGAATATGTAATGGATTATGTTCTTGAAAAAAATAATGTTACTGACGTAGACATTGAATATATGTCGGAGCACGCAGAGGTTGCAACGGCAATAGCAGACGGAACAGCTAATATTGCTCTTCTTCCCGAGCCTAATGTTACGGCAGTAACAATGAAAAATCCGGATTTAAGAATTGCTCTTGATATGACAGAGGAATGGAACAAGGTAAGCGACAGCGATCTTGCAATGGGCTGTGTTATTGTAAGAAACGATTTCTTAAATGAGCATGAAGGTGCGGTAAAGACATTTATTAAGGAATATGCGGAAAGCATTGATTATGTAAACAGCAATGTTTCGGATGCGGCTCAGCTTGTTGAAAAATATGAAATTATGGCATCTGCTGCTGCGGCTGAAAAAGCAATTCCGAATTGCAATATTGTTTTTGAGGACGGAGAAAACATGAAAGCTATGCTTAACGGATTATATGCTGTGCTTTATAACGCAAATCCCAAGGCAGTCGGAGGCAGTATTCCTTCAGAGGATTTTTATTATGAAAATAACTGATAACAGATATTTTAAAATTTTAATAACGGCAGTGTTCTGGCTTGCTTTGTGGCAGGCAGTCTGTGTAATTGTCGGCAGGGATGTGCTTATCGCATCTCCTGCCGATACTTTTAATGCGCTTATTGAAATGCTCCAAACGGCTGTTTTTTATAAAACGATAGTAATGTCCTTTGTGAGGGTAGCCTGCGGATTTTTTATAGGAATGGCAGTCGGAATTATTGCGGCAGTAATAACCTGTGCAAATAAGACTATATATATGCTTTTGAAGCCGGCTATAAATATAATAAAATCCACACCGGTTGCGTCGTTTATAATAATAGCACTGGCATGGATGAAGTCCGGACAGGTTCCTGTTTTTATTTCGTTTATTGCTACCGCACCCATTGTATGGGGAAATGTGAGCGAAGGAATTAAATCAGTCGATGAAAAAATATTGGAAATGGCAAAAATATTTGAATATTCTTTTTCGGTTAAGCTCAAAAAAATATACATACCGTCGATTATGCCGTTTATGCGTTCCGCAATAATATCCGGAGCCGGCTTTGCATGGAAAAGCGGCGTTGCCGCAGAGGTTATCGGAAGTCCTAAATATGCGCTCGGAAGTAAGCTTTATGATGCAAAGGTTTATCTTGAAACATCTCAGCTTTTTGCATGGACAGCGGTTATAATAATATTAAGCATAATATTCGAAAAAATTGTTATAAGGCTCGTAAATGCGGCAGAATGCAAAAAGGAGACAAAAAATGAAAAAACTTGTTTTTAACAGCGTGTATAAATGCTATAATGAAAAAGATGTAATAAAGAATTTTTCTGCCGAAATAACAGAGGGAAATCCGGTTTGTTTTTTTGGCGAAAGCGGCTGTGGAAAAACTACGCTGATAAACATTGCGGCAGGACTGGTTAAGCCTGATAAAGGGAAAATAATAACAGAAAAAATAGCACATACCGCTGTTGTTTTTCAGGAGGACAGGCTGTTGGAAAGCTGTACAGCAGAGGAAAACATAATGCTTTCGGCAAAAAACACCGAGCTTGCCCGAAAAATATCCGATGTATGCGGAATAACCGAATTTCTCAAGCTTTATCCAAATGAGATGAGCGGAGGAATGAAGAAAAGAATCGCTGTTGCAAGAGCGGTTGCTTTTGATGGAGATATGCTTTTGTTAGATGAGCCGTTTAATGGCATTGATGAAGAAAGAATTGATAGGATTATAGAATTTTTAAAAACTTATATTGAAAATAAAGTGTGCATTATTGTTACACATGACATAAATCAAGCAAAAAAATTAAATGCAGAAATAATATATATATATGATAATTATTATTGACTAATACAGATTATTTGTTAAAATATAGATGGGTGATGACTATGAATAAAAAACAGATTGCTGTTTTTGAAAAAAGAGGCTATGACAATGCGGTTTTTGCTACCGGATTTTCAAAAACGAAAGCAGATGCCTGTGTTGACAAAATATATAAGCTTTACAGAGAACAGCTTAAAATCGACGGCTGGTATGACGTTCAGCCTACAAACGAAGAAGGCGAACCGAGAAATTTCGATGAAGATAAGGTAAATTATGTTGATCTTGTAAAGGATATTGACTTTAAGGACAGAAGAAGTCTGTTCTTCAAAGAGCTGAACGAAGACGAGCATAATTTTCTTGAAAAGTACGTTGTATACGGAAAGCACCTTCTTGAGGAAGGCAAGCTTGACGCAAGATGTGTATACACAAAGGACACAGACGCATATCGTGATTTGTGCAAAAACATTGTCGGACAGGAAGAAATGAAGGAAACGCTCTGCAAGCTCGGAGCTGTTTTCTCATACAGCCAGAAAAGAAAAATGTACGACATAAATACAGCCGACATACATAAGGTTTTTGCTTTTATTGGACCTCCGGGAACTGCAAAAACAACTTCGGCAAGATATTTTGCACGAATGATGAGCGAAGAAGGTGTTTTGAGCGGACACAGAACGGTATATGTTACCGGTACACAGCTCAAAGCAAAATATGTCGGTCAAACTGCGTCAAGAGTACATGACATTTTCACAGATAATGATATAATAATAATTGACGAGGCATATTCACTGGTCAACTATAATGAAGCGGCAAAAACAGACAGCTT
Source organism: Anaerotignum sp. MSJ-24 (assembly GCF_018918145.1). Classification (GTDB taxonomy): domain Bacteria; phylum Bacillota; class Clostridia; order Lachnospirales; family Anaerotignaceae; genus Metalachnospira. Next base: position 9,825 of record NZ_JAHLPX010000003.1, read on the forward strand.
TTCACAGGAGGCTTTGGCACAGCTTTGTATTGAGGTTGAAGAGCACAGCTATGACAAGCTTATAATATTTGCCGGATATGGCGGAGATATTGACGAAAAGCAGAATAAGATGAAGAGATTCCTTGACGAAAATCCCGGCATCAGCAGCCGTATAACCTTTACGGTCAACTTCTCATCTTATAATGCAGATGAAATGCTGGATATTTTTGAGCTTCTTGCAAGCAATGTAAACTACAATATAGAGGACGGCTGGAGAGAAATACTTAAACCGTTCTTTGAGGACAGAATACATGCGCCTAACTTCGGAAACGGACGTGAGGCAAGAAGACTTCTTGAGCATGCCATGTCAGTTGCGGCACAGAGATACATTGAATGGGAAATGAACCACCATGATTTTGCCAGTGAAGGTGAAAGAGAACGTGCCGAAAAGAAACAGCTCACAAGTCTTACCTGCGAGGATATTCAGGAGGCAGTCCGTGAATTCCTTTATGCTGAGACTGTAATAAGAGGAAGAGAATAATTTTACGGGAGGCAAAGGTTTATGAACGCATTTACATTTTATATGCCGACGAAGGTATATTTCGGAAGAAACTGCATAATCGAAAACAAAGAGGCTTTTAAAGCACTCGGAAAAAGAGCATTGATTTTTACGGGAAGACATTCCGCAAAGATTAACGGTTCTTTGGCTGATGTAACTGCCGCACTTGACGGAGTAGGCATTGAATGGTCGGTTTTCGATGAGGTAGAGGAAAATCCTTCACTTGAAACAATAAAACGTGCTGCCGATAAGGGTGTTGCCGAAGGTGCTGATTTTGTTATCGGTATCGGCGGTGGTTCGCCTATGGATGCGGCAAAGGGTGCGTCATTCCTTATTGCAAATCCAGATAAAGAGGCAGAGGCACTTATGGCTGCCGAACCGCTTAAGCATGTTCCCGTTGCGGAAGTAGCCACAACAGCCGGAACAGGCTCAGAAACAACACAGTATGCCGTATTCACACTCCATAAACAGGGTACAAAAAACGGTGCGGCACAGAAGACCTTTGCAGATATTGCATTCCTTGATGCAAAGTATACCGAAAGCCTTTCGGATAAGGTAACGGTAAATACCGCCATAGACGCACTTACACATCTTATCGAGGGCTATACATCAAAGAAAGCAAACTATATGAATGACAAATTTGCCGAAAGCGGTTTTGAAATATTCAAAGAGTGTATTCCGGCAATAAAGGCGCTTGATTTTAATTTGGAAATAAGAGAAAAGCTTTTGCTTATGTCAACAATAGCCGGTATTGTTATTGCTCAGGCAGGAACATCACTTCCTCATGCCTGTGGATATATGCCGACATATGAAAAGCATATTCCTCACGGTCGTGCAAATGCTATTTTCACAAGAGCATATCTTGAACTTTTCGAGGATCAGACAAAGGTAAACAAAATGCTTTCTATTCTCGGCTTTGATACACTTGCCGACTTTGACGGCTTCCTTAAATCAATACTTGATCCTAAGGAAGAATTTACAGAGGCAGATGTTGACAGATACACAGATGCACTTATGGCAACACCCGGAAAGCTTGCACTCCATCCGTTCCCGCTTACAAGAGAGCAGGTAAGAGAGATGTACAGAAAGAGCTTGATGGTATATTAAAAATAAAATAGGATATTTCGACGGAGTATGTATTTTGCATACTCCGTTTTACATTTCAATTAGTTTGTTAAATGTTTGTTAGATGTGTTTACAACGAAAAAGCCCTTTGTTATACTGCATTTGGGTAGTATTCTTTCGGAAACTATACCGTCGGAAAATTTTATCCCTCATGGAAATAAACACTTAGCACATATCCTTGGGAATGTGACTGTATACAGGCATTATGCCTGCTTGTGTCACCTTATTGAAAGAGGTGGTTTTATGAGGATAGGTTTTATAGGAGCAGGAAAGGTCGGCTTTACACTCGGAAAATATTTTTCCGAAAATAATGTCAGACTTGTCGGCTATTGGAGCAGAGATCCAAAGTCGGCGGAAACTGCGGCAAAATTTACAAATTCAATGTGTTACTCTGATGTCGAAGATTTGGTTCGGCATAGTGATACTCTGTTTTTGACTGTACCCGATAATGCCATAGGCGAGATTTGGGACGGTATCAAAAATTTTCCTCTGAAGGATAAGATTGTGTGCCATACCAGCGGTGCATTATCTTCCGGCATTTTTTCCGATATTGACCGGACAGGTGCGTTCGGTTATTCAATCCACCCGATTTTTGCTATTTATTCTAAATTTGATTCCTACAAAGAACTTAATAAAGCTTTTTTTACAATCGAAGGCAGTAAGGACAGACTTGATGAGGTTTGCTCTTTTATTTCGATGCTCGGAAACAGCTATGCGGTTATCGAAAAAGAGAAAAAGGCACTTTATCATGCTGCCGCCGTTACGGCAAGCAATCATGTGAATGCCTTGCTTTACACTGCAAAAAAATATCTCCGCAAATGTGGTTTTAATGATGAGCAGACGGAAAAGATAATCGTTCCGCTGTTTATCAATAATGCCCGAAGTGCCGCAGAATACGGAAGTATCAATGCTTTGACCGGCCCGGTTGAAAGAAGGGATATGTCAACGGTTAAATCACATATAGACTGCCTAAACGGATATGACAGACTTTTATATGAGCTTTTGGCACTAAGACTTTGTGAAATGGGCGAATTGAAGAATGAAAATGCAGACTACAAATATATGAAAAAATATTTGAAAAGGGAGATTAGAAATGAAACAGTCTGTTCTGACATTTAAGAAAATGAAAGAAGACGGTAAAAAAATATCTATGCTTACAGCATATGATTATTCAACGGCAAAATTAATGGACGAGGCAGGAATACACGGAATATTGGTCGGTGACTCGCTCGGCAATGTTATGCTTGGCTATGAGGACACAATACCCGTAACAATGCAGGATATGATTACATTTGGTTCGGCAGTATCAAGAGGTGCAAAAAATGCACTTGTTGTTATTGATCTTCCGTTTATGTCTTATCAGATTTCAACGGCACAGGCACTTGAAAATGCCGGAAGACTGATGAAGGAGGCCGGTGCGGATGCGGTAAAGCTTGAAGGCGGTGCATCGGTTTGTCCGCAGATAAAGGTAATAACAGATGCCGGAATACCGGTAATGGCACATATCGGACTTACACCGCAGTCGGTAAATGTTTTCGGAGGCTTTAAAATACAGGGAAAGAGCCGAGAAGCGGCTTTAAAATTGATAGAAGATGCAAAAAATGTAGAAGAGGCAGGCGCTTTTGCGGTTGTTCTCGAAGGAATACCGTCAAGCGTAGCCGAGATTATAACAAACAGCATAAACATTCCGACAATAGGAATCGGAGCCGGAGCTGAATGTGATGGACAGATACTTGTTAATCAGGATATGTTCGGAATGTTTTCGGATTTTACACCTAAATTCGTTAAACGCTATGCAGAAATAGGCAAGGAAATGAAAAGGGCAATAGCCGATTATATGGAAGAAGTAGAGGACGGAGTTTTTCCGGCAGAATGCAATCAGTATAAAATTTCGGACGACATTATGCTTGAGCTCAGAAAAGAGGTTGAAATAATATGAAGGTATTCCATACGGTAGAAGAAGTAAGAAAATATGTAAACCAAAAAAGAAAAAACGACAAAACAATAGCTCTTGTTCCTACAATGGGTTATCTGCACGAAGGCCATGAAAGCCTTGTAAAAAGAGCTGCAAAGGAAAACGATATTGTTGTGGCAAGCGTATTCGTAAATCCGATACAGTTCGGCCCGAATGAGGATTTCGAAAGCTATCCGAGAGATTTTGAAAGAGACTGCAAGGTACTTGAAAAGGCCGGAGCGGCGGCAGTATTCAATCCTACGGCAGAAGAAATGTACGGTGAGAACTTTACTACATATGTAAATACAACAGGAGTAACGGAAAACCTCTGCGGAAAAAGCAGACCTGTTCATTTTAAGGGAGTATGTACGGTTGTACTTAAGCTTTTCAATATAGTTACACCGGACAGAGCGTATTTCGGTCAGAAGGACGCACAGCAGCTTTCCGTTATCCGAAGAATGGTAAGAGATTTGAATGTGCCGGTGGAAATTGTAGGCTGTCCCATAATTCGTGAAAAGGACGGACTTGCAAAGAGCTCAAGAAATACATATCTTTCAGAAGAAGAAAGAAAGGCGGCACTGGTTCTTTCACAGGCGGTTAAGCTTGGACAGGAAATGGTTGCCGATGGCGAAAAGGATACAATGAAAATTGTTTCCAAAATGAAGGAACTTATAGAAAAAGAGCCTCTTGCAAAAATAGATTATGTAGAAGCTGTTGACTTAGATGATGTTGAGAATGTATTATCTATTAGTGACGGCAAAAAGGCGCTTTTTGCCGAAGCGGTTTATATCGGAAAAACAAGATTAATAGATAATTTTATTACAGAATAATATTCGGCGAAGGCTGACAGGAGGATAATTCTATGTTAAAGGGAAAAACGGTTGTATTAGGCGTTACGGGAAGCATTGCGGCTTACAAAATGGCTGATGTGGCAAGTATGCTTGTTAAACAGCATGCGGAGGTTCATGTTATAATGACAGCCAATGCCTGTAATTTTATAAATCCTATTACATTTGAAACTCTTACATCAAATAAATGCCTTGTTGATACATTCGACAGAGATTTTGAATTTGACGTAAAGCATATTTCTCTTGCAAAGAAAGCAGATGTTTTTGTTGTTGCTCCGGCAAGTGCAAACATTATCGGAAAGATTGCAAACGGCATTGCGGACGATATGCTTTCAACAACAATTATGGCGGCTGAATGTACAAAGCTTGTTGCTCCGGCAATGAATACAAGAATGTACCACAACAGAATTGTTCAGGACAATATAGCTAAGCTCAAGGATTACGGCTATGAATTTATTGCTCCTGCCAGCGGACACCTTGCCTGCGGAGATAACGGTGACGGTAAGCTTGCCGATGTAAATGTTATATTTGACAGCATAGTAAAAAGCCTTGCCGAAAAGGACTTGATAGGCAAGAAATTTGTAATCACAGCAGGCCCTACAAGAGAGGCTATTGATCCGGTTCGTTTTATTTCTAACCGTTCAACCGGAAAAATGGGCTATGCACTTGCTAAAAGAGCGGCTCTCAGAGGTGCGGATGTTGTACTTATAAGCGGTCCGGTTTCTATTGCTCCGCCAGATAATGTTAAGGTGGTCAACATTGAAAGTGCAGAGGATATGTTCAATGCTGTTGTTAAAGAAAGCGAAGACGCAGATGTAATCATCAAATCTGCCGCTGTTGCTGATTACCGCCCTGTTACGGTAAGCGATGAAAAAATTAAAAAGGAAAACGGCGGTATGAACGAAATCAAGCTTGAGAGAACAAAGGACATTCTTGCATATCTCGGCGAGCACAAAAAGGACGGACAGATACTTTGTGGATTTTCTATGGAAACACAGAATTTAATGGAAAATTCGGTTAAAAAACTCAATAAAAAGAATGCGGACATGATAGTTGCAAACAGCATAAAGGACGCAAACGCAGGCTTTGGCGTGGATACAAACATAATCACTATAATTACTAAGGATGACGCTGTTGCTTATCCTGTTATGACAAAGGACGAAGTTGCAGACGAAATAATCAATGCGGTTGTAAAGCTTAAGGAGAAAAAGAATGATACTAACGCTTGATATAGGAAATTCCAATATAGTTGTAAGCGGAATACGAAATTTTAAAACAATATTCTCCGGAAGAATAAAGACGGATAAGAATTATTCAGAAGAGGATATTGCATCACATATTGATTTTATATTTAAGCTGAATAAGGTTAATGCTGACGATTTTAAAGGTGCGGTTGTTTCCTCGGTTGTTCCCTGTGTAACGGAAAAAACGGCTTTTGCCGCCGAAAAGCTTATTGGTAAAAAGGCTTATATCGTTGGAAAGGATATTGATTTCGGAATTGATATTAAAATGGATAATCCAGATAAGGTAGGAGAGGATATGCTTGTTGATGCTGTCGCCGCATTATATGAATATGAGCCGCCTATGCTTATATTTGACCTCGGTACGGCATCTACTTGTTCTGTAATAGACAAAAACGGCAGTTACATAGCCAGTATAATTGCTCCCGGAGCATCAATATCGCTCAAGGCACTTACGGAATGTACGGCAAAGCTTCCTAAAATAAAGCTCGATAAGCCGGGAAGTATTCTTGCCAAAAACACCGAGGATTCTATGCGAAGCGGTATAATATACGGCAATGCGGCAATGATAGACGGGATATGCGACAGAGTTTTTGACGAGCTTGGATATGAAGCAAGGATAATAGCAACCGGCGGCATAGGCGGACTTATAACGCCGTATTGCAGACATGAAATAGTGTATGAGCCTGACCTTCTTACAAAGGGACTTAGTGTGCTTTGGGAAAAAGCAAACAATAATAATTGATTATTGAGCGACATAGTATAAAAACTATGTCGTTTTTGTATATTTTTGTGATTTCATGATGGATTTTAGGATTTAATTAAAGATTTGTTCATATTTTTATGCTAAAATAAGCTGAAAATAAAAATTGGAGAAAAAATAATGAATAATATAATTGATGAAAGAGAAAAGCTTAATGTATGTTTGCTCAACGATTCTTTTCCGCCTGTAATAGATGGTGTTGCAAATACGGTTTTTAATTATGCGACCATAATACAGAATGAACTGGGAAACGCTGTTGTTGCAACTCCGGAATATCCTGATGTTACGGATAATTATAAATTTGATGTTGTAAGATATAAAAGTTTCGACACAACAGGCATAATCGGTTACAGAGCCGGATATCCTTTTGAGCCGGCAACAATAGGCAGAGTTGAGGATAAAAATATAAATATTATCCACAGCCATTGCCCGGCTGTGTCAACAGTTCTTGCGAGAACACTCAGAGAAAAGGTAAATGTGCCTATTGTATTCACTTATCATACAAAATTTGATATAGATATTAAAAAAGCCATTGAATCCAATCTTCTTCAGGAGGCTATGATTAAGTTTATAGTCAAAAATGTTGAGGCCTGTGACGAAGTATGGGTTGTAAGCAGAGGTGCAGGAGAAAATCTTAAATCACTGGGTTATAAAGGTGATTATATCGTAATGGAAAACGGTGTTGATTTCACAAAGGGAAAAGCCGACAATGACAAGGTAATTCAGCTTAAAAAAGATCTCGGAATAGACGACGGATACCCGATATTTTTGTTTGTCGGCAGACTTATGTGGTACAAAGGACTTAAGCTTATATTCAATGCACTCAAAACAGTAAAGGAGCACGGCGGTAAATTCCATATGGTTGTTGTCGGAAATGGTGCCGACGGAAAAGAAATGGAGGAATATACTAAGCAGATAGGCATTGATGACTGCTGTGTGTTTGCCGGAGCTGTGCATGAGAGGGAAACACTCAGAGTTTATTATACAATGGCAGATATGTTCCTTTTTGCATCTACATATGATACAAACGGAATTGTTGTGCGTGAGGCGGCCGCTTGCGGATTGGGAAGTGTGCTCATAAAGGGCAGCTGTGCCGCAGAAAACATTGTGCACGAAAGAAACGGATATATAATTGAGGAAACCGAAGATGCTATGGCAGAGGCAATAACAAGGTTTATCAACAATATCGGTCTTGCACACGAGATAGGCGAAAATGCCATGAACGAAATATATATTCCATGGGACGCAAGCGTTAAGAAAGCATATGACAGATATTATGAAGTAATAAAAAATTACAGAAATCCACATTATATTCCTAAATATTCGTTTACGGACGATGCACTTTCGGGAATAGGCGGAATATGCGAGGGCCTTTTTAAAGCCGAAAAAATGCGTGAAGTTGTATCAAACGGTTTTATGGAAAGCAATTATTTAAAGGCTAAAGAAGTGTTTGAAAAGCATAAAGAAATGGGACAGGAGTTTTTCATAGAAAATCCCAAGAAAAAGCTTTTGCTTAGAACCGAACAGTTTAAAACGGATTTCAGCGAAAAGAAAAATGAATTAAAAAGCGAATTTGTTGAACGCAGAGAAGAAGCTAAGGAAATTATCTGGCATTATATGGACAGATATTTATAATAGAATATTTAATCTGAAAAATAAAAGAACCTGCCAAACGGTAGGTTCTTTTTGTATACATTAGTGATGGTCGTGACCGCAATCGCAGTCATGGTCGTGATGATGGTCATGTCCGCAACCGCAGTCATGGTCATGGTGGTGATGCTCGTGACCACATTCGCAATCATGGTCATGGTGGTGATGCTCGTGACCACATTCGCAATCATGGTCATGGTGATGATGATGGTGGTCGTGATCGCATCCGCATTCATCATCATCGAAATCTTCATCTGCGTAGCTGAAACCGTTGGCGTCAAATACCATGCCGGCTTTGTCAACAATGAGAATTTTCTGCTCTTCGTCAATGCAGTTTTCAACAGATGATTTTACATAATCTATTGTGTCGGCTATATCCATTGCAACCGGTATTGAGCCGAGGAGTATAAGCATATTGGATTTTCTTGTCTGCATGGGAAGTGTTTTGTAATATTCCTGCATATAGTCGATAAATTCCGCAAATACCTTTTCCGAAAATTCCTTTGATGCAACGGGAGAGTTTTCGTCTATTTCGAAATCGAAAAGCTCGTCATTTATATTGCTGTAATAAATTCCTCTTATAAAGCCTTCCGCACCTATGCTCTTCTGTGTTTCCTCAGAAAGCTCAGACATTGTACCGATTTTATCCATAAGCTCAAGCTCTTTTTCATTGATAGAATTTACCTTATCGATTATCGGCTCAAAAGCGGCTTCAAGCTGTTCCTTGAGTGTATCAAGAAGTGCTTCGGCTTCTTCTTCGCTTGTTTCGCCCGTCATTATGTCACATACGGCATGGTAAAGGTCGGCATATGCGGCGTCCTTTTCGGTAAGCTCTTCAAATGTAAAGCTGAGATAGAGAACTATTATGAGTGAGTTTAGGTCATCATAAAGAGCTGTAAAGCCGTCCTCAGCCTGCTGTATTGTGTCGAGCATCATGTTGAAATCTTCGTATTCATCTGCCAATTCCTCATCACTCATATGTGCCGGAATATGGTCAGCTTTGGACGCAAGCCATTCGGCTATTTCAGGGAAAAGCTTTCCGTAATTTTTATCAAGTACGGGAGCACAGCCTTTTTTGAAGGCATCTATTGATTTTGTTATTGTTTCTTCTGTTGCTCCGGCAAAGGCGGCACGCAATGAACGGAGAACAATGTCGAAAAATCTGCCTCTCGCCATTCTCATAGGCATACATTTGAGAAGCTGTGCTGTGTATTTTCTTAATTCATCGATATTTTCCGATGCTGTAAGGAAATTTACGCAGTCGGTATAAAATACCTCATACTGAACCTTTTTGTCTGCCAAATGCTGTTCCTTGTATTTTCTTATGGCAGTTTCATCGTTTACCGCAAGTGAAAGAGTATTCCACTGTGAAAAATAGTCGTATACATTTCCGTAAAGGGAAACAAGCTGTTTTTTAAGCTCAAGCACTTCATTAAGTGCTGAAATTCTAAGCTCATTGTTTCCCAATATATCCTCAAGCTCCGGAATATAGCTGTCGGCCTTGTCACGTATTTTTTTGATTTCCTCCGGCATACCGAATGGCATATCTCCGTCTTCACCTTTTTTTCTGTCGGTGTAGCTTATTGCAAGCAGAAGAAGATTTCCTATTCCTTCGTTGTATATATATTCTGCCGAAAGGTTGCTTAATTTTTCTTCGATTTTAGGCGATACCAAAAGTATTTCCTCCTTTTGTAATAATTGATTTAATAATTATAGCATTTATGATGTTTTTTATCCATAGAAAAATAGATTATCGTTGCACTGAAATTGATTTCAGTTTATAATAAATAAAAAGGAGGAGTTTTATGGACGTATTTGACATTATAGGACCTATTATGATAGGACCTTCAAGCTCACATACAGCGGGAGCTGCAAGAATCGGAAGATATGCTCTCAACATACTTGGGGAGACACCTGTTAAGGCTGAAATATATTTCAGTGGTTCATTTGCCAAAACATACAAAGGACACGGTACGGATAAAGCAATCATTGCCGGAATACTCGGAATGGATACTGACGATCCGGGATTAAAATACAGTTTTGAAACAGCCGAGGAAAGAGGACTTGAGTTTAATTTCCATGTCTGTGAAATAGAAAATTCACATCCGAATACGGCTTATATCGAGCTTACGGGTGATACAGGAAAGAAAGTTAAGGTTCAGGGTGCATCAATAGGCGGCGGAAACATAATAATAACCAATATAAACGGAACGCCTGTGGAAATAACAGGTAAGTTTACAACGCTTATAGTGCTTCATAAAAATATTCCCGGAATGATTTCCGATGTTACAAGCATTCTTGCTGAGCATGACATTAATATCGGTCGTTTTGATTTGAGAAGAAGTCCTAAGGGCGGAAACGGCGTTATGATTATTGAATTGGATTCGGATATACCGGACGGTATAAATGAAGAAATAAAGAAGATGGACAAAGTAATAAGCTCTACACTTCTCAGGGCAATATAAGGAGGATGCAGATGTTTAAATATGATTCGATAGCAGATTTGGTAAGTGCTGCCGAAAAGGAAAATGTCAGAATTTCCGATCTTGTTATTAAGGAGCAGGCAGAGGCTCGTGAATGCAGTGTTGAGGAAATGTATAATAAAATGCACAAATCCTTTAAGGTTATGATAGAGGCGGTTGAAAAGGGAATTGTTAAGGATTCACGTTCAGTCAGCGGTCTTACCGGCGGAAGTGCATGGAAAATGCGTGAACAGGTTGCCGCAGGCAAAAACATATGCGGCCCGGTATTCGGAAACGCTATGATTATGGCTCTTGCGGTATCGGAAACAAATGCCTGTATGGGCAAAATTGTTGCTGCACCGACAGCCGGCTCATGCGGAATACTTCCTGCTGCAATATTAAGTGTTATGGACGACAGAAAGATTCCCGAAAAGGACGTTGTTATGGGTATGTTTACAGCATCGGCAATAGGTCTTGTTGCGGCTAACAAAGCAAGCATAGCCGGAGCAGAGGGCGGCTGTCAGGCAGAGTGCGGTGTCGGAAGTGCAATGGCTGCGGCAGCAGTAACGGAAATGTGCGGAGGTACACCTCAGATGGTTTCCGATGCCTGTGCGATTGCTATAAAAAATATTCTCGGCCTTGTTTGTGATCCTGTTGCAGGCCTTGTTGAAATTCCCTGTATAAAGAGAAACGCAATGGGAACTGCCAATGCATTTACAGCGGCAGAGCTTGCACTTGCCGGAATAACAAGCGCCATACCGGCTGATGAAACATTATGGGCAATGAAGAAGGTCGGAGATTCCATGTCATCTGCCCTTAAGGAAACAGGTGAAGGCGGTCTTGCCGCAACACCGACAGGAAAACGACTTAAGGTTCAGGTATTCGGAGAAGAATAATGGCGTGTATGTTTTAAACTGATTATCAGTTTTTTGAAAATTTATAAACACCTTAGTATTTTGAGTATTTGTATACTTGTAAATATAAGGTGTTTTTATTTTTTTCTATTGACAAGTGAACGACCGTTTACTATAATATAAGTAAACAATCGTTCACTAAAGCTTTAAGGAGATATTTTATGGAAGATACAAAGGAAAAAATTCTACTTGCGGCACTTCGGTTATTTGCCAATGATGGATATGAAGCGGTTTCGGTCAGCGAGATTGCCGGAGAGCTTGGCATAACAAAGGGTGCATTGTATAAGCATTATAAAAACAAAAAGGATATATTCGACAGCATAGTAAAAAGAATGGAAGAGATGGATTTTGAGAGAGCCGTTGAATATGAAATGCCGGAAGAGGCGGCCTGTGATGCGGTGGATAAATATAAAAATATGCCGTTGGATAAAATTAAAAAATATGCGATAGCACAGTTTAGTCATTGGACAGAGGAGGAGTTTTCGTCATTATTCAGAAAAATGCTGACTGTCGAGCAGTATAGAAGCAGAGAAATGCTTGCTATGTATCATCAGTATCTCGGAAACGGGCCTTTGGATTATATGAAGGATATATTTGAAGGCATGGCGGAGAATGAGCTGGAGGCGGAACAGCTTGCTATTGAATTTTATGCACCTATGTATATGCTCTATGGAATTTATGACAATGCAGAGGATAAAAGGGCTGTGTTTGGAATGCTTGAACGTCATTTGGATAGATTTATCGAAAAAATTAAAATTGGGAGTGAATTATAATGAAAGCAATAGTATATACATCAAATACGGGAACGACAAAGGAATATGCTGAAATAATCGAAAAAAAGACCATAATTCCGGCATATACTCTTGATGAGGCAGAAAAAGTGCTCTCTGCAGGAGATGAGGTTATTTATCTTGGATGGCTTATGGCAGGAACTATAAAAGGATATAAAAAGGCGAAAAGCAAATATGATATAAAAGTCGTTTGTGCAGTAGGCATGGGAGGAACGGGAACACAGACGGCAGAGGTAAGATGCAAAAACAATATACCGCATGATACAACTCTTTTTACACTTCAGGGAGGCTTTGATATTAATAAGCTGAGCGGAGTTTATAAGCTGATGATGAGTGTTATGGTAAAAACGGCAGGTAAATGACTTTCCGACAAAAAGAACAGAACGGAAGATGAGGATAGAATGCTTGACATGATGTTAAACGGAAGAAGCTATGTAAGCGAGGAAAATCTTGCGGATTTTTTCAGATGGTTTAAGGAGAAAAAGTAATGAAATACATAAAAAGTGAAAAATACAATATACAGAAATTTATGTCAAAAATAATGGGGCCTAATCCTATAAAGCTTGAGGAAGAGTTGCTTTTGGACAATAAAATAAAACCGAATTCGGTTGTATGCGATTTAGGTAGCGGACAGGGATTAACGAGCATATTCCTTGTCAAAGAATACGGATTTAAGGTTTACGCATCGGATTTATGGAGTGAACCGGAGGAAAACAGAAAATTTTTTGAAGAGAACAATCTGACAGATGAACAGATAATACCTATTAAGGCCGATGCTTTAGACCTGCCTTTTGAAAGAAATTTCTTTGATGCCGTTGTTTCTGTGGATTCATATAATTATTTCGGAAGAGATAAGAGCTATCTTGATGAAAAGCTTATGCCGTTTGTTAAGAAGGGAGGATATGTTTATATTGCAGTTCCGGGAATGAGGCATGACTGCCACGATAATCTGCCGAAAGAGCTTTTGCTTTCATGGACACCGGAACAGCTCGAATATATGCACGACATAGATTACTGGAGAAAAATTGTGTCTGAAAGTGAAATGTCCGAAATAGTTGAAATTAAAGAAATGGAAAGTAATGAAGAGGTATGGAAGGACTGGCTGGAACAGGACAATGAATATGCGATAAGCGACAGAAAATCTATGGAGGCTGGCGGTGGAAGATATCTTAATTTTATAAAGATTGTTTTAAGAAAAAAATAAGCAGAAATGTAAATGCCGAAATCATTATGACTTCGGCATAAACTTTAGATTATTATTCCATCGCAATGATCAATTTCATGTTGAATAATCTGGGCTGTCCAGCCGGAAAATTCCTGCGTATGGGTTTTGAAATTCCTATCCTGATATTTTACTTCAATATGGTTAAAACGTTTTGTTTTGCGTTTGCCGACAAGAGACAGACAGCCTTCCTCGGTTTCGTAGGGCATTGACTGCTTCAATATTACCGGATTGAACATTTCTATGAAAAGAATACCTACGTTTATGACAATAATTCTTTTGTTTACGCCTATCATATTTGCCGCCATTCCGACACAGCTTTCGCTATGGGCTTTGAGTGTATCTCTTAAATCATCTGCAATATGTATGTCTGCCGGAACCGCATTTTCGGATTTACGGCTTAAGAACATAACGTCCTTCATTATAGGTCTAATCATTTTAAAACACCTCTTTAATAAGTTATCTGATTATTTTATATTACATCGGAAACAGACTGTATAGTATTATGCCGACTGCTCCGGCACCAAACATTATATATAACGGATTAAGCTTATATTTTCTTAAAAGGAAAATTCCTATTATAAATATGCCTGCCGAAATATAATTGATGTTTATTCCGCTTTTGAACAGTGCCATCAACGCTATTGTAACACCGGAGGAAGCTATCATGGCGATTACCGCAGGCCTTAGTCCGGCAAGAATATTCTGCATTGTGTTAAGATGTCGGTATTTATAATATATTTTTGCAAGTATTATAACTATAATACAGGACGGAAGAGCACAGCCGAAAGTAGCAATTAAAGCACCGGGGATTCCGGCAATTCTGATACCGACAAAGGTTGCGGCATTTATGGCAATTGGACCGGGAGTCATCTCCGCAATGGTTATTATGTCAGTAAATTCAGTCAGCGTAATCCAGCCGTTAAGCTCAACAATTTCCTTTTGTATAAGCGGTATTGCAACATAACCGCCGCCAAAGCTTAAAATTCCGATTTTAAACATACTCAATAGAAGCTGAATATATATCATCTTTTTTCACCGTCCTTTAAGCCGACAGTGCCTTTGATTATTCCCAATACCGCACATATTATTATAATCCATAGAATATTAATTTTAAAGAAATAAACCGCTATGAATACTGCGGCAATAATTATAATTGAAAATATATCTCTGTTTTTGAAAAACGGCTTTCCCATGTCTATAACGACATTGCATATTACTGCGGCAATTCCGGCAAGCATACCGTTCATTGCAAAGCTGACAAACCGGTTGTCTCGGAACTGTTTATAAAACAGTGAGATAACGGAAATTATTATTAATGGCGGAAGTATTGTTCCGATTCCGGCAATTACAGCACCTTTTAGACCACAAACATGATAGCCGACCATAATGGCAACATCAACAGCAATAGGTCCCGGTGCACTTTGGGATATGGATATAAAATCAAGCATTTCGGTTTCACTTATCCAATCGAGCTCCTCAACAAAGCGTTTTTTCATAAGAGGGACTATTACATATCCGCCACCGAAGGTGCAGGCACTTATTTTGAATGTCGAAGAAAAAAGTGTGGCGTAAAGATTTTTATTTTCGTTTATAAATTCATTTGCATTGGATTTTCTCATTTTATATAGCTCCTGATTTGTACTGATAGTATAAGTATAATCAGCTTGAGAGTATCAGTAAATATAATTTATGTTAAATTTAAAGACAGATTTTAAGCGTTGTATGATGACCTTTAAAATTATGTTGGTGAAGTTGCTTGATGTCATAATAACAAAGTTAAATTTTGTTGTTATAATACAAAAACAGCTGAAAAATAGAGAAGCTAAATGTGTATATAGTATGTGATGTATGATTATATAGCTATAAAATGATGTATTATGACATATACACGGTAGAAAATTAAGTCAGAATTTTGTAAAATTATACAAAAATCATTGACATAATATAATGACTGCGTTATACTTTTATCAAGGTGGCAGGCATTTTTATGTTATGGGGATAGCATAGCCTGTCTTATATAAGGGTTAATTTATAATAGGGAGGTAATTTAAAATGAGTCAGTATATTAATTTTCCGAAGATGGATATAGTTATCCAGGGCCTTGAAGCAGTTGAAATTCCTAAGATGTATAAAATGACACAGATCTACGATTCAAATAAAATCGACGATCCGGGTGCATACATCAGAAAAATGATGGCTGAATATCAGGGCGTTGATAAGGATTCTTTCAAAGGTAAGAGAATTGCGGTTACAGTAGGAAGCCGAGGTATTCCTTTCCTTCCCGATATGGTTAAGGCTATTCTTGACACACTTAAGGAATGGGGCGCAGAGCCTTTCATCGTACCTTCGATGGGTAGCCACGGTGGTGCTACTGCAGAAGGACAGGTTGAAGTTCTCGAAGGTCTCGGAATAACTGAAGAAACAATGGAAGTTCCTATTATTTCATGTATGGACGTTGTTGTTTGTGGAACTCTTTCAAACGGTGCTCCCGTTTACGTTGATAAGGTTGCCATGGAGGCTGACGGTATCGTTCTCTTTAATAAGGTTAAACCTCATACTGAGTTCAGAGGCCCTCATGAAAGCGGTCTTTTCAAAATGGTTGCTATCGGTCTCGGAAACCACATCGGAGCATCAATGTTCCATTCACTTGGATATATGAACATTCCCAGACTTTTACCTGAGCTTGGTCAGGTATTCCTTGACAATGCTAAATTTGCATTTGGTATCGGCGTTGTTCAGAATGCATATGACGATATATGTACAATCGAAATGTGCGATAAGAGCAATGCTCTCGCAGTTGATGCAAAACTTCAGCAGGAAGCTAAAGAGAAAATTCCTAACTTCAAATTTGATAATATCGACCTTCTTATAATTGACGAAATCGGTAAGAATATGTCAGGTTCCGGTATGGATCCCAACGTAGTAGGAAGAAATATGTCCGAAACATTCAGAGGACTTCCCGGACTTCCTACAATCAGATACATATTCGTAAGAAGTATTACACTTGAATCACATCATTCAGGTGTAGGTATAGCTCTTGCAAACATCACAACAAGAAGATGTCTTAACAGCATTGACTGGGATGCTACTTGGACAAACGTAGTTACAGCAACTGTTCTCGGTTCAGGCGGAAGTATTCCTATGTACAGAGAAAACGATAAGGAAGCTATCGTTACAGCAATCAAATGTTGCTCAGGTATCGACTTTAAGAATGCCCGTATAGTAAGAATCAAGAATACTCTTGAAACAGGTCATATCGAAGTTTCCGCACCTCTTTACGAAGAGCTTAAGAATCATCCTGAAATTAAATATGTTGAAGGACCTTATGAAATGGAATTTGATGATGAAGGCTTTATTGTAGATAGAATTTAATATCTGAAATTTTTAAGCACGGTTAAGGCATTGCAAAAACAATGCCGAAACTGTGCTTTTTTGATTTGTATTAATATTAAATTTGCATTATAATAATGTCATTAAGTCGAAATCTTGTCATGACTATCGTTTCCTAATGCCTTCCGCTGTACAAAAACGATTTTGGCATTAATCTGATAAAAGTTATTTGTTGTTGATAAAAAAGTACAAAACTGTTAATATATATTAGAATTTATCGTAGTATACGATAATTCACGGAGGAAAACAAATTGGATTATAAAGAGGCTTTAAACTATATAGACAGTCTGAATATACTCGGCTCTAAGCTTGGACTTGAGCGTGTTGAAAATATGCTCGAAAGACTCGGAAAGCCGCAGAATAAATATAAAATAATTCATGTTGCCGGAACAAACGGCAAAGGCTCGGTAAGCTCAATGCTTACGTCAATACTTATTGAGGCAGGCTATAAAACGGCTCTTTATACATCGCCTCATCTTGAACGCTATAACGAGAGATATGTTATAAACGGCAAGGAGATAAGCAATGAAGATTTTGCCCGTTATATGGACATAATTAAAAAATATGCCGACGAGATGGAAAAGGACGGCATAGGCATGCCGACTGTTTTTGAACAGCTTACGGCTATGGCATTTCTTTATTTTGCCGATGAAAAAGTCGATATTGCCGTTATTGAGGTCGGCTTAGGCGGAAGATTTGACGCTACTAATGTAATCGAAGAACCTGTTCTCAGTGTTATTGCTTCTATCAGCCTTGATCATACGGAATTTCTCGGGGATACTGTCGAGAAGATAGCCTTTGAAAAAGGCGGAATTATTAAAAATGACTGCCCGACAGTGCTTTATAATCAGGATAAAAAGGTTTATAATGTAATTAAAAATATTTGTGATGAAAGAAACAGCAGACTTTATTATGATACTGATGAAGTTATAGATGTAAAGGCCGAAACAATAGACGGAACCGTTGCATCATATAAAAATAAATATTTTGAATTTGATGATGTCAATATTTCGCTTATCGGCGAATATCAGATAAAAAACTGTGCATTGGTGCTTATGGCGGCATATGCACTCAATGAAAGCGGAATTAAACTCGATAATGATACAATAAGAAACGGAATTTCCAAAGCGGTATGGCATGGCAGAATGGAAATCTGCGGAAGAGAGCCGCTTGTTGTTATAGACGGAGCACATAATCCCGACGGAATACAGATGCTTGTTAAATCGGCAAACAGATATTTTGCCGGAAAGAGAATAGTTCTTCTTATGGGAGTGCTTTCGGATAAAGAATATGAAAAAATGGCGGAGGAGATAATACCGCTTGCTGATACGGTGATAATAACCGAACCGGACAGCAGTCGTGCGCTTGCCGCCGAAGGACTTAAGAAAATAGCCGAAAAATATTGTGATAACGTATTTAGTTTGGAAAATATAGAAGAAGCCTACGCATTTGCCTATAAAAATACAGGAAAAGACGATGTTCTGCTTTGTACAGGCTCACTTTATCTTATAGGTGCTTTGCGTACGGTTATAATGGGAGGTAACAGATAATGTTCAGCTTTAAAGATGAGCTTAAAAAATATGAGCCTGCCATGTTGATTGAGGATATGGAGGACTCTATTTATTCCGAAGATTTCA
The DNA here is from genome assembly GCF_018918145.1 of Anaerotignum sp. MSJ-24. GTDB lineage: Bacteria > Bacillota > Clostridia > Lachnospirales > Anaerotignaceae > Metalachnospira. The sequence continues at coordinate 28,363 of NZ_JAHLPX010000003.1, forward strand.
GAGATATGTTTGAATTGATGCAGTATATAGCCAATAATAAATCAAAACCGAGAACAAGCAGAGATAAGGAGTAATAAAACGTGAAATGTCCAGTTTGCAGCTACATATTTAAAAGCGGCAATGTTTGTCCCGGCTGTGGTACTGATATAGTGCTTTATAATAAAACCAGAAATATTTCAGACAAGCTTTATAATTCGGGCTTGAAATGTGCGGGAGAAAGAGATTTGACAGGTGCGATTGAATATCTTTCAAGAAGCGTTATGGTTAATAAATTTAATACAAAGGCGAGAAATCTTCTCGGACTTGTGTATTTTGAGAAAGGTCTTGTCGCTAACGCCCTCAGAGAATGGGTTGTCAGCTCAAACCTTGATAAAAAGGACAAAACGGCCTCAGAGTATCTGGAAAAGCTGCAGAAAAATGCCAGAGAACTTGAAAAAATGAATGACGCCATAAGATTATATAATCTTGCTATACAGTATATGAACCAGCATAGCGAGGACCTTGCACTGATACAGCTCAAAAAAGCGGTATCATACAATCCTAAGTTTGTGGACGCATATAACCTTGCGGCACTCTGCAACATGGCCAACGGCAACAACACAGCCGCAGAGCCTTTTGTAAAACGAGTGCTTTATCTTGATAAGAAAAATCCGACCGCTCTCAGATATTTGCAGGAGATAACACCTGGAAGCAAGGTAACTCCAGCGGCAGATTTAAACACAAAGACAGAAGATACTGTCGATGAAATAAAGGCGAGAAGAAAACGCCGTATGTCATATAAAAACCTTGAAAAGGGTATTATCGGAAAGCCGGAAATAATTTCGTTTGCCGGCGGTGTTATATGTACGGCGGCTGTGCTTTTTGCACTTGTTTTTCCGACTATGCTTGAAAATAAAAGCAAGGAAATATATGACCTTAAAACGACTTTGGAGAACTATCAGTCCTATAACGGTGCTGACGGCACTGTCAGCTATGATGAGCTTGTCAGCGAAAATGCCGATCTTAAGTCGGAAGTTGATAAATACAAAAATGCTGTTGCATTGCAAACAAAGATTGGCAATATAAATAAAGCATATGCACTTTTGGCAAACGGAAAAAATAAGGAAGCAGCTCTCCTCATCAAGGATATAGACATAAGCGATTTGTCTGATGAGGACATTGCTATTTATGACACAGTAAGAGAGAGTACTTTTGCGTCAGCCGCAGAGGATTTGTTCAGCGAAGGCAAAATGTATTATCTTGCAGGAAATTATGAAAATGCAAAGACAACACTTAACGAATGTCTTGACCTTATAACAGACGAAAGCTATACAGGCGAGGTGCTTTATTATCTCGGAAAAACATCTGAAGGTCTGGGAGAAACCGCAACCGCAATTTCATATTATGAAAAGGTGCTTAGTGATTATCCTAATTCGGCACAGGCAGTCAATGCGCAGAATTCGCTCGATAATTTAAGAAGCGGCACAGGCACACAAAATTCTTCACAGACATCTTCACAAACATCTAATGGAGATAATGAGCAGTAATATTGAAGGTGAAACAAATGAATAAATCGGATAAACCGAGTGTGTACAGAAAAAGATATATACCCGATGAAATAAAATCCCTTGAAAAAGATGAAATTTTGTATATGTCTGATGATGTTATCGTAACAAAATGGGATACATTCAGACCTAAAAAGAATTTTTCTAATGGTATATCATGTACATTTGTCAATAAAGGCTTTAAAATAAGCAAATTTATGGATAACAATGGAAAGCTTGTGTATTACTATTGCGATATAATACACAGTGATTATTACAAAGATGAAAACAAGTGGATTTTTACAGATCTGCTTGCCGATGTAAAAATATATCCGGACGGAAGAACTGAGATTATCGACCTTGATGAGGTATCGGAGGCGCTCAAAAGCGGAATTATAAGCACCGAAACGGTTTGTGAGCTTATGGAAAATCTTAATAGCCTTCTCGGAATTATATACAGCGGCGAATGGCGTAAAATGACAGAAAGATTTTTTGTGTAATATTTTTGAAGGAAAGGTTTTTATGGCAGGCGAGCATAACGGACACAGAAGCAGAATGAAGAGAAAATATATAGAGCATGGTGCCGAAAGCTTCGAAAACCATGAACTTATTGAAATGCTTTTGTATTATGCTTATCCGAGAGTTGACACTAATCCTATGGCACATAGAGTTTTGGACGAATTCGGCGGTTCGCTTACGGCACTGACATCGGAAAGACCGGACAAGATAGCCGAAATATGCGGTATAAGTGAAAATGCCGCTGTTCTTCTCAGCCTTGTCGGAGAGATAAACAGCCGAATGGCGTTTGAAAAATGGAGTGCAAAGGTTGTGCTGGATAAGCCGCATATAGCCGGAGAATATGCACTGTCATTGCTTGATAATTCGCCTGTTGAACAGCTTTATGTTATCTGCTTAAACAGTACACTGGCTGTTATAAAGACGGTGTGTATAGCTGAAGGTCTTGCAGATGCGGCTTTTGTGGATATAAGAAAGGTTGTGTCAACGGCACTGAAATACAATGCATCCGGAATTATATTGGCACACAATCATCCCGGCGGAAGCTTAAAACCGTCCTTCAATGATATAAAGTTTACAGGTGAGTGTCTAAGGGCACTTAATGCAATAAAAATTGAACTAAATGACCATATTATAGTTGCAAACGGAGAATATCTCAGCTTTTCCGGAGAACATATTCTTCGTAAAAAAGGAGAAGATGACAATGAGTAATTCAAAAAAATTAGTCAGACCGCTTGAAGGAAGAAAGGTTTCAGGAGTATGCCTTGCATTTGCGGAATACTTCGGAATGGATGTTACACTGGTCAGAATTATATGGGCACTGTTTACGCTTTTTATGGTGGGAATAGGAGTTATTCTTTACATTGCCTGTATATTTATAATACCTCAGGAAGATGACGGTATTATCGACGGTGAATACAAAGAAAAATAATTAACGATTGGCCTCTTTAAACCGAATTTTAAAGAGGCTTTCGTTTCTGCAAAAAAATATTTTGATGAGGTAAAAATACATGACTAAAAAGGATATACTTGAGCTGAAACGCAGAATGAAAAAAGAGGCGTGTACATTCACAAAGCTTTGTGGCTGTTATGTAGACGGAAATAAAAATATTATTTTGAAAATAAATGAAACATTTCTTAATTTAAAAGATGAGGAATTTTTTAAATATCTTGATATTGCGAAAAAGGCACTTTCGGGAACGATCGGTAACAATCTTTTGGAGCTTGAGTTTGCACCTGTCGGAGAAGGCGAGGACAGCATGCAAAGCTTTCTGCTTGGAATACGTGACAGTAAGCTTAAAAATGAGGCACTTCTCGACCGACTTTATGAAAAGATAATCGAAAAATATGACTATACGGGAAATTATCTTATACTGCTTTTCCATGATGCTTATGATGTTGTTATAAAAACAAGCGATAACAACAAGCTTGATGAGTCGGAAGAGGTATATGATTATGTCCTTTGTGCTGTATGCCCTGTTGAGCTTTCCAAAGCGGCTCTCGGTTATCGTGAGGATGAAAACAGAATTGGCGCAAGAATGAGAGATTGGGTTGTCGGTATGCCGGAGGTAGGATTTTTATATCCTGCTTTTACAGACAGAAGTACGGATATTCATGCTGTCATGTATTATACAAAGGACGCAAAAGAAACTCATACCGAATTTATGGAGGAAATACTCGGCTGTAAATCAAGAAGAAGCGGTACGGAGGAAAAAGAAACCTTTAAATCGGTTATTGAAAATGTTATCGGCGATGATGAACAGAGCAATGAAGTGTTCATAAAACTCCAGAAGAATCTTAATTATATGATTGAGGAGGAAGAGGCACTCAATTACGGTTCAAAAGAGCCGCTTATGCTTACAAATTCATCGGTTAAGGAACTTATGGAGGATACGGATATTTCCGACGAAATAAAGGGCAAGATAGAAAAAGCCTATGACGAAACCTTCGGAGAAGAGCCGCCTGAGGCAAAAAATCTCCTTGATAAAAAGGCACTTGAGCAGAGTGCAAAAAGAGATAGAACAGTAGAGCTTGAAAAACAGGTAAATGTGCTTAAACAGCAGCTTGAAAACAAAAAGTCGGCTGATGATGAACCTCCTTTTGACACAGATGAAACATCGTTTGATGCTGATGAACCGCTTGATGTAAATTTTGCTTCTGCCGATATATCTCTTAATGTTTCTCAGTCAAAGCTTACAGAGATAAAGACGGAAATAATAGACGGAAAGAAGTGCATAGTTATTCCTGTCGAGGAAGGCGAAAGTACATCAATTAACGGAGTGAATACAGTTATATAATAATACATAGTTATTTGTGTATAAAATTAAGCTGTTGTATATGGTGTTTGGAAAATTTTTCGATAAAATATGAATTTAACTAATATTTGTTAGACATTTGTTGACATATGAATGCTATAATGAGCTCAGTTGCAGAAACAAAGAGCATAAAGCCATTCATATTGGTTTTATGTGTATCCGAAATCAATAGAAGCTGTATATAGGGAATATATGAAGCGGTTTTTTTTGATCGGGGGATAAAAGAAAACCGGTTCTATTAATGCTTTTAATTGATACTGCCTTTCGGATACTTTTATATAGCTCTTTATTGTGTGACAAAATGAAGATTAACAGTTATAAATTTTCTGTATCGTTTAAATGAGTGAGCGGATTGATACATAATTTATAATTATCTGGGGAAATGTTTTGTGCCTTGATATTGAACGGATTAAATAAAAATTATGCTGTGTGACAAAATAATATGATTGGCAGTATCATATTATTTTTTGTGGATTGTTTTAAATAATGAATGCCCTGTTTTTCGGAAAACAGGGCATTCAAATTATATGAATTTTTCATATTTGTTTACAAGCATTCCGGTTGTATATTCTGCCCATGAATACGGCATCATATATTCGCCGGTAAAGGAATTTATTGCTGCAACATCTCCGGCAAGTGCCATATAATAATCACAGTCAAAAAGCGTTGTGTTTACTGCAAGAGAATCTCTTGATTTTACTATTATTTTATCTGCATTTACCTGTTTAAGTGATTTTATCATGTCAGCGCGTATTACCGAAAACTGCTTTTGTCTTGATCGGTCATAAATACCGTCGTCCCACAATATTGCCGCAACTTCGGCGGCAGAACAGCTTGCACCTCTCCGGTCAACGAGATATGCAAGAAGCTCTTTTGATTTTGAACGCAAAAACTGTATAGGCTTTTTATTGCAGAAAATCTCAAAGCTGCTAAAGCACTGTATGCTTATCTCTCTTTCAGGCTGTAAGCGTTTCAGAGGATGTCTGAGATTGTTAAGTTCATCCAGTATTTTCTCTTTTGTTGCCGGTTTAAGCACATAACCGCTTGGTCTTTGTTCAAGAGCGTCGAGTGCATACTGAGAAAAGCCGGTGATAAATACGATGTTTACATTCGGACATAGCTTTTTTAATACTTTTGAAAGCTCCAATCCGGACATACCCGGCATTTCTATATCAAGAAAAGCAACATCAGGTTTGAAATTATTATTTTTGATACAATCAAGTATTTTATTTATACAGGAGAAGCTTCGTATTTCTGCTTCGGGAACAGCTTCGATTATTGAGTTTACTAATATATTCAGAGCTGGTAATTCATTATCGGCGGCAAGAATTTTCATTGCTATCACCCTTTCGGAATTATTATTGTTGTCGTAGTGCCTATGCCGAGAACACTTTCAGTCAATAATGTCCCATTGCACATATCTTCAATACATTGTTTAACATGTTCAATGCTTTTGTTAGAAGCCTTTGTGGCTTCATGGTTAAGAACGGAAATGTCAAAGCCGACACCGTTATCCTTTATAACAATAATTATATGATTGTTTATTTCTGATACACTTATGTAGACAGTTCCGCCCGTTCCTTTTTTCATTATCCCATGTTTTACGGAATTTTCCACAATGGACTGTATAGAAAGTATCGGAACCGAAAAATTATAAGTCTGTATATCATATTCTATATTAAGTTTATTTCCAAAACGAATTTTTTCAAGACTGAAATAGTTTAATATTTGTTCAAATTCACGCTTAAACGGAATTAAGGTAGTTTTGTTAAGTGCCTGAAGATTTATGCTGAGAAATTCTGAAATTTCTATTATTGTTTTTTCTGCTGCCGGTATCTTGCCATGACACATGGATTGTATGGCTGTAAGTACATTAAAAAGAAAATGTGGTCTTAGCTGATGTATGAGCATTTCAAATTCCGGATGGTTTGAATTTACCGGCATTCTGGGAGATTTTGTATGTACAAACATATATAGTATTATCATCGATAATGTGGCAGAAGGATAAAAGATATCATCACTGATTATGCTAAACGCCGATAATACTGCCGGAATTTGAAGAACAGTAGAAGCAATGGCGGCTATCAGTTCCTTAGTGTTTAATATGTTTTTTGAAAACATAATCATATAAAAAATCGACAGTAAAATCATAAACAAAGCGGCAATAATCAGTGGATTAAATACCAATATAAGCGATTTTGCCGAGCAAAGTATATTTATAATTGAGCAGACAACTATAAGAAAAACACAAGAATAAAACAGGATCATTACTTTTTTCGGCTCATATTCGTTTATTGCATAGAAATAATTGAATGTAAACAGAAGCATTACAAATAAGAAACAAATTCTAAAGCACGAAAATAAAAAATTATTATGAAATATACTTGCATCGAAAAATGTAAATGCAAGCATTTCCGAAATAAGCAGAACAAGCATTGGGTATTTGATTTTTGAAGAACGGCGGTCGTAAAAAACAGAATGAATTAATAAAACCACCAGAATAAGAAGTGAAAAAATGTATGTAGTAACCATGATGTGTCCCTCTGTGATGTTATATTATATATCAATATTTTATCATAATTTACAATACTTGTAAATATATAATATTAAAACAGACAAAAAGATTTTTTAAATATACTATATCGACATCGACATTTATATAATAACAGATTTTCATATAAATTCGTCTATTTTATGCTGTTTATAGTTTGTTCATAATTTATTAACAAAAAAACTATTGACTAAATTGCATTGAGGAAATATACTTTGATTATCAAACTTTGATTATCAAAGTATTTTTGAACCGAGGTATTGAAATGGAAAAATCATACGAAATTATTAATAGGCTTTTGGTTGAAACCTTTAATGACATTCTTACCATTGAGGAAAAATCTCTCAGGGAAGGTGCATTTAATAATGTTTCCATTACAGAGGTTCATACTGTTGAAGCAATAGGTCTTCATACGAAAAAAACAATGAGCGAGGTTGCAAGAGAACTTAATATCACTGTAGGAACTCTTACTGTTGCTATAAATAACCTTGTTAAAAAAGGCTTTGTCGAAAGAGAGCGTTCCGAAAGCGATAAAAGAGTTGTATATGTAAAGCTTAGTAAGCAGGGAAGAGTTCTGTTCCGTATACATGAAAAATTCCACAGCGATCTTGTTGAGGCATCGATAAGCGGCTTGAACGAGGAAGAGGAAAATGTACTGGTCAGTGCTCTTTTCAAACTCGATTATTTCTTAAAGGAAAAATATAATATTGATAAAGGAGCAAAATAATGTATTTTTCTAAAATAAAGGCAACAGGCTCATGTATACCGCTCAGAACGGTTACAAATGACGAGCTTGCAAATATAGTTGAAACCGATGATGAATGGATAAAATCAAGAACGGGAATATGCCAAAGGCATGTATCCATAGGTGAGGATACATCGGATCTGGCAACAGGAACGGCAAAAATGATATTAGAGAAAGGAAATATAAATCCGGAGGATATAGAACTTATTGTTGTGGCAACAATATCTCCGGATTACAATGTTCCTTCTGTGTCATGTATAGTACAGAAAAATATCGGTGCTGTAAATGCAATGGCATTTGATATAAGTGCCGCCTGTTCGGGCTTTGTGTTCGGAATGTCGATTGCAGATAAGTTTATAAAAACCGGAGCATTTAAAAATGCCCTTGTTATAGGCTCGGAGGTGCTTTCAAAGCATGTAAACTGGGCAGACCGAAGCACCTGTGTGCTTTTCGGTGATGGCAGCGGCGGTGCTTTTATAGAAAGAAGTGAAAAGCCGGGAGTAATTGCAGAGGATGTAATGAGTGACGGAGCAAAGGGCTTTGCCCTTACCGATGCAAGATGTACACCTTCCAATGTGTTTAATGATGTAAAAAAAGTCGAAAGTGTGGAAGATATAAAAATCCGCATGGACGGCAAAGAAATATTTGATTTTGCCACAAGAAGAATTCCAAAGAGCATTAAAAAGCTTATGGAGGAAAACAATATTACGGCTGATGATATTAAATATATTGTGCCGCATCAGGCAAATGAAAGAATTGTAAAATTCATAGCAAAAAAACTGAAAATGCCTGTTGAAAAGTTTTATCTTAATATTTATGAATACGGTAATACGTCTTCAGCAAGCATACCGATAGCTTTAAACGAAATGTTCGAAAAAAACCTTCTTGAGGAAGGAGATAAAATAATTATTTCCGGCTTCGGCGGCGGCCTTACATGGGGCAGTATGCTTATTGAAATCTGATAAAATCAGTAGATAACTATTGATTAATATAAAAATAAAAAACAATATTGAATTTACGGAGGAATTTAAAATGGTATTCGAAAAAATCAGAGACATTATTGCAGATCAGTTAGGTGTTGAGGCAGACAAAATTACACTTGAAACAAAGGTTAAAGACGATCTTAATGCAGACTCACTCGACCTTTTCCAGATCATCAGCGAAATCGAAGATGAATTCGATGTTAAGGTTGAAGATGCAACAGCAATCGTTACAGTTGCAGACGCAGTTAAATTCGTAGAAGAAAACAAATAATTTTTTAAGGTGGAATAAGTTATGTATGCAGACATCTGCAAGGTTCTTGGAATTAAATATCCTATAATACAGGGAGCAATGGCATGGATTTCCGATGCCGACCTTGTGGCTGCGGTTTCAAATGCAGGCGGACTCGGCGTTCTTGCGACAGGACACCTTGACGGAGAAGGCTGTAGACAGGAAATACGCAGACTTAAAGAAATGACAGACAAGCCTTATGCTGTCAACGTAATGCTTTTATCGCCGTTCGTTGAGCAGATAGTTGAGGTTATCTGCGAGGAAAAAGTACCTATTGTAACAACAGGTGCGGGAAGCCCCGGAAAATATATGAAAAAGTTCAAAGAGGCAGGAGTTAAGGTTATTCCCGTTGTTCCGTCGGTTGCCATGGCAAAAATGATGGTTAAGGACGGAGTAGACGCTCTTATTGCCGAAGGAACAGAATCCGGCGGTCATGTCGGAAAGACAACAACAATGGCACTTGTGCCTCAGGTTGTTGACGCTGTTGATGTTCCGGTTATTGCGGCAGGAGGAATTGCCGACGGCAGAGGAATTGCGGCGGCTTATATGCTCGGTGCATCGGGAGTACAGATCGGAACAAGATTTCTTGTTGCAAAGGAATGTAATGTACATCCCAACTATAAGGCAAAAATTATTAAGGCTAAAGATATTGATACAACAACGACAGGAAACTCCACAGGACACCCTGTTCGTGTAATCAAAAACAAAATGGCAAGAGCTTATGAGGCTCTCGAAAAGAAAAATGCGTCTGCCGAAGAGCTTGAAGAGCTTGGCAGAGGAGCATTGAAAAAGGCCGTTGTGGACGGCGATGTTGATAACGGTTCAGTTATGTCGGGACAGATTGCGGGCCTTGTAAAGAAGGAACAAACCTGTAAGGAAATAATTGAAGAAATGTATGGCGAATTTATTCAGATAATGAAAAATACAGCCGAATTATACAGTAAATAATAGACGAAAGATATATGGGGTGATTAATCACCCCATATATATAATCAGAGAGGTTAGCTTTATGAAAACGGCATTTTTATTCAGCGGTCAGGGTGACCAGACTGTCGGAATGGGCAAGGATTTTTACGAAAATTTCGAATGTGCTGAAAAGGTATTTAATGAGGCAGACGAGGCTCTTGGATTTTCCATTAGAGATATTGCCTTTAACAATAAAGAAGAACTTGATAAAACAGAAAATACTCAGCCGGCTATACTCACAATGAGCATTGCGGCGTTAAGAATATTAGAGGAAAAAGGAATAAAGGCGGATTATGTGGCAGGCTTAAGCCTTGGAGAATATTCCGCACTTGTTGCAAGCGGTGTTTTTGATTTTAAAGAAGCGGTTCAGCTTGTTACAAAAAGAGGAAAATTTATGGCAGAGGCTGTTCCAAACGGAGTAGGCGGCATGTGTGCAATACTCGGACTTGAGGACAGTGAGGTTGAAGCGGCTTGTGAAGAAGCGTCCTCAATAGGCTGTGTTTCTGCCGTAAATTACAATGCACCGGGACAGCTTGTTATTTCCGGTGAGAATGCGGCTGTTGACAAGGCGGCGGAAATCTGTAAGGAAAAAGGTGCCAAAATGACGGTTAAGCTTACCGTAAGCGGCCCTTTCCATACTAAACTGCTTAAACCGGCAAGCGATAAGCTTGGCGTTGAGCTTGCAAAAATGCAAGTAAACGAAATGAACATTCCCGTTGTAAGCAACGTGACAGGAAATATTATAGAAAACAAAGAGGATATTGTACCACTTCTTACAAAACAGGTTATGAATCCGGTTAAATGGAAGCAGAGCATTGAGCTTCTCGGAGAGCTCGGAGTAGATACATTTATCGAAATCGGGCCTGGAAGATCGCTCAGCGGATTTGTAAAAAGAATACTTAAGAATGTAACAATAATAAACGTTAAGGATATGAAATCACTTGAAAATGCACTTAAAAAGCTTGAAAAGTGATGGATCGGAGGAAAAATGCTTAAAGGAAAAACCGCTGTCATAACAGGAGCCGCAAAGGGCATAGGCAGAGCAACGGCAATAAGATTTGCAAAGGAAGGCTGTAATATAGTTCTCAATTATAGAAGTAATGTTAGCGATGAGCTTATTGCGGAAATAGAAGGCTATGGCGTTGAATGTATGCCGTTCAAAGCAGATGTAAGTAAGTTTGACGAAGCGGAAATGCTTATAAAAGAGGCTAAGAAAAAATTTGGCAGTGTTGATGTTCTTGTGAATAACGCCGGAATTACAAGAGATATGCTTATTATGAGAATGAGCGAGAACGAGTTTGACAGTGTTATTTCAACAAACCTTAAGGGTGCTTTTAATACCATAAGATTTGCGTCAAATATAATGCTTAAGCAGAGAGCCGGAGCAATAATAAATATGTCATCTGTTGTTGGTCTTATCGGAAATGCCGGACAGGCAAACTATGCCGCATCAAAAGCCGGAGTTATCGGTCTTACAAAAGCAACGGCAAAGGAGCTTGCCGCAAGAGGAGTTACCTGCAATGCCATTGCACCCGGCTTTATCGAAACAGATATGACAGAGGTTTTAAGTGATGAGGTTAAAAACCAGATGCTTGCTTCGATACCGCTTAAACGCTTCGGCAATGCCGATGAGGTTGCCGAGGTTTGTGTATTTCTTGCCAAAAACCGCTATATAACCGGACAGGTTATAAATGTAGACGGCGGTATGGTAATGAACTAAGGAGGAAATTATGTCCAGAAGATGTGTAATAACAGGTATGGGTGCCGTTACTCCGGTAGGAAATGATGTGGACAGCTTTTGGGAAAGCATTAAAAACGGAGTATGCGGAATTGATTTTATAAAGCAGTTCGACACAACGGATTTTGCCGTTAAAATTGCCGGCGAAATAAAGGATCTCGATATAGAAAAATATATGCACAAGAAAGAGCTTAAGAGAAACGACCTGTTTTCTATATTTGCTCTTGTTGCCGCAGCACAGGCATATGAAATGAGCGGACTTACCGAGGAAACAGTTGGCGATCCAATGAAATTCGGCTGTGTTGTAGGTTCGGGAGTCGGCGGACTTCAGACATTACAGGATCAGATAGGCAGAATGAACGAAAAAGGTCCGGACAGAATAAGCCCGTTGTTCATTCCTATGCTTATCGGAAATATGGCGGCAGGAAACATTGCAATTAAATACGGTGCAAAGGGCGTATGCCAGTCGATAGTTACTGCCTGTGCAACAGGAACAAGCAGTATCGGCGAAGCCTTCAGAGCAATCAAGCATGGTTATCTTGATGTAGCCTTTGCCGGCGGTGCGGAGCACGCAATAACAAGAGCCGGTGTTGCCGGATTTACAAGCCTTACAGCACTTTCAAAGAGTAACGATCCTAAGGACGCTTCAAAGCCATTTGACAAAAACAGAGGCGGCTTTGTAATGGGTGACGGTGCCGGAGTTCTTATTCTCGAAGAGCTTGAGCACGCACTTGCAAGAGGTGCAAAAATATACGGTGAGGTTGTCGGCTACGGTGCTACATGCGATGCTTACCATATTACATCACCATGTCCCGACGGAGAAGGTGCGGCAAACGCAATGACAATGGCAATGGAAGAAGCAGGTATCAAGCCCGAACAGGTTGGTTATATTAATGCACACGGAACGGGTACACATGCCAATGATGTTGCCGAAACACTTGCTATCATAAAGGCTATGGGCGATGCGGCATATAAAATTCCCGTAAGCTCAACAAAATCCATGACAGGACACCTTCTCGGTGCAACCGGAGCTGTTGAGGCGATAGCATGTATAAAAGCAATGGAAAACAGCTTTGTACCTCCTACAATAGGTTATACAGAGCCGGATCCGGAATGCAATCTTGATTATGTTCCCAATGTCGGCAGAGAGGCAGAGATAGAATATTCTCTTTCCAATTCACTCGGCTTCGGCGGACATAATGCGGTTTTATGCCTTAAAAAATGGGAGGACAGATAAAAATGAACTTCAATGAAATTAAGGAGTTAATCGGAATTGTAAATGACTCCGAGCTTAAATACTTTCAGCTTAACACAGGTGATGTAAATATTTCCATGAGCAAAAGCGATAATATTCAGCTGGGCGAAAATAAACAGATTTCTTCTGCTCCTATTCAGTATGAGGAAACGGTTAAACCGGTTCAGGCAAAGGAAGAAAGCGAGCCGATTTCCGAAACAAAGACAGAGAAAAAGGAAGGCAATATAATAAAATCTCCTATTGTCGGAACATTTTACGAAAGCCTTAAGCCGGGTTCACCTGCCTTCAAGAAAAAAGGTGACACGGTCAAAAAAGGCGAGGTTGTCTGCATAATTGAAGCAATGAAAATAATGAATGAGATAACAAGTGAGTTTGACGGAGTTGTTGATGAAATTCTTGTTTCCAACGAGCAGATAGTCGAATTCGGACAGCCTCTTTTCAGAATTGTATAAGGAGAACAAAATGCTTGATATAAATGAAATTATGAGAATAATACCTCACAGACCTCCATTTTTGCTTATTGACAGAGTTGAGGAGATTGTTGAAGGAGAAAAGATAGTTGCAATCAAGAATGTTACAATGAACGAGCCGTTTTTTGTGGGACATTATCCCGGTGAGCCTGTAATGCCCGGTGTGCTTATTGTTGAGGCTATGGCACAGGCAGGAGCGGTTGCAATACTCAGTATGGACGAGTTCAAGGGAAAAACACCTTACTTCGGAGCTATTGATAAGGCTAAATTCAGAAAAAAGGTTGTTCCCGGAGATACACTCAGACTTGAGGTAACTTTTACAAAGCTTAGAGGAAATGCCGGAATAGGCGCAGGCGTTGCATATGTGGACGGCAAAAAGGTCGCAGAGGCAACGCTTACATTCATGATAGGCTGACAGCAAGGTTTAATACGGTTTACTTATAAACCGTAAATCATATTATTCGAGGTAATACGATGTTTAATAAGGTACTTATTGCTAACCGTGGAGAAATTGCGGTTAGAATCATCAGAGCATGCAGAGAGCTTGGTATTGCCACTGTTGCGGTCTTTTCCGAACCGGACAGAGAGGCTTTACATACTCAGCTTGCCGATGAAGCAGTGTGTATTGGACCGGCAAAGGCTCAGGACAGCTACCTCAATATGCAGAACATAATCAGTGCGGCGGTGCTTACAAATGCACAGGCGATTCATCCCGGCTTTGGATTTCTTTCGGAAAACAGCATTTTTGCCGAGATGTGCGAAGAATGTAATATAAAATTTATTGGGCCTGATGCAAAGACCATTGATGAAATGGGAAACAAATCCCATGCAAGAGATCTTATGATAAAGGCAGGAGTAAATGTAATTCCCGGAAGTGACGGAACAGTCGAAAGCATAGAGGCGGCATATGAGCTTGCCGACAAGCTTGGTTATCCGGTAATGATAAAGGCATCAGCCGGCGGAGGCGGAAAGGGCATAAGAATAGCACACTCAAAGGAAGAACTTAAGAATGCCTATGAAAGTGCAAAGCTTGAAACAAGTCTTGCCTTCGGTGATGATGAAATATACATGGAAAAGGTCATTGTTGATGCAAGACATATTGAAATACAGATACTCGGTGATGATTTCGGCAATGTAATACATCTCGGAGAAAGGGATTGTTCAATACAGAGAAGAAACCAGAAGGTGCTTGAGGAGGCTCCTTCACCCAAGCTTGATGATAAAACAAGAAAGGCAATGGGCGAGGCTGCTGTAAGAGCGGCAAAGGCTGTCGGTTATAAGGGCGCCGGAACGATAGAATTTCTTTATGACAAGGATGGTAATTTCTATTTTATGGAGATGAACACAAGAGTTCAGGTTGAACATCCCGTAACCGAAATGGTAACTGGTATAGACATTGTTAAGGAACAGCTTAACATTGCATCGGGCAATCCGTTGGGCTACAAACAGGAGGATGTAAAAATAACAGGACATGCCATTGAATGTCGTATCAATGCGGAAAATCCCGAAAAGAATTTTGCACCCTCTCCGGGAACAATAGATTTTCTTCTCATTCCAGGCGGTGGAATTGGCGTAAGAGTAGACAGTGCAGTTTATGAGGGCTGTGATATACTTCCGTTTTATGATTCCATGATAGCCAAGGTAATTACATGCGGTAAGGACAGAAACGAGGCTATAGCAAAGATGAGAAGAGCACTTTATGAGTTTGTTATAAAGGGAGTAGATACAAATATTGAGTTCCAGGAAAGTATTCTAAATAATCCGAGTTATATAGCAGGAGAATTTGACACATCATTTATCGAAAAGGAAATACTCGGATAATCGGAGGTTGATTTTATGAACCTTTTTAAAAAGAAAAAAACATATATAAATATTGTCCGCTCGCAGGAAAGCGAACTTAAAGAGCTTCCCAAAATACCGGACGGAACATGGGTAAAATGTACTCATTGCGGAAAAACAATTTATCAGAAGGAGCTTACCGAATATAAGATCTGTCCGGAATGCGGAGGCCATTTCAGAATAGGCGCAATGGATAGAATAGCCATTACCTGTGACGAAAACAGCTTTGAGGAATTCAATGCCGGGCTTACATCGCTCAATCCCATAGACTTTCCGAAATATGATGAAATAATAAAAAACGCACAGGAAAGAAGTGGGCTTAAAGAGGGTGTTGTTACGGGAAAATGCCGTATAGAAGGCATAGAAATAATACTCTGTGTTATGGACAGCAACTTTATGATGGGCAGTATGGGCTCGGTTGTAGGCGAAAAAATAACAAGAGCCTTTGAAAAAGCAACGGAGGAAAAGCTCCCTATCATAGTGTTTACAACCTCCGGCGGTGCAAGAATGCAGGAAGGAATTATATCTCTTATGCAGATGGCAAAAATAAGTGCCGCTGTAAGACGACATTCGGACAAAGGCCTTCTCTATATAACTGTGCTTACAGATCCCACAACAGGCGGAGTAACAGCAAGCTTTGCAATGCTCGGCGACATAATACTTTCCGAGCCGGGAGCAACAATAGGCTTTGCCGGAAAGAGAGTTATTGAGCAGACAATAAGACAGGAGCTTCCAGAAGGCTTCCAGACGGCAGAATTTCAGCTTAAGCATGGCTTTGTTGATAAAATCGTCAAGAGAAAATATCTCAAAATGGTTCTTGCAAAGCTGTTAAGACTGCATGGATATAAGGAGGTGTGACAATGAGCGAGGCATATAAAAAGGTTGAAACGGCACGTCTTGTCACAAGACCGAGAGCATCGGAATTTATAAAAAATATATTTGACGATTTTATTAAACTCCATGGAGACAGATATTTCGCCGATGACAAAGCTATAATCGGCGGCATTGCCACATTAAATGGTATGCCTGTAACGGTAATCGGTGTTGAAAAAGGTCATACCTTGGAAGAAAATATAAAGCGAAATTTCGGCTCTCCTAATCCGGAAGGCTATCGCAAGGCGTTAAGGCTTATGAAACAGGCTGAAAAATTCCATAGACCTATCATAACTCTTGTAAATACGCCGGGAGCGTACTGTGGCATAGGTGCGGAAGAAAGAGGCGAAGGAGAAGCCATAGCAAGAAACCTGTTTGAAATGGCGGAGCTTAAAACGCCCATAATCAGTATATTTATCGGCGAAGGCGGCAGTGGAGGTGCATTGGCACTTGCTGTCGGAGACGAAGTCTGGATGCTTGAAAACGGTATGTATGCGGTGCTTTCTCCTGAGGGGTTTGCAAGTATTCTCTGGAAGGATTCTTCAAGAGCGGCAGAGGCTTGCGATTTATTAAAGCTCACGCCGGAGGATCTTTACAGACTGGGCGTTATTGAAAAAATAATACCTGAGGCATCAAACGGTATAGCAAACAATCTTCAGTTTACAACGGAGATTATGAAAAAAGAGCTTATTAAAAAACTTAATGAGTTAAATAAGCTTGATATGGATACACTTCTTGAAAACAGATACAACAGATTCAGAAAATTCGGTGAATTCAGCGAATGATTTTTAAGTCAGTCATTAGAAATAATGGCTGATTTTTTATGCAATAAATTATTGACAACAAATGAATGTATGTTTACGATATCTGTAATATTATGAAATATCGAGGTGTAAAATATGAAAAAAATATTGCTTATCGGTACCGGCGGAACTATTGCCTGCAAAAGAAGCGACGAAGGTCTTAAGCCTGTAATCACTTCTGAGGAAATAGCCTCGTATGTTCCCGATGTTAATAGCTTTTGCGATATAGACAGCGTTCAGATAATGAATATAGACAGCACAAATATGCAACCAAAGCACTGGCTGAAAATGGCGGAAACAATTGAGGAAAATTATGATAAATATGACGGTTTTGTTATATGTCATGGAACCGACACAATGGCATATACAGCAGCGGCACTGTCTTATCTCATACAGAATTCATCAAAGCCAATCGTCATTACAGGTGCTCAAAAGCCCATAGACATGGAAAATACCGATGCAAGGATAAATCTTACCGACAGCTTAAGATATGCGTCAAGCGACCGCTCAAGCAATGTAAATATTGTTTTTGACGGAAAGGTAATAGCAGGAACAAGAGGAAAAAAGGTCAGAACAAAGAGCTACAACGCTTTTTCAAGCATAAATTTTCCCTATATGGCAACTGTTCAGGAGCAGAAAATTCTTTATTATATAACAGATGAAAGCGAAAATATACCCGTTGAATTCAGTCATTCACTGGATACAAATGTGGCTCTGCTCAAGCTTATTCCGGCTACGGATGCATCTCTGCTGGATTATATGGCAGAGCATTATGATGCGGTCATAATAGAATCATTTGGCGTTGGAGGACTGCCAAGCTATGAAAACAGCGATTTTTATAATGCCGTAAGCCATTGGACGGATATGGGTAAAACGGTTGTTGTTGCAACACAGGTAACAAATGAAGGCAGCAACATGACGGTCTATGAGGTCGGGAGAAATATCAAAAAGGAATTTGGACTTCTTGAAACCTATGACATGACGCTTGAGGCTGCAGTAACAAAAATGATGTGGATATTGGGAAGGACCAAAAATCCAAAGGAGATAAAAGAGCTTTTTTATAAAACAGTAAATAAGGACATTCTCTGGAAACAACAGTAAATGTTTACGAAATAATACTTTTGTGTTTTACATATAGACATATTTAGGCTTTTATGCAGACAAATGATCAAAAATTTTACGAAGGTACAAATGGAATTGCGGTTCTTCTTATTCACGGAATTACATCCGGAGCGGCACAGATGATACCAATGGCAAAATTTTTAAATGACTACGGATATTCGGTCTGGAGTGTAAACCTTGCCGGACACGGTACATATGGAGGATTTGCTGCATACAACCTGTGAGAACATGATAATAAAGGCTGAAAACGATTATCAGTATCTCAAAAAGCATTATGATAAGGTTTTTGTCGGCGGACTTTCGACAGGCGGCTGCCTTTCGCTTTATCTTGCCGCAAAGCATCCGGAAATTGCCGGAATTATTCTGGTATTGTCACCGCTCAGACTTTGTGAAGGAACATTTATGACAGCGGAATATCCCGAAGACCAGCTTTATTTCCACAGACCTATGGACGGAAAAGTTGGTTTATTCAAACAGTATCATATACATTATGAGGATATAGCCGTAAATATATTTAAGGAACTTGAAAAACTTATGGCTATTATAAGAGAGGCCGGCTTTATGACACAGGTAAAATGCCCGGCGATAATAATACAGGCGAAGAATGACGCTGTTGCCGATCCGGATAGTGCACAGAAGATATATGACAGCATTTTCTCGGAAATAAAGGAGCTTTACAGACCGGAAACAGGCGGACACAGCATAGTTCCGGAAGAGGAAAGACATGAAGCATTCAGGCGTGCGGCAATGTTCCTTGAGGCACTCAAATAAAAAATATTAAAAAAATTTGTAAAATATTATTGACAAAGGTAAATCCAAGTGTTAGTATATAACAAAATTATTCAGGAAGGAGAAAGAACAATATGTCAGCAGCTTGTTTCATTATCTGCATACTATCAATTATTAGCATTATTTGCTCACTAATTATTGTCATTAGAAGCATTAGTGCTATGTGTCGTGCAGAAAAAACAGTTGATGATAATGTTCTTGATTGCCATGTATCTTACGCATGTTTATGTGATTGATACATAGAAAATTCCGGCAGAAGGATAATTTCAAAATTTGTTTTTTTCGGACTTACGGCGTATAGCTGTAAGTCCTTTTTTCATGCAGGCGAAAAAAGAAAGAAGAAAAAGAAAAAATTCAGAGGGTATTAACGAGAGGAGAAAAAATCATGGAAATAAGAATCGAGAAAACACAGACACCTAAAACTAAACCCGGTAAGGGAGCAGACCTTCCCTTCGGACATATATTTACAGACCACATGTTCATCATGGATTATGATGACGGACAGGGCTGGCATGACGCAAGAATCGTTCCTTTCGGACCCATTTCAATGCATCCCGGTTCAACAATCCTTCACTACGGTGCAGGTGCATTCGAAGGATTAAAGGCATACAGAAAGGCAGACGGTACATGTCAGCTTTTCAGACCGAGCGAAAATGCAAAACGTATGGAAAAATCAGTTGACAGACTTTGTCTTCCTCATATCGATGCAGCAACAGTTCTTGAAGCAATCGAAACATTCGTTACATTCGAGCAGGACTGGGTACCTTCAGATCCCGGAACATCACTTTATATCAGACCTTTTGAATTCGGATGTGATGAGCCCATCGGACTTCACGGAATCAAAAAAGCAAAATTCATGATCATCACATGTCCCGTAGGCAACTACTACAAAGAAGGTCTTAAACCTGTAAAAATTGCAATTGAAGAGCATGATGTTCGTGCAATCAGAGGCGGTACAGGAGATTGCAAGGTTGGCGGTAACTACGCAGCAAGCAACAGAGCAGAGCACGTTGCAGAAGAAAACGGCTTTACACAGGTTCTCTGGCTTGACGGTGTTCACCAGAAATATATCGAAGAGGTTGGCTCAATGAACGTAATGTTCAAGATCAACGGCGAAGTAATCACACCTAAGCTTACAGGTTCGGTTCTTCCGGGTATCACAAGAAAGAGCGCAATCGAGTTCCTTACATCAAAGGGTTACAAGGTAACAGAAAGACTTATTTCAGCAGAAGAGGTTGTTGATGCAGTTAAGAACGGTACTCTTGAGGAAGCTTGGGGAACAGGAACAGCAGCAGTTGTTTCACCTATCGGTGTTCTTCATTATGAAGGCGTTGATTACAAAATCAACAACAACGAAATCGGAGAGGTTTGCCACACACTTTATGAAGGACTTACAGGAATCCAGTGGGGCAGAACAGAGGATACATTCGGTTGGACAGTACCCATCAAAAAGAACTGATATATATAATGTAAGAAATTTTAAAAAAGATAATAAAAAAGCTATATAGCCGGCACCTTATGATAAGCCATAGGGTGCATGGCAGTTAAAATAATCAACTAATAAAAACCAACTAAGAATAACTATACCAACTAATAAAAATCAACTTAAAGGAGTGCATTGAAATGAAAGATTACCACATTTTTATTCCAAATTATACTGTGGGAGCTGAATGTTACAAGGAGATTCCCTGGGCCACAAGAAAATATGGAAAAACAGCCGTTGTTATCGGAGGAAAAACAGCAATGGCTAAGGTAAAAGATGCACTGTTAGAAGGTATAGCTGGTTCTGATGTAAAAATAACTGATTTTGTATGGTATGGCGGAGAGGCAACATATGAAAATGCTGATGCTCTTATTGCAATGGACGCTGTAAAGAATGCGGATATGATTTTCGCAGTAGGCGGTGGCCGAGTTATGGATACTTGTAAGGTAGTAAGAGAGAAGTTGGATAAACCTTTATTCACATTTCCCACAATCGGCTCTAACTGTGCTGCATCAACATCAATCGCAGTTATTTATCATCCGGACGGAAGCGTAAACAATTATTTCTACGGCATTGAGCCCGCAGATCATATTTTTATCAATACAAAGATTATTGCTGAATCACCCGATCATCTTTTCTGGGCAGGTATCGGCGATTGTATTTCAAAAGAGCTTGAAGCAGAGCTTTCAATAAGAGGCCACAAAGCATCTCATACACCTTTAATGGGAAATGCAATGAGCAAAATCTGTATCGATCCCCTTATCGAGTACGGTAAAAAGGCTTATGAAGATTGCAAAAACAATGCCGTTTCTTACGAACTTGAACAGGTTGTTCTTGATATTATCATTACAACAGGTTATGTTTCAAACTTTATGACAACAGAAAACGATTATTACTATAATAGCTCAATCGCTCATGGCTTCTACAATGGTACATCAGTTATTCCTAACTGTATCAAAAACCATTTACATGGCGAAATCGTTTCTTTCGGCAGCCTTGTACTTCTTACATATGATAAGAACTATGCCGAATGCGACAGAATTATGGCATTCCACAAAGAAATGGGACTTCCTGTATGTATGGAAGACATCGGACTTACAGATGCAGACCTTCCCGCAGTTGCAGAAAGATCATCTATCACAAAGGAATGGACTTGTGTTCCTTATGAATTAACAAAGGAAAAATTCATTGCAGCTATCAGAGAATGCAGCGAAAGAGGCAAATGCTTTAAATAATTATTGATATATGGATAATTCATATATATTTTAGGGGAAAAGCAAGAAGGCGGTCAGGCAGTTGACTGCCTTCTTAGTTTATATAAAATCGTTAGCCTTGACTTTTATAAAACTATGTTGGATAATAAATTATACCTATAAGGGTATAATGGAAGTGTGATTTATGAAACAGTGTATGGATTCCGACAATCTGCACAGAAGGTTGAAAAAAATAATCGGTCAGGTTCAGGCGATAGACAGAATGGTTGATGAGGATATTCCCTGCGAAGATGTGCTTTCGCAGATAAATGCTGCAAAATCGGCTTTGCATAAGGTCGGACAGGTTGTGCTGACATATCAAGCATTGCGTAAGGGACGGCATTGAGCATGGTGATGCCGACAAGACAATAGAGAGCTTTACAAAGGCCGTTGAACGTTTCGCAAACATGAATTAAATATTAACCGGATTTTTGATACGTCCGTATGTGAGAATATACAAGCTATATTTTTACATATGGGCGTATTTTTTTGTAAATACATGTTGACAACATATACCTCTATAGGTATAGGAAGGAGCAAATACATATATGGAAAAACTTGAAGAGTTTCTTGAAAAGGGAGGCATAAAAAAGGATATAACTTTTCTTGTTATATCGGCGATAGCGTTGGTTATAAGCATGACAGGAGCAATAAAGCTGCCGTTTGATGCCGCTTATATTGCCATAGTGCTTTGCGGAATACCTATTATTCTTGAGGCTGTAATAGGTCTTGTGACCGCGTTTGATATTAAAGCGGACGTTCTGCACTTATTGCATCGGTTATAATTGGCGAAAACTTTGCCGCAGGCGAGGTTGCTTTTATTATGCAGCTCGGTGCTCTGCTTGAAGAGCTTACCGTTGCAAAGGCAAGGGAAGGCATTGAAAAGCTTGTTCATCTTACACCGCATACAGCAAGAATAATAAAGGACGTTCATGCCGGTTGTTTACCTGAGGATAAGATGAATTGGATTGACAAATATCAGTCCGAAAACGAACAGGTTTGTATGATAGGTGACGGCGTAAATGATGCACCTTCGCTTAAAAAAGCCTATGTCGGTATAGCTATGGGTGGTATAGGCAGTGATATTGCCATTGATGCGGCAGACATAGCACTTGTGAATGATGATATAAAGGAGCTTCCGCATTTGGTAGGTCTTTCAAGAAAAATGATGAGAACAATAAAATACAATTTTATATTCTCAATGATATTGAACTTTGTGGCTATTGTTCTTGACATAACAGGTAAGCTGAATCCTGTTGTAGGAGCACTTGTACATAACGCAGGTTCGGTAGCGGTAATAATCAATTCGGCATTGCTTTTGAAATGGAGAAGTAAAAAATGATAGTAAAATGGCTTCTTCTGTAATATAAAATTGTTTATATTTCCGCCGATAGATGTTATAATATCCACATATAACACTATAGCGGAGGTGATGTAATATGGACAGAGCAAAACAGGCATCGGAATCAATAGAGCTTGGCATTGCACTTGCATTGTCGGGCGGTATGATGGACGCATATTCGTATGTTATGCGTGATAAGGTATTTGCGAACGGTCAGACCGGAAATATAATTTTGTTTTCAATAAATGTTGCAGAAAGAAATTTTAGTACGGCATTTAATTATTTTTGTCCTATTGTAGCCTTTGTTGTGGGAATAATATTTGCAGAGGCAGCAAGGAAAAAGGTTGGTAAAAGACTTCATTGGCGACAGACAGCTGTACTTATTGAATCGATAATGCTGTTTTTTGTTGCTTTTATCCCGACGGATCTTAATCTTCTTGCGAGCAGTCTTATATCGCTTGTATGCGGTGTTCAGGTGGAAAGCTTCCGTAAAATACACGGAAGGGCATTGGCAACAACAATGTGTCTTGGTAATCTGAGAAGCGGAACGCAAAATATATATGAATATATAAGATATAGAAACAGAGAAAAGCTGAAAAGCAGTATAATTTATTACGGTGTTATAATTTTCTTTGTTATAGGTGCTGTTTTGGGAAATTTTCTTGTAAATGTATTTGGAATAAGGGCTATTTTATTTAGCTCGGTGTTGCTTCTTATTTCATTTATAATTATGTTTGATGACAGAGAAAATAAAAATAAAAAATAAAAATTAGTCCACAGGTATAATCAAATATCTGTGGATTTTTCGTTTTCACAGGGATTTTGCACATTCATATGCTCAAAATACAGACTGCCCCAATCCCTTAAGGCGGTTATTATGGGGATAAGTGTTTTTCCGAACTCGGAAAGTGAATATTCGGTTTTCGGCGGCACAACCGGATAAAGTACACGCACAATAAGATTGTTTGCTTCAAGCTCCTTAAGCTGACTGCTGAGCATTTTCGGCGTTGCCTGCGGAATAAGCCTTTGGAGCTGGCTGAAACGCAGTGTTCCGTCCTTTATCAAATGCCACAATATTATAGCCTTGTATTTTCCGCCGATGATGTCCATTGCGGCTTCAACGGTGCAGTGGTAGGAATTTATTTTAGAGTTCTCCATTTATATCACCATACTTTCAAAAAGGATAGTATATTTCAAAAAAGTACATTCTTGATAATTTGATAATTTAATATAAAATAATATTATCACCAATTATAATTTTTATCAAGAAAATGAGGTTAGAAAGAAAAGAAGGGAGAGTCAGGAAAATGAGTTATGAAAAGCTTTTTGAAAAAGGTAAAATCGGTAAAATAACAATCAAAAACAGATGTGCTATGATGCCTATGGGTACTGTATACGCCGACAAGGACGGCATAGCAACAGACAGACTTATTTCTTATTACGAGGCAAGAGCAAAGGGCGGAATAGGACTTATCATAAACGAATATACAGGCGTTGACGATATAGACAGTATTCCTACAATAGGAAATCTTCGTGCCGCAAGAGATTATCACATTCCCGGTCTTGAAAGACTTACGGATGCGGTACATAAATATGACTGTAAAATATTTGCACAGATCCACCACGGCGGAATGACATCAAAGCCGGCACTTACAGGCAGACAGTCGCTTTCACCCAGCGGTGTTCCTGCGGCTCCCGGTGCGGCAGTTCCCAAGGAAATGACAGTTGAAGAAATAAAATCCGTTCAGCAGAAATTTATTGATGCGGCAGTAAGATGCCAGAAGGCAGGCTATGACGGAGTTGAGCTCCACGGAGCACATTCATATCTTATTGCACAGTTCTTCAGCAAATATTACAACAAACGTACAGACGAATACGGCGGAAGTGCCGAAAACAGAGCACGTTTTGCATTAGAGATAATCGACGGCATAAGAAAGGTTGTAAGACCTGAATTTGTTGTAGGCATAAGAATCTGCGGTGACGAAATGGTAGAAGGCCAGATGACACTTGAGGACAACATGGAAATCGCAAAAATACTTGAAAGCAAAATTGACTATATCAATATTTCCAACGGCTGTGCTCAGAACGGCGATGCAAACTGCGATCCTTATTCATTTGTTCCAGGTTGGAAAAAGCACATTGCAAAGACATTCAAGGAAAATATGTCGGTTCCCGTTATTGCAACAAATACTATCAAAAATCCCGACTGGGCAGAAGAGCTTCTTGAGGAAGGCGTATGCGATTTTGTCGGACTCGGACGTTCTCAGTTTGCAGATCCCGATTTCGTAAGAAAGACAAGAGAAGGCCGCCCCGAAGAAATCGTTAAATGTATCGGCTGTATGTACTGTCGTGAAAGACTTATGGCAGATATGCCTATCGAGTGTTCACTTAACCCTATGCTTGGCGTTGAATATATCTATAAAAATATCGAAAAGAACGGCAAGAGAAAATCGGTTGTTGTTATCGGCGGAGGCCCCGGCGGTATGGAAGCGGCTATGATGCTTGCTAAGAATAACTATAATGTAACACTTATCGAAAAATCCGATAAGCTCGGCGGTACATTAAATGTTGCCGACAAAGCAAAGGGCAAGCAGGTTATTACCGAATATGTAAAGACAATGGAAATCCTTGTGAAAAAAGCCGGCGTAAATGTTGTGCTTAACACAGAGGCTACTCCCGAAAATATCCATAAATACAATCCTGTCGGAGTATTTATTGCCTGCGGTGCAAAACCGGTTGTTCCTCCTATAAAGGGCATTGACGGAGCAAATGTATATCTTCCCGAAGATGTGCTTCTCAATAAGGTTAAGCTTACAGGAAAAACAGTTGTTGTCGGAACAGGACTTACAGGTCTTGAGGTTCTTGAAAAGCTTGGCGATGAAGGTTCAGAGCTTGCGGCAGTTGAAATGCTTGCCGACATCGGCCCCGGTGTATTTCCGCCTATCAGAAAATACATTGTTGCTGACATAATGTCTCATAAACCCGAAACATACACAGCTCATAAGCTTATCGAAATTAAGGATAAGGTTGTTGTTGTTGAAAGCCTTGCTGACGGTGCGGTTAAGGAAATACCTTGTGACAATGTTGTTGTTTCTCTCGGAGTTGCACCCGTCAAGGGACTTGTTGAGGAATACGAAAAAGAATTTGCAAACGTAGTTGTTATAGGCGACGCAAATAAGGGAGGAAGAATCCACAATGCAACAAAGGACGGATTTACTAAGGCTTACGCATTTGATATGTAATTGAATAATAAAAAATCTTGGGGCGGCGTTTGCCGCCCTTTTGGCTTTAAAATAGGTAAATTGGTCAGAAATAATATTTTATTTTTTTAATAATTGACGATTAATATTCAGAATCATAACCATTTACTATTGGCTATGATTAATTTTTGTTTCGTATGTATTGACATATACTCTATGGGGGTATATAATCCAAAATATACTCGGAGGGAGTATTAAGGAGGAATGGTATGGAAGAAAAAGAGTGCTGTATGTGTTGCAAGGAAGAAAAGAAAACAATGCGTACAGATGCACAGAAAAAAGCTTTGCTTAACCGCCTTAAGCGAATTGAAGGGCAGATAAGAGGCCTTCAATCTATGATTGAATATGATGCTTATTGCAACGACATTCTTCAGCAGTCGTCAGCGGCCAATGCGGCAATAAACGCCTTTAACAGAGAGCTTATTTCCTATCATATAAAGGGCTGTGTAACAAGAGATATTAAAAACGGCAATGAGGAAATTGTTGATGAGCTTGTGGATACGCTTCGTAAGCTTATGAAATAATTCTATGAAAAGAGGTAATTTTTATGATTAAGACAACTTTGGAAATCGACGGAATGATGTGCGGTATGTGCGAAAGCCATGTTAATGACGCTGTAAGAAAATTTGCTGATGTAAAAAAGGTATCATCATCGCACAGCAAAGGAACAACGGAAATAATTACGGAAGAGCCGCTTGATGAGGAAGGACTCAAAAAAGCAATTGACGATACAGGTTACAGAGTACTTTCAATAAAGACAGAACCCTATAAGAAAAAAGGATTTTCACTTTTCGGAAGATAAAAATTAACATAAAATAAATTAAGTCCACAGTCATTGATAAAAAATATCAACTACTGTGGACTTTTGATTATAATAAATCGCTTTTTCTCCATGAATTAAATTCAGATTTTATAAGAAGTATACTTACAATAAAAACCAATATATCAGCTATAGGAACAGCCAACAATGCACCGTAAAGCCCGAAACGTGAAGATAAAATCAATGATAACGGAATTAAAAACAATGCCTGTCGTGACAGAGGGATAAGAAGCGCACGTTTTGGCTTGCCTATCCCTTGGAAAAATGAGGCCGTTGTCATATTTATTCCGTATAAAAAGAAAGCGCCCATATAAATTCTGAAGAAATGCTCTGCACAATCCAGATAAATTAAATCATCCGATACAAATAAGCTCCCTATAAATTTAGGGAATACTATAAATATAATAAACCATACTGTGGATATTGTTAATGCTGTTTTTGCGGCGAGCTTATAGCAGTCGTGTACACGCTTATAATTTTTTGCACCGTAGTTAAAGCCGTTTATAGGCTGTATCGCAGAAGATACTCCGACAAACATAGAATGTGAAATCTGATATACTTTAACTATCATTCCATATACAGAAAGAGCGGTGTCGCTACCGTAAATTGAAGCCGAACCGTATTTACGCATGAGATTATTCATTATGATTTGTACAAATGCTGTAAGTGACTGGGTGAGCAGGCTCGGAAATCCGAGGGATAATATCTTTTTTGTCAGCTTCGGTGTAGGTAACAAATCCTGCTTATTTATTGTAACGGTGTTCATATTTCTTAAATAAAGCAGACACATTAAACCGGAAACAACTTCACCGATAACGGTAGCAATAGCCGCACCTGCTACACCTAATTTAAAATTAAATATGAATATAGGATCAAGAATAAGGTTTATAACCGCACCTATTATCATACATTTCATTGTATATTTTGGTGAACCGTCGGCACGAATGATTGCGGTAAAGGCCGGACACATAAGCTGGAAGGGTATACCGAAAGCAATTATATTAAGATAAGAAAGAGATTGTTCGTAGGCTGTTGCTGTCGAGCCGAACAGTATAACTATTTTCGATGCAAATATTTTGCATAACAGTAAGATTAATAAACCGCTTAATATGATAAGCGTAACAGAATGGCTGACAGTTTTGTCGGCTTCTTCTTTGTTTCCTGCGCCGTGGCATAAGCTCATGTTTGCGGCACAGCCGTCACCGAGAAGAAGTGCAATGGCATTTACAAGAATAACCAAAGGAAATGCCACATTTGTTGCCGCCATTCCGGTTACACCTACACCCTGACCGACAAAAATCTGATCAACGATATTATAAAGATAGTTTACCATGAGAGTAATTGTTGTCGGTATTGAGTATTTAAGCAGCAGTGACTTTAGCGGTGCAGATGCCAGCGGGTTATTTTGTTCATTATTTGTCTGATTTGATTCTTTCATGAAAATTACCTCCTTTTTTAATTGGTTTCCGAATATTTGTGCAAAACAAAAACGCAGTCATAAATCTTAATATGCAAGATTGAATGCTGACTGCGTTTAAATAATTCAGAAATATAAAGGAGCTTTCAGCCTTGCAAAGCTTTCTTCTCCCATCCAGACAAAACTGTTGGCTCCGTGCTTGCAACGGATTAGCTTAACGCTCGCAGGCTGTTACTGCCAGTAGAGATAATTCTCATTTCCGAAGAAAAACAATATTTAATTATATTTTGATTATAGCAGTTTGGACAAAATTGTCAATGTCTTTATAATGAGAACTGGCTGTTATAAAGCTTTGCATAAAAGCCGTTTTTGGCAAGCAGCTCTTCGTGGTTGCCCTGTTCTATAATGTGTCCGTCCTTCATAACCAGAATGACATCTGCGTCCTGTATTGTGGAAAGTCGGTGAGCTATTATAAAGCTTGTTCTGCCCTTCATCATTGTTGAAAAGGCATGCTGTATTTTTAACTCTGTTCGTGTATCTATTGATGAGGTTGCTTCATCAAGTATGAGCATTGGAGGCAGACAAAGCATAACTCTTGTAATACACAAAAGCTGTTTCTGTCCCTGTGAAAGATTTCCGCCGTCCTCGGTTATAAATGTGTCGTAACCGTCCGAAAGTCTTCTTATAAAGCTGTCGGCGTGTGATGCCTTTGCGGCGGCAATAACTTCTTCGTCGGTAGCGTCCGGCTTGCCCATTACTATGTTTTCACGTATTGTTCCTGTTTTGAGCCAGGTGTCCTGCAAAACCATACCGTAGTTTGAACGCAGGCTTTTTCTTGTTATGTCACGTATATCTGTTCCGCTGACCTTTATGCTTCCGTCGTCGACATCGTAGAATCGCATAAGCAGATTTATTAATGTAGTTTTTCCGCAGCCGGTAGGACCTACAATGGCTACTCGCTGACCGGATTTTACATTGAGGTTGAGATTTTCGATTAATTTTCTGTCCGAAACATAGCTGAAAGCGACGTTTTCAAGTGAAAGTGTTCCGTCTGCCTCATCAAGCACTCTTGCATTTTCCTTGTCGGGAGTCTGCGGTTCTTCTTCAATAAGCTCAAATATTCTTGCGGCACAGGCGAGAGCATTTTGTAACTCCGTAACAACGCCGGATATTTCGTTAAATGGCTTTGTATACTGGTTTGCATAGCTCAAAAAGCATGAAAGCTGACCAACCGAAAGTCTTCCGCCGATTACCGATAATGCTCCGACAATACCTACGCTTGTGTATACAAGGCTGTTTACAAATCGGGTTGACGGATTGACGAGAGATGAAAAGAATGTTGCGTTGAGCGATACCTTTTCAAGGCGGTTGTTTATTTCATCGAATTTATCCAATGTATTTTTCTGCTGACTGAATGCCTGAACAACATTCTGGTTGTTTATCATTTCATCGATAAGAGCTGTTTCTTCGCCTCTTGTTTCGGACTGGAGCTTGAAATAGCGATAGGTTTTCTTTGCGATAAATGCCGCAACAAACAGCGAAACAGGTGTAACGAGAAGTACAACAAATGTTATTGTTACGTTTTCGCGGAACATAAATATAAGTGTTCCGAGTATTGTAAGTACGCCGGTAAAAAGCTGTGTAAAGCCCATAAGAAGTCCGTCCGCAAACTGGTCAACATCGGCTATTACTCGGCTGACTATGTCACCGTAGGAATGGTCATCAATATATCTTAAAGGAAGAATTTCTATCTTTTTGAAGGCTTCATCACGAATATCCTTTGTTACGTTATAGGTTATGTGGTTGTTGCATACGTTCATTATCCACTGGCAAACGGCGGTAATAATGGCGATAACGGCCAATTTTTTTAATATCGGGATTATTGCATTGAAATCTACTTTACCCGGCTCAAGAATATAATCTATTGCATCTCCGGTAAGAAGCGGAAAATACAATGTAAGTGCAACGGTTGCCGCCGCCATAACAAGCGAACATATAACAAGAAAGCTGTAAGGCTTAATTCTTTTGAGAACTTTTTTTAATGTTGTTTTCTGGTTTGATTTTTTATTTTCGTTGTTTTTACTCATTCTTAAGCCTCCTTTCTTTCTTTAGGAAATTGTGAATAGTATATTTCCTGATATACAGGACAGTTTTCCAAAAGCTCAGTGTGTGTTCCAATGCCTGCCATCTTTCCGTCATCAAGTACTATTATTTTGTCTGCATAAAGTATTGATGCGGCTCTCTGGGAAACGATAAATACCGTAGGCGAATTTTTCATATCTCGTATTGCTTTTCTCAATGCGGCGTCTGTTGCATAGTCAAGAGCCGAGGCACTGTCGTCAAGTATTAGTATTTCCGGCTTTCTTACAAGTGCTCTTGCAATGGTAAGTCGTTGCTTCTGTCCACCGGAGAAATTCTTTCCGCCCTGTGCAACCTCTGCATCAAGACCGTTTTCCTTTCCCTGAACAACCTCTGCCGCCTGTGCGGTTTCGAGTGCCTCCATTAAATCGGCATCGCTTGCGTCCGGATTGCCCCATTTGAGGTTTTCTCTTATTGTGCCTTTGAAAAGCACAGCCTTCTGCATTACAACACCTATTTTGTTTCTTAAATCATCGACCGCATAATCCTTTACGTCAATGCCATCTATTTTGAGCTGACCGCCCGTATAGTCGTAAAATCTCGGAAGCATATTTACAAGGGAGCTCTTTCCGGAGCCTGTACCGCCGATTATACCGATTGTTTCTCCACGCTTTACGTCAAAAGTAATATCTGTAAGTGAATCCTGTGAAGAATTTTTGTATTTAAGCGATACATGGTCGAAGGAAACAACTGTTTCGGGAAGCTTTTCGCCGACAACAGCAGGTTTTTCCGGTTCAATAAGACTGCTGTTTATTTCAAATACGCTTTCGACTCTGTTTCCGCAGGCAATAGCTTTGTTAATAAGAACAATAAGGTTTGCAAGCTTAACAAGCTCAACAAGTATCTGTGACATATAGTTGACAAGAGCAACAACATTACCCTGTGATATGTTTCCGATGTTTACCTGTATGGCACCTGTCCATATGAGAGCAACGATAGCTATATTTATTATTGTGTAGGTAATAGGATTCATTAATGCGGAAATTTTTCCTACATATATTTGGAGCTTTGAAAGAGAATTGTTGCTGTTTTCGAACTGCTCAATTTCGTTATCCTCTTTGTGGAAGGCTCTTATAACTCTTGAGCCTGTAAGGTTTTCGTGAGTTATGCGGAGAACATCGTCAAGATTGGACTGTACGTTTTTGTAAAGCGGAATGCTCATATACATTATTCCGAATACGACCAGCGAAAGCAGAGGTATTGCTATAACGAATATCATTGCGGCCTTTATGCTTATTGTGAAAGCCATTATCATTGAGCCGAACACAACGAAGGGAGAACGGAGAAAAAGTCTTAAGGTCATATTAACGCCGTTTTGCACCTGGTTTATGTCACTGGTCATTCGTGTGATAAGTGTTGATGTTCCGATTGCATCCATTTCCGAGAAGGAAAGCGACTGGATATGATCGAAAAGCGAATGACGTAGCTTTGTGGCAAAACCGCAGGCAGCCTTTGCGGCAAAATATTGTGCAGTTATGGAGCAGACAAGACCAATAATGCCGAGTGCGACAAGCACAAGACACATTTTGATTATATACGGCTTATCGGAATTTTTTATGCCGACATCAATTACTGCCGACATAACCAGAGGAACAAAAAGCTCGAATATTGCCTCCAGCATTTTGAAAAGCGGAGCAAGGACAGATTCTTTTTTGTAGTCCTTTAGGTAAATAAGTAGTTTTCTCATGACAGTCCTTCCTTTGATGTAATAAATTTACGTACATAATAAGATTTTGTTGTAAAAACTTTATACATATACTATCATAAAACTAACTATATTAAAAATATTTATATAATATAATATCTATATGTTTTTCGTATACTTAGGAGGATATATATGGATTTAAAACAGCTTGAATATTTCACGGCAGTTGTCGAAGAAGGCAACATTTCTGCGGCGGCAAAGAAACTGCACATATCACAGCCGCCGTTGAGCAACCAGATACATCTGCTTGAGGACGAGTTCAACTGCACTCTTTTCGAAAGAGGAGCAAGAAAAATACAGCTAACCGAGCCTGGAAGAATATTATATGACAGAGCCGTAACTCTTCTTGAAATGGCGGAGCTCTTGAAAAGAGAAATAAATGATTACAGCAACGGCAGCAGAGGAGTTTTGCGTTTCGGACTTATATCGTCTTTGAGTAGTGTTGTTGCCGGTGAATGGCTTTGCGATTTTAATAAAAAATATCCGGAAGTTAATTTTGAAATTTCCGAGGCAAACACGTACCAGATAATAGATATGCTTAGGGCAAATCTTTTGGAGCTTGCTGTTGTCAGAGCACCTTTTCCGTCCGAAGGTATAGAAATTTTGCGTATATCTAAAGAACCTATGCTTGCGGCAGGAAACATAAGCTTTATAGGTAATAAAAAAACTATAAGACTGAAAGAGCTTGAAAATAAACCTTTGCTTATATACAGAAGATGGGAAAAACAGATAAGAACGGCATTTGCGGAGGAGGGAGCGGTTCCCAATATATTCTGTGTTGATGATGATGCAAGAACAACGGCAGTTATGGCAGATAAAGGAATGGGAATAGCCGTTTTTCCGGAATCGGCAAGTGAATATATCAATGCCGAAAATACGGTAAAAGCAAAAATAGAGTGTGATATGCTTTATTCGGAAGTGGATATTGTGGTTAGAAAAAATACTTACCGTTCACAGATAGCAAGGAATTTTATTGAATTTATAAAGGATAAATATAAAATTTGATGATATTTATATATAATTTTTATATTGATGCCTTTAAAAGAAAATGAGTAATAATTGTTGTAAAAGTATTAAATAAATCAGCCCAAATAATAGGTTGATATTTGATATTACGACCGAAATTAACATTATTCGACAAATAAAATACTTTAAATGATAATTGATGTTTTTATGTTGAAATATAAATTTTTTAATAGTATAATGTACTAACAATATTTTGAAGTTACAGGTAATAGATTGTAAAGTAAAACTAAAATGATAATGTTTTATAAGCAAATGCTTGTGTTTCTAATATGAATTGCTTAACAAGAAGAGGTGATTTACAGATGGGGTTAAAAAAGAATTTGCTTATAGTTGATAAAAACGATGGTAACAGAAAAATATTAAGAGAAATGCTCTACAACACCTATAATATTTTAGAAGCTGATAATAGCGGTGACGCTATCAATATGCTGGACAATGAGACAGAAAAAATTGCCTGTATTATACTCGATCTTGTTACACCGGAAGAAAATGATTTTAATTTTCTTGAAACCGTATCGGAAAGCAAAAGATTTTCTAATATTCCGGTTCTTGTTGCAACACTTGATAATGAAAGCGAAAGTGAAAAAATATGTTTTGAACTCGGTGCATGGGACGTTATACATAAGCCGTTTAATACCGAGATAGTTTGCTGATGTGTGATAAAGAAGTAGTAGAAGTGTAAAAAATTTTGCCGTTCCTATCCGGCGTTTGCGCATTGCGCCGGATAGGTCGGGCGGTCATTCGGGCAGGTCTACCTTGCCAACGAAAGAGTAATAAATATCAATGTCCTGTCTGCGTGTGCCGTTCTCGTCATAGCTGCACTCATGCACAACGATTTTCTCCACAAACTCACGCAAAAGGGTAGGGGTAAGTTCTTCAAAGCTGGTGTACTTGCGGACAACATTCATAAACTTTTCTGCGTTTACCGTGGCTTCCTGCGCTTTGGAAAGCTCTGCCCGGATAGCGGCGGCTCTCTCTTTCAGTTCTTTCTGCTCGGCTTCATAGTCTGCCGACAGCTCCGTGAAACGCTCGTCTGAAATGCGCCCGGTCACGCTGTCCTCATACAGCCGCTTGAAGATAGCGGATAACTCGCTGATACGCTTCTCGGCGGCTTCCAGCTCCTTTTTCCTTGCGGCGTTCCTGCGCTTGCCCCCGTCCTCGTTCTGCTCGATCAGCAGCTTCATAAACCGGGCTTCGTGCTTCGCTGCATAGCTGGTGACTTTCCGCAGATTGTCGGTCACTCCGGCGGTCAACAGGTCGGTGCGGATAAAGTGCGCCGTACAGTCACGGGTACGCTTCTTGTAGCTCCCGCAGATATAACAATCCTGCTTGCGGGTGGCGTTCTGGTAACGCTGCTGGTAAAGGACGCTGCCGCAGTCGGCACAAAAGAGTATGCCGGAGAATAAGCCCACTTCATCATAGCGGTTCGGGCGTTTGCGCTGCTTGCGTAACTCCTGCACACGCTCCCACATCTGGGTGTCAATGATAGGCTCATGGTGGTTCTCGAAAATCGCCTGTTTCTCAATGGGGTTCTCTACGCTGTGCTTGGTCTTGTAGGACGGCTTCTCCGTCTTGAAGTTTACCAGACAGCCCGTGTACTCCCTGTTTTCAAGGATATGTACCACGGTATTGGTCGCCCACTTGCACTCATAGCCGGGGTGGTAGCGGCGGGTGCTTCCCGTCCGACGGTATTCCAGCGTTCCCGGCGTGGGGATCTCCTGCTCTGTGAGCATACGGGCTATCTTGGTCGGCCCGTTCCCGGCAAGGCACAAGCTGTAAATCTGCCGCACAACAGGGGCGGCTTCCCCGTCAATGATAAAATTTTCGTCCTCGTCCATAAAGTAGCCGTATACGGGTTTGCTCGTGACGGGCTTCCCGCTCATACCCTTAGACCGTTTTACTGCTTTGATTTTCTTGCTCGTATCTCTCACCAGCCATTCGTTAAAAATGTTCCGCAGAGGGGCAAAATCATTGTCGCCCTGTGCGCTGTCCACTCCGTCATTGATAGCGATAAAGCGGACGCCTTTCTGTGGGAAAATCATTTCCGTATACATTCCCACTTGCAGATAGTTTCGCCCTAACCGTGACATATCCTTGACGATAACGGTGCCGACTTTTCCGGCTTCAATGTCCGCAAGCATGGCTTGAAAACCGGGTCTTTGGAAGTTCGCCCCAGAATAACCGTCATCTGTGTACCATTGCAGATTGGAAAAGCCGTTCTGCTTCGCATAGGTTTCAAGAATACGCTTCTGGTTTGAAATAGAATTGCTCTCACCTTGCAGCTCGTCCTCGTGGGATAATCTCGGATAAAGGGCGGTAATAAGGTTTCGGGTGGTCTGTCTTAACATAGTGTCCTCCATTTCCGACAGCCAGCCCCACTATTCCGTATGACTATCATACCACACGCCGGGGCTGGCTGTACAGTCCTTTCTGCTTCTTTACGTCCCGTCAAATTGCCGATTTTTGTGTAGCAGCTTCCGCTTCCAGCACTTTCAGCATTTTATCGGCGGCGGTGGCGGTGGTGTCCTGCTTGAAATAGCCGGAAACGACAAGGACAGAATTACCTATGCGGATTTCCGTCACGCAATCCGGGCGGCGGGTGCTGCGGTCATTCTTTGGGGTGTTGGTCATAGGCGGCTCTCCTTTCTGTTCATCAGCTTTTTCAGTTGTCCCATTTTCTCCTGCGCCGTGGCTTTTCGGAAGTTGCTCCCGGTAAAGCGGACAGGAGAACACATTTCAATCAGACGGTCATAAATGCGGGCGTGGGCGGTGTCCTCCGGGTGCTGCAAGTCCTCCAGCGTGAGATTAGTCGTGACGATCAGCGGCCTGCCGCTGCGGTAACGGCTGTCAATCACGTTGTAGACCTGCTCTAAGCCGTATTCCGTTCCCCGTTCCATTCCAAAATCGTCAAGGATAAGCAGCGGGAAGCTGCAAAGTCGGGAGATATATTCATTCCTGCCCTCAAAGCTGGCGGCAAGGTCACCCAATATCAATGCAAAGTTTGTCATGCACACGGGGATTTCACGCTCCATAAGGGCATTTGCGATACAGCCCGCAAAATAGCTCTTGCCTGTGCCAACGCCGCCCCATAGCAGATAGCCAATGTTGCGCTCTTTCATGGTTTCCCAGTTCTCCACATAGAAATGGGCGTGTTCCATTTGCGGGCACTTGCCGTTGTCGTTCTCAAACGTCCAGCCCTGCATAGCCGGGTCTGTAAAGCCCCGCCGCTTCAACCGCTCGACAGTTTCAAGGTGACTGCGCTGTTTCTCTGCGGCTTCCCGTTCCTCACGCTCTGCCCGCTGGCAGTCACATTCTGCCGGGTGGCGGTCACGCCCCAGCCATGCGGCGGTTTCTTTGGGGAAATAGCCCTCTTTGGGCTTGTGGCACTTCCCGCAGTATAAAAGCCCGTCCTCGCCGGTGTAGTCCTCCGGCTCCGGCGTGGTGTCGGTCATATTCAAAATCATTTCATCAAATCCATTCGTCATAAGCTCTCGCCCTCCTTACAGGTATAATCGGGTATGCCCTTTTTCGGGGCTTTCTTGGCTGCGTCCTCCTGCGCCCACTTGAAAATCGTGGCTGCATGGCTCTTGTATTTCCTCCCGCTGGAAGCGATATGGCAGGATAGGCGGTCAATGTAATACTCCCACTTGCCGGGAAGCTCTGTTTTCAGCCCGTCAAGCTCCGTATCGGAAAGAATGACATTGTGGTATCTGCCATAGGCGGCGGGGGCGGGGTGTCCCGTTTCTAACTCTCTCTCTTTTTCTATTTCTATATCTATCTCTTTCTCTATCTCTATCTCTGGTGGACAAATGTCCGCTCGATATGGTGGACATTTGTCCGCCCCTGTCTGCGGCAGGGCTTTTTGTTCCTGCAAAGCCAGCCGCGCCCTGCGCTTGCGCTCCCCCTCGGTAGAGGACTGGCCGATTAAAAGCTCAATGTTGCTCATGTAGAGTGCGCCGCTTGGCAAAGGCTCCACAAGCCCCAGCTTCATAAAGATTTTCAAAGCTCTCTCTACGGTACCTACCTGCTGGCGGGTAATGGTCGCAATCATCTGGGCGGTGTAGGGGATATTCTCGTCAAGCTGCAATTTCCCGCCGTTTTTCAGCGATTTCAAGTACAGCTTCAAGAGAATGTTGGAATAGATAACGCCGTCCTGCATACTTTCCAGCAGAACGATTGCATCATCGTCAAAATAGCTCTCTTTCAGCTTGAGGTAGTAATATTTGCGGTTATCTGCCATAGGCTGCGTCCTCCTTTTTCCAGCGTTTGGAATAATAGCGAGGGCATAGTATGATAACCGCCCGGAAGCTCTGTTTGCAGTCACGGGTGCAGCCCCGGCATAGGTCGTTGTAAGTGATACGGTTGCGGTGGTTGAGGAAGAAAGACCATTCCAGCCGCCGCTTCTTGCTCATTCTCGGCAATGGTAAGCTCCTTTCTGCCGTTCCTATCGGTGTAGCGGGATAGGGGGCATTTTCTGTATGTTCTCGGTATCATTTTCGGGCTTTTTCTGCCCTGTAAGCCCCGTTTGGAAGTCGGGGAGTATTGCGGTAAGGGTTCATATCATACCTGTATTTTTGTAGGGTTTCGGTATCATTTCGGGGCGGTCTTTAACGCTCCTGTTCACGCTTTTTCTGCTGGCTCGGTGCGCCCCTTAAAATCTGGTCGATATTGCGTCTGACTGTCTGAAGCTCCTGCGCCCGCTGGCGTTTCTCCCGGTAGTCGTTATATCCGGCGTTCTTCTGGACGGTAAGCTGCTCAATCTCCCTTTGCATGGCTTTGCTGGCTGGCAGCTTGGTTATTCCATGCTCCCGGAAATAACGGGCGGCTGTGTCCGCTATGATAAAATCGCTTTCGTGCTGTTCCCGGTAGGCTCTCCGGGCTTTCTCCGATTTCTGCGCTTTCAGACCGTCACGGGCGGGCTTCGTGCCGATATAGCCCAAAAGGTTGCGCTGCAATTCCTTTTTCTCCCGGATAGCGGCTTCCAGCCCTTTCAGTCCGGCAAGGCTCTCCTGCGTGGCGGTGTTGGCTGCGGAAATGGCAGCGTCCAGCTCGTCCGGGGAAGAAAAGCCATACTGCTGGTAGAGCATGAGGGTAGCCGACATCTGTTTGAGGTTGTGCATGGTCGCCCACTTCTCATAGCCCCGTCCTTTCCCCTCGGCTCGCTTGGCGGCTATGTCTACCATGCGCTGTACAGCGTCATTGTTCGGGGCGTTTTTCGCTTCTTTTTTCGTCCGTAAGCGGTCTTTGATACTGCCGGGGTATTCCGCTATGGCTGCGGGTTTTTCGGCGGCTCTGGCGGCGTTCTGCTCCAAAACGGAGAGGACAGCAGCCCGGTCAAAATCGTCCCCCAGCTTCCGGGCGGTAATTGGCTTCGTCCTGTCCGGCGTGAGGTAACTTAGCCGCCCCCGGCTCTCCTTGACGGTCACACCATGCCGGAGAAGCAGGGCGGCAAACTCATCAAAGCCGGAAGCAGCGGCAAGGGCTTCCCGGATAGTCCGGCGCAGCTTCGCCTTATCCGTTTCAAACTTGGTCTGCCGGGGCGCGATACCGTCCGCAGCAATAGGGGCGTTGGCTCTGTCAAGGGCAGCCTGTCCTTTCTTCTGCGCCCAATACTCACGCTCGGTAATGCGTTCTTTGCTGCCGTTCAAAAGGTCTATCTGGTAAAGCCCCTCGCTGTGGCACATCTCCATGACTTCGGCTTTCAGATAGTTCATAGCTGCGTCCGTACAGCGGTGCTTGCAGCCTGCTTTCCTGTCCGCTGGCCTGTCCATGTGGGGCAGCATGGGAACCTCCGCAATCCGCAGACTGTTAATGACGATATGCACATGGATATTTTCGGTGTGGCTGTGTCCGTCCGGGTGGGTGCAGACAAGGGCCTGGTGTCCGGGGAAATGCTCGGCGCAGAACTTCTCGCCCAGCTCCTGCGCCCGATCAACGGTCAAGCCGTTGTCCGGGCCGTCCCGTGGGTCAAAGCTGATGATGTAGTGGTGGCTCTTTACGTCCTCCCGTTTCTGGTTCTTGCCGTAGCGGAGATTGGAGCGCATACAGGCAACGGCAAAATCCTCCCCGCCACAATTCAGAGAGGATATGCGGTAGTCTACCCTCGGTATGAGCCGCCCGTCTGCGTCAAGGGTGGGCTTCATGGTAAACTCGTCATGCTCGAATGTGAGGTATTTTTCAGCGTCCCCGTAGTTGGCATTTTTAGAGCTGATATGTTTGAGTATCGCCAACGGCTTCACCTACTTTCTGCAAGACTTCAAACTTCAAGGCGGCAAGGTCGGCGGCGGCTCCCCGCACTTCCTTTTCCAGCCCCCGGTAGGGGCTTCCGTATTCGTTCAGGCTCCGGGCAATCTGGTTTAAGTTGCCGCCGATTTTCCCGTACTCTGCCGTGAGCTTGGAGAGGGCGGCAAGCAGCCCGTCATTGACCGGGGAAACGGTGACAATGGGGCGTATGGTCGCTTTCCGTATGGCTTGCCGGATAAACTCGGACTGGCTGATTTCATAAGCCGCCAGCCGCCCGGTGAAGTCGGCGTATTCTTCATCGGTCATGCGGGTCTTTACCACATGACGGCGGTGGGGCGTATTGTATTTCTTTCGCATGGTCTGTGACCTCCTTTCTCGCCCGACAGGGCGCATAGCAGGGTTTGGGGAAGGCACTCCCCAACAAGATTCCCGCAGGGGCAAAAATAAGCGGAGAGCGAATTTTGGCACCTCGGTAGAATCTTGCTCTGAAAAACTCCGGCGTTCCCCGGCTCCCGTCCTTTCCGCTAACAAAACGTTTCAAAAGGGCTTTGCTACCCGCTATTCCGGCTTATCTTGAAAATTTTCCTTTCACTACCTACAACACCACGCAAAGCAAAATGGACGGAGATTTTTAGAATTTCCCCTCTATTCCCTACAACACCACGCAAGCCGGAATAGGCGGACAATGGCAGTATTTTTTTCTTTGATACCCTCTACGGATAAGTAAGGGATTTTGCCAACTGCGGCGGCTATTTTCCCTTTTGTTTTTTCATACTGGGGATTTTCAAAAATGCCAAACAGGAACGAAAAAAAGCAGCAAATCTGTTGAATAGATTTACTGCTTTCTGGTTGCCGGCGAAGCGGCGGTTATTCAGTTGTAGGCGGTAGGGCTATCTCCCAAAGCGGAACTTGAAAATAGCTGTGAGAAGCGTCTGGGTGATGTAGTCCTCTGTATCTTGGTCTACCCGTCCATTCACACGGGCGGCACATTGTATGCGGCGGCGGTAATACTGCAATACAGTTCCCACCGCTTCCGGCTCCCCGCTGGCGGCTTGGACGATTGTTTCATAGGGGAGAAGCCTATTATTTCTCATATGCCATTCCCTCCATTTCCGCTTGGAGCTGCCGTAGGGCTTTTCGGATATGGTAGCCCGCTGTGCTGCGGCTGCGCCCGTACTGTCTGCCAATTTCGTGCTGTGGAATACGCTTGAAAAAGGACAGGTAAATCATTTCCCGCTCCCGTTCGTCCAGCCGTGACAGGGCTTCCGCAAGTAAACCGCTGCTGAAAATGACCGTATCGCCGCAAAGGGTAAGTATGTATTCCTCGTCCGGCTCCGGGGCTTGGAAATATTCATCTGTCGTGCCTAAAGGGTAGTGCTTTTCGTCTGTGAGGTATTCAAGGGATATTTCTCTTTTGTGCTTCCTGCTCCGTGTCCTCGCTGCGTTGATCGTTGCATTTCGGATAACGACTTTGCAAAAGGCATGGAAAGTGTACTCGATATGTTCCCGATATTCTTCTGTACAGGTCATGGAAAATCCCCCTTTCCTCCCAAAAGGGCTGTGGCTGGTTAGTAGTTGCTTTTTATGATAGTAAGGGGCGGCAGCACTTTAGGCTGTCGCTCCTTGACTGCCTAACTGCAAAACCGGGCGGGGCTGTCAACGGCGGGCGAAGCCCGTTCATCTTGACCGTTGACTGGCTCGGCCGGGTTTGCTATTTATCCGGCAAACTTGAATTTATTTTAAGCTATCACGTTTTACCTTTTTAAGCCTTACTATCATTACCATAGGAATTTCTTTATTGTTTTTGAAACATTCTTCATAAAATCCATCAATGACAAATCCAGCTCTGAAACAAAGGTTAAAAATATCTTGTATGGAACGATGATAATAAATCTGCTCCTCCGGCTGCCCTTCGATCGCTATATCATAGTAACTGTGCGGTGTCATATATTTTTCAGTCAATGTGATAAAACAAGGGTGCTGCGTTGCAAAGACAAAAATCCCGTTTTCCTCCAATAGTTCATAAACAGCCATAAAAAGCGGTTCAATATCCGTAATATCCATAATTGCCATATTAGAAACTGCTTTCGTAAAGGCTCGATTTCTTTTTAATCCTAATAAGCTTTCTCTATTGGTCGCATCCGCTACGCAAAACTCAATTTGTTTTGCATATTGTGATCGCCGTCTTTTAGCCAATTCTATCATTTTTTTGCTGTAATCAAAAGCGACGACCGAAGCGCCTCTCTGTGCAAGATACGAAGAATAATTTCCATTGCCGCACGCAATATCCAAAATGTAATCCGAAGGATCAGGAGAGAGAAGTTCCGTTACTTTGGGACGTACTACCTCTCTGTGAAATTCATTGGATTCGTCACCCATTGCATCATCCCAAAATTGTGCGTTTTTCTCCCAGATCTTTTTGCTTTCCTCTGTTCCCATGTTCTCTCCCACTCCCAAAATTTGCCTTTTTGCTTCCATTAAATCTTCCTTACTATATTCCATTGTTACCCTCCATAACTTCTGATTGTTGCCGTCTTGACTATTATGTATCTTTTCTTTCCAAAATGGTATAGGCTTTTATTTTTATAATGCTGCAAAACTTTTCTTCTGTAAGGTATTCAAAGGATATTTCCCTTTGCCGCCGCTATTGGAAAGCCAAAAGCAGCGGCTTTTTTACGCGAT
The DNA here is from genome assembly GCF_018918145.1 of Anaerotignum sp. MSJ-24. GTDB lineage: Bacteria > Bacillota > Clostridia > Lachnospirales > Anaerotignaceae > Metalachnospira. The sequence goes on from NZ_JAHLPX010000003.1 coordinate 70,510, forward strand.
ATGACCGAAAAGACTAGAAAGCAGGATATGTCATCATTTGTCATTTCTTCTCAATGTAATAACTGCATGGCATATCAAGCCAAATACAAGAGAAAAACAGCCACCGCCAAATAGTGATGCTCCCCACCCTGCACCCGACATTGTCATAAAACCGCCAACAAAGAAAATACCAATGCCAAGAAATATCCCGACACCATAAAAAAGTCCAATTGCCATATCATACTTATTAAATTGTCGTTTCTCTTTTTTTCACATGTTTCCATTTTTGTTATTACCTCCTTCGCAAAATCGTCCATGTGGACTCCAAAAAGAAAACAAATTTTTTTCAACGTATTTAAATCGGGTTCATTAACATCTCTCTCCCAATTCGATAGCGCCTGCCGGGTAACATTCAATTTCCCAGCCAGTTCTTCCTGTGTCATTCCCGATTGTGTTCGCAGATGACGTATTTGCTTTCCTGTTGTAATATCCGTCTGTTTCTGGTTCAAAATGGTTCCTCCTCTCTGATGCTGATTTTATCAATGATATTTCGCAATAGCCAGCAATGAACGTTTGCATTGCGCAAGATGTTACATTATCTTCTGAAACATATGCCGGATCTTGTCTAAACGGCTGTTCGGGCGGCGTGGCTGAAACACAGGCTCGCCGGAAGTTTCCTGATACCCTTTTAATTCTGTAATGCAGACACTTCTTCCATTTGTATAAAAATTCAAATCATTTCTATATTCACCAATACAACGGGCAGGGATTTCCCCCTTAAAAATAACTTCATCTTTTTCAAGTCTGGTTGATTCAATGATTGCGCAATACTTTGGTGCGTCATTATAAGCCCGTGAAAGATATTCCTGCGGTGCAAAAAGGGTAAAGGAAAGGTATGGTTCCAACAGTTGTGTTCCTGCTTTTTTCAATGCCTGCTCCAACACGACAGGCGCAAGAAAACGAAAATCAGCGGGGGTGCTGACCGGGCTGTAATAAACTCCATAATCAAAACAAATTTGGCAGTCTGTCACTCCCCAGCCATATAAGCCCTGCTCCATTCCATAACGCACACCCTCCATGACGGCATTTTGAAAACTTTGGTTTAAATAGCCGAGAGATACCTCGCTTTTATATTGTGTTCCGCTTCCAACAGGAAGCGGTGTTACAGTCAAACCAATAGATGCCCAAAACGGATTCGGCGGCACTTCAATATGAATCGTGTAGCTCGCTTTTTTTTGCGGTCTTTCCAGATAAATAACCGAAGGCTCTTTCATAGCCACGCCCACATGATATTTTTCTTCTAATAGCGAACAAATAACTTCTAACTGTACTTTTCCCAAAAAAGATAATATAATCTCATGTGTAACAGTATCAATGTCAAAATGCAAAAGAGGGTCTGTATCAGCAATCTCTGTGAGGGCATTTAACAGGGCTTCCCTTTGCTCCGGCTTTTGCGGCTCTACCGTTGTCCGAAGTAATGGCATGGGATTATCAATCCGTGTTTTGTGAGGCAGGAGTTTTTCATTTCCCAGAATGTCGTTCAGTTTCAAAGTATCATCAGCTAAAATAACAATTTCTCCCGGACAGGCATGGTCAACCGGGACGATTTCACCATTTGACGGAATACACATTTCTGTAATCTTTATTTTTTCCTTTTTTGACAGCAGCAGGGTATCCCGTAAATGGAGCGTCCCATGATACAGGCGTAAATAAGAAAGCCGTTTTTTCCGCTCTGTATACTCAACCTTAAAAACATATCCACATAATTCAGACTGAATATCGTCTGTTTCTGTAATGAAAGTTTCTGTAATCGCTTCAATCAGTTTTTCTGTTCCTAAATTGTCTTTTGCACTCCCATGATAAACAGGAAACAAAGAGCAGCATCTGGTTCTTTTGCACTTTTCATATTGTAATTCCTGTATATCCAAAGAATCCTCTGCAACATATCGTTCTAATAGTTCATCGCTTCCGGAAATAATCATATCCCATTTGTCCAAATCAGAAATATCGGTCATGGTTATCTTTGGCGACAGGGAAACCTCCTGCATGACAATCATATCACTGGTAAGTTTATCTTTAATGCTTTGGTAAACACGCCGCAGGTCGATCCCATTTTGGTCTATCTTATTTATAAAGATAATTGTCGGAATGTCCATTTTCTGAAGCGCATGGAATAATATACGGGTTTGTGCCTGTACGCCGTCTTTTGCCGAAATGACTAAAACAGCTCCGTCAAGGACAGATAAAGAGCGGTATGCTTCGGTTAAAAAATCCATATGACCGGGAGTGTCCACGATATTGATTTTATAATCATTCCAGCAAAAAGAAGTAACCGCTGTCTGAATGGTAATTCCGCGCTGCCGTTCCAAAATCATAGTGTCTGTTCTTGTAGTTCCTTTATCCACGTTTCCTTGTTCCGCAATCGCTCCACTGGTGTACAGCAGGCTTTCCGTCAATGTTGTTTTTCCTGCGTCTACATGGGCGAGAATTCCAATATTGATTATTTTCATGTGATTGTCCTCCTTTTACAGCCCCAAAAGGGCATAAAAATCCCCAGCAGTAAAATACTTTTACCACTGGGGATTATAATTTGCGGACATACACATATACAGCATACACCTGTTTGTGATTGCTGTTTTTCGGATATGTCAAAATTGATAAGGCAAAAGTATTCTTAAATTGGGTACAAAAAACCAAGCCCCCACAAAAGGGACTATCATAATCCTTTGTTCCCACTATTTGATTATAGTTTTATTTAAGAATACCTTGCCGCATATTTTTTACTCCTTTTTTGGAATGATGCTATTATATCACATTAGTTTTAGGAAAGAAAGTACCTAAAAGAAATTTTTCTTCCCCTTATATGTAACAATCATACCGACTTTCTGGCGTTCAGAATGGTTTCTGCTGTCTGCTGTGGTGTTTGGTTGGAATTGTCCAGCCAAAAGCCGATCCGTGGTGTTGTCTGCATAAATGTATCGTATAAGGTTTCAACCGTAAAGCCGGAATAGCCTGTTTTCTCCCTGTATCGTTCCCTTCCTTTTATTGTTTCCACATCTGGACAAAGAACGACAACCTCAACAGGGTATTTATGCGGCACAAAAAATATGTACATGTAACTAATTCAACACATTTATAATTTGAATAGGGACATTATAGCATTTACTAAATACAAATTCAATGTATACGGAAATAAAGATATAAGGAGTGGGAAGGATTCCGCCGTAGTCGGCATTGTAGGAAAATCCAAAAGTTTAGATTTTCCCACAATGCTTATCTTTTGGTCTTTGGTTCGGAATAGTGTAGTGCTGGCGGTCTATCTCTTGTTTTCGGTTGCTTGCTTCCTTACCGTACATGAGCATTAAACTCAGGCTTAAAAACATAATCGGCAGAAGTGAAATAAATGCATTGGAAAGAATTAAATATGTCGCTGATCACGATCAGCTTACGGGTTTGTATAACAGAAATAAATTTTTTGAATGTACAAGAAAGCTGATAGACGAGCATGAGGACACGCTTTTTGCTTTTATACATTGTGATATAGACAGATTCAGACTTGTTAATTCATATTTCGGAGAAGAAGAAGGCGATAAGCTCATAAAATTTATGGGCAGAAACGTAAAACAAGCTGAAAAGAGATTTCCGTTTTGCACATATGGCAGAATAGAATCAGATGTATTTTGCGTTGTTGTTCCTTATTTTGAAGATGTTGTGGAAAAAGCCATCAAAGATTTTACGGAGGCATTGATTAATTATAATCCTTCGTACTATATAGAACCGTCTTTCGGAATATATATTATAGATACAAGAAATACTTCTGTAGAAACAATGTATTCACGTTCGGCCATGGCGGCAAAAAAATGTAAGGACAAGTATATGACCTATACTGCATTTTATGATAACGGAATGGCAGAAGAGCTTTTTAATAAACAGGAGCTTATCAACGATATGCAGGAGGCTTTGGAAAATGAACAGTTCGTTGTTTATTTTCAGCCGAAATACAGCCTTAAGAAAAAAGCATTTTGCGGAGCAGAGGCACTTGTCAGATGGAATCATCCGAGAAAGGGCTTTATATCTCCGGGAGAATTTATCCCGATATTTGAACAAAACGGATTTATTGCACAGCTTGATTATTATGTTTGGGAACATACATGTATTCTGTTGAGAAAATGTATAGATCTCGGACTTAATCCGGATCCTGTTTCGGTAAATATATCAAGAGTAAATATGTATAATACAAGACTTGTTGAAATAATATCATTGCTTACGAAAAAATATAATCTTCCTAATTCTATTCTTAATCTTGAGCTTACCGAAAGTGCATATATGGATAATCCGGATACCATGATAAAAATAGTTATGGCACTCCAGAAAAAAGGCTTTGTTGTTATGATGGACGATTTCGGAAGCGGATATTCTTCGCTCAATACGCTTAAGGATATACCAGTTGATTATCTTAAAGTAGATATGAAATTTCTTCCGACAGGCAAAAGCAACGGAAGAAGCGAGAAAATACTTGTTTCGGTTGTCAAAATGGCAAAACTGCTTGACTTGCCGGTTATAGTTGAAGGCGTGGAAACGGAAGAGCAGAAGGATTTTTTGGAAAGCATTTCATGTGAATATGTTCAAGGTTATTATTTTGCAAGACCGATGTCTCCAATGGATTATGAAGAGATACTGCGTGAAAGCGTAATGGCATAAAAACAGAATAATGTTTGATAAAAAAGCTTTGGGTACATTGATTGTGCCTGAAGCTTTTTTGCGTATATTATGGTACAAAATGCACATACTTCTAAAACGGAGGTGATATTTTGGATATTTTTATAAAGCCTAAGAAAAAAATAAGCGTAATAGGCAAAAAAGCTGTTTTGTTGAAGGACGCCGCTGATATTTATTGCCAGGACGGAAAAAATCTTGATATAGGAAACACCATTGTTTTTAATATACCGGAGGATAAAAAAAGAAGCTATATTATATCCTCTATTGATATTATACGGGCGATAGGAGATAAGCTTCCGAATGCCACAATAAACAATATCGGAGAAATGGATACTCTTGTGGAATATGCTCCTAAGGCTAAAAAGCCGAATACGGTCTGGAATTGGATTAAAACTGCGTTTGTTACGGTTACGCTTTTCGGAGGCTCAATGGTCGCCATAATGAGCTTTCACTCTGATGCACAGATAACAGATGTGTTTTCAACCATGTATCATCTTGTTTTCGGAGTATGGACTGATATTCCTTATGTTATTTTTATTCCGTATAGTATAGGTCTGGCAGTCGGAATTATAGTATTCTACAATCATTTTATGGGCAGAAAGCTGTCCGATGATCCTACGCCCATTGAAGTTCAGATGTCAACCTATGAGAAAGAAACAACAGACAGCGTTATTGATAATCTGAATAAGGAGAAACAGAATGAATTTACTTAAATATATTTTTCTTATACTGTTCGGAATAGGCGGAGGAGTTACAATATCTGCCGGAGTATTTGCACTGATAACAACAATAGGCATAGTTCCGAGAATGGCAGAAAAAACAGAAACACAGGAGCATTTGCGGATATATGAAAGTGCCATATCGGTCGGAGGTATTTTCGGAACACTTGAAATGTATTCGGCAATTCCTTTGCCTGTCGGCGGTTTTGTGACTGCTGTATTTTTTCTTTGTGTAGGCGTATTTGTAGGTGAGCTTGCTGTTTCGATAGCAGAGGTGATAAATGTTTTTCCTATATTTATGCGAAGGGCAAGACTGACAAAAGGACTTACGGTTATTATTACAGCTATTGCATTGGGAAAATCAATAGGTTCATATCTTTATTTTACTGTAAACGGATTTTATTGATACAAATGATTTGTTGAAAGGAGATTTTATATTGAATCAATCCGAAAAAATAAAAAAACAAATGGAATATAGCCATATGGTTCAGAAGGCATCACCGGACAGTCCTATAATTATGGATTGTGTTAAGGCATTTGTTTCCGGCGGCATTATATGCTCAATAGGACAAATGCTAAGAAATTATTTTACCGGACAAGGTTTGAGCCAGGACGATACAGGGCTTGCGGTTTCGCTTATATTGATTGCTGCATCAGTGCTTTTGACCGGTCTCGGTCTGTTCGGAAAGATAGGAAAATTCTGTGGAGCCGGTACGATAGTGCCGATAACCGGCTTTGCCAATTCTGTGGCATCTCCGGCTATTGAGTTCAAAAAAGAAGGCTGGGTATTCGGACTCGGAGCGAAAATGTTTCAGGTTGCCGGGCCTGTAATTGTGTACGGTACGGTGACATCAATATTTGTAGGAATAATATACTATTTAGCGAAGCTGGTGATGTGATTTGATAAGAAAAAGACTTGGAAGACATACGGTTAAGCTCGACAATCCTGTTTATATAGCCTCTGCGGCATCGACAGCCGGAAAGAAGGAAAGCGAAGGACCGTTGGGAGAGTTTTTTGACATAACGCTCGGCGATGACAAATTCGGAGAAAGTACATGGGAAAAGGCAGAAAGCCGAATTGTTGCCGAAAATATGCAGCTTGCTATTAAAAAAGCGTCAATGACGGCAAGTGATATTGATTATTGTATAACGGGAGATTTGCTTAACCAGATTACAGCATCGGTATTCGGCATAAAGGAGATAAATATACCGTTTGTCGGTGTTTACGGAGCCTGTTCGACAATGGGAGAGGCGATGGGACTGGGAGCAATGCTCATCGACGGCGGCTTTGCGGAAAATGTTCTCGTAGGAGCATCAAGCCATTTCTGTGCCGCCGAAAAGCAGTTCAGAGCACCTCTCGGAATGGGCTCGCAAAGACCGCCTACATCAACATGGACAACAACCGGTGACGGTGCGGTTGTGCTGACGAAAAACGGAAATGACGGTATGCCGTTCATAACCGAGGTATTGACAGGTGATATAGTTGATATGAATATAAAAGATCCCAATAATATGGGTGCGGCAATGGCACCTGCGGCGGCAGAGCTGATGACAGCGTATTTTAAGGAAACAAAAAGAGAGCCGGAGTATTTTGACGTTATAGCAACAGGTGATCTCGGTTATACGGGAAAAACACTTGTTACTGAACTGCTTGCATCAGAAGGCTGGGCATTGGACAGCAGATATACTGATTGCGGAATAGAAATATTCGATAAGGACAGCCAGGATACTCATAGCGGAGGAAGCGGCTGTGCATGCTCGGCTTTGGTGTTTACCGCAAAGTTTTATAAGCTTCTTGCGGAAGGCAAAATTAAAAAAATGCTTTTTATGCCGACCGGAGCACTTATGAGTCCGACAAGCAGTCAGCAGGGTGAAAGCATACCGGGAATAGCACACGGAGTTGTTATAGAAAGCAGGTGTTGTAATGGACATATTTAAGGCGTTCTGGGTTGGCGGAATTATATGCGTTATAGGACAGATTTTGATTGATAAAACAAAACTCCAGCCAGGAAGAATATTGGTTATGTATGTCTGTATAGGCTGTGTTCTTGGAGCATTGGGGCTTTATAAGCCGCTTGTGGATTATGCCGGAGCCGGAGCAACAGTTCCGCTTACCGGCTTTGGATATAATCTTGCGAAGGGTGTTATAGAAGAGGTTGATTCAAGCGGATTTCTTGGAATATTTACCGGCGGATTAAAGGCCGCCGCCGGAGGAATATCGGGTGCAGTTGCGTTTTCATGGCTTGCGGCAGTGTTCTTTAATCCAAAAGAAAAGTAGAAAATTTAGCTAAATGCAGATAGATATAAAATCTGTTTGATATATATGCTTATATGAGTTAAAATAATGGTATCTGAAAACTTAAGGGGGAGAACATCATGGAAGAAAACAAATATGTCGGCAAAATTCAGGATTTGCCCGATGCAAAGGGAAACTTTATTAAGCATGCTACAAAGAAAATAGTTTTTGGCCCAAAGCATTTCAGTGACGAATTTGTTATGAGATGCTGGACTCTTGAACCGGGTGCAGGTGAAAAGGATCAGCACCAGCATAACTGGCCACATTGGTGTGTTATGTTAAGCGGTGAAGGCTTTTTTGTTATTGACGGAGTTGAATATCCCATAGAGCATGGCTCATGGATATATGTTCCCAATAAGGTTCCGCATAGATTTTATAATTCTTCCGAAACCGAAAAGCTTGAGTTATTGTGTATTGTGCCGCCTAAGGGAGATATTGATCCTACGCTTATGGGCTGTTGATTATTCAGAGGGGAGTGCATGAAGTATGAACAGCATACTTTGGGGTTGTATTGCAGATGATTTTACGGGTGCTTCCGATGCCGCATCGTTTTTCAAAAAAGGCGGTTTAAAGACCGTTTTATACAATGGGATTCCCGAAGAGGGTGTTGTGCCTGATGAAGATACACAGGCTGTTGTTATTGCGACTAAAATACGAAGTATAGATAAAAATATAGCTGTTGAGGAGGCTCTTAAGGCATATGAATATCTTAAGAGCATAAATACAAAGCAGTTTTATTATAAATATTGTTCGACTTTTGATTCAACACCGGAGGGAAATATCGGGCCAATCGCAGATGCACTTATGGACGCCGTCGGTGAAACGAAAACTATACTTTGTCCGGCACTTCCCGTAAATAAAAGAACGGTCGAAAGAGGAATACTTTATGTGGACGGAGTTCCTCTTGCTGAAACAAGTATGAGAAATCACCCGGTAAATCCTATGTGGGAAAGCGAAATTTCAGAGCTTATGAAGCCTCAGAGCCAATATCCCTGTATAAATGTGGATATTGAGGAAATGGAGGAAGAGGATGAAGAGGTCTGGAACAGACTGAACGCCTTTGAAGAACGGAAAGGAAAGTATTATATTATTCCGGATTATGTTGAGGATTTTGATGCGGAAAGAATAGTCGAGCTTTTCGGAAACCTTAAGCTGTTGACCGGTGGTTCGGGAATAATAGAGGAGCTCGCAAAAAAATCTGCGGCTGATGAAAACACCGTTGATGAATACGAAGGTACACAAGGACAGGCTCTTATTATTGCCGGAAGCTGTTCAAAGGCGACGCTCGGACAGATAGAAAAATTTATAAATGACGGCGGAAAGACATTTAAAATAAATCCCATCAGAATGCTTTACGAAAAACAAAGGCTTTCTGACGTATGGAATTATGTTATAGGTAATGCCGAAAGTCCTGTTCTTGTATATAGCTCCGAAAATCCGGAGGACGTAAAATATAATCAGCGGCATGGAGCGGATAAAATATCGGCTTGCCTTGAACAGAATATGGCAGACCTTGCAAACCTTGCGGTCAGAAACGGCTATACAAGAATAATAGTTGCCGGCGGTGAAACCTCCGGTGCTGTCACACAAAAATTGGGCTTTAATGCTTATCTGATAGGTGAATCGGTTTCTCCGGGTGTTCCCGTTATGACGCCCGTTGAAAGACGGGATATAAGAATTGTGCTTAAATCGGGAAACTTCGGCGATGAGGATTTCTTCGCAAAGGCACTTAAAGCTACAAAAAAGTGAATTTTATGCACTCTGCTGTATTACGGTAGGGTGCTTTTTTACGCAAAAAATACGGACAAACCGATTAGTTTGTCCGTAGTGTAAGCATTTTTATCAGCAATGCTCGGCAATGTAATGGATAAGTTTTTCTGTGTCGTTCCAGCCAAGACATGCATCTGTTATTGATTTTCCGTAGATGTGGTTTTCGGGCTTGCAGTTGCCTTCTTCGATAAAGCTTTCGATCATTACACCTTTTACAAGGTTCTTGATGTCGTTGTTCTGTGTTCTGTTATGAAGAATTTCAGCAACAATACGAGGCTGTTCATAGAACTTCTTGCCTGAATTTGAATGGTTTGTATCACAGATTATAGCCGGATTTACAAGCTTTCTGTCATAGTATTCTTCGGCAAGTGTGATTAAGTCCTCATAATGATAGTTTGCATATGCCTTTCCATATTTGTCAACGGAACCTCTGACGATTGCATGGGCATAAGGATTTCCGCTTGTTGAAACCTCATGGTCACGATAGAGGAATACATGCTCATGGTGAGCCGCATGGATTGAGTTGAGCATTACGGAGAAGTCGCCGCTTGTAGGATTTTTCATGCCTACGGGCTGGTCGATGCCGCTGGCAACAAGTCTGTGCTGCTGGTTTTCAACCGAACGAGCGCCTACTGCGATATATCCGAGAACATCGCTGATATAAACAAGGTTTTCGGGATAAAGCATTTCATCGGCAGAAGTAAGATGTGATTCGGAAACGGCACGAATGTGCATTTTTCTTAAGGCAAGTACGCCTTCGTATATGTTTGTAGCCTTTTCGGGATCGGGCTGATGAAGCATGCCTTTATAGCCGTCGCCTGTTGTTCTGGGTTTGTTTGTATATATACGAGGAATGATAAAAAGTTTTTCCTTAACATCCTCGTTTATTTTTGCGAGTCTTGAGATGTAATCGCATACTGCGTCTTCATCACTTGCTGAGCAGGGACCGACAATTACGATAAATTTGTCGCTTTTTCCTGCGAGAATTTCTTTAAGCTCAGCATCACGCTTTGTCCATACTCCCGCAAGATGTCTGGGGAAGGGGACGATGTCCTTCACTTCTTCGGGTGAGGGAATATTCTGTTCATTTACAAAGCTCATTTTGCAGTGCTCCTTTCTTGCATTTATTATATAAAGTTGTTATGTAAAATTACATAAAATTTAGTATACTATAACTGTTTTTTTAAATCAATAAATTAGGTGAATTTTTATAACAATATATGTATATTAATACTTATTATAATAATTAATTATAATTATATATATACAACAAAATATATATTATAGCTATATAACCTTTTTTAAGTTAAAATAAATAGCGAAACTGCTTTAAAAGCGAATAATTTTTTAATTAAGAAAGGAAAAGTTATGAAGAAATATTTATATATGCTTGCCGCCGGAGTGTTAGCCGTATCAATGCTTTCCGGCTGTTCGGCAGATAACAGCAAAAATAATGAACAGGTTGTGGAAGAAACAACGAAAACTGCAAGTGAGACCGGAGATGTTACTTTTACTGATGCACTGGGACACAGTGTAACGGTGAACAATCCGAAGACAACCATTGCCTGTATGGGAAGCTTTGCGGAAACATGGCTTCTTGCCGGCGGTGAGCTTGCCGGAGTTACGGACGACGCTTATGATGAAAACAGAACTGATATACCAGACGGTATATCGAGCGTTGGAACACTTAACAGTCCATCGGCGGAAACAATAATTTCAATGAATCCCGATTTTGTAATTCTTTCGGCCAATACAAAGGAACATGTTGAGCTTTACGATACACTTAATTCAGCCGGAATAAACACAGCGTATTTCAGTGTAAATACATTTGAGGATTACCTCGATATGCTTAACATTCTTACAACCATAACAGGAAGAGAAGACCTTTATGAAAAGAACGGCATTGAGGTGCAGAATAAAATAAATGAAGTTATAGAGTCCACAAAGGGAAAAGAATCACCCAAGGTGCTTTATATAAGAGCCTTTTCGACAGGAGCAAAGGCAAAGGACAGTACAAGCATGACAGGAAAAATGCTTGCCGATCTCGGAGCAACCAATATTGCGGATTTACAGCCGTCTTTGCTTGAGGACTTAAGCATGGAAGAAATAATAAAACAGGATCCGGATTTTATTTTTGTAACAACAATGGGCTCGTCGGAAGAGGCGGCTATTGAATATCTTAAAACAGAGGTGGAGTCAAATCCGGCGTGGAATGAGCTTTCAGCGGTTAAGAACGGAAGATATATAGTATTGGATAAGGCACTTTTCCATTACAAACCCAATGCGAGATGGGGTGAAAGCTATGAAATACTCGCAGACTATCTCTACGGAGAAGAATAAAAAAGAGCTTATATTTATTACGATTTGCATTGTCGCTTTGATAATGTCGATTTTGCTCGGTGTATGCCTTGGTGCAACAAGGATACCGGTTTCAGATTTTTTCAAAGCATTGATCGATAATGATGACTCCACAAACAGCAGAATAATATATGCAGTTAGACTTCCGAGAGTAGTAGCATCGGTGCTTGCCGGAGCGGCATTGGCTGTTTCCGGTGTTGAAATACAATCTATATTGGAAAATCCACTTGCGGCACCGAGCATAATCGGAATCAATTCGGGAGCAGGATTTTTTGCGGTGCTTGCCATGGCGTTGTTTCCCAACAAATTTTCGCTTATACCGACGGCAGCATTTATCGGAGCAATGTTGACGGTCGGAGCAGTATACATAATAGCGAGAAAAAACGGAGCGTCTAAAATAACACTTGTGCTTGCGGGTATTGCTGTCGGAAATCTTCTCAATGCCGGAATAAATACAATAACAACATTTTTTCCTGATGCACTTACGGCGTCCAACAGCTTTAAGGTCGGAAGTGTTGCCGGAATAACCTTCGGAAAGCTGACTCCGGCATGGATTTATATATTGGTAGGAATTGCATTGGCTATTATTTTCAGCAATGAGCTGGATATACTTGCTCTCGGTGATAAAACAGCCAAAAGCCTTGGTATGAATGTAAAGCTGATACGTTTTATTATGCTGATTACTGCGGCAATGCTTGCCGGAGCGGCAGTCAGCTTTTCCGGTCTGTTGAGCTTTGTTGGGCTTATTGTTCCGCATATTGTCCGTTTTTTTGTAAAAAGCGGAAGCAGAAGACTTATTACTGCATCAGCGTTTTTGGGAGGAGCATTTGTTACATTTTGCGATTTGCTTTCAAGAGTGCTGTTTGCACCCTATGAAATACAGCTTGGAATAGTTATTTCATATATAGGTGTGCCCTTTTTTATATATCTTATAATGAAAAAGAAAGGAGGTAAACATGGTGATAAGGCTTGAAAACCTATGTGGCGGTTATGGCAGAAAGCAGGTTTTGTTTGATATAAATGCGGAAATAAAAACAGGAGAGATAATTTCGATAGTCGGAGCAAATGGCTGTGGAAAATCAACATTGTTGGAAATAGCTTCTGGATTAATGAAGCCAATTAGCGGAAATGTCACCGTTGACGGTGAAGATGTCCACAGTATGGAAGGAAAAAAGCGTGCAAAGCTTATATCGGTGCTTTCACAGCAGAAAAGTCCGGGAGTGCTCACCGTAAGAGCGTTGGTTTACCACGGAAGATTTCCTTATCTCGGCTATCCGAGAAGATATACCGATGAAGACAGACAGATAGTTGAAGAGGCTATGCAGACTGCCGGAGTTTCGGAGTTTGCGGACGAAAGTCTTTCGGAGCTTTCGGGCGGCCAACAGCAGAAAGCATATATAGCTATGCTCATTGCACAGAATACAAAAATTGTTTATATGGACGAGCCGGTCACCTTTTTGGACATAAATTATCAGCTTGAGCTTATGAATTTAATTAAAAGGATGCAGAAGAGCGGAAAAACTGTTATAATGGTTATACATGATCTTAATCTGGCAATGACCTATTCCGACAGAATAATGGCTATGAAGGACGGAAGGCTTATCAGCATGGGTACGCCTAAGGAAATATATGAAAAAGGTGTGCTTGGCGAGCTGTTCGGAATAGAAACGCATTATTCGAAAAAGGAAAATCAATATTTTTTCAAAAAACTTTAAGGAGAGTAAGCTAATGAAGCTTTTCAGCAATCTTGCGGTGTATACCGGAATAGGATTTCTTATGTCCTTTATTGTGAATAAAACGTATGTGTATCTTGTTGTTTCCGTAATTATGTTTATTATCGGAATAATCCTTGGTATAATAAATTCTAAGAGAAAATAAGGAGGTCTGCATATGAGCAAAAATATCCGTGTTAAACCGGGCAAAACGCAGTCGGCAATGGGTTTTGCGGTTGGAATTGTATTTTGTCTTATAGGCTTGTTTCTTGTAATTCCGCAGTTCGGTGCTTTTGGAATATTCTGGACGGCTATTGCCGTTGCTATAACGGTTACAAACGGAATAAATACCTTTGGCAAAAAGGGTATAACAAGCTCGGAAATAATTATTGATGATGACAATGATTATACGGACAGCTCATCTCAGGAGATAAGACTTACTAAACTTAAAAATATGTACGATAAAGGTCTTATTACAGCCGAGGAATATGCAGAAAAGAAGAAGGAAATATTAAGCGAAATTTGATCGGAGGAATAACCTATGGGTTGGTGTATTGAATATCAGCAGGAATTTGACAAGCTTATGCACGACTGGCAGACAGAAATAAAAGATGAATTGAAAAAAGACGCACCGCAGTGGAACAGTACACTCGGAGTAGGTAAAAGTCCGACAGTGCTTATTAACGACAGCTACAAGATAAAGCTTGAAGAATTAAAAAAGAAATATGATATGAAATAAAGAAAAAATGAGTCATTTGGCTCATTTTTTCTTATATATAAGTTCTTTCAGCTCGGTTATACTGATTATTCCCGAAAAAATAAGCAGAACGGTATACATTATACAGAAAAGACATATGAACGGAATTATGCTTAAATCATCAAAACAGCTGTATATAAATCTTATTACCGGGAAGGAAAGAACCGCACAGGAGAGCGGAATAAAAATGTCCTTTGGATAAAATACCAATGAAGGTATCTGCTTTTTGATTTCATGTATTCCCATAACAGTTGTTATAAGCATACCGACGGTCATTCCGATTATAAAGGCGTCTATGCCATATATCGGCATAACAAAATATATGAATATCAGATTTATTACTGACGCTATTATGTTTGAAACAAATATAAAGCTGTGACAGCCAAGACCGTTTAATATTCCGGCAAGAGTTATATGTACATACATAAACGGACACATTATCGCAAGCCGTATAAGCAGCTTACCAAGTTCATTGTTTCCGTAAACAAGCATACATATTTTTTCAGGAAAAAGCATGAATACGGCAGTAAAGCCTATTGCCGCCGCTATGGTCAGCTTAAGGCTCTGCGATGTTACATATGCGGTATGACGGTTATGTCCTGCCGCCTGTCCGGCACTTATCTCGGGAATCAATGCGGCAGATACGGCAACAAGAAATGACGATGGAAGCTGTATAAGCGGAAGTGCCATACCTGTCAGATTTCCGAAGGCCTCCATTGCCTCGGTTGAGGACATACCGAAAAGCACAAGCTTTTGAGGTATAAGTATGTTTTCTGCGGCAGATAGTGCAGATGCGGTTATTCTTGAGCCGGAAAGCGGAAGAGCCATGGATATTATCATAAGTGCGGCTTTTCCGAAGGTTATGCTGTCGCCTTTTCTTATTGTGCTGTACTTTGATGTCAGCTTATAGCAGACTGCCGTAAGTGCAAAGGAGAGAGCCTCTCCGGTGAGCACACCGATAACTGCGGCGGCACAGGCGTATTCCAGGCCTTTGTTTATGAACATCGGAGCAAGTACTGTTATGCAGGAGATACGAACAGCCTGCTCAAATACCTGCGAAATTGCCGGATATATATGCTTTTGCAGACCGTAGAAATATCCACGCATACATGAACCGACAGCCATGAACGGAACGGCGAAGGCAAGTATTTGTATTGATATGACTGTTCTTGGTTCCTTCATTATGTCTGCCGCTATTATGTCTGCTCCGAAAAACATTGCCGCCGATACGATAAGGCTTATGAAAATACAAATTACAACAGAGGTGCAGACGGTTTTGTTTATTCGGTTGACATAGTGCTTTGCATTTTCTGCCGCTGTTATTCTTGAAACGGCTGTAGAAAAACCGGAGCTTGTTATGCTCCAGCTAAGCAGATATATGGGCATGACAAGCTGATACAGTCCCATACCTTCAACACCGATTGCGTCAACCATGTATACTCTGTTGAAAAATCCCATTAAACGAGTTATAAGATTTGCGGCTGTCAGTATTGCCGCACCTTGTAATATGGATTTTTTGCTCATTAAAAAAGTAACTCCTAAAGGTGTTCATTATAAGTGTATTTATGGTATAATCAAAAGATGTATAAATAAATTCAACACACAAATTAAGGTGGACATATGTTTGATTTTAGTGAAGAACTGAAAAAACTTCCGGATAAACCTGGTGTGTATATAATGCACTCCGATACAGACGAAATTATATATGTAGGAAAAGCAATAAATCTCAAAAACAGAGTACGCCAGTATTTCCAAAACAGCAAAAACAAATCGCCTAAGGTAGCGGCAATGGTGTCGCATATTGCGTATTTTGAGTATATTGTTACCGCATCGGAAATGGAGGCACTTCTGCTTGAGTGCAACCTTATAAAGGAGCACCGTCCGAAGTACAACGTAATGCTCAAGGACGACAAGACATATCCTTATATAAAGGTGACGATAGCCGAAGAATATCCGAGAATATTTATAACCCGTAAATATGTTAAGGATAAAAACAGATATTTCGGGCCTATTACCGATGTTACGGCGGCAAGAGAAACCGTTGATATAATCCACAAGCTTTTTCCAATAAGAAAATGCCGGAAAAGCCTTCCGAAGGAAATAGGAAGGGAAAGACCTTGCCTTAACCACCATATCGGCCAGTGCCTTGCACCCTGCGACAGTCTTGTTTCGGCAGAGGAATACCGCAAGGTTGTTGACGAGGCAATAGCGGTGCTTGAAGGAAAATATGACTATATAATAAAATATCTTGAAGGAATAATGTATGCCGCCTCGGATGAGCTGGATTTTGAAAAGGCGGCCGCCACAAGAGATAAAATAAACGGCATCAAAAAGATAATGGAAAAGCAGAGAATAAGCAATACCGGCATAGGCGACAGCGATGTAATTGCTTTTTCCAGAGCCATGGACGAGGCACTTGTGCAGGTGTTTTTTATACGAGGCGGAAAGCTTTCTGGACGAGAGCATTTCCTTATCAATGCGCCGGATTATATAGACCGAAGCGGAATAATGACGGAGTTTGTAAAGCAGTTTTACAGCGGAACGGCGTATATTCCGAAGGAGCTTATATTGGAGGAACCTCTGCTTGAAGAGGAAGAGCCGGTTATCGAGGAGCTTTTGGAAAATATGCGAGGCTCAAAGGTTATAATAACCGTTCCTCAGAAGGGCGAAAAGCACAAAATGGTTCAGCTTGCGGCACAGAATGCGGCAATAACCTTTGAAAGAATCGGCGAAAGAATAAAAAAAGAACAGCGTGAAACAATAGGTGCTCTCGAAGAAATTAAAAATGCTCTCGGTATAGAAAGAATACCGTACAGAATAGAATCCTACGATATTTCCAATACACAGGGCTTTGAATCGGTAGGCTCAATGGTTGTTTTTGAAAACGGAAGAGCCAAAAACAGCGATTACAGAAAGTTTAAAATAAAAACGGTTATCGGCGCAAACGACTTTGCCTCAATGGAGGAGGTAATAACAAGAAGACTTATGCACTCAATGAAGGAAGAAAAGCTCGGAAGCAGCTTTGCAAGACTGCCTGATATGATATTTGTTGACGGCGGAAAAACACAGATAACTGCGGCACAGAATGCTATGCAGAATGTAGGCATATATATTCCGGTTTGCGGAATGGTAAAGGATGACCGACACAGAACAAGAGGACTTCTCTATAACGGAGAAGAAATAGAACTGCCGACAAATTCCGAAGGCTTTAAGTTGATAACCAGAATACAGGACGAGGTTCACCGTTTTGCGATAGAGTACCACAGAAAGCTTAGAAACGAAAAACAGGTTCATTCTATACTTGACGATATAGAAGGAATTGGCCCTAAAAGAAGAAGAATGCTTATGCAGCATTTCGGAGATATAGAAAAAATAAGAAATGCGGAAGTTGATGAACTGCTTGAAATACCGGAGATGACAATAAAGGCTGCGGAAAATGTGTATGCGTTTTTCCATATGCAAAATAATGATAAGGAGAGTTGATATATGTCGAGTAAAACACAGATACCTCTTAAGAAATTTACGGATGAATTTGAACTTGAAAATCTTACACATGATATAGATATAGAAGGAAGAATGCTGAAGCAGAAGTTTGTAAACCGTCCGGCACTTCAGCTTACGGGCTTTTTTGACCATTTCGACAATACCCGTATACAGATTATCGGACGAATAGAGCATACTTATATGAAGAACCAGTCAAAGGAAACAAGAATAGAAATACTGGATAAGCTGTTCAGTTATCGTTTTCCTTGTATGGTTTTCTGCAAATCACTTCTTCCGTTTTCCGAAACCTTTGCCATTGCCGAAAAATACAACGTGCCTATTTTCGGAACAAGCTACGGTGCATCCGAGCTTTACAGTGAGGCAATAAGATGGCTCAATACAGAATTTGCGGAAAAGATAACAATGCACGGAGTACTTGTTGATGTTTATGGCGTTGGCCTTCTTATAATTGGCGAAAGCGGTATAGGAAAAAGTGAAGCGGCATTGGAGCTTGTAAAACGTGGTCACCGTCTTGTTGCCGATGATGCGGTAGAAATTAAAAGAATATCACATAAAGTTCTTACGGGAAGCTGCCCTGAGCTTATAAGATATTTGATAGAGTTAAGAGGTATAGGTATACTTGATATAAGAGAGCTTTTTGGTGCAGGTTCGGTAAAAACAAGCCAGAACATAGATATTGTTGTCAGACTTACACAATGGGATCAGAATTATAATTATGACAGATTAGGTATTGAAGAGGAATATATAGAGATACTCGGAAATAAAGTAGTTTGTAAAACAATCCCGTTAAGACCGGGACGTAATGTTGCGGTCATAATTGAATCTGCCGCAATTAACCACAGACAGAAGATTATGGAAAAAACACCTTACGGCAGTATAGCCGAAAGACTTAATTTGAAATGAGGTGAAAGTGTTGTCCGAAAAACAACCTGAAATAAATTATATAGAAGAGCTTAAAAATATTTGCGGTACAGTTCTTCTTAATGAGCCGATGAGTCTTCATACATCCTTCAGAACAGGCGGCCCGGCGGAGGTATTCATAAAGGCGGAAAGCACCGAAAATATAATCAGCGCGATAGATATTGCAAAAAAATATAATAAACAGTATATCATAACCGGAAACGGATCAAATATACTTGTTAAAGACGGCGGCATTGACGGAATAGTCATTAACATAGGAAATGAAATGAGCAAAATAAAGTGCGACGGCACAAAAATATATGCACAGGCAGGAGCTATGCTTTCTGCATTAGCAACGGCAGCTGCAGATGAAGAGCTTACAGGATTGGAGTTTGCCTCCGGCATACCGGGAACGGTCGGCGGAGCTGTGTTTATGAATGCCGGAGCATATGACGGAGAAATTAAAGACGTTATTGAATATGCCGATGTTATAGACAGCGAAGGAAATACACATAGGCTTATAAAGGACGAGCTTGAGCTTTCTTACAGGCATTCGGTTATAGCAGAAAAAAATATGATAGTTGTCGGAGCAATGTTTAACCTTAATAAAGGCATAAAGAAGAATATAACCGACAAAATGGCTGATTTTGCAAAAAGAAGACGAGATAAACAGCCTTTAAACTATCCCAGTGCCGGAAGTACATTTAAACGTCCGGAAGGCTATTTTGCCGGAAAGCTCATTGAAGATAGCGGACTTAAGGGAAAAACAGTCGGCGGAGCACAGGTTTCCGAAAAGCATGCAGGCTTTGTCGTGAATATCGGAAACGCAACGTCAAGCGATATAATTGCGCTTATGGACGGTTGTATAGAAACGGTGTATAATAAATTCGGAGTTAAACTTGAGCCTGAGGTCAGAATATTGGGGAAGGACCTTTAACATAAAAGGCGTATACGAGAGGCAAAGGAGGAAATAATATGAAATTCGTAATTGTAACCGGAATGTCCGGTGCAGGAAAAACAACGGTTTTGAAATTCCTTGAGGATATGGATTTCTTTTGCGTGGACAATCTGCCGCCGGCACTTATAACAAAATTTTCTCAGCTTTGCTTTGAACAGGACGGTTCTATTGATAAGGTTGCATTGGGAATAGATATACGAGGCGGAAAGCTTTTTAAGGATTTGTTTAAAAGTCTTGAGGATTTAAAAACAGAAGGCTATGATTATGAGATACTTTTCCTTGACGCTTCGGATTCAACGCTTATAAAAAGATATAAAGAAACAAGACGTTCACATCCGCTTTCAAAGGGCGGTTCGATAGAAACGGGAATACAAAAAGAAAGAGCAATGCTGGCTGATGTAAGACAAAAGGCAACCTATATTATTGATACCAGCAGTATATTGACAAGAGAGCTCAGAGAACAGATATACAAAATATTCAGGGAAAATACAAAGTTTGAAAGCCTTATTATTAAGGTATGCTCCTTCGGTTTTAAATACGGAATACCGATGGATGCAGATTTGGTTTTTGATGTGCGTTTTCTTCCGAATCCGTATTATATTCCGGAGCTTAAAGAGCTTACGGGCAACGATGATCCCGTATCTTCCTATGTTATGAGCTTTGACGAGAGCAAAATATTCCTTGAAAAGCTTGTCGATATGCTCGAATTTCTTATTCCGAAATATATATCGGAGGGAAAAACACAGCTTGTTATTGCGGTCGGCTGCACCGGCGGAAAGCATCGTTCCGTGACGCTGGCAAATGAGCTTTATGCAAAGCTTATGAAAAACCACAGCGTAATACTCAGCCATAACGATATAGAAAAAGACTCCAAAACCAAAAGGCTTTGACATTTTTACTAATAAGCTAAAGTTGAAGAGTTTGTTGGGAGGACGAAAATTTGTCATTTTCATATAATGTTAAAAGCGAGTTGTCCCATCATTTTGGAAATGCAAGACATTGCAGTATAGCAGAACTTGCGGCAATATTGAATATGTGTGGACATATTGCGGATAATCACAATAAATTTTGTGTAAAAATACAAACAGAAAATCCGGTCGCTGCCAGAAAGTACTTTACATTACTAAAAAAACTTTTAATATAGACAGTGAAGTTCTGATTAGGCGTAATAGTCAGCTTAAGAAAAACAGAATTTATATGCTCTTTATAAATAATGACGAAGAGGCCAGAAGGGTTCTTAATGCCTGTGGTCTGCTGTACACCGAAAACGGTGCGGAGAAAACAGCCAGAAGAATAGACAGAACAGTCGTCAGCAGTGTGTGTTGCAAAAGAGCATATATAAGAGGTGCATTTTTGGCATCGGGTTCTATATCCGATCCGGAAAAAATGTATCATCTTGAGTTTGCGTGTTTGGATGAACCGTACAGTGAAAGCTTAAGGGATTTGATAAATTCTTTCGGGCTTGATGCAAAAATTGTTAAACGTAAGGAGCATTTCGTTGTCTATCTGAAAGAGGGAGAGCAGATAGTAGACCTTTTGAATATAATGGAAGCGCATAAAGCTCTTATGGATCTTGAGAATGTAAGAATACTTAAGGATATGCGTAACAATGTGAACAGAAAGGTTAACTGCGAAACCGCAAACCTTAACAAAACAGTAAATGCAGCTGTGAAGCAGATTGAAGATATTGAACTGATACTTACAAAAATGGATTTGTCACAGCTTCCGCAGTCTCTGAGCGATATTGCGGCACTAAGACTGGATTATCCTGATGCAAGTCTGAAGGAGCTTGGTCAGATGCTTAATCCGGCAGTGGGAAAGTCCGGTGTTAATCACAGATTGAGAAAATTAGCTGAAATTGCGGATTCTTTGAGAGAGGAAATGGGTGAAGGAATTGGTAAGTAAAACTATTAAAGTAAAGAACACTCTTGACACAAGACAGGTTGCATACTTAGTACAGTGTGCCGGACAGTTTAAAAGTGATATTCGTATTGAAGAAGATGAAAAGAGAATTAATGCAAAGAGCATAATGGGAACAATTTCTCTTGCAATTAAAGAGGATGACAACATTACGGTTGTGGCCGAAGGCGTTGATGAGGCTAAGGCAGTTGAGGAAATCGTAAAGATTCTTGCATAATACATAAATTTGTTTAAATAAGTTCGAAATTAAGGCTGTTATTTTAATGAAGTTTAATTCATAAAATGGCAGCTTTGTTTTATGTAAAATTGCTCCGAAAAATAAACATAAAATAAATATTGCTATTGTTGATTATACTGTTATAATATTTAAACGGTTTATATTGTTAATAGAAAAAAATAAGTTTAAAGTATAGAAAAATCACTTGAAAGGATGGTTTATTTGAAATCTAATTCATGCAGAAATACGCTTGTTATAGGCCACAGAAATCCGGACACGGATTCTATCTGTTCTGCCATTGCTTATGCGGAGCTTAAAAATAAGCTTATGGGTGGCGGTTATTGTGCCGGAAGAGCGGGAAGAATAAGCAGTGAAACAAAGTTTGTTCTTGACAGCTTTGGCGTAAAAGAGCCGAATTATGTTGCATATGTCGGCGCACAGGTCAAGGACATGGATATGATATATACAGACGGCGTCAATGAAGAAATGACTCTTCAGGAGGCCTACAAAATAATGCGAGAGGAAAAGATTGTTTCTCTCTGCGTAACCGATGATAACGGTATGCTCAAAGGTCTTGTTACAATGGGCGATATTGCCAATTCAACAATGGACGTATATGACAACAGAATTATTTCAAAGGCAAAAACAACATTTGCAAGCATTGCAAAAACGCTTGACGGCCAGATTGTTGTAGGCGACAAAAACAAGGTTTTTGACCATGGCAAGGTGTTTATCGGTGCGGCAAATCCTGACCTTATGGGCGAGTTTGCCGAAGAAGGCGATGTTGTTATACTTGGAAACAGATATGATTCACAGCTTTGTGCAATCGAGATGAATGCGTCGGCACTTATTGTATGCTCGGACACGAAAATTTTCGATACAATAAAAAGACTTGCGGCTGAAAGAAACTGCGTTATAATAACAACGCCTTATGACACCTATACAATCGCAAGACTCATAAACCACAGTATGCCCATTGGATATTTTATGACAAATGCGGAAGATCTTATACAGTTTAACACAGAGGATTATGTTGATGAAATAAAGAAGGTAATGAGTGATAAGCGTTACAGAAACTTCCCTGTAATAGATATGGACGGAAAATATTACGGTATGATTTCAAGAAGAAGTCTTCTCAATCTCAAGAAGAAGGAAGTTATTATGGTTGACCATAACGAGAAATCACAGGCGGTTGAAGGCATAGAAGAGGCAGATGTGCTTGAAATAATCGACCATCATAAGATAGCCGCAATAGAAACGGTAAATCCGGTTTATTTCAGAAATCAGCCTCTCGGATGTACGGCTACAATAATAACACAGATGTATGATGAAAACGGCGTTGAGATAACAAAAGAAATTGCAGGACTTCTTTGTGCGGCAATACTTTCCGATACACTTATTTTCCGTTCACCGACATGTACGGAGCTCGATAAAAAGACAGCTTACAGACTTGCGGAAATTGCCGGAATAGATGTTGAAAAATTCGGAACGGATATGTTCAGTGCCGGAAGTGATCTTAAGAATAAAACCGTTGAGGAAATATTCTATCAGGATTTCAAAAAGTTTGCCTCGGACGGCGTAGGCTTTGGTGTAGGACAGATAAATTCCTTCAATTCGGCAGAGCTTGCAGAGATAAAAGCGAGAGTTATTCCGTTCATGGAGCATGCTGTTTCGGAAATGGGCATACAGCTTATTGCGTTTATGCTTACAAATATCTCAGACGAAAGCACAGAGCTCATTTACAGCGGCCCTATGGCAGACAGCATTATAAACAATGCTTACGGTGATATGGAAAAGACAGGTGATAAGGCTGTTTATCTTCCCGGAGTTGTATCAAGAAAGAAGCAGCTTGTTCCCAAAATAATAAGAGGAATACAGCAGCTTTAATTAAGAATTTTGAATTAGAATTCCGGACGTTTGCGGAAAATGGCACAAAATGTAATTAAGTTACGCAGAATATTTGATTTTATTTTTAGTCATTGTGGAATAATAGCTTTGAGGAATTATTTTACACAGGAGGACTAAAATACTAAATGAAAAAAATAATAAAAGTTGTGACTATGATACTTATTTCATTGTCGGCTGTTGCTGCGTTTCCCGATGCCGCATTTTCCAAGGATAAACCATATGTTTCAAAAAAACTGCATTATGCTTATATAACAGGATATTCGGACGGCAGCTTCAGACCTTATGAATTTATTACAAGGCAGGAGGCTGCCGTTATTGTATGCAGATTAACGGATATTGCGTCGGATAATGTATATAAAAAGTTTAAAGATGTCGGTGCTGATAACTGGTCATATGATGCGGTTGAGCGACTTTATAACATGGGAATAATAAGTGGTTATGATGACGGAAGCTTTCGTCCGGAGGAGAATATAACAAGAGCAGAGTTTGCCGTTATGCTTTACGGCTTTACAAAGGATAATGAGCCTAAAAAGGAATTCTGGGATTTAAAAGATCATTGGGCTAAAGAGTATATTGAAAAGGCGGCGGCTGGCGGCTGGTTTGCCGGTTATACCGACGGCAGTTTTCATCCCGATGAATATATAACAAGAGCCGAGGCGGTGTTCTTTATTAATTACGCCTTGGACAGATTTCCGGAATACGAAACAGATCTCCTTGAGGATAAAAAGACATTCACCGATGTTTCAAGGGACGATTGGTTTTATATGGCTGTCTGCGAGGCGGCGAACAGCCACGAATGTTATTACAGAGCCGATGAAAGTGAAATTTGGAGTCTGGTTATTTAATAAGAACAAAGTGATTTTTATTATAATCCAATATTCCTTCCGCCTTCAGTTTTGCGAGCACAGACGAAACTGCACTTCTGTCGGCAGCAAGATAATCGGCAAGCCCTTGGCGGTCGAAAGGAATATCAAATTCATTACTGCCTGTTTTTATTGAAACATCAGATAAATATGAAAGAATTTTTTCACGGAGCGTTCTCTTGGAGAGATGCTCCATTCTTTCTGTAAGGAACATATTTTTCTGTGAAAGTATAGAAAGCATATTGTGAGAAACATCATGGTGAAATTCGCATGATGCACTGCATGGAGTTACTGTGCGATCTCTGTCAAGAAAAATAATTCTGCTCGGCTTTACGGTATAAACCGATACCGGAATTGTATCTACTCCGGCGAGTGCAAATGCCTCGCCGAAAAGCATTCCTTCGCCGAGCTGTGCTAATATGGTAACATTTCCCCATATATCCTCTTTTATAATCTGTACACTGCCGGAAAGAACTATGCCTATTTCGGCAGAGGATACGCCTGCATTTAATATAAATTCATTTTTTCCGTAGCTTCTTTCTCTTGCCTTAAGACAGCCGAGCATAGGATTTATGCTGTATGACGGTATACCTTTGAATAACGGTGAATTGGTAAGTATTTCAGCAGTAGTTTTCATAAAAAATCTCCTTATGTTGTAATTACAACGGATTTAGTTTAATTATTTTATTATAATCTCATCATAAAGTCAATCAAAGAGCATAAAGAGAGGAGATTAAAATTGTGAAAAGAAGAATAATTAAGATAGATGAAAGTAAATGTAACGGATGTGGTCTTTGTGCCGCCGCTTGCCACGAAGGTGCAATAGATATGGTTGACGGAAAAGCAAAGCTTATGCGTGAGGATTATTGCGACGGACTTGGCGACTGTCTTCCGGCTTGTCCTGCAAATGCGATTACATTTGAGGAGAGAGAGGCCCCTGCATATAATGAAGCCGCAGTTCTTGCGTCTAAAGCGGCAAAGGAGCAGAAAAAAGCACCGTTTGTATGTCCTTCAACAATGGCAAAAAGCTTTGTAAGAAAGCATGAAGAGCATGCAGAGCCGACAACAGAAATATCTATGGAAAGCCAGCTTACCCAGTGGCCCGTACAGATAAAGCTTGTACCTGTTAATGCACCTTATTTCAACGGAGCAAAGCTCCTTGTTGCGGCAGACTGTACAGCATTCGCTTACGGAAACTTCCATAATAAATTCATTAAAAACCATGTTACATTGATTGGCTGTCCTAAGCTTGACGGTGTGGATTATTCCGAAAAGCTTACGGAGATTATCAGAAACAATGACATCAAGAGTGTTGACATTGTGCGTATGGAGGTTCCTTGCTGTGGAGGCCTTGAAAATGCAGTAAAGAAAGCACTTATGGACAGCGGAAAGATGATACCATGGCAGGTAACCATTATTTCAACAGACGGAAGGATTATTGAAATATAAATTTATATATATCGGAGGAGAATATTATGTTTTGTTTTCAGTGTGAACAGTCAGCAGGTTGTGCAGGCTGCATCGGAAAGGCAGGCGTATGCGGAAAAACAGCGGCTACAGCGGATTTACAGGATAAATTAACAGGAGCATTAATCGGTCTTGCAAGGGCCTCGTACGGAAATGAGGTAACAGCAGAAACAGACAAGCTTATGCTTGAAGGACTTTTTGCAACAGTGACAAATGTAAATTTTGATGATGACGCAATAAATAAATTAATCGAAAGAGTGCATAAGGAGAAAAATAGACTTGTTCCCGACTGCTCAATCTGTGCATCGCCATGCTCAAGAACAGAGGATTATGATTTAAGCAGGCTTTGGGGGGACAACGAAGACATCCGTTCACTTAAATCACTCATACTTTTCGGCATAAAGGGTATGGCGGCATATACATGGCATGCAAGAGTTCTCGGTTATGAGGATAAAGAAATAAATCACTTCTTCTATGAGGCGCTTTTCAACATAGGTGAGGATTTATCAATGGAACAGCTCCTTCCTATTGTTATGAAGGTAGGAGAAATTAATTTAAAATGTATGGAACTTCTGGACATAGCTAATACGGAAACCTATGGAACACCTTCGCCGGTAGAGGTTGAGCTTTCGGTTGAAAAAGGCCCGTTTATAGTTGTGACCGGACATGACCTTCTTATACTTAAGGAGCTTCTTGAGGCAACGGATGGTAAAGGAATAAATATATATACACATGGCGAAATGCTTCCGGCTCATGCTTATCCGGAGCTTAAAAAATACAGCCATCTCAAGGGCAACTTCGGAACTGCATGGCAGAACCAGCAGAAGGAATTTGACAATATTCCTGCCCCCATACTGTATACAACAAACTGTATTATGCCGGTTAAGGCATCATATGCAGACAGAGTGTTTACTGCCGATGCGGTTGGCTATCCGGGAATGGTGCATATCGGCGAAAATCACGATTTTATACCTGTTATCGAAAAAGCACTTGAGCTTGGCGGATATACCGAAGATAAGAGCTTTACCGGAATAAACGGTGGAAATAAGGTAATGACAGGCTTTGGACACGGCACTGTGCTTTCCGTTGCCGATAAGGTTATTGATGCGGTTAAGAACGGAGATATTAAGCATTTCTTCCTTGTTGCCGGCTGTGACGGAGCAAAGCCCGGAAGAAATTATTATACCGAATTTGTAAAGCGGACACCTTCCGATACGGTTGTGCTTACACTTGCCTGCGGCAAATACAGATTTAACGATTTAGACCTCGGCACAATATGTGGTCTTCCCAGATTAATGGATATGGGACAGTGTAATGACGCATACAGTGCTATTAAGGTTGCCGTTGCACTGGCAGAGGCTTTCGGCTGTGGAGTGAATGAACTCCCTTTATCAATGGTGCTTTCATGGTATGAACAGAAGGCGGTAAGCATACTTCTTACACTTCTTCATCTCGGAATAAAGAATATTAAGCTTGGACCGACATTGCCTAAATTTGTATCACCTAACATACTTAATTACCTTGTAGAGAATTTTGCCATTGCACCGATAACAACACCGGAAGAAGATATGAAAGAGTTATTAAATAAATAATTATAATTTTTAATTAATTCCTATTAGCCCGCAGAAATGCGGGTTTTTGTATTGAGGAATTCATATTAATATGGTATACTTTAATAATACTAATCTACAGGAGATGTTAATATGGAAAGAATTGAAAGCTTTCGTATAAATCATTTAACGCTTATACCCGGACTTTATGTTTCCAGACGAGATAAATGCAAGGATGTTGATGTAACTACATTTGACCTTCGTATTACAGCACCGAACAGAGAGCCTGTTGTTGATGTTCCGGCGCTCCATACAATAGAGCACCTCGGAGCAACATTTTTGAGAAACTCGGCACAAAAAGAAAATATAGTATACTTTGGGCCTATGGGCTGCCGAACAGGCTGTTATCTTGTTATGTTCGGAAAGCTCACAAGCGAGGACGTTTATCCGCTTGTTATGGAAATGCTTGATTTTATGATTGGCTTCGAAGGCGAAATTCCCGGAGCAAAGCCGGAAGAATGCGGAAACTATTCCGAACAGAATTTGAATATGGCTAAGTTTTATGCTAAAAAATATAAAGATGCACTTGAAAAGGATAAATCACTTGTTTATCCCGATTGATATAGTTTTTAATACACCGTTTAGGTGTGAGGAGGTTTTTTTAGAATGCTTGAATTAAAAAATATTCGCTGGAAGCTTGACAGCGGCGAAGAAATATTAAAGGACGTTTCGTTTACCGTACCTGACGGAAAACTTACAGTTATAACAGGACCTAACGGCGGAGGTAAGACGAGCCTTGCAAAAATAATTGCCGGACTTGAAAAACCGACAGCCGGAGAGATACTTCTTGACGGAAAGAATATTACCGACTGGGACATTACCGAACGTGCTGTAAACGGAATCGGCTATGCTTTTCAGCAGCCTGTTCGTTTTAAGGGCATAAGAGTAAGAGATTTACTTGAGCTTGCTGCAGGTGAGACACTTACGGAAGGTGAAATGTGTAGTGTTCTTGGCGAAGTTGGTCTTTGTGCGCAGGAATATATCAACAGAGATGTTGATGCATCACTTTCCGGCGGTGAAAGCAAAAGAATAGAGATTGCATCTGTTCTCGCAAGAAGAAATTCAAAGGTGCTTGTTTTTGATGAGCCGGAGGCAGGAATCGACCTTTGGAGCTTTACGGGACTTATTGATGCCTTTGAAGAGCTTAAGCAGAAGCATGGAGAGGCGCTTCTTATAATATCGCATCAGGAAAGAATACTTGATATTGCCGATAACATAATTGTCATTGCCGATGGAAAAATACGTATGCAGGGAGATAAGGACGAAATACTTCCTCAGCTTTTGGCAGGAGAAAAGGGCAATAAGTGTCCGCTTGGCAAGGATAAAAAGGGAGGTATGCAGTAATGAACGATACAACATTTTCGCTTCTCAGTATACTTTCGGACGATTTTAACGGAACATACAACGGAGCATTTAATATAAGAGAAAACAGCCAGTGTGCCGGAAGAAGATCAACGGAAAATATTAAGATAGAGTCAAAAACAGATGAGCCGGGACTTGATATATATATCAAACCGGGAACAAAGGGCGAAACGGTTTATATTCCGGCCTGTGTAACACACGGAAATGTCGATGACCTTGTTTATAACGATTTCCACGTCGGAGAAGGTGCAGACGTTGTTATTGTTGCGGGCTGTGGTGTGCATACGGACAATGATGAAGAGGCAAAACATAACGGTATACACAGATTTTTCCTTGCGAAGGGTTCTCATGTGCTTTATAAAGAAAAGCATATCGGTACGGGAAACGGAACAGGAGCAAAGAAAATAGATCCTGTTACGGACGCATATCTTGAAGAGGATTCTGTTCTTGAAATGGATACTGTGCAGATAAGCGGCGTTGACAGCACATTCAGAAAAACATCTGCAAAGCTTGGCGCAAGAGCAAAGCTTATTATACATGAGCGTATAATGACCGACGGTGATGAAAAAGCGTCAACTGATTTCTCAGTTGATTTGAACGGAGAGGATTCAGGTGTTGATCTTATTTCCCGTTCGGTAGCAAAGGGCAGTTCACACCAGGAATATCATTCAAGAATAAGCGGAAACTGCCGATGTACGGGACATTCCGAATGCGATGCTATACTTGTCGGCAATGGAACGGTAAATGCCGCACCGGAGCTTTTTGCCGGAAATATCGACGCATCTCTTATACACGAGGCGGCAATAGGAAAGATAGCCGGAGAACAGATTATAAAGCTCCGTACTCTCGGACTTACACAGGAAAAGGCAGAAGAAAAAATCATAGAAGGTTTCCTCAGAGGATAAGGACAGCTAAGTCGAAAGCTTGTCATAACGATTGTGTCATAATATATTACGTTGTATAAAAATAGCTTTCTCTACAATCAAACAGCCATATCCGGTTTTTCGGATATGGCTGTTTTTGACTTTAACATTATTAAAACGGTCTGAAACAAATTCCTCTCGGAATACACATATTGCAAAGCAGATTTGCAAGACATATGGAAAGGCATACACCTGTGCCTGCACCCATAGGAATTGTACTGCTGTACTGACGGTATGTTGTTCCTCCGCTCTGTAAACGCTGGACAAGCTGTTGATATTCAACATTGTTCGGCTCCATGCGTACCGCCTGCTGTGCACTGTTCATTGCCTCTATTTTGTTTCCGAGTCCGTAGTTTGCAAGAGCATGGAAATAATACCATCTTGCGTTTCTTTCAGCCGGATTTACGGAATTGAGAACATTGAGTGCCTCTCTGTAATGACCGGAGTTTATATAGTTTCTTGCGGCTGTAAGCTCATTGGTGGCTTCGTTCTGCTGCTGCGAAAAACCTCCGTATGCCTGACCGAATATATCTTCCCATGAGAATCCGCCGTAGTTTCCGTAATATCCGCCGGATGTCTGTGAGCTGCCTGTATTGCCGTATGAACCGGAGGCTTTTCCTTCACGGATATTTTTAATCTGATCGTATGCAGCGTTTATTTCACGCATTTTTCTTTCGGCATTTTCATCACCGGGATTTACGTCCGGGTGATATTTTTTGACTAATTTTCTATATGCCTTCTGGATTTCTTCATCGCTTGCCGACGGAGATACTCCGAGTACTTTATATGGATCTTCTGTCATTTATCCGTATCCTCCGTATAGAGTTTTTTATCTTTGTTTTCTTTTAAATTATAACGCATCCAGACTCCGGAATAAATTATATTTTTTATAACATTTATGTTCTGCTTAAGTGGAAGTGAAAACAATTTTTCAGCACAGTCGGATATAAGCATTGTTAAAATAGGTTTTACGTTTTCCGACGGCATAAATGTTAATGGATTATATTTTTCCTTTTTAATGTCCGAGGCCAAATCGTCCCATGCGTCCATTATATATATAAATTCGCCTAAAAGTCTGCCGACTTGTCTTAGTGTGTCGCTGTATTCATCTTCTTTATATATGAATATTTCCGCAAGAAGCTCACCGAATATTCCGGCAGGAGCATCGGGAACGGAAACGCCTTCATGTTCGATTTTTGTAAGCTCTGCAAGGCATTTTTCCATCACTCCGCACTGACGGGGATATTCCGAACAGACTTTGTTGTAATCCTTCTGTGTTACACAGGCCGCAAGCTTGGCAGTCAGCTTTTTATCATCGTTCCAGTCGTCGATAAATTTGTTGTGCACAAGAGCAATGCTCATATCAGTTGCATATTGAGTTATGGTATTTATGCTGAAAAGATGTTCGGTTTTCGGATGTATAATACATCTTCCATTTTCCTCTGAATACTGCTCGTCATAAAGAGAGGAGAGAACCAGTATAAGAAAAGCCATATCGTAAGTAAGCATAATACGGCTAAGCGAACCATACCGTTCTTTTAAGGAACGGCACAGTCCGCAGTATATTCCTCTGTATGCTTTTAAATCGTCCTCGGAGAGAGCGTCAACATTTGCTGTTACATATCCGAACATTTATAATCAGCTCTTTCTGGTGAATTTTTCTCCGCATTTGGGACAGGTGATTTCTACCTTGCCTTTTCCCTTAGGAATGCGGTTGTATACCTTACAGTTTGGACATTTGAAAAATTTGTAGGTATTCTTCTGCTCGGCTCTTGCTTTACGCTGGGCCTTTAATTTGTCGGTTTCTGCCTTGCTTGCAAGGTACTTTTCATTTTCGGCTGTACGGTGAGTTATGTCTTTTGAAAACATTCTGTAATAACAGCGGAAAATAATTCCCATACCGATTACAAAGCAGATAGATGATGCAATGGTTATCTGAAGAATGTTGTAAAAAATTACAGACAAAAGCAGAAAAACTATGGCAATAACGGAAAGATGTCTGCCGTATTCATCGCCGCCGTAACGACCCTGTATAAATTTGTTTAACCATTCCTTCATAATTCATGTTCCTTTCATAATTAATAAACGCTCATATTTATTGATTGAAACAGAGATTAGGAAAGTAAACACCATAAATAGAAATTTGATTTTCATTTTATGAGTTCAAGAAATTTGTAAGCGGAAAGGTTCGGAAAACAACAGTCATGACTTTCATAAACGAAAGTTGCTTCGCAACTGTGCCTTCTTGCACAGTCAGCGGTTTTCCGAATGGAATCCATACAGTCATGACTTTTGCTTTAAAAAAGCAAAAGCGGCTTTGCCGCCGCACTGTCTTGTGCGGTCAATAGACGGGATTCATTCCCGTCAAGGAGAACGGCTTTAGTCATGACTTTCGCAAGCGAAAGTGGCTTCGCCACCATGCTATGGTCAAAGCATTTTGCTACGCAAAACGGTCTGCGACCGCCCCGTTTTCTTCGGGGTGCATACTTGCATGGTCAATAGTTTCAAGGCTTTTAAGCCGATGGAATAGCCGTTCATACCTTGATTTAAACAAGTCGAAATACTGATTTCAACTTAGAGTTTTTATTCAAGCTCAAATGCACCTGTATAAAGCTGATAATATTTTCCTTTTTGTGCAATAAGCTCTTCATGGTTTCCTCGTTCAATAATGCGTCCGTGCTCAAGAACCATTATTGCCTTTGAGTTTCTTACGGTTGAAAGACGATGTGCGATAACGAATACCGTTCTTCCTTCCATAAGTGAATCCATGCCTTTTTGTACTATTGCTTCAGTACGTGTGTCAATAGATGATGTTGCTTCGTCAAGTATCATAACCGGAGGATCGGCAACTGCGGCTCTTGCTATTGATATAAGCTGTCGCTGTCCCTGTGAAAGACTTCCGCCGTCACCGGTAAGCATTGTGTCATAGCCGTCGGGAAGCATAGAGATGAAGTCGTGTGCATTGGCAAGCTTAGCCGCCGCAATAACCTCTTCGTCTGTTGCGTCAAGTCTGCCGTAACGGATATTTTCCATTATTGTTCCCGTAAAGAGGTTTACGTCCTGGAGAACAACGCCCAGTGAATGACGAAGATCAGGTTTTTTGATGTTCTTAACATCTATTCCGTCATATGTTATTGAACCGCTCTGAATGTCATAGAAACGGTTGATAAGGTTTGTTATTGTTGTTTTGCCTGCACCGGTTGCACCAACGAAGGCAATCTTCTGACCGGGTTTTGCAAAGAGAGATACATCATGGAGTATTGTTTTGCCTTCCTCATAGGCAAAGTCAACGTCTTTAAGTCTTACATCTCCCTTAAGCTCACGATATTCGTATGTGCCGTCGGTGTTTTGAACCTTCCATGCCCAGAGCTCTGTTCTTTTTGTTGTTTCTGTAAGCTTTCCGTCTTTGCCGATTTCAGCATTGACAAGAGTAACTGTTCCGCCGTCCTTTTCAGGCTCTTCGTCCATAAGCTCAAATATACGCTCTGCACCGGCAAGTGCCATAACAACCGAGTTAAGCTGCTGTGATACCTGGCCGATAGGATTTGTAAGGCTCTTTGAAAGAGCAAGGAAAGCGGCTATTGTACCGAGAGTAAGTCCGCCGATACCTTTTATTGCAAGGAAGCCGCCGAATATTGCTATGCAGACATATTCAAGGTTTCCGAGGTTCATCATAATAGGCATAAGTATGTTGGCATACTGGTTTGCACTTGTCATGTTATGGCGAAGTTCTTCGTTTTTGCGGTCGAAGCCTTCCTTTGCAGCCTCTTCGTGGCAGAAAACCTTGATAACCTTCTGTCCGTTTATCATTTCCTCAATATAGCCATTGAGCGAACCGAGTGCCTGCTGCTGTTTAATGAAAAATTTTGATGACTTTCCTGCAACCGATTTTGTTACCGTAAGCATAAGACAAATAAATACGGCAACAAAGGCAGAAAGCCATAAGTTTAATCTGAGCATTGTTATTGCAACAGAAATAATTGTTATCGCAGAAGACATAAACATTGTAAGTGACTGCGAAAGCATCTGACGGAGTGAGTCGGTATCGTTTGTGTAATGGCTCATTATATCTCCGTGAGTATGTGTATCGAAGTATTTGATAGGAAGAGTCTGCATATGAGCAAACATATCGTCACGAACACGCTTAAGAACGCCCTGTGATACCGATACCATTATTCGGTTGTATAAAAATGTTGCAAGTATACCGATAACACATATAACAGCCATTTGTGTTATTGCACCGAGAAGACCGGAAAAATCGGTGCTTCCAGATGAAAGCATGGGAGTTATATAGCTGTCGATAACGGTCTGTATAAAGCTTGAAACCTTAACATTTACCGCTGCACTTATTATAATACAAATTATAACAAATATAAACTGTATTTTGTAGGCTTTTATATAAGAAAGAAGTCTTTTTATTGTGAGCTTCGCATTTTTGGGGCCTCTGGCTTTTCCTCTGGCGCCGCTTCTGCCCTGTGGCATAGGTCTTGTTTCTTTTTCGCTCATTCTTCCTCGCCTCCCTTTGTCTGTGAAATATATATTTCACGATAAATATCGTTTGTTTTCATGAGCTCATCGGGTGTACCGAAGGCTTCGATTTTACCGTTGTTGATTATTATTACCTTGTCGGCGTCCTCAACCGATGAAATACGCTGGGCAATAATGAATTTTGTTGTTTCCGGAATTTCTTCACGGAATGCCTTTCTTATCTTTGCGTCCGTTGCTGTATCGACA
Source organism: Anaerotignum sp. MSJ-24 (assembly GCF_018918145.1). Taxonomy (GTDB): domain Bacteria; phylum Bacillota; class Clostridia; order Lachnospirales; family Anaerotignaceae; genus Metalachnospira. The sequence goes on from NZ_JAHLPX010000003.1 coordinate 105,186, forward strand.
GCGCTTGTTGAGTCGTCAAGAATAAGAATTTTAGGCTTTTTGAGAAGTGCTCTTGCTATACAAAGACGCTGTTTCTGACCGCCTGATACGTTTGAACCGCCCTGTTCGATATATGTGTCGTATTTATCCGGGAACTGCTCGATAAATTCATCGGCACAGGCAAGCTCGCAAACATGCTTGAGTTCTTCGTCTGTTGCGTCCTTGTTGCCCCAACGGAGGTTTTCTTTTATTGTTCCGCTGAAAAGTACATTTTTCTGGAGAACCATTGCAACCTCATCTCTGAGTGCTTCAATATCATAATTTCTTACATCAACGCCGCCGACCTTAACAGAGCCTTCCGTTACATCATAAAGACGGGGAATAAGCTGAACAAGTGAGCTCTTCGATGAACCTGTTCCACCGATTATACCGATTGTTTCGCCTGATTTAATATCAAGGTTTACATGGCTGAGACAGAGCTTATCCATTCTCTTTGCGTAGCTGAAGGAAACATCTTCAAATTTAACTGAGCCGTTCTTAACTTCAGTTACAGGTTTGTCTATATCCTTGATGTCCGGTTCTTCGGCAAGAATTTCCGTAATACGTTCGGCAGAGGTTTTTGCCATTGTTATCATAACAAATACCATAGAAAGAATCATAAGGCTCATAAGTATCTGGAATGTATATGTTGTTATGCTGACAAGATTTCCTGTGAGCATCTGGCCGCCGATTATATATTTTGCACCGAGCCATGAAGCAAAAAGAAGGCAGGCATAAACACAGAACTGCATAAGCGGTGCGTTAAAGGCAAGAAGCTTTTCTGCCTTAGTGAAGTCATCATAAATTTCCTGTGATGAATTGTCGAATTTCTCTATTTCGTGATCCTCACGTACATAGGATTTTACAACTCTTATGCCATAAAGGTTTTCCTGTACGATAGCGTTGAGCTTATCATATTTTTTGAACACACGCTTGAAAATAGGGTGTGCATTTGTCATTATGAGATATAAGCCGATGCCGAGAATAGGAATTGCACAAAGATAAATAAGAGCAATTCGGCTGTTTATTTTTAATACGGCAAAGAAAGCACTTATAAGCATAACAGGGCTTCGTACCGCAATTCTTATAATCATCATAAATGCCATCTGTACATTTGTTATGTCTGTTGTAAGTCTTGTTACGATAGACGCAGTTGAAAATTTGTCGATATTAAGGAATGAATAATCCTGAACCTTGTAATACATATCGTGTCTTAAGTTTGCGGCAAAGCCGGCTGATGCCTTAGCGGCATATTTTCCGCTCATTATACCGCAGAAAAGAGAGCCAATACAGCAGATAATAAGAATAATACCGACTTTAATGATATAATTCATATCACCCTTATTGATACCGTTATCAATGAGCATAGCCATTATTGTAGGTACGAGTACCTCAAGAATAACTTCTCCGGTAACAAATACAGGTGAGAGTATGGCATCCTTTTTATACTGTCTTATGGATTTTGACAGTTGTTTAATCATACCCATTTTTGTTTCCTCCTGTTGTTAAATTTTTGAAAGCTTATCTATATTTTTTTTGAGCTTTTCTATTGTGCTGAAAAACTGTTCTATTTCTTCTTCTGAAAGACCTTCCATTAATTTATCATTTATTGATTTTATAAACGGATCGATTTTTTCGAATATAGCAGAAGATTTTTCGGTAAGAACCAGTTTTTTAAGTCTTGCATCACTGGGAACGCTGACTCTTTTGATATATCCGTTTTTTTCGAGTGATTTAAGTATTCCCGTTGCGGTTGAAGGCCTTATGTTAAGAGAGGATTCAACATCTCGCTGAAAGACATCTCTGCCTTCGTCGTCGGAATGCTTTAAAAACGTAATGACGTTCATCTGCTGACCGGTAATGTCGCTCGGAGCCTTGCATTTCAGATGATGAGAAACCATCATTCTTTTAATAAGATTATTAAGAGCTTTGATTTCACCAATCATCAATATTTCCATTTAATTACCTCCTTTCTTAATTGTTATGATGCTAATGGTTAGTATGCTAACTTTTATTATTATACTATTTTGCTTTTGAATGTCAACATTTTATACAACGGTGAAAATTAGAATTTGATGAGAAAAATATTAAAAATAAATATCTTTTTTAATATCTGATAATATAAATTTTGTTTAAAATATCTTTTGAAAATACATATTCGGATTTTTAGAAATAACAACTGTGTTTTTGTATGTAATATTGCATAAACAAAATTATTGTAAAATGTCTGTATAAATTTGGATTGAACAGAACTTTGGCTTAATTTATAATTAAGTCAACGGAGGAATTTTATATGAATGATATATTGCTTGTTGCACCTACACCGAGAGTTTATGAAAACTCATGTCGTACGGTTAAAAATGAAAACATTAAAAACGTCGATGTTAAGGAAGGCGTGCTTGAGGACGGTTTAAGAATAGCTGAAAAATTTATTGCCGACGGCGGAAAGGTTATTATAAGCCGAGGAGGAACATACAGCCTTATAAAGTCAAAGGTTTCTGTTCCTGTTGTTGAAATAAAGGTATCAACGGCAGACTGCATAGAGGCATATAACAAAATTGCGGACACTAAAGAGCCTGTCGGTGTTATAGGCTTTAAAAATGTAATATATGGATTTGAAGCTTTAAGCAATTTGTGTGACTACCGGTTTTGCTTTAAAGAAATAACCGATGAAAGACAGATACCGAAGGCTGTTGAGGAATGCAAGAAAGCCGGAATAAAAAGATTTGTCGGAGATGTACTTGTGGAAAAGGCAATCAAGGAGCTGGACTGCGTAGGAATTGCGGTAGATTCGACAGACGAAAGTATTTCCCAATCCATAAGAATGGCAAAGCTTATACTCGAAAATTCGGAGCATCAGATTAAGAAAAATTATGAAATACGGACGGTAATAAACAGTGTACATGACTGTGTTATATATACCGATAAGAAAGGGCATTTCAAAATAGTAAACAAAGCGGCGGAAAGAATACTGAATACGCACATGGTAGACAATATAAAAACATTATTTGGTATTGAGAGCTTTCCTGAAAGGGAGGTTTCCGGAAGAATATATAATATTGATGATGTTAAATATGCCGTAAATATTGTTCCGATAAGGATTGACAACGATAACGACGGATATGTATTTTCATTTCAGAAGAGCGATGAAATCAGTAAGCTTGAGCATAGCTTAAGACGAAGCATGAATAAAAACGGATTTACAGCTAAGTATAATTTTGAAGATATTATTCATGTAAGTAAAAATATAGATGATTTAATAGATGTAGCGAAAAAATACGCTGCTGTTGACGCACCGATATTGATTAACGGAGAATCAGGAACGGGAAAGGAGCTTATCTGCCAGAGTATTCATAATTACAGTTCAAGAAAAAATCAGCCGTTTGTTGCGGTGAACTGTGCGGCAATAGCACCGAGCCTTATAGAAAGTGAATTTTTCGGATATGATGCCGGAGCATTTACGGGAGCAAAAAAGAGCGGAAAGGCAGGAGTGTTTGAGCTTGCACATAAAGGAACAATTTTTCTTGATGAAATAAGTGAGCTGCCATTGGAGCTTCAGGGCAGATTATTGCGAGTGCTTCAGGAAAAACAGATTGTTCGACTCGGTGGTGATAAGGTTATACCTGTTGATGTAAGAATAATATGTGCGTCGAATAAGAATTTGAGAGAGTTGACGGAGAAAAATGAATTCAGAACCGATCTGTATTTTAGAATAGGCATACTTAAGCTTTATATTCCGCCGTTGAGAGAAAGACGTAACGATATAATTCCTCTTGCCGAACACTATTTGAAATATTTTTCGGAAAAATATAAAACCGAAATGCTAACTATTGATGAAACAGTAAAAAACAGACTTGAAAATATGGCATACAAGGGCAATGTAAGAGAGCTTAGAGGAATTATGGAGGAAAGCACAGTAATCGGCTCTTTTGAGAATTTGAATAAAAGTGAAGAAATAGCAGATGATTCTGAAATAAAAAATAATACTGATGTCTTTAATATTGAATCACTTGAGGCTCACAGCGATAAATATATAAAGGATATATATGAATTTACAAATCATAATATAAAAGAAACCTGTAAAATACTCGGAATAAGCAGATCTACGCTTTGGAGAAAATTATCTGTTTCAAAATAAGATACGGGTTTTAAAGTTAAACAATAATGTTTCAAAATTACACAATGATTAAATTGGGTAAAATTGGATAAAATTAAATGCTTGTGAATGATGTACAATTTGTTTTTGCTTTAATACAGTTTTAGCAATGATTTTTGTTAAAAACGTACATTTATCTCCGAGATTTAATTTTTGGCACGGTATTTGCTTTATATATAAGCGAATAAGCTGAAAAGCAAAAATTTAGGAGGTATTATTATGAAAATCTTAAAAACTGTTCAAAAAATTCCCGGTGGACTTATGGTTGTTCCGCTGCTCATAGGAGCTGCATTCAACACATTCTGTCCGGGTGCACTTGAAATCGGAGGCTTTACAACTGCTCTGTTTAAAAGCAGTGCATCGGCATTAATTGCCTTATTCTGCCTTTGCAATGCGGCACAGATTAATTTCAAAAATGTCGGAGCACCTCTTGCGAAGGGTGTTGGACTTACAGTCTCTAAGTTTGTTATCGGTGCGGGCTTAGGCTGGATTATCGGTAAGGTATTTGGTACAAACGGTTTGCTCGGAATTACGCCGCTTGCGTTTATTGCGGCAGTTACAAACTCAAACGGTGGTATGTATGCGGCTCTTGCCGGTGAATACGGCGATGCTTCTGACGTAGGAGCTATTTCCGTATTATCATTGAACGATGGACCGTTCTTTACTCTTGTTGCACTCGGAGCAACAGGTCTTGCAACAATTCCTTACATGACACTTGTTGCTTGTATAGTACCTATCGTTCTCGGATTTATACTCGGAAACCTTGATGAAGATTTAAGACAGTTCCTTGCACATGGAACAACAGTGCTTATTCCTTTCTTTGCTTTCCCTCTCGGAGCAAGCCTTAACTTTACACAGATTTTCCAGGCAGGCTTACCGGGAATACTTCTCGGCGTTCTTTGTACATTACTTACAGGTATAGCCGGATATTTTGTAATGAAGGTATTAAGAGCAAAGAATCCTGCAGTAGGTGCGGCAGTCGGAACAACAGCAGGAAATGCGGTAGGAACACCGGAATCAGTTGCAGCGGCAGACCCTACACTTGCTGCAGTAGCTGCAGTATCAACTATTCAGGTTGCAACAGCAGTTATTGTTACTGCTATACTTTGCCCGATACTTGTAAGCTTCCTTGATAAGCGAGTAAATAAAAAAGCGGCGAATTAATTTATAACAAAGGAGAGATAAAAATGCAATCAGCACTTCACATTGATGAAAAGGACAACCTTGTTACATGCTTAAGGGAAATAAAAAAAGGCGAAACGATAAATATAGAAGGAAAGGATTATACTGCAAATGCAGATATTCCGGTTTTTCACAAAATGGCGATAGCAGACATCAAAAAAGGCGAAAACTGCATGAAATACGGACAGATAATTGGTACTGCAACGGTTGATATACATACGGGAGATTATGTTCATGTTCATAACTGCGAAAGCACAAGAGGCAGAGGCGACAGAAAGTGAGGAGAATATTATTATGAAATTAATGGGTTATAAAAGAGAAAACGGCCGTTACGGAATAAGAAACCATCTTCTTATAATTCCGGCATCTGTCTGTTCAAGTGAAACAGCGGTAAACATTGCAAAGCTTGTTGACGGAGCGATTGCAATTCCTCATCAGCATGGCTGCTGTGAAATCGGTGATGACTTTGACACAACAAAGCGTACGCTTGTCGGCTTCGGAAAAAATCCCAATGTAGGTGCTGTGCTTGTTGTAGGTCTTGGCTGTGAAGGCATTCAGGCTAAAGATATTGCCGACGAAATAAAGACAACAGGTAAGCCTGTTGAATATATCGTCATTCAGGAAGAAGGCGGAACAGCTAAAACCGTTTCAAAGGGCGTTGAAATTGCCGGAAAAATGGCAAGAGAGATTTCAAAGCAGAATAAGGTTGAGTTTGACATAAGCGAAATTATTCTCGGACTTGAATGCGGCGGAAGCGATCCGACAAGCGGACTTGCATCTAATCCTTCTATCGGTGTTGCATCGGATATGCTTGTAAGCATGGGCGGAAGCAGTATTCTCAGTGAAACAACGGAGGTTATAGGAGCAGAACACCTTCTTTATCCGAGATTTGAGGACGAAAACGAAGGAAAGAAATTCCTTGAAATGGTCAAGAGAGTTGAAAACAGATCCATTGCCGCAGGACATGACCTTAGAGAAGGACAGCCTACACCCGGTAATAAAGCCGGCGGACTTACGACAATCGAGGAAAAATCATTGGGTTGTATGCATAAAGCAGGACACAGTCCGTTTAAAGGTACTCTTGAATATGCGGAGGAGCTTCCGACAAACAAGAAAGGTCTTTATTTTATGGATACTCCCGGACAGGATATTGACTCCATAACAGGTATGGTTGCCGGAGGAGCACAGGTTATAGTATTCTCGACAGGCAGAGGAACACCTACCGGAAGTCCCATTGCACCTGTAATCAAAATAACAGGAAATTCATCTACATATAATAATATGATTGACAACATAGATATTAATGCCGGAAAAATCATCACAGAAGGCGTTAAGCTTCAGGATCTTGGACAGGAGCTTTTTGATAAAATAGTTGATGTATGCAACGGTGAAATGCCAAAAGCAGAGGCTCTCGGACATAGGGAATTCGGTATATTCAGAACAGGCTTTACATATTAAAAAATAAATGCTCTCCGATTATTTGCTCGGAGAGCATAACTTTTATACATTAAGTTTTTGTCTTACGACCTCATACATAAGTACTGCCGCCGCAACAGAAGCGTTCAGTGATTCTGCACCGCCGGGCATAGGTATTTTTATAAGCTCGTCACAAAGCATGGCAGAGTCTTCGGAAAGACCTCTCGCTTCATTTCCAAGCATAAATGCACAGCCTTTTGTATAATCAGCCTGAAAGTGCTGTTTTTTTCCTTTAAGATGAGCAGCAAATAGTTTTATTCCGCATTTGTGCATATATTCAACTGTTTCCTCTATATCTGCCTCCTGTACAACAGGTATTTTGAATACAGAACCCATTGTTGAACGGAGAACCTTGCTGTTATATAAATCAACACTGCCTTTGGAGAGTATAACTCCGTCAACACCTGCCGCATGAGCTGTTCTAATTACGGTTCCGAGATTTCCGGGATCATTCATTTCTTCGCATATTATATAAAAACCGTTTTTCTTTATTATATCCTTTACAGAATATTCCTGCTTGTGGCAGACAGCTATTATTCCCTGTGGATTTTTCGTTTCGCTTATGTCGGCGAAAAGCCTGTCGGATATGATGTAGGTATCGGCACGCTTTTTGTATACCGAAATGTCATTTTTAGCGGCAAAGCTTTCGGAAAATACGTATTTATCAACATTTACCGATTTGGGTATTTCGTTTACAAATCTTAAGCCATCGGCTATAAATAATCCACTCTGGTTGCGGTATTTTCTTTCCGAAAGAGATTTAAGCTCCTTTATTATGTGATTGCTTTTGCTTTCTATTATTTCATGCGTCTGCATTTAAAATTTACCCCTTTGAAATTTGTTAATTATATTTGTTTATATTATTATCAATTATAACAAATGTTTAGAAATTTGTAATTAATATTTGGTTTAATTTATGCTATAATAAAAAATACATAATTAGATAAGAATAATATATTTTAAAGTGAGATGATTGATTTGGCAGGTTCGACATTCGGAACCTTATTCCGGGTAACTACATGGGGAGAATCCCATGGCAAAGCACTCGGAGTTACAATAGACGGCTGTCCGGCAGGAATTGAGCTTTGTGAAGAGGATATTCAGAAGGAGCTGGACAGAAGAAAACCGGGTTCAAATCCATACGGAACCAAACGAAACGAAAGCGATACGGCACAGATATTATCCGGTGTGTTTGAAGGCAGAACAACAGGTACACCGATTACGATTATTGTTTATAATGCGGATCATCATTCGGCAGATTACAGTAATATAGCCGAGAGATACAGACCGGGACATGCGGATTTCGGCTTTGACGCAAAATACGGATTTCGTGATTACCGTGGAGGAGGACGTTCCTCCGGAAGGGAAACGCTGTGCAGAACTGCGGCAGGTGCGGTTGCAAAGAAATTTATTTCAAGACTCGGAATAGATGTTGCGGCATATACGGTTTCGATAGGCAATATAGAAATTGACAGAGAAAAAGCCGACTTGACAAAGCGTTTTGATAATCCGCTTATTATGCCGGATAATTCTGCGGCAGAAAGAGCAGAGGAATATCTCAAGAAAATAATGTCGGAAGGCGACAGTGCCGGAGGTGTTGCGGAATGTATCATAAGCGGAGTTCCGGCAGGTATCGGCGAGCCTGTTTTCGATAAGCTTGATGCAGAGCTCGGAAAAGCACTTTTTTCATTGGGTGCTGTAAAGGGCGTCGAAATAGGTGCGGGATTTGGAGCCTCTAAGCTTAAGGGTTCGGAGAATAACGATCCGTTCAGAAACGAAAACGGAAAAATTGTTAAGCTGTCCAACAATGCCGGAGGAATACTCGGGGGAATTTCCGACGGAAGCGATATTGTTATTCGTGCGGCATTTAAACCTACGCCATCCATATCGTTAAAACAGCTTACCGTAAATAAAAACGGTGAAAATGATGAAATAACAATAAAGGGCAGACATGATCCTATTATAGTTCCGAGAGCGGTTGTTGTTGTTGAATCTATGTGTGCATTGGTTATTGCCGATATGCTGTTGCGCAGCATGACATCGGATATAAACAAAATAGAGAGATTTTTTAATTAAACGGAGGAGATTACATTGGGACAGAATGTAAATGACTATCAGAAGGTTGTAACGGCTAAGGAAATACGTAAGGGACATACAGAGCTTCTTGTTAAAGGCACTATCGAAGGCCTTAAAAGAAGAAGAATGGATGCTTACTACTGCGAAACGATTGAAGAAGCAAATAAGCTTGCGTTAAGCCTTATTCCCGAAGGAGATTCAATATCATGGGGCGGTTCAATGACTATACGTGATATGGGACTTACAAAGCTTGTTAAGGAAAGCGGAAAATATAATGTTATGGACCGTGACCTTGCCGGCTCAACTGAGGAAATGAGAGAAATCCAGCGTCAAGCACTTTTATGTGATACTTTCCTTATGAGCACAAATGCAATGACATCGGATGGCGAGCTTGTTAATATTGACGGACTCGGAAATAGAGTTGCGGCACTCTGCTATGGACCTAAGCAGGTAATTGTTATAACAGGCGTAAACAAAATTATGCACTCGGAAGAGGCTGCCATTGAAAGAGCAAGAAATGTTGCGGCTCCGATAAATATGCAGAGATTTACAGGTAAGGTTACACCATGTTCAAAAACAGGAAAATGCGGCAACTGTTCCGGTGAAGATTCTATATGCGGACAGGTAGTTATAACAAGATTTTCAATGATACCTTCAAGAATAAAGGTTATTATTGTAAATGATGATCTCGGCTTTTAATTAAAATATAATTATAAACACAAATTTTTAAAGGGAGGAATTCATATGAATTTCAAAAAGAAAGCATTAGCAGTAACACTTGCATCAGTTATGTCATTATCGGTATGTGCACCGGCATTTGCCGCCGAAGGTGATACAAGCATTCAGGTAAACGGAGTTAAGAGTGAAACAGTAGCAAGCCTTGTAAACGGAAAAGCTTGTATTAAGGCTGACAAGGTAAACGAGGTACTTGGCATCGACGGTATTTTAAATAACGGAAAATACATAGTCGGAAACACAATTCTTGATGTTAATACAGGAGATTATCTCGGCATTCGTGACCTCGCAGAGGCTGCCGGATATATGATCGGCTGGGACAATGAAAACAAAACAGTAGTTGTTGTTGATGTTAATAAGCTCGGAAACGAAAGCTTTGATATTATCAAAAAATATGTAAATAAAACTATTGAAAATACACCGACAAGCTATAAAACAAACGGTATGTTCAATGGTAATGTTGAAGTAGTTACAGATAACACAGTTAAAGTTCCTTTTAGCGGAACAATTTCAGGTGAAACAAATGAAAGGGCTTCAAATATAAATGTAGGCCTTAAGTTAGATATGTCTGATGTTTATAATGCAAAGGATGCGGATGGCAATCCCGAAGTATCAGATGCTGAAAAAACTGTTTTAGCTGCAATTGAGGATTCAAATACAAAGGTTATTTATAATACAGAAGCAGGAAAGCTTTATCTTAAATCAACACTTTTTGAATCATTCGGTCTTTCAAAGGATGCTTGGCTTGAATTAGATTTCAACTCACTTATGGATATGACAGGCTCAAACGGCATGGATATGAATATGCTTGTTAATCTTATCAAAAACGGAGATTTTGACGGCTATGTTTTAGAGACGCTTAAAGCTATGCCTGTTGACAGTATTACAAGCTATAATGATATCAAAACAGCTTACGATATGATTTGCAAGATGCTTGGAGATTCTTCATTTAAGTATAATAACGGTGCTTATACATCAGAATTTACAACAACAGAGGACGGCATGAATATTAATTATAAATTTGTTCTCGGAGATGACGCATCTGCATTAATCGAAATGAAGGTAAGCCAGGAAGGTTATATGACAGTTGAATTAACTGCAAAGAATGACAGCAACCTTAACTCAGAAATGAAGCTTAATTTCAATGCAATGGATTTAACTAAGCTTTATATGGAATATAAAGCAAGCGTAACAGCTGCAGATACAAATCCTCTTACAGCTCCTGCCGAAGGTGAAACAGTTGTTTCATTGGAAAGTCTTTTTGCCGGTTTACTCGGAGCATAATTGAAATAATAATTTAATAATATGTTGAACTTAAACCCTGTCTGTACTATTTGTGCAGATGGGGTTTATTAATTTAAAAGTATATAGAAAAAATAACCGAAAAAGTATCGGAAAGCTATAATATTTCAAGTGAAAAAGCAAAAAGCCTTGTTGATGAGTATTTTAAATAAAGTGTAATTAACTGAAATAATTTGGCGTAATATATTGACATTTTAATATACAATATGTATACTGTATTTGTAAATTGAACAGGGGAGCTGTAAAAGGCTGAGAGGAAGCAAAGACTTCGACCCTTGGTACATGAGAATGTAACCATACCTGATTTGGATAATGCCAACGTAGGAACGTATATGATTATTACGAGAGATACTTTGGTATCTCTCTTTTTTTATACATCGGCAAAATCTTAAAGGCTCTGACCTTAAATTTATCAATTTACTACTAAACTTAATATGATCAGTTGAGAGTGAACTGAGTTCATGAAGGGGTACACCACCACGGGTGTAATTCTTTGTGAGCTCTTTTTTAGTTTTCAGAGCCGGTCATAAGTTTCGAAGGGAGGTTTTTGTATGATTACTGTAAACGGAAAGGAAATAGCTTTAGAATCACAGCTTACTGTTATGGAGTATCTTGAACAGAATAAATATCAGCTTTCGAGAGTTGCCGTTGAAATGAACGGTGATATACTGCCTAAATACAGATATTCCGAGGTTATGTTAAAGGACGGAGATCGTCTTGAGGTTGTCAGCTTTGTCGGAGGAGGTTGATAAAATGCAGAAACAATTATCTAAAGAGGAAATTTATGCCGCACTTAATGAAAGACATTCACCGGAGATACAGGCTGTTCTGTCGGCCGGAAATGTGGCAATAGCCGGCCTTGGCGGTCTTGGCTCCAATGTGGCATATTCATTGACAAGAATCGGTGTTGGGCATCTTCATCTTATTGATTTTGATGTTGTTGATGTCACAAATCTTAACCGTCAGCAGTATTTTATGGAGCATGTCGGTATGTATAAAACGGAGGCTTTAAAATCTCTGCTTATGAAAATCAATCCGTATATAGAGATAAAAACCGATTGTGTAAGGGTTACGGAGGAAAATATAAAAGAGCTGTTCTGCGATAATGATATAGTCTGCGAGGCATTTGATAATCCGGATGCAAAGGCACTTTTAGTAAACGGAATAATGGAATATTTTCCGGAGAAAAAGCTTGTTTCCGCATCGGGAATGGCAGGCTTCGGCAGCAGTAACAGTATTGTGACAAGACGCATCACAAAGAACTTTTATTTATGTGGCGACAGAGTTACCGCACCGAGCTACGGAAACGGACTTATGGCTCCGAGAGTTGCGGTCTGTGCGGCACATGAGGCAAATATGATTACTCGTCTTATCCTCGGTGAAGAGGAAGTTTGATTATTTAGAGAGAGGGCATTGATATGAATTTAAATGATGATAAATTTGTTTTGGGCGGACATGAGTTTACTTCACGTTTTATTCTCGGTTCGGGAAAATTTTCACTTGAGCTTGTAAAGGCTTGTATAGAAAAAGCAGGAGCACAGATAATTACACTTGCACTCAGACGTGCCAACGAAGGCGGAGTTGCAAACATTCTTGATTATATTCCTAAGGATATAGTTCTTCTTCCAAATACATCAGGAGCGAGAAACGCAGACGAGGCTGTTCGTATAGCAAGACTTTCGAGAGAGCTTGGCTGTGGAAACTTTGTTAAAATCGAGGTTGTGCATGATTCAAAATACCTTCTTCCCGATAACTATGAAACAATAAAGGCAACCGAAATACTTGCAAAGGAAGGATTTGTTGTAATGCCTTATATGTATCCGGATCTTAATGCCGCAAGAGATCTTGCAAATGCCGGAGCGGCATGTATAATGCCTCTCGGCTCACCTATCGGCTCAAATAAAGGACTCTGCACAAAGGACTTTATCCAGATACTTATAGACGAAATAGACCTTCCTATTATTGTAGATGCCGGAATTGGCCGTCCTTCACAGGCTTGTGAGGCTATGGAAATGGGTGCAGCCGCAGTTATGGCAAACACAGCCGTTGCGACAGCCGGAGATATTCCTCTTATGGCAGAGGCGTTCAAAAAAGCAATAGAAGCCGGAAGAAGTGCTTATCTTTCAGGTCTTGGTCGTACAATTGAAAGAGGAGCAAGTGCATCTTCACCTTTAACGGGATTTTTAGAGGACTAAGGAGGCACTGAAATGAATAATAACCATGTAAACGAAAGTATTTTAAGCGAGGAAATACTTGAGGATCAGAAGAAAAACAGAATTGATCATATGACATACCTTCCCGGAATGGAAGTCCTTAAGTCCGATACAATGGACAAGGTTATAGAAGCCATGAATGCTTATGACTATGATAAATACACAGAGGCAGATGTACGCCGTGCATTACTGCATGACAACCGTACACCGGAGGACTTCGGAGCACTTCTTTCTCCTGCGGCACTTCCGCTTTTGGAGGAAATAGCACAGGCGGCACAGAAGGAAACAAAAAAGCATTTCGGTAACAGCATATATATGTTTACACCGATATATATAGCAAACTACTGTGAGAACTATTGTATTTACTGCGGCTTTAATTGTCATAACAAAATAAACAGAGCTATGCTCAATGATGAAGAAATTGATAAGGAAATGGCGGCTATCGCAAAAACAGGCCTTCAGGAAATACTTATACTTACAGGCGAAAGCCGAGTTAAATCAGATGTTCAGTACATAGGAAATGCCTGTAAAATAGCAAGAAAGTATTTCAAAGTAATCGGACTTGAAATATATCCTGTAAATTCTGATGAATATGCTTATCTCCATGAATGCGGTGCGGATTATGTAACGGTATTCCAGGAAACATATAATTCGGATAAGTATGAAACACTCCATCTTGCCGGACATAAAAGAATATTCCCTTATCGCCTTAATGCACAGGAAAGAGCACTTAAGGGCGGCATGAGAGGCGTTGGATTTGCGGCACTTCTCGGTCTTGACGATTTCCGTAAGGACGCTTTTGCAACTGGCTACCATGCTTATCTTCTTCAGAGAAAATATCCTCATGCGGAAATAGCTTTCTCATGTCCGAGATTAAGACCTATCATAAATAACGACCGTATCAACCCTATGGACGTACATGAAAAACAGCTTTTGCAGGTTGTCTGTGCGTATCGTCTGTTTATGCCCTTTGCAAGCATAACGGTATCTACAAGAGAATGCGAGCGAGTTCGTGATAACCTTGTAAATATTGCGGCAACAAAAATATCAGCAGGAGTAAGCACAGGAATAGGCAGTCATGTTGAGGACATAGAGGATAAGGGCGACGATCAGTTTGAAATATCCGACGGACGTTCCGTTGATGAGGTTTATAATGCACTTGTCGATAACGGTTTACAGCCGGTAATGAGCGACTATATTTATGTATAAAGAATTGTAATGGGTGAGCTTATGAGCCTTAATCATAATGATGTTATTGCAGTGACAAACAGAAGCCTTTGCGAAAGACCGTTTTTGGAGCAGATAGAACGTGTATGCCGATTCAAGCCTAAGGCACTGATACTGCGTGAAAAGGATTTGCCGGAGAACGAGTATGAAAGGATTGCAAAACAGGTTATGGAAATATGCGGTAGATATGATTTGCTTTGTATATTGCATTCGTTTCCACAGACAGCGGTTAAGCTTAATTGCAAGGCGATTCATCTGCCATTGACGGTACTAAAAAAATCTGTTGATATGCTTGACAATTTTGATATTGTCGGAACTTCGGTTCATTCCGTTGAAGATGCACTTGAGGCACAAAGGCTCGGTGCTGATTATGTTACGGCAGGGCATATATATGAAACCGACTGCAAGAAAGGACTTCCTCCGAGAGGTTTGGAGTTTTTAAAAAATGTATGTGATTCGGTTGATATTCCGGTTTATGGCATAGGCGGAATAAAAATCAATGAAGAGCAGATAGAAGAAGTAAAAAAATGCGGTGCATCTGGTGGCTGTATAATGTCCGGAATGATGCGACTGTAAATAAAGGCTATTAATTCAAACAGGCTTTGCTGTATATCGGCAAAGCCTGTTTAACATATATTCTATAAAATTTCTTGTAATACCTTTATTAAAGCTGTATTTTCATCATGCAAACGAATGGCTATACGGCAGTATTCTGAGCCTAATCCGTAAAATTTAGAACAGTCCCTTACTTTTATGCCTTTTTCGATAAGCCTCTGACAAATGTTTTTATACTCTGTTTTTAAAAGCAGAAAGTTTCCGTATGACGGATATACCTTAACAGGGAGTTTCTGCAATTCCGAAAGCAGATATTTGCGTTCTTCTGAAATTAGGCTGTAAGTATTCTGCATATATGAGCAGTCCAAAAGTGCACATATTCCGGCAAGCTGTGCCGGTGTGGAAACCGCAAAGTCCTGACCGTATAACTTCATATCGGAAAGTAACTTAGAATTTCCGGAAATACAAAAACCGAGCCGGAATCCGGCTAAGGAATAGGTTTTTGTAAATGCGTCTATTACAATAATTTTATTGTTTTTAGAGGCAATAGCCTTAATAGTGTATTTTTCCCAATCCGGAATAAATTCCATAAAGCATTCGTCCGTAACAAGAAATATATTTTTATCACAGCACAGCTTTATGATTTTTTTTCAAAAGCTGTGGTTCAACAAGCTGTCCTGTCGGATTATTGGGGTTGCATAAAAACAGTATATCGCAGTCCGATTGAACGACGGATAATATTCCTTCGTCCAATATAAAATTATTTTCCGCTTTTGTCATATAGTGCTGTACTTCACAGCCGACAAGCTCCAAAGCACGATTATATTCCTCAAAGGTAGGTTCTATTATAACAGCGTGCTTTGGTTTTAATGCAAATACCAGACGATACAGCAAATCGTCGGCCCCGTTTCCGCATAAAATTGTGTCTGCATTGACATTATATTTTTCCGCAAGACATGAGGACAGATATTTGCAGTAAGGATCTGGATATACTCCTGTGATGTCTGCCGGATTTGAAAGCTGTTGCTTTACTGTGCCGGGAATTCCGAGCGGATTTATATTGACGGAAAAATCAAGACAGCTTTCATCTGAATTTTCGGTTATTGTCTGCCATGAAGACGGCAGTTTTATTTTAGATTTCATTGGCTTTAATCTTTTATTTCTTTTTTGCAAAAATGCAAAGCCAGTGCTTTTCGGTATTGATATAGCATTTTATTTTATAAAATCCTGCTTTTTCCAAAGCGCTGTGGAGCTGATCCTCGTTATATACGCTCATGCCTTCGATTATGTTTACCCATTTTTCGTCGGATTTGTTTTCACCGTCACTGCCGTTACATACCATAAATATGCCACCGTGCTTCAATACTCGGTTTACCTCAGTAAAACATTCCTCCAGCCCCGGCCAGAAATAAATTGTTTCAAATGCGGATACGCAGTCAAAAGTATTATCCGAAAAAGGCATTTCCGCAACATTTCCACGGAGTATTTCGCAACGGTTCCTTTTGATTGCCCATTTGTTTTTCTTTGATGATTCGTCAACGCTTACTTCCGAATAATCAAGACCTGTTATATGGCTGTTTTTGCTTTTTCTTAACCAGGTTGCTATGTTTTTGCCGCCTCCGCAACCGATATCAAGAATGTTAAGATTATCTCTCATGGAAAGCTTAGAAAATCCCCAGGTCGCTATGGGGCTGTGGCAGACATTCATAAGTCTAACCATTATTGTTCCGCCAAATCCGACCGGTTTGCGAGTGTTTTGATAAAATCCCATATGTTTTTACCTCCGTTAGAATTAATATTTTCATATTAACATATCATGTCAACAGCCACAACTGAAAATTTGCAAATTAAAATTATGTTGACATGAAAATGCTTTTATGTTAATATGTACAAAGAATGACAGTCAAGAAGGCTGCAAATGTACCATTTTATTTATTAGTGTATTATAAACCATGAAGGTTATTGTATATTTTTATACCCTCATGGTTTTTTTATTTGCAATTTTAAAGATGAAAGGGGATTTTTATGGAAAACAGTGTTGAAAAGGTAATCGGCGATTTTTGGGATAACTACTCATCTGAGTTTGATGGTGAACATGATACAGAAAACATAGATGTATGGAAAAAATATCTTGAGGAGATTTTGGGAGCTGATAAAAACAAGGTGGTACTCGACATGGGTGCGGGAACAGGCTTCCTTGCAAATATGACAGCAGAGCTTGGATATACATCAATAGGTGTTGATATTTCAAGAAAAATGCTTGAATATGCAGTTGATCATGCTGATAAGAAAAAGGTATCGGCTGCTTATATGTACGGTAGCATACTTGATCTTCCTTTTATGGACAACACAGCGGATTATGTTATAAACGCAAGAGTTTTATGGACTCTTGTTGAGCCGGATAAGGCTATAAAGGAATGGGCGAGAGTAATTAAGCCCGGCGGAAGCATCTTCTGCTTTAATCGAATGAAAGAAGACGAAGGAATTACGGTATACAAAAAAGATTTCTATGACAACAAAGAGGTAGACGATAAGCTTGTTGTGCAGGGTGCAAAAATGGACGAGCTTAAAAACTTAATGGAACGAAACGGACTTGTCAACGTAAGAATTGAACAGCTTCCTGATACATATAAGGATGAAGCCTTAAAGGATATGGACTGGTATCAGCCTTGGTTTGTTCTTGCGGCAGATAAACCATTATAATAGTGTTTTTTTAATTAAAAGGAGGATATTATGAAATTAAAGAAATATGTAGGCTTTATGCTTGCGGCAGTGCTTTGCGTATCTGCTCTTGCAGGTTGTTCAAGCTCATCAAAAAAAGAAACTGAGACAACTACAACAGAAACAGATGGAAAAACACTTAGAATTGCTTTCCCTGATATGGTAACAACAACTGACCCGGCTAATGTAAGCTCGGCAACAATGCTTAAAGAGGTTGCCGGAGTATGTGAAACGCTTGTTTATGCTGACTCTGACTTTAAACTCCAGCCTATGCTTGCGACAGAATGGGAACAGACAGGCGATACTACATGGGAGTTCAAGCTCAGAGATGACGTTACCTTCCATGACGGAACAAAATTCAATGCTGATGCGGTAAAATGGTGTCTTGAAAGAGAACGTGACGAAAACTCAGCCTTCAAAGGCTCAACATTTATTGATTCGGTTGATGTTGTTGATGAATATACAATCAGAATAAATACAACACAGCCGACAACTGAGCTTCCTGCCGCACTTTCATATGTAGGCACAACAATAGTTGCACCGACCTCGGTTGATGAAAACGGCGATTTTGTTAAAGCAATAGGCACAGGATATTTTATGCAGACTGATTTTGATGTATCAAGCGGAAAATTTGTATGTGAGAAATACGATGGCTATTGGGGCGATGTAAATACATCGGTTACTTCGAGAGTTATAATCTGTATGAAGGATTCAAGTGCGAGAAGCCTTGCTCTCCAGAACGGAGAGGTTGACATTGTTTCGGATATTCCGTTCAGTGACCTTGAAACACTTGCAAACTCAGAAAATATAAAGGTTTCTAAATTTAATACGGCAAGAACATATTTATATGAATACAACATGAATAAACCTGTTTTTCAGGACGAAAAGGTTAGAAAAGCGCTTATTTATGCAATAAATAAAGAAGAAATAGTAAACGATGTTCTTCTTGGAGTCGGCGGAGTTCCCGAAGGTATGCTTATGAACGATATTCCTTGGGCAAACACAGATGTGGATACTTATGACTATGATCCCGATAAGGCTGTTGAACTTTTGGCAGAGGCAGGCTATACTGATACAGACGGTGACGGTTATCTTGATAAGGACGGCGAAAAGCTTTCACTCAGAATAATAACATTCACAAAAAGACCCGGCTGTCAGCTTATTGTACAGGCAACACAGGGTTATTTTGCAAACATAGGAATTGATACATCTGTTGAGGTTATGGAATGGACAGCTATGGCGGAGGATGTTGCTTCCGGAAATTATGATATGGTGCTTAATTCGGTTGCATCATGCTATATGCCTTCACCGACATATTATCTTAACACGGTTTATGTAAACAGCGACAACGGTTATCATAACGATAAGGTTGATGAGCTTGTTGCCGAAAGCCTTGCGGTAAGCGATATGGATCAGAAATATGAGCTTTCCAAAGAAGCACAGGCTGTTGCACAGGAAGATGCCGGAATATATACGGTTGCACTTTACGGTGCGGTATTCGGATTAAGTGACAGAGTTACTAATTTTGATTACAATGCGGCGGCACATGATTTCATTGTTCCTTACAACACTGATTTAGCATAAGTTATTTAAGATATACTCCGCATATTGTTATGCGGAGTATATGTTATAAGAGGAAAATCAAATGACAAAATATCTTATCAGACGAATATTAATGGTTGTCGGCGTCCTCTGGATGGTGTCAACTCTTACATATTTTACGGTACACGTTACACCGGGAGATACTGCAACGGCGGTATTATATGAGCTTTACGGTGAAGATGCGGTAAATACAGAAAATCTCGAAAGAGTAAGGGAAAAATATGACCTTAACGAGTCTGTTTTTAAACAGTATGCAGAATGGGTTAAAAATGCCTTTACGGGAAATTTCGGAACAAGCTACCGTTATAATAAACCTGTCAGCTATATGATTGGCTTAAGACTGCCGAATACGCTTAAGCTTGGTATTACAGCATTCATTTTTTCGGTTTTAATAGCCATACCGTTGGGCGTTATTAGTGCCTTGCAACATAATAAGCTATTCGACCATATAAGTAGAATTTTTGTACTCATCACATCTTCATTCCCGGCGTTCTGGGTTGCAATAGTGCTAATTATTGTTTGCGCACTTAAGCTCAAGCTGTTTCCTGTAAGCGGAATGGACAGTCCTCAAAGTATAGTCCTTCCGGCACTTACTTTGTCATTGGGTATGATTGCTACAACGACAAGAATGATGAGAGCATCAATGCTTGATGTTATGAGTCAGGATTATATATGGGTTGCAAAGGCTAAGGGACTTACAAGAAACAAAATAATTGTCAGACATATATTAAGAAATGCGATACCGCCCATTATTTCTGTTCTCGGTCTTCAGATTGGACATATACTCGGCGGTGCTGTCGTAATAGAAAATATTTTTTCATGGCCGGGTGTAGGCGGTCTGTTCATAGATGCCATAAATGCAAAGGATATGCCTATGATAGAAGGCTGTGTTCTTGTTATTGCATTTGGATATGCGGCTATTAATCTTGTTGTGGATATAATATATGCGGCAATCAATCCTGAAATCAGATATTCGGGGGAGGCTAAAAAATGAAAAGAGTAAACAGAAAAAACATAATACTTTATGTAGGTATTGTTTTAACGGCTATACTTGTTGCTGTTGCTATTTTAGCCCCGTATATCATGCCTTATGATCCGACAAAGATGGAGATTTCGCAAAAGTTTATAAAGCCATGTGCAGCACATATATTGGGAACAGATCATCTTGGAAGAGATATTTTAAGCCGTATTATTCTTGGCTCAAGAATTTCACTTATGACATCGGTAACGGCGATATTTATAAGTGCATTCATAGGTACTATGTTAGGCATTATTTCCGGATATTTAGGCGGTGCTGTTGATACGATTATAATGCGTATCGTTGATGTTATGCTTGCCTTTCCTGCTATTGTTTTTGCACTTGCGTTATCAACATTTTTAGGCAAGGGACAGACAAATCTTCTTATCGCCATATGCTGTGTTCAGTGGACACGATATGCCAGAGTTGCCAGAGGAGAAACGATTATGTTTAGAGACTCCGAATATATTCAGGCAGCAAGGGCAATAGGTAACTCGAAAACACAGATAATAAAAAATTATGTATTTCCGGCTGTTATATCAAAGATAGTTATACTTATATCACTTGATATAGGTACTATAATATTGTATTGTGCATCGTTAAGCTTTCTTGGACTCGGAGCCCAGCCACCGTCACCGGACTGGGGCGTTATGATAAGCGAAGGCAAGGAATATATGCAGTATGCTCCGTGGGTTGCGATTGCTCCCGGTATTGCCATAGCTTTTTCGGCACTTGCTTTTAATATGCTTGGCGACGGCCTCAGAGATTTACTTGACCCGAGAATGAAAGAAACTGTAAGGACGGAATAATTATGAAATTACTTGAAGTTAAAAATCTTAATGTAAGCTTTATGGTTGAAGATGAAAAGGTTCATGTTTTAAATGACGTTTCATTAGATATAAGTGAAAATGAAGTACTGGCCGTAATAGGTGAAACCGGCTGTGGAAAAAGTGTTACAGGAAGCAGTATTTTAAGAATACTTCCGGAAAATGCAAATATTAGCGGTGAAATATATTACAACGGAGAAAATATTCTTGAAATGCCTGAAGAAAAGTACAGACTTATGAGAGGAAAAGAGATAGCCTCTGTTCCTCAGAGTCCGTCAACCTCACTTGATCCGCTTATGAAGGTCGGTGATCAGGTTGCAGAATGTATAACGGTAGGAAACAGGATAAACGGAAAAGAAAAAGCAACACTTAAGGGTGTTGTAAACGGAATTTTTTCAAAGCTTAAGTTGCCGAGAGAAAATGAAATGTATGATAACTATCCCTGTGAGCTTTCCGGCGGTATGCGACAGAGAATTCTGCTTTCTATGGGGATAATAACAAGTCCTAATCTTCTTGTTGTTGATGAGCCTACAAAAGCAATCGACTGGGTGCTTAGAAAGGACATTGTTAAGGAGCTTAAAGCGCTTAAGGATGAAATGAAATGTGCCATGCTTTTTATAACTCACGATTTGGGTGCGGCAAGCATTATTGCCGACAGAATTGCGGTTATGTACAGCGGAGAGATAGTGGAAACAGGTCCGGCCGATGAGGTACTGAATAATCCAAAGCATCCTTACACAAAGGGCTTGATTTCAGCTATGCCGTCAAGAGGGCTGAATGTAATGGAAGGGTATATGCCGTCATTTACGGATACATTTGATACTTGCCGATTTTTTCCGAGATGTACGGAAAAAACGCATATGTGTGATACGCAGATACCAAAGTCTTTCAGCATAAACGAGCATCATACGGTTAAATGTAATATGTATTGCGGAGGTAACTGATATGCTTTTAGAGATAAATAACCTTTGTAAGGATTATTCGACAGGCTTTCTCGGAAACAGAAAGATCCATGCAGTGGATGATGTAAGTTTATGTATAAATGAAGGAGAAATGTTCGGACTTATCGGCGAGAGTGGCTGTGGAAAAAGTACATTAACCAAAATGATACTTGGACTTATAAAGCCGACAGACGGAAGTATAAAATACAACGGCGAGGAAATAAGCAATTTAGGCGAAAAGCAATGGCTGCCGTTAAGAAAGGAAATACAGGCGGTTTTCCAGCATCCTCAGATGACCTTTAATCCAAAGAAAAATCTGTATTATTCCTGTGCTGAGCCGTTAAGGCTTTTTGATATGTGTGATAAATCCAGTGAGGAATATCTTGTAAGAGAAATGACCGAATGTGTCGGAATATCCTTTGACCAGCTTAAAAAATTTCCGCATGAAATAAGCGGTGGACAGGCACAGCGAATATCCATAGCAAGAGCATTGTCGCTCAATCCAAGACTGCTTATATGTGATGAGCCAACAAGTATGCTTGATGTTTCGGTTCAGGCACAGATATTAAGACTGCTTATGCAGGCGAATAAGGAACAAAATGTTGCAATGCTTTTTATTTCCCATGATCTGGAGGTCGTTCATGCCGTATGCACAAGGGTTGCGGTAATGAAAGAAGGTAAAATAATAGAAACCGGAACAGTTGATGAGGTTTTTGAAAATCCTAAAGAAGAGTATACGAAAAAGCTCCTTAATGCAAGAATAGAAATATAAAATTAAGGAACATAAAGTTATGATTAAATATATGATACAGGGCTTTTTGGGGGCTTGCGTATGTTGCACCGATAAGAACACAAAATATATTTGTTATAAATACCGCGCTTTCTCAATCGAGGAGACGCGTATTTTTTATGTCGGCAATAGTTGCGTTTTTGATGTAGCACTATCGGTTGCCTGTTTTTATGGAATGGGTGCGATAATGAGTTCATCAATATGGCTTGAGCTGGCACTTATTTTTGTTGGCTCGATTGTAGTTATTATTATGGGAACAAAAATTTTGAAGTCAAGTGATAATACAGAACTTAATGCCAATGTTGAGATACCGATAAAGAAAGTTATAGCAACAAACTGTGTTGTAACATGGTTCAATCCGCAGGCGATAATAGACGGTTCAATGCTTCTGGGTGCGTCCAAAGCCGCGATACCGGCAGAATACGGAACGGCGTTTATAATAAGCTGTGCGGCAGCATCGGCATTCTGGTGGTTTTTTATGCCAAGTGTTGTTTATCATTTTAAATCTAAATTTTCGAATAAGGTTCTGCGTATTATATCGATTGTGTGCGGAATTTTTATAGTTGTATATGGCTGTAAGCTGTTTGTAAGCGGAATACAGCTTGTCAGAAGTACTTGGCTTATTTTAAATAAATTCTTAATTTTATCTGAAGTATATATACATATGATTACAAATACTATACAATTATATTGGAACAAAATAGTACAAATGCCGATATAAGAGGTGATATGTATGCTTTGGATAATTGTTATTGAAGCTTGCCTTGTTGCTCTGAATCTGATACTTGAGCTTATTTCAACGGAGAAAAGAAAGCTTTCCGGTCTTAAAAAGCTGATTAATATAGCTTTTGTTATGACTATTGTTGTAGCAGGAAGATATTATCTGTATTCAGCCGGAGCGGAGGCTTTGTTCAGGCTTTTGAAGGCAGAGATATTGGTTTCATCAATGAACTTTTATGCAACGGATTTTGTTAAGGCTGTAAAAGACAGAAACAATAGTAAGTTGATGAGGAAAACATTGTTCAAGGCTCTGGCAAACCATATAGTATTTACTGTACTGTTTTTGTTGGTTATATATTTTGAAAATAAGTAAAAATTAAGCGTCTGTGTGATTGATTTCATACAGACGCTTTTGTGCTTTATCCTATTCCTTTGAATATGATACCAAGTATGAATACGACTACTGTAAGTGGAACATATACATATTTAGCCAAAGGCCTGAACCAGCCCGGTATCGGCTTACTTCTGCCTTCGTTAAGTTCTGCCTCAATGTTTTTGTATCCGAAAATATAGTAAATCGAGAATGCTCCGAAAACAGCACCGAAAGGAACGACTATAATAGTTATGAAGTCCATCCAGTTTCCGACCGATGATTCTCCTTCAAGGAACACACCTACTCCAAAGCAGATTAAACTGCAAATAAGAACGGCGGCTTTTCTGCCTAAACCGAATTTCTGCTGAATACTTTCGATAACGGCCTCAAACATATTCATAAGCGATGTTATTCCGGCAAAACATACGGAAAGGAAAAATATAACCGCAAATGCACGACCCATAGGCATCTGCTGGAATATATGGGGCATTGTTATGAACATAAGAGAAGGTCCTCTGTCAGGTTCGATACCGAAGGCAAATACAGCTGGCATAATAACAAGTGCTGAAAGAATAGCAGCTACTGTATCAAAAAATGCTGTTCTTAATGAGGATGAAAGAATATCTTCTTTTTTGTCGAGATATGAGCCGTAAACAATCATGCCGCTTCCCGTTATGGAAAGTGAGAAGAATGCCTGTCCCATTGCCATAATCCATACGTTTACATCCTTAAGATTTTCCCATCTGGGAACAAAAAGAAATTTGTAGCCCTCTAATGAACCGTTGAGGAAAAATACTCTTACGGCGAGCACAGCAAAAAGAATGAAGAATAAAGGCATCATAACCTTATTTGCTTTTTCGATAATCAAAGCCGAACCTGTAAGAAGAAGTACAGTTGTTATGGCAACAACACCGAAATGCCAGGGAAGGCTTCCGAAGCTGACTGTTGCCTTTGCAAAGTATTCGCCGGCATCTGCTGTGAGAATAGTTCCGCTTAATGAACCGAACAGCGATCTTAAAACCCAGCCGATTATTATTGAGTATCCAATTGCGATACCGAGAGAGCCGGCAAGAGGAATCCAGCCGAGCTTTCCGCCGAGTTTACTCTTGTCTTTCCAACAAAGCTCATAAGAACCGAGAGTACCTGTTTTTGCGCGTCTTCCGATTGCAAATTCAGCCGAAAGACCGGTGATACCGAATAAAACCACGAACAGGATATAAGGAACAAGAAAGGCACTGCCGCCATATTGTCCAAGTCTGTAAGGGAACATCCAAATGTTTCCAAGACCTACCGCCGAGCCTACACAGGCAAGTATAAACCCGAATGAATTTGAAAAACTTCCATTTTTGTGTTGCATAATACACCCCTCATAATTAAATTTAACCATTTATTTTCTGATGTATACTATTATAGTATAATTTATACAAGTTTTCAATATTTAGCACAGAAAAGCGTTAAAATAATTAAATATTTACTGAAAAAATTAACATATAAAATGAGTATGTTTCAAATTGTACTTGTAAAAATGCACTAATAAGCTGTTTTTGATAAAATAAAAAATAAAATTAAAAATTGTTGACAAGGTTGTTTGGTGTGATATAATGAACTTGTTTAAAGCATTGATGAGAAGAGTAAAGGGTGCTGTGTGCTTAAAGAGAGCGGACGATGGTGGAAGTTCCGTAGACATTCCCCTTGAAAACTAACTCGGAGTGGCTCCAATCAAGCCCGTTGATTACGTTATAATCTTTAAATTAAGTGGTTTTATGGCAATTAGGGTGGAACCGCGGGAGAATTACTCTCGTCCCTTTTAATTTTTATTGAGGGACGGGATTTTTTTATGCCTATCCCAAGAATCATAGATTTGAAAGGAGATAGTTGATATGATTAAAGTAACATTAAAAGACGGTATTGTAAAAGAATACAACGAAGGAATTTCGGTATACGAAATTGCAAAGGATATTAGTGAAGGTCTTGCAAGAAACGCTTGTTGCGGCCTTGTAAATGGTGAGGTTCAGGATTTAAGATA
Organism: Anaerotignum sp. MSJ-24; assembly: GCF_018918145.1. Taxonomy (GTDB): domain Bacteria; phylum Bacillota; class Clostridia; order Lachnospirales; family Anaerotignaceae; genus Metalachnospira. Next base: position 131,144 of record NZ_JAHLPX010000003.1, read on the forward strand.
CACTGTAAACGAGGATTGCAAAATCGAAATCTGTACATTTGATACTCCCGAAGGAAAGAGAGCTTTCCGTCATACAGCATCACATGTTATGGCACAGGCTATAAAAAGACTTTACCCCGAAACAAAGCTTGCTATTGGACCTTCAATAGATGACGGCTTCTACTATGACTTCGACAGAGAAAAAGCTTTCACACATGAAGAGCTTGAAGCAATCGAAAAAGAAATGAAGAAAATCGTTAAAGAGGATATTCCTCTTGAGCGTTTCGAGCTTCCAAGAGCAGAGGCAATTAAGTTCATGCAGGAGAAGGAGGAGCCTTATAAGGTTCAGCTTATCGAAGACCTTCCAGAAGACGCTGTTATTTCATTCTATAAACAGGGTGATTTCACAGACCTTTGTGCAGGCCCTCACCTTATGAGCACAAAGCCCATCAAGGCATTTAAGCTTATGAGCGTTGCAGGTGCATACTGGAGAGGAAACGAAAAGAACAAAATGCTTTCAAGAATTTACGGTACAGCTTATACAAAGGCAGCTGATCTTGATGCTTACCTTACAATGCTTGAAGAGGCAAGAAAACGTGACCACAGAAAGATTGGCAAGGAGCTTAAGCTTTTCGCACTTCTTGACGAAGGACAGGGCTTCCCGTTCTTCCTTCCCAACGGTATGATTATTAAGAATACTCTTATTGATTACTGGAGAGAAATCCATCGTAAAGCAGGCTATGTTGAGGTTCAGACACCTATTATCCTTAACAGACAGCTTTGGGAAAGAAGCGGTCATTGGGATCACTATAAAGAAAATATGTACACAACTGTAATAGATGATGTTGAGCATGCGATCAAGCCTATGAACTGCCCCGGCGGTATGCTTGTTTACAAACAGGAAATGCACTCATATAAAGACCTTCCTTTAAGAGTAGGTGAACTCGGTATCGTTCACAGACATGAAAAGAGCGGTCAGCTCCACGGACTTATGCGTGTTCGCTGCTTCACACAGGACGATGCTCATATCTTTATGACACCCGAACAGATAAGAAGTGAAATAAAGGGCGTTGTTGAGCTTATCGACAGCGTTTACAAACTTTTCGGATTCAAATATCATGTTGAGCTTTCAACTCGTCCCGAGGACAGCATGGGCAGCGACGAAGCTTGGGAAATGGCAACAGAAGGCTTAAGAGGAGCTCTTGAGGATATGGGAATGGACTATGTTGTAAACGAAGGCGACGGTGCATTCTATGGTCCTAAAATCGACTTCCACCTTCAGGATTCAATCGGAAGAACATGGCAGTGCGGTACAATCCAGCTTGACATGAACCTTCCCGAAAGATTCGAGCTTGAATATGTTGATAAAGACGGCACAAAGAAACGTCCCGTAATGATTCATCGTGTATGCTTTGGTTCAATCGAGAGATTTATCGGTATACTTATCGAGCATTTTGCAGGTATGTTCCCTACATGGCTTGCTCCCGTACAGGTTAAGGTTCTTCCTATTTCAGAGAAGTTTGTTGACTATGCGGAAGGTATTAAGGAACAGCTTGAAGAAAGAGGCATAAGAGTAGAGCTTGACGACAGAGATGAAAAGATCGGCTTCAAGATTCGTGAAGCAAGAAACGAAAGAGTGCCTTATATGCTTATTGTAGGTGAAAAGGATATTGAGGCTGGCAAGGTTTCCGTTCGTTCAAGAGCAAACGGCGAAGAAGGACAGGCTGACCTTTCCGAATTCATCGCAAGAATCGAAGAAGAAATCAAAACAAGAAAATGCTAAAAAACTAAAATAACTGTTGACATATGATGTGCGAAGTGGTATACTCTTTTGGTAACAAAGAAGAAGTATCCACTTCTCACCTTATGGCCGGTTGCTTTTAGGGTTAATAATCAAGAAAATTTCTGTGATTTTATCAAGTGGATAGTTCTCTGTCCACTTTTTTTATTGTATCGGAGGTGCTTAACCATTACTGAATTAATGATTAATGAACAGATCAGAGATAAGGAAGTCAGACTTATCAGCGAAACAGGAGAACAGCTCGGAGTTTTTTCAAGCAGAGATGCTCAGAAGCTTGCAGACGAGAAAAAGCTTGACCTTGTAAAAATCGCTCCCAATGCTAAACCGCCTGTTTGTCGTATTATGGACTACGGTAAATACAAATTCGATCAGGCTAAAAAAGAAAAAGAAGCCCGTAAGAAACAGAAAACCATAGACACTAAGGAATTACGCCTTTCGCCAAACATTGATGCACATGATATTCAGGTTAAGGTTAAGAAAGCCATTGAATTTCTGAAGGACGGAGATAAGGTAAAAGTCAGCATTCGTTTCCGTGGACGTGAAATCGGACGTACTAACACAGGTATGGTTATACTTGAAGATTTTGCTAAATCTGTTGCAGAGTACGGAACAGTTGATAAACCTGCAAAAATGGAAGCAAAGAGCCTTGTTATGTTCCTTGCTCCCAAATCATAATTTAATGCATTAACGTACATTTAAGGAGGAAATTTAAGATGCCTAAATTAAAAACAAAAAAAGCTGCAGCAAAACGCTACAGATTAACAGGAACAGGAAAAGTTAAAAGAAATAAAGCAAATACACAGCATATCCTTGGTAAAAAGTCTACTAAGAGAAAAAGAAATCTTAGAAAAGCAACTACTGCAGATAAGACAGTAATTAAGACAATCAAGAAGAAATTAATTCCCTACGCATAAGACTTAGAACAAGGAGGATATTGAATAATGGCAAGAGTTAAAGGCGCTTTAAACGCAAAGAAAAGACATAAAAAAGTATTAAAATTAGCAAGAGGATACAACGGAGCAAGATCAAAACAGTACAGAGTAGCTAAGCAGTCAGTTATGAAGGCTATGGCTTATTCTTTCGCTGGCAGAAAACAGACAAAGAGAGAATACAGAGCACTCTGGATCACAAGAATCAACGCTGCTGCAAGAAAGTTCGACATTTCTTACAGCCAGCTTATGCACGGTCTTAAGACAGCAAACGTAACAATCAACAGAAAGATGCTTGCTGAGCTTGCAGTAAGCGACGAAGCAGCTTTCGCTAAGCTTGTTGAAACAGCTAAAGCAGCTCTCTAATTTATAATATTTATAAATGTAAATTTAACCGCAGATGTTTTTATCTGCGGTTTTTGTTTTGTGCGCTTAAGCATGAAGCAAAACCCCTTGCAGATTTAACATCTGCAAGGGGCATTTTTTGCTTTATTCAGTTAAATATATCTGAAATTATTTGAAGTATCTGTTGTAAAGGCCTTCGAATGCTTTACCGTGTCTTGCTTCATCTCTTGCCATTTCGTGAACTGTGTCATGGATAGCGTCAAGGTTAGCAGCCTTAGCACGTTTAGCAAGGTCGAATTTACCTGCTGTTGCGCCGTTTTCTGCATCGATACGCATTTCAAGGTTCTTCTTTGTTGAGTCTGTAAGAACTTCACCAAGGAGCTCTGCAAACTTAGCAGCATGCTCTGCTTCTTCGTAAGCAGCCTTTTCCCAGTAAAGACCGATTTCGGGATAGCCTTCTCTGTGAGCAACTCTTGCCATTGCAAGGTACATACCTACTTCTGAACACTCGCCTTCAAAGTTAGCACGAAGGTCAGCCATGATGTCTTCGCTTGCACCCTGAGCAACACCAACAACGTGTTCAGCAGCCCATACTTTTTCACCTGTCATTTCTTTGAATTTTTCCTTGGGAGCTTTGCAAACCGGACAGAAGTCGGGAGCTTCGTTACCTTCATGAACATAACCACATACTGAACATACAAATTTTTTCATATTATTTTTCCTCCTTATAAGTAAATCGATTAAATATTCTTTAGTTATTTGATAATTTCTTTTATCTGATAATTATTATAATTTAGACTGATTGGTTTGTCAATAGCTTTTTTAAATTTTTTTTTAATATATAGGTTTGAAATGATGATACTATTATTTTATAATAAGTAAGTTAGGAGGACATGAGATTATGATTAAAACAGAAATCGGAAACAGCCTTCATGGCTTTAAACTTATGTATAAAGAACCGATTAATGACATTTCTTCGGTCGGATATATGTTTGAACATATAAAAAGCGGAGCAAAATTGATGTATATAGAAAACGACGATGATAACAGAGTGTTTTTTATATCCTTCAGAACACCTCCCGTCGATGATTGCGGAACACCGCATATAATTGAGCATTCGGTGCTTTGCGGTTCTAAAAAATATCCTGTAAAGGATCCGTTTAACGAGCTGGCAAAGGGCTCGCTCAATACATATCTTAATGCACTGACATACAGCGATAAAACGGTTTATCCTATAGCCAGCAGAAACGAAAAGGATTTCCAGAACCTTATGGACGTATACCTTGATGCGGTGTTCAATCCTATGATGCTTAAGCATAAGGAAATATTTATGCAGGAAGGACATCATCTTCATCTTGAAAACAAACAGGACAGCCTTTGCGAGAAGGGCGTTGTTTATAATGAAATGAAGGGAGCTTATTCCGATCCGGACAGATATATCGAAGGTGCGGTAAATACGTCACTTTTCACAGAGTCGCCTTATAAATTCGAAAGCGGCGGAGATCCGGATAAAATTCCCGAGCTTACATATGAAAAATTCATAGAATTTTATAAAAACCATTATCATCCGTCAAACAGCTATATTTATCTTTTCGGAAAAATGGATATAGAAGAACGAATGGAATATATTGACCGTGAATATCTTTCTGCATTTGATAAAATTTCGGTTGATACGGAAATTATGCCTCAACAGCCCATAGAAAAAGCGGTTAAAAAGGACGAAGAATATCCCGTAATACAGAAGGACGGAAGTAATAAAGAGGCTATGTATGCGGCTGCATGGATGACAGGAAAATCCTATGATGCGGAAACAACAATGGGTTTAAGCATACTTTCATATATACTTCTTGATACAAATGCCTCTCCGGTTAAAAAAGCACTTACCGAAAACGGTTTCTGCTCCAATGCGGAAAGCTGGTACGATTCATCAATGCTTGATACGGTGTTTATGATTTCGGCAAAGGGTGCAAAGGAAAATTCAGCCGATGAGTTTGAAAAAATAATTACAGATTCATTGAACGGAATTTTATCCAAAGGTCTTGATAAGGAGCTTGTGGAGTCTGCGGTAAATGCTTTTGATTTTATGTTCAGTGAGGAAAACTACGGCTATAAACCGAGAGGGCTTGCTTACGGACTTAAGGCAATGGATATATGGCTTCACAAGGATAATCCTTTTGAAAGCTTCCGTTTCAAAAAACAGATTTCTTCCATAAGAGAAAAGGCAGAAAACGGATATTTTGAAGAGCTTATCAGAAAATATCTTGTTGATAATAATGCAAAGGTGTTTGTTTCACTTCAGCCGAAGGAAGGTATGCAGGCAGAGGCAGACCTTAAGGAAAAGCAGAAGTTTGATGCTATTAAATCAGCAATGAGCGAAACAGAGCTTGAAAACATTGTGAATGAAACAAAGGCACTTTTGAGCTTCCAGTCACAGGAGGACGATCTTTCGGTTATGCCTTCGCTTAAGCTTAGCGACATTTCCAAAAAGGCGGATATAATAAAGAAAACGGTTAATGACAATATTATTTTTGTTCCTCAGGTATCAAACGATATAGTTTATACGGAAATGCTTTTTGATGTTAATTCAATGCCGAAGGAAAGCTATGGCTGGCTCGGACTTCTTTCGGAGCTTTTCGGCAAGCTTGATACCGAAAAATACAGCTTTACACAGCTTCCGACAAAGACTGATATGTATACAGGTGGAATAAGTGCATCATGTAATTCATATGTAGCAATGGATGGAACAGTTAAAAGGGTTTTTGCCGTAAGCGGAAAGGCATTGTCAAGAAACATAGGAATGCTTGCGGAGCTTATTAATCAGTCGGCAAACCGTATGGATTTTGAAAAGAAGGAAAATATACATATAATAATTAACGATATAATTTCAAAGCTTGAGAACTATCTTGCACAGAGCGGACATATGACTTCCGCTTTCAGAGCATTAAGCTATTATAACGAATCCTTTAAATTCAAGGACGAAACAGGCGGAATAGGCTTTTTTAAATTCCTCTGCGAGCTTGAAAAGAGCTTTGATGAAAATATTGATACAATTATATATAACCTTAAGGCTGTCGCAAAAGCGGTATTCAGCTTTGACAGATTAACTATGGCAATAAGCTGTGACGATGTTAATTTTGAAATGGCAGAAAAGAGCCTTACAGAAATATTTGGTTCTTCCGATGAAAATTGCATTATCAAAAACGGAACAATATCGGAAACGGTAAAATCGGAGGGTATTATAACTCCCGGAAAGATACAGTATGTTGCAAAGGCTGTTGATTTTGGCAAAAACGGCTTTAAATACAACGGAAAGCTTCTTGTGCTCAAGAATATAATCGACCTTGAATATCTCTGGAATGTTGTAAGAGTACAGGGCGGTGCATATGGCTGTGGCTGCAATTTCCTTAAGAGCGGAAATATGTATATGTATTCTTACAGAGATCCGAATTTAAAGAGAACTCTTGATGTATATGACAAATCCGCTGAATTTATAAGTGGCTTCAATGCAGATGAAAAGGCAATGACAAACTATATAATCGGAGCAATAAACAGCCTTGACAGACCTCTCAGCAGAGAGCAGAAAATAAAACAGGCGATAGTAAGACATATAGCCGGAATAACCGATGGGGCTGTGCAGAAAGAAAGAGAAGAAGTTCTTTCTTCGACAATAGAAGATATGCACGGTTTTGCACCTCTGCTTGCGTCAATCAAGGACAGCGGATATATATGCGTTATGGGAAATGGAGAAAATATAAACAGCAGCTCAGAGCTTTTTGAGAAGATAATTAATTTGAAATAAATGCTTGCAATAGACTATATTGTGGTGTATACTATCCGAGGTATTTATTTTATTACAAATTAGATTTAGGAGATGTTCCTTGCCTAACCATCTCCGAAATAAAAAACAGGGGGAATTGAATATGAAAAAAATCAATACCGCAGCTATTGCCATAACAGGTATAACGGCTGCAATCTACGCAGTGGCAACTCTTGCAATATCACCTATTGCATACGGCAGTGTCCAGTTCAGAATTTCTGAAATAATGGTTCTTCTGCCTTGGATCAATCCGATATTTGCACCCGGACTTATTCTCGGCTGTGCAATAGCGAATATGTTCAGTCCACTCGGTCTGATTGACGTTGCCTTCGGAACATTCCATACATTTTGTTCTGTAATGATGATTAAGAGAACAAAAAATATGGTTGCCGCATCATTATGGCCTACTATTCTTTCATTTATAATAGGTCTTGAGCTTTATCTTGTATATAGCTCACCGTTTATCGTTTCAACCTTATGGGTTATGCTTGGTGAATTTATTTGTATCACCTGTATTGGTTGCCCGGTATTTAAGCTTATTACAAAAAACAGTTCAGTAATGAGAAAGCTTCAGAGTTATTAATAACATAATGATTTTCACCGCCTTGTGATTTAAACCACAGGCGGTTTTTTAATGCTTATAAATAGGTTTGCTGAATATAATGTAATTGAAATATTTTATGGGACTGATTTTAGTGAGAATTTATGATAGCTATGATACGGCGGCAAAACGTGCGGAAACAGCGGCACAGGTTTTGAAGGATACCGAAATGACCGACAGCTTTACTGGAAATGAGGCAACGGCGACAAGAGTTAATTATGGAAACATACTCGGAAACGGTGACAACAATGATGCACTTGTTACGGTGTCATTCGGGCCGGAAAACAACATAATGGCTGTTTACAGAAAAAACGGCGATAGCTACGAATATGCCGGAACAGTCGGATATTTTTACGGTGTTGACAATATAAGCATTGAAAAGCTTGCAGACAGACCAGATGTAATAATATTCAGGGAAAGGAACAACCAGAGCATAGGCGCGAGGGAGAAAAGTGGATTTATACGAGGATATATGTATCAGAACGGAAAATTTGAAAATGTGCTGAATATAGATGAAAACATAGAGTCATGGTTCAGCAGTACCGATAACGGAAAAACCTCATGGGAAAAGGTTGAGCAGACCTGTGTTATAAATCCGAGTGAGAACAATCAGACAATAGATACAACAAAAAAGCAGACATATAGCACAGCCGAAGGAAATAACGACAGAACAGTACCGCCGAACAGCGATTTTAAAATAGTAAGCGAACGAAAGGTAAATGAACAATATAATTGGAGCGATTACTGGAATACCTATATACTTGAGGAAAAAACAGAAAATTCAACCGGAAAAAAGGTTGCTGTGCTTATAGATTTCAGCAATTCCACAAACGCATTGACAGGTGGAGATTTCAACAAATATAAAATACTTCGTGACGACGGAAGTGCGGCAATAATAAATCATTCGGAAACAAGTGAGGTTTAAATTTTTTTGCAAAAAAATATCCTGTCTTGCGAAGACAGGATACTAAGATGGAAGGATTTATGAAGAAATTTTTTATCAGTCTTTTTTGCTGATGGTTATATTGTAAGGTAGTCATGTGAACTGTATATAACTAAGTTGTGAATAAAAATTTGTTTTGTTAAGACAGTGTGAAAGTAATGGGAAATGTGGTATATTTTAATTAAAACTTACATATGAGGAATAGATATGGCCGGAAAAGATGACAATATTGTGAAGAAATATTTAAAAACGATAGCAAAGATTTTTATTGTATTAATTTTAGGAGCTACTATATGGGCATGTATAGGAGATGACATAATATGTAGAATATTGCTAATGAAGTATGAATATGAATTGTCGAAAGAAACGAAAAATGACGAAACAGAGAACGAAGAAACTGAAAAATACAAACAGAAAGATGATGAAAGATACAAAAATGTAAATAAAAGATCCACATATGAAAACAACAGTTCCACATATAAAAATAACAGTTCTACATATGAAAATAACAGCTCTACATATAAAAGCTCAAATTCAACTTACAGCGGCGGTTATACGCCTGAATCAAGTTCAAAAAGCAGTGAGTATGATTATGAATTCTTTAAAAATTTCTATGACAGCGATCCTTATGATGTCTATGATTATGATGATGCGGAGGATTTTTATTACGATAATTATGATGATTTTGATAGTCTTGACGATGCAGAGGACTATTTCGATGAGGCTTGGAGTTGAAAAATAAGAACATAACTGATATTTCCTCTTTACAAAAGGAACGTCTATTGCTATAATTAGAACAGAAGTTCGAAATATAAACGAAAAGAGGTTCTTTGTATGCAGCGACTTATACTCCATTCCGATTTGAATTGTTTTTATGCGGCTGTTGAATGCTTATATGACCGAAGCTTAAAGGGAAAGCCTGTCGCAGTATGTGGTGATCCCAATAAACGACACGGAATTGTTCTTGCAAAAAGCTATGAAGCAAAGGCATTCGGTATACACACCGGCGAAACAGTATGGCAGGCGAAACAGAAGTGTCCGGAGCTTATACTTGTTCCGGTGCATTTTGAAAGATACAAAAAATATTCCAAACTCGTAAGGGATATTTATTATGAATATACTAATTTTGTTGAGCCTTATGGTCTTGATGAGGCTTATCTGAACATATCGAAACCGGACGGAGATTTCAATTATGCGCTTGAAACCGCCCGGAAAATAAACCGTGAAATAAAGGAAAAGCTCGGCCTTACCGTTTCGATAGGCGTTTCGTTCACAAAAAGCTTTGCAAAGCTCGGAAGTGATTATAAAAAGCCGGACGGAATAACTGTCATAACACCGGATAATTTTAAGGATATTGTATGGCCGCTTGACGTTGACAGACTTATGTATGTCGGCAATGCAACAAGAAATAAGCTTGAAAAGCTTGGTATTACCACAATAGGTATGCTGGCAAATGCCGACGAAAGAGGTATTGCGGAGAACTTCGGACGAAACGGACTTAAGGCAAGAAACAGAGCTTTGGGCAGAGATTTTGAGCCTGTTCAGGACTATGTTTATAAAAGAAAAATAAAGAGCGTAGGTAACAGCGTTACTTTGCCATATGATATATATGAGGAAAGTGATGTAGACATAACTCTTATGGTGCTTGCGGAAAGCGTTGCACACAGACTTAGGGAAAACGGAGCAAGATGCAATACAATACAGATAGAAATAAAAGAGGATGTTTATTATAAGGCATCGTCACAGAAAAAACTGCGCTATGCAACAAATGTTTCCGACGACATTTTCAGAACAGCCAAAAAGCTTTTTGAAAGCAGACATACCTATGGACGCCCGGTAAGAAGCATAGGCATAAAGGTCTGTGAGCTTGATTTCGGAGAAACTGTCCAGCTTTCGCTTGATCCGGAATTTAAACGATCGGAAACACAGCTTAAAATTGACAACATGGTTGAGGCTGTACGAAACAAATACGGTTATGAAAGCATAAAGAGAGGAATTATGCTGCTTAATAATGAGCTTTCGGAAATAAATCCTTGTGCAGACCATACTGTTTATCCGGGTGGATTTGTTCAATAATGGACAAAGTGACGAAAGTGAGAAAACAAAAACAGTGTTCATACAGACTAAATTATGTTATAATTGATATATAAATAAATTTAGTTGTGAAATATGCTGGAGGTGGCTTGTATGAAACTTGTTTTTTCCGGTGCTGCACATGAGGTAACGGGCAGCTGTCATTTTATTAATGCCTGTGGAAAGAATTTTCTTCTTGACTGTGGTATGGAGCAGGGCAGAGATATATACGAAAATCAGGAAATTCCGGTGAATGTGTCCGATCTTGATTATGTATTTCTTTCTCATGCACATATAGACCATTCCGGTTATCTTCCGCTTATTTATAAGAACGGCTTCAGAGGAAAAATATATACAACAGAGGCTACTGCCGACCTGTGCGAAATAATGCTTCGTGACAGTGCGCATATACAGGAGTTTGAGGCAGAATGGAGAAACCGTAAGGCAAAGCGTTCGCTTGATAAGCCTTATGAACCGCTTTATACGACCAATGATGCGGAAGGCGTTCTTCAGCTTTTTGAAAGATGCGGTTATACAGAAAAAATAGATATATGCGACGGAATTGCCATACAGTTTACCGATATAGGACATCTTCTCGGTTCGTCAAGCATTAAGCTCTGGCTCACCGAAGACGGAATAACAAAAACGCTTGTTTTCTCCGGAGATGTCGGCAACAAAAACCAGCCGCTCATAGAGGATCCTAAGCTTACCGATGAAGCGGACTATGTAATAATGGAATCTACATACGGAAACCGTTATCATGGTGAACGTCCGGATTATTACGGTGAGCTTGCAAGACTTATACAGGAAACGCTTGATAAAGGCGGAAACCTTGTTATACCGGCATTTGCTGTCGGCAGAACACAGGAAATGCTTTATTTTATAAGAAAGATAAAAGAAGACAACATGGTTAAAGGTCATGACGGCTTTAAGGTATATGTGGACAGTCCTCTTGCTGTTGAGGCAACAAGAGTATTCAACAAAAATACGCTTGCCTTTTATGACGAAGAGGCATTGGAGCTCATACGAAAAGGAATAAATCCTATATCCTTTGACGGACTTGTTACGTCTGTAACCAGCGACGATTCCAAGGCGATAAACTTTGACAGAGAGCCGAAGGTAATAATATCTGCATCGGGTATGTGTGAGGCAGGACGTATACGCCATCACCTTAAGCATAATCTCTGGCGTCCGGAATCAACAATTCTTTTTGTAGGCTATCAGGCATACGGAACATTGGGCAGAACATTGATAGAAGGTACGGATTCGGTCAAGCTTTTCGGTGAAAAAATAGCCGTTGAGGCAAGAATAGAACAGCTTGAAGGCGTAAGCGGACACGCAGACAAACAGGGACTTATCGACTGGATACAGGGCTTTAAGGAAAAGCCTAAACGTGTATTTATAGTTCATGGTGAAGATACGGTTACAGATGAATTTGCTGACTGCCTTATGCGTGAATACGGATATGATACATTTGCACCTTACAGCGGAGCAGAGTTCGATATGATGACAAATACTATACTCAGCAAGGGCATTAAAAAGCTTGTTGAGCATCCCGACGGAGAAATGTCCAAGGGTGCTGCAAGAGGCAGTGCTATTTACAGAGAGCTTGAGGTTGCCGGAAACAGACTTAAGACGGTTATCATGCACAATAAGGGTGGAGCGAATGCAGACCTTGAAAAACTGCTTAAGCGTATCAACGACCTTTGCGATGAATGGGACAGATAAGAAATTGACTTTTTGTATAATACCTTTTGATATATAATAATGATTTTGCGGATAACTTTACACAGGCTTTTTAAAAGCCTGTGTTTTGTTTTTGAGGGATTTATGGTAATATAGAGTATAGTTTGCGAAAAAACACCATTATGGAGATGAATAGATGAAAAAAATAGATATAATTGCTACCGACCTTGACGGAACACTTCTTACTGATAACAAACAGATTTCAGATGGCAACAGAAGAGCTTTAGAAAAAGCGGCATCAGAGGGGATATATATTGTTCCGGCAACGGGAAGAGCGCTGTATACAATGCCTGAATGTGTTATGGAGTTGAATTGTATAAAATATGCGGTAACGTCAAACGGTGCGGCTATCGTGAATATGAAAACGGGGGAAGTGCTTTATAAAAATCAAATGGATTATTTGACTGCCGAAAAAATAATAAAATACGGACTTGAAATGGATATAATGGTCGAAGTGTTCACAAATGGAAGGGCATATACTCTGAAAAGATACATGGATGAGCTTGTGGAATACGGAGTTAATCCACGTTTTACGGAATGGCTTAAGGACACAAGAGAAACTGTCGAAAGCTTTTCGGATATACTGAATAATGATTCGACGATTGAAAATATAAATCTTATTTTTTCTGATATGGATAAAAGAGATGAAATGCGAAAATATCTTTTGGCTTGTCCGGATGTTGAACTTACAAACTCCATTGTGAATAATCTTGAGGTCGGAGTAAAAAACTGCTCGAAGGGCGCAACTCTTGAAATTCTTGCCGAAATGCTTGGGACGGATATGAGTAGAGTCATGTGCCTTGGAGATAATGATAATGACTGTGATATGCTTAAAAGAGCAGGAATAAGTATAGGAATGGAAAATGGTCAGGACTGCGTTAAGCATGGAGTTACATATGTTGCAAAAAATAATAATGCCGATGGCTTTGCCGAAGCTGTTTATAAATTTGCGTTGGAATAAATGATAATTGACTGGAGGAAAAACAAATGGGAATTATTAAGGCGGCATTAAATTCAGTCGGCGGAGCACTTGCCGACCAGTGGCTTGAAATTATTGAACCCGATGAAATGAGCGATACAACTGTCTTTGCGGAAGGCAAAAAAGCACGCAGTGACAGCAAACGAAACAGCAATAAAAAAGGTACCGAGGATATTATTACGGATGGTTCGATTATACGAGTATATCCGAACCAGTTTATGATACTTACGGATGGCGGAAAGGTTATAGATTATACTGCCGAAGAAGGCTATTATAAGGTTCAGAACGCTTCAGCACCGTCATTGTTCAACGGCAATTTCGGTGATTCGCTCAAGGAATCCTTCAGCAGAGTTAAATTCGGCGGAGTTCCTTCCGGCTCACAGAAGGTGTTTTATATCAACCTCCAGGAGATAAAGGGAATAAAGTTCGGCACGCGTATGCCGGTCAATTATTTTGACAGCTTTTATAATGCAGAGCTTTTCTTGAGAGCACACGGAACATACAGCATAAAGATAACAGATCCGCTTCTGTTTTTCAGAGAGGCTGTTCCGAGAAACAAAAACCGTGTGGATATAAATGATATTAATGAACAGTATCTCAATGAATTTCTTGAGGCTCTCCAGTCTGCGATAAACCAGATGTCGGCTGACGGTGTAAGAATTTCCTTTGTTGCAAGCAAGGGCAGAGAGCTCAGTAAATACATGTCAACTATACTCGATGATGACTGGAAGGCCCAGAGAGGTATGGAAATACAGTCGGTCGGTATCGCAAGCATTTCTTATGATGAGGAAAGCACAAAGCTTATCAATATGCGTAATCAGGGTGCAATGCTCGGTGATCCTTCAATACGTGAGGGCTATGTACAGGGTGCTGTTGCAAGAGGTATTGAGGCGGCAGGAAGCAATGCAAACGGTTCAATGGCAGGCTTTATGGGTGTAGGCATGGGTATGAATTCAACAGGCAGCTTTATGAATGCGGCATCTGCCTCCAATACAAGACAGATGGAGCAGATGAGAGAGGCAAATGCAGCCAATGCAAATAACACAGCAAAACCGGCAGGCGAATGGAAATGTGCCTGCGGAGCAGTGAACACAGGCAAGTTCTGCACAGAATGCGGTGCACAGAAACCGGCAGACGAATGGAAATGTTCATGCGGAGCAATAAATACAGGCAAATTCTGCTCCGAATGCGGCAGCAAACGTCCCGAAAACAGAAAAGTTAAATGTGATAAATGCGGCTATGAACCGGACATGAGTAAGCCTATACCTAAATTCTGCCCGGAATGCGGAGATAAGATAAACGAAGAGGATTATCAATAATTACGGGAGGTAATCAAATGGACAACACAACTGTCTATAAATGTCCGAATTGCGGCGGAAGTCTTGAATACAATGCCGAAACAAATATACTTCACTGTGATTACTGCTTAAGTGATTTTACGGTGGAGGAGCTTGAAGAGCTTAATAATAAAAACAAGGAACAGGAGCAGTCGGCAGAGGAGAACTTTGACGAGCATGCAAGAATGTACAGCTGTCCGAACTGCGGTGCTGAAATTATAACCGATGATACAACAACGGCAACCTTCTGCTATTACTGCCATTCTCCGGTTATATTGAGCGAAAAGCTTAAAGGAAGCATGAAGCCGGATTATGTGATACCGTTCAAAATCAACAGGGAAGAGGCCGAAAAGAGATTTTTTGAATGGATGTCGTCTAAGAAATTTCTTCCGAAAGCATTTATTGATAAAAAAGCTGTCGAAAAAATGTGCGGTGTTTATTATCCCTATTGGATGACGGACTGCACCGTTGACGGAAGGTATACGGCAACCGGAAAAAATCTGCGTGTCTGGGTAGTCGGAGATATAGAATATACCGAAACAAAGGTCTATGACATAGTCCGTGAAGGCAGAATAACCTTTGACAATATCAAAAACTTTGCTATGGATAACGAAAGAGCAAAGCTTGCGACAGGCGTTCAGCCGTTTAAGGACGAAGATATGGAAAAATTTAGTATGGCTTATTTATCCGGTTTTATGGCTGAAAACCGAGATATTGAAACGGAAAAAATGAGTGAAACCGTTAAAAGTCAGGTTAATACATATGCAGGCAGACTTCTGGAAAATACAGTCGGCGGATATAATATGCTGTCAAACAAAAGCACAAGCATTAAGC
The DNA here is from genome assembly GCF_018918145.1 of Anaerotignum sp. MSJ-24. GTDB lineage: Bacteria > Bacillota > Clostridia > Lachnospirales > Anaerotignaceae > Metalachnospira. Next base: position 146,528 of record NZ_JAHLPX010000003.1, read on the forward strand.
CTGTGGATATGAAATGGGAATATGTGCTTCTTCCTGTCTGGGTAGTTACGTATGTGGCTAAGGATAAGGTATATTATTTCGCACTAAACGGACAGACGGGAAAAACAGTAGGCCAGCTTCCTATTGACAACAAAAAGCTGTTCTTGTTCGGTCTGGCATTGTTTGCTGTATTCTTTGCTGTAATTATGCTGATTGGAGGTCTGATAGCATGACATTAAAATACGGAATTAAAAAAATCGTTTTTGCTTTTGTTATGATAACAGTGCTTATGCTTTCAATCTGCACATCGGCTTTTGCGGCAGAGGCGGTTTATGATGAGGCAGGACTGTTCAGTGACGCAGATATAGTAGAAATCAAAAATGATTCGCAGAGTCTTGCGCAGCTTACCGGCTGGGACGTTTACGTTGTTACGACAGGAGATGCACAGGGCAAAACGGTGGAAGCCTATGCCGATGATTATTATGACAATCTCGGAGGAGCAGAAAACGGAATATTGTATCTTGTGGATATGGATAACGGAGAGCTTTATATTTCTACCTCCGGTGAAGCTATGGATTACATAACATATGACAGAATACAGCTTATTTTTGATGATGTTATGGACTATGCCTATGACGGAAATTTCGGTGAGTGTGTAACACAGCAGATCGGATTGACCGAAAGCTATTACAATATGGGAACGCCGGAGGAAAACAGCAAAGCCGATACAATGATGTTTTTTGGACTTGTCGGTGCTGTGGTCGGAGTTGCGGCCGCATTGATAGGTGTATTTTCTGTGAAAAAAAGCTATGCCTTCAAGAAAGCCGAAGATGTTTATGAATATACGTCAAAAAGTGATATGAAGCTGAGTGTAAACAGCGACAGACTTGTAAACTCATTTGTAACAACAAGAATAAGACCAAGACCGAAGAATAACGGCGGTGGTCCAAGCAGCTCCGGAGGCTCGCATGTGCATACATCTTCAAGCGGAAGAACGCATGGCGGCGGAGGCAGAAGCTTCAGATAAATTTAATTGACATAATCGGCACATGGCGGTAATATAGCATAAAATAATTTGAATGGACGGTGATAGTTATGCTGTTGTTTTTACTTCCGCTGATTATAATACTTGCCATATTATACATAATAGGCATAATAATTTATTTTGTTGTCGGAACCTGTACATGGCTTATATTCAAAATAATATTCAATAAATTCTTTATTATCGGACTTCTGGCGGTTATTGCGTTTTTGTATTTTGTCGGAGCCTGAGCAAAAAAGTTCTCCTGTGAATATCATGGGAGAACTTTTTGCGTATACAATATTATTTTTTTCTTTTCATAAGAATTAAGGAGATGACTGCGGTCAATGCCTCGGAAACAGGCATTACCGTCCATATGCCCGATATGCCGAACAGATTAGGCATTATAAATACAAGCGTACAGCTGAAAAGTATACTTCTTAAAAACGATATTATAAATGCCTCTGTGTTTCTTATGACGGCCTGCATATAATATGAGCTTATTATATTGATACCCATAAATATAAATGCAATAAAATATATTCTTAATGCGGTATTTCCTATTGCTGCGGTTTCCTCCGATACGGTTGTGAAAACCTTCATTACGCCTATCGGAGAAACAACACCGATAAGTGTAAACACAGCACCCATAATCAATGCGGTTGTTATTCCGTAGCGTTTAAATTTTTTTATTCTTTCCGGCTTTCCGGCACCGTAGCTTACGGAAATAAGTGGCTGTACAGCCTGACCGATGCCTGTGAACATTGAGCAGAACAATATGGAGCAGTTGGAGATTACTCCGTATACCGAAAGTGTTATTTCGTTTGAATAACGTAATATCTGTAAATTGAACAGACATACGATAAGTCCGTTGGAAAATTCGTTTATAAAGCTTGAAATTCCCGTCATTAATATGTTTTTGAAATCGGCTATAAAGCTTTTGGGTTTAATAAATTTTAACCGACAGCTTTTTCTGAGAAAATGGCTTGATGCAATCAGTAACGAAAGCAGCATGCCGAGCATAGATGCCAATGCGGCTCCGCCCATTCCCATTTTTAACGGAAATACAAACAGCCAGTCGAGAAATACGTTCAATATTCCTCCGCCGATTACAGCCGCCATTGAAAGCCTCGGATTGTTGTCGTTTCTGACAAAACAAGACATAAAGTTTGCCAGCAGAAGAACCGGAAGAAATCTAAGCACCCATTTCATGTAGCTGTAAACATAGTCATAAATGGCAGGCGTTCCACCCAGAAGAGAAATGAGCCTATCCATAAACACACCGTATATAACCCAGTATATTGCCGTAAATATAAGTATTCCGATACATGACGATGTGAATATACGGTTACCTTTTTCTGTTTGTCCCTGTCCGTATTGTATGCTCATCAGCGATGCACCGCCTATGCCGAAAAGCAGACCGGAGCTTATGAGTACGCATAACAGCGGCGTTGTTATGTTGAGAGCCGAAAGTCCGAGAGGACCGACTCCTTTTCCTATTGCAACGGCGTCTGCCATTGTGTATATCGACATTACCATTGCACTGCCTAAAGATGAGGTAAGAAAGTGTTTGTAAAGCTTAGCCTCGTTGTCATTAATTATGTCCATTTTAATTACTCCTTTTATTTTGAAACAACGAGTGTTATTATAAACTATAAAGTTACTTTAATGTCAAGGTGAATGTTATGAAAAATGAGTATAAAATTAACTATATAGCAAAGCTTTTTAATGTTAAGCCATCGGCAATACGCTATTGGGAAACTGAAGGACTGATTGGCAGTGAACGTGCCGACAATAATTACCGAATGTTCAGCAAAAATGATATATTCGATATTTGGGAAATAGATATGTACAGAAAAATGGAGATTCCGGTTAAACAGCTTAAAAAACTGCCGGATATGAATATAAATGAAATAATGAAGCTTACCGACGGAGCCGAAAAAAGAATTATATCGGAAATACAGGAAAAAGAAAAAATGCTGAAAACACTCAGAACCTATAAAAACGGATTTGCCGAAATGCAGAGAATAAACAGCAGACCCTTTGAAAAATCCATACCAGATATAGAAAAAATAGAGGTTGATTATTTTAATGAGGAGTCAATGAAAAGAACAGTCGAAAATCCATATATATGCTGTCTTGTGTTCAATGAAAACGAAGGCTTTAAGCCCAATATGGGACTTCCGTATATAGGAGCGGAGCTTTTATGGGAAAGAAATACGGACGAATTTGATTATCTGGAATGTGTGATAAAAACCGAAGTCGGTGTACATGAAAACAATAATACCGCCGATGTCATAAAAACAGCGGAAAACAACGGCTACAAGGTAAACCGTATAATCGCACGCTATCTGTTTTCGGCAAACAGCGACGTCATACGATATGACTTTCACAGGGCATGGCTTGAAGTAAATAAAAAATGAGAAATATTGGAATATAAAGGCGATTGATTGTTTCACCGCAGTATATGAGTAAATGTTATAATTCTTCTGTAAAATTTTAACAGGAGGATTGCGATGGATTTAAAGAAATTTGCAACGGTTGTTTTTATACCGATTATAGTGTTTACCGCAAATGCCGAAACGCTCGAAGATATGAAATCCGAATATGCCAGACTTCAAGCGGAAGAAGAAACAAAACAGGCTATGCTCAATGTCAATTATGATGAGCAGGACGAGCTTAAAAAGGAAATAGCGGCACTTGACAGCCGGCTTTCGGAGGCGTTTGTGGATATTGACAAAGCCGATAAGGAAATAGGCGAGCTGATATTAAAAATAGATAAGGCACAGGAGGCCTATGATACGGCAGAACAAAAATATAATGAACAGCTTGAAATTGCCTCGGAAAGAATAAGGTTTATATATGAAAACGGAGAATGTGATTATTTCAATATTCTGCTTGAATATGCCGACATATCAGAATATCTTCTTGAAAAGCAGTATGTTGTGGATATTATGGAATACGACAATGAGCTTTTGAACAGTCTTGCGGAAAATGAAAAAATAATGAAGGAAAAGCTTGAGGAAATAACCGAAGGAAAAAAAGCAAAAAGCATACTCGAAAATTTCAAAACCGAAAAGGAGTTTGAAACGGCTGTCCTTTATGAGGAGAAAAACAAGCTTCTTGAGGAATACAGGCTTGATGCAGAAAAGCTTGAGGCAGAGCTTGCGGAAATACAGACAGCAAGCGAAAAGGCCGCCGAAATAATAAACGGCATGGAGAAAAATGAGGATTTTGTAACGCAATATACCGGCGGAGAGCTTGAATGGCCTGTGCCGGGACATTATTACGTAAGCAGCGGCTATGTCGGAAGAATGAGTCCTGTCGGAAACGGATATGAATTTCATACAGGTATTGACATTCCGGCACCGTACGGCTGGGAGATAACGGCGGCAGGTGATGGTGTGGTTATAGAGGCAGGCTGGATAAACGGCTATGGAAATACTGTCATAATAAACCATGGCGGCGGAATAACAACTCTGTATGGTCATAACAGCGAGCTTTCGGTAAAAGCAGGTGACAGTGTGAAAAAAGGCGATACTGTGGCTCTGTGCGGAGCAACAGGATATGCAACGGGAAACCATTGTCATTTTGAGGTAAGGATAAACGGAGAGCATACAGATCCTTGGAGCTACCTTGCAAGAAATGAGTGATGTGTTCCGGAATATGGAGAATGTCACAAAAAACCGAAATTACATAAAACAGCTTTAGGTTGACATTTGTTTATGATATAATCTATAAAGGTAAAAGTTTAAAATGGAGTGAAAAGCTTTGGATAAAGAAATAATAAATTGGAAGGAACTGCTCTATCCATATGAACAGACTGTGGATGAGCTTATGCTTAAATTTAACTACATAAGAAAAGAATTTCTCAGAATGGGTATGTATTCACCCATAGAATCTGTTGAAGGCCGTGTTAAATCAGCCGCAAGCATTATCGAAAAGGTAAGCCGAAAGGGTATTGAAAGAGATAAAATCGAAGAAGAGGTAGAGGACATAGCCGGAATAAGGCTTATATGCCAGTTCGTTGAGGATATTCCGAAGATTGCCGACATAATAAGACAGCGTGACGGACACGACATTGAAATTGTCGAGGAAAGAGATTATATAGCCAACAAAAAGGAAAGCGGTTACAGAAGCTATCATATAATAATAAGATATGCACTCAATACCGCATTCGGCTTTAAAAAGGTTCTTGCGGAAATACAGATAAGAACACTTGCAATGAATTTCTGGGCTGTTACCGAGCATGAGCTGAATTATAAATACAGCGGAAATATGCCGAATGGACTTAAGGAAAGACTGAAGGCCTGTGCAGAGGCGTCCTTTAAGCTTGATGAGGAAATGTCCACAATACGAGAGGAGCTTATGCAGGCGGAAAAAATGAGTGAGCTCAAAACAAATCTTGTCAACAACATTCTTGAAAATATTCAGAATTTGTATTTTAAGCTCCATGTTGACGAAGCAGACAACATTAACAGAAGGTTTATTTCACTCTATGAGGACGGAGATATATCAAAGCTTAAGGATTTCAATGAGCAGCTCAATATAGTTGCCGAAATGTATAGAGTCTGAAAGGAAGTAACAAATGCTTTATGCAATAGCTGACCTGCATTTTGGAACAGGCATTAACAAGACAATGGATATATTCGGAGAAAAATGGTTTAACCATACCCAAAAGATAATCGATAACTGGCAGAGCATAGTCGGCGAAAATGACACCGTGCTTATACCGGGCGATATAAGCTGGGCGAATAATCTTCAGGAAGCTGAAAGTGATTTTGAAATAATAAGAGGACTTAATGGCAGAAAGATTATGCTTATGGGCAACCATGATTTCTGGTGGCAGTCCATGAACAAGGTATCGACTGCCTATCCGGATATTGAATTTTTACAGAACAATTTCCGTATTTACGGGGATTATGCAATTTGCGGAACAAGAGGCTGGATATGCCCGAATACAAGTAAATTTACCGAAAACGATATGAAAATATATAAAAGAGAGCAGATAAGGTTGAGGCTGTCGTTGGACAGTGCCGTAAGAGCCGGATATGGCGGAAAAATTATAGGAACAATGCACTTTCCGCCGATAGGTGAAGGCTTTGAGAAAACCGGCTTTACCGATATATTTGAGGAATACGGCGTTAAAAAGGTTCTGTACGGCCATATCCACGGAGAAGAAAATTTTAAAAATATAATAGAAGGCAGTATAAATGGGATAGAGTATGAACTGGTTTCTGCGGATTATCTCGATTTTATGCCAAAAAAAATATCTGTATCGGACTAAGATACAGATTTTTTAATAAATTTGTAATAATCTGATGGTATTTAAGAAAACAAAAGTTACATGTAAATAAAGAAAATAAAAAAGATTAGTGTGAGGAACTATATTTTGTCTGCAATGGGCAATTAAAAATCACCGTGTTTGTTATAATTGATAAATAATTTTAGATTTATTTATCAGATAATATATGATACAATAATATAGAATAACAGTTTAAATAAATTAATTTGTCTATATTTTGTATTGAGCATAATTTGCGACTTGAAGGTGCTTTTGATAATGCTGTTTAGGCTTAAGCTCTTATGTATAAATCAGATGTGACATTTGATGCCAATAATAGATATAGCTACATTTTTAATATTTATTTTGGGTTTTTACAGAAGAGAGGAAATGTATGGAATCTGAAAATAGCATGACAATGCAGCAGGCACAGGAAAAAATGAAAGTTTACGAAGAAGTTTTTGATATTGTTAGACTTCTTGATGAAAATTCAATAGGTAAAATAAAAAAACAGGATGTCAATGATAATGATATCAGTATGTTGCCGTGTGAATGTTATTCGTTCTGGAACAAAACGCATCCATGTGATAATTGTATCTCGCTTAAGGCTTTTAATGAGAAAAGCCAGAGGACAAAGCTTGAGTTTTTGAACTCGGATATATATGAGGTCATTTCAAAATATGTCGAGATTGACGGAAAGCCTTATGTAATGGAGCTTTTGAAACAGCTTGATGATGATACAATGCTTGATTTGGAAGGCCATGATAAGCTTTTAGGCAAGCTTACAATGTATACCGAAAAGCTCTATAAGGATGCGATCACCGGTGCATATAACAGATCATATTATGAAGACGAAATCAAAACCGTTAACAGTTCAGCCGGTGTTGCCGTAATAGATTTGGATGATTTCAAGCTTTATAACGATACATACGGACATAATGCCGGTGATATTGTGCTTGCTACCGTTGCCAAAACAATAAGAAAATCTATAAGAAAAAATGATGTTTTTGTTCGTTACGGTGGAGATGAATTTGTTCTTGTAATGCCTAAAATTGAAGAAGAAACATTCAATAAGAAGCTTGAAGAGATTAAAAACAACATTCGTTCAGCAGATATTCCCGGATATACAAGACTTAAGCTTTCGGTAAGCATAGGCGGAGTTATTGCAAAAAACGAAACAGTGGAGGACGCCGTTGTCAGAGCCGATAAACTTATGTATCAGGCAAAGAACGAGAAAGATATGGTTGTTACCCAGAACGGAGCCTTTGATGAGGACTCTATGGACGTTCTGCATGAAAGAGAAAGAATTAAACAGCAGATATTGATTGTTGACGATTCCGAAATGAATCGAGAGATACTAACAGAAATGCTTAAATCCGAATATAAAATATTAGAGGCCTGCAACGGTGAAGAATGTCTTTATATGCTTCAGCAATACGGAACCGGCATATCTATTGTCCTTCTTGATATTGTCATGTCGAAAATGGATGGCTTTCAGGTGCTTAGCGTTATGAACAGGAATCACTGGATAGAAGATATACCTGTAGTTATGATTTCCAGTGAGGATTCGGAGAGTTATATAAGGCGAGCTTACGAAATGGGGGTTTCGGACTATATAAGCAGACCGTTTGACGCAAAGATAGTATACCAGCGTGTTTCAAATACAATAAAGCTTTATGCTAAACAGAGAAGACTTATAACTCTTATTATAGACCAGATTTATGAAAAAGAGAAAAATAACCGTATGATGATTGGTATACTCAGCCAGATTGTCGAATTCAGAAATGGTGAAAGCGGACTTCATGTCCAGAATATTAATATTCTGACTGGAATGCTGATTGAAAGACTTGTACAGAAAACGGATAAATACAATATAACATGGGCAGAGGGAGTCATTATAACAACGGCTTCGGCTCTCCATGATATCGGTAAAATAGGAATAGATGAAAAAATACTTAATAAGCCGGGTAAGCTGACCGATGAAGAATTTGAAATTATGAAAACACATACCGTTATAGGTGCATCAATACTGGAAGACCTTGATGTGTACAGAAACGAAGAGCTTGTTAAAACAGCAAGGGACATTTGCAGATGGCACCATGAGCGATATGACGGAAAGGGATATCCCGACGGACTTAAGGGCGATGAAATACCTATTTCGGCACAGGTTGTTTCGCTTGCCGATGTGTATGATGCACTGGTCAGCAAGCGTGTTTATAAAAAATCGTTTACGCATGAACAGGCGATGAAGATGATTTTGAACGGTGAATGCGGACAATTTAATCCAATTCTTCTCGAGTGCCTTGTTGACATACAGGGCAGAATAAAAGAAGAAATGAGTTACGGCCTTGATGAAAGAGAACAGAAACAAAGAAATATGAGTATGCAGGCTCCTAAAATGCTAGGTAATAACTGGGAATTTTCGGGGGGGGGTATCTGATAAACCAAATTTATGGCAGTTCGGATACAATGAAGAAAAATAACAAAGGAAGCTGACCTGATGAAAAATAAATTTTTTATACCGTGTGTTTTATTTATGGCAGTATCTCTTCTTGGCGGCTGTGCAAAAAATAATGCAGACAAATCGTATAAAGAAGATAATCTGCCGGAGCTTAATATCGGAATTGACGGAGTGTACGAGCCGTACACATATACCGATGAAAACGGAGATTTAACAGGAATAGACATAGAACTTGCTAAAGAAGCTTGTGAAAGAATAGGAAGAAAAGCGGTTTTCATTCCGATTAAATGGGATAACAAAGATGAATATCTTAAAAACGGCGAAGTAGATTGTATATGGAGCTGCTTTACATATACAGGAAGAGAAAAAAAGTATCTTTGGGCAGGACCATATATGAACAGCAGACAGATTGTTGTTGTCAGAAAATCCAGCGATATTAATGAGCTTGATGACTTAAACGGAAAAACAATAGCCGTTATGTCCAGCACAAAGCCGGAGGAGCTGCTGCTGGAAGGAGATAATGATAAATTTCCGAAAGTAGGCAGATTATATTCGGTTGAAAATATGGATATAGTTTTTGCAATGCTAAGAAATGAGTATGCTGATGCGGCAGCCTGCCATGAGGTTGTTGCGGCTGAATATATAAATGAGTTTCCGGAATTATATAAAATTTTGGATGAAAGCCTTTTGGACGCAAAAGTCGGTGTTGCCTTTGAAAAAGACGGCGACAAAGAGCTTGCCGATGAACTGACAAAGGCACTTGAAGAAATGAGAAACGACGGAACATCTAAAGAAATTTTACAAAAATATGGTATTGATGCTAACAAAGCTTTGGAGGTAAAGGAATTTGAGTAAGAATACATCAGATAAACCTAAAAGCAATAAAAAAGGCTTCAGTCAGCTGATTATCGTTATAGGCATTACTATATTTTTGATTATTTTTGCTTTGAGTTCAATAAGAGACAGAAGAAATCTCGAAAACGAGATACAAGGAACGCTGGATTATCTTAAATCACAGTGTATCAGCTATGATGCGGTAACGGCATCCGATAAATCAAAAAGTCTTATGTGGCTCAGTGATGAAGTTATTGAAGTAGTCAGAGATATGGAAAGGGATAATACTGCGATTGATTCAAATTATCTTAAAAATCATGCTGACGGACAAAGATTAACCGGAATTATTGTTACGGACGAAAATAATGAGCTTCTTTGCGAATATAATAAAGCGGATTCTGATTACTATTTCTGGAAGAGCATTATTGACAGCAAAACAATGAGCGATGTTTCAGAACACGAAGAAAAGGTTGTTGTCGAAAGAGTTGAAACAAACGGTGCAATATATGATTTTGCTGCGGTTTCGAGAAGAGACAAACCGGGAGTTGTGATTGGATACTATTGTCAGAATACGGGTGCTGTCCGTTCAAAATATACCGCTGTGGAAAATCTTCTCAGCGTTTATAATCTTGATATGGACGGAACGCTTATTATAACGGACGGAGAAAGAGTTTATTCTGCCAATGATGAAAATATAAACGGAAAAGACGTTGAAGACTGCGATGTTATATCGGTTCTCGATAATACAAAACAAAACGGAAATCTGCTGAAGTTTTCGTATAACGGAAAAACTTATTACGGCGGAAAAGCAAAATGCCGTGATTATCATTTGTATGTATATTATCCTATGATGTCTGCCTTTAGCCAGTGTATGAATATTATGCTGTATACACTGTTCATAATTGTTGCATTTTTGTTTATAATGAGTGCAATTCACCAGAAATCAAATAATGCACATATAATGGAGATTAATAAACAGAACAGTATTATAGGCGCAATAAGTGAAATATACTTGATAACATTCCTTGTTGATATAAAAAGACAAGTTGTGAAGGTGTTTAAATCACCTAAAGCAATAAATGGTATGTTTGGACATACGGATAATGATTACCATGCACTTACACAGGCTTGTGATCTGTATGTGGACGAAAAATATCGTAAGGCATACAGTGAGTTTATTGATATATCAACAATGCAGGAAAGACTTAAGGATATGGAAAACTTAAGCTTTACATATAAGGATATTTACAGTACATGGTATCAGACGTTTATAATTCCGAGAGAAAAAGATGCGGAAGGTAATGCAGTTTCTGCGGTGCTTGCCACAAGAGATGTTACCGAGCAGATTGAAAAAGAGCATGAATATAACGATAAGCTGATAAAAAGTGCAGAGGAAGCAAATAAGGCAAATATAGCCAAAACCGATTTTCTCAGAAGAATGAGCCATGATGTAAGAACACCGATAAACGGTATACGAGGCATGCTTGAGATTGCCAATCATTTTCCGAATGATATGGAAAAGCAGACTGAATGCAGAAAAAAGATATGGTCGGCGTCGGGGTATCTGCTTGACTTGGTCAACGATATACTGGATATGAGTAAGCTTGAATCCGGAGAAATAACTCTTGAAAATGTACCGTTTAATTATAATTCGGTTGTTAATGACGTTGTATCAATGACAAAGGTTCAGGCAAACGAAAGAGGTGTTACATTTGATGTAATAGACAACGGCAGTATTGAAAATCCGAATATAATCGGAAGTCCTTTACATCTGAGAAGAATATATATGAATATCGTAAGCAATGCGGTTAAATATACTCCGGCAAAAGGCTCTGTTACATTATGCACAAGAGAAATAAAAATATCTCCGAACCGTTCGGAATATGAATTTATTTGTTACGATACCGGTATAGGAATGAGCAAAGAATTCCAGAAGCATATGTTTGAACCGTTTACACAGGAAAACAGTGATGTAAGAACGTCTTATAAAGGAACCGGACTCGGTCTTGCAATAACTAAGAGTCTTGTCGAAAAAATGGGAGGAAGTATTTCGGTTTTAAGCGAAAAAGGCAGAGGAACAACCTTCAGTGTTAAAATACCGTTTGAGATAAATAAAAATGCAAAAGAAGATGATAACTCTTTACAAACAGCACAGGAAAGTGATTTAATAAAAGGAGTGAAAGTACTTCTTGTTGAAGATAATGACCTTAACATGGAAATTGTGGAATTCATTTTGGAAAATGAAGGAGCGATTGTAACAAAAGCATGGAACGGCCAGCAGGCAGTCGATATTTTCAGAGAATCTAAGCCGGGAGATATAGATGTTATATTAATGGATCTTATGATGCCTGAACTTAATGGAATACAGGCAACCAAGCTTATCCGATCTATGAACAGAGCTGATGCTTCTACAATACCGATTATTGCAATGACGGCAAATGCTTTTAAAGAGGATATGGAAATGAGCAGGGAGGCAGGAATGAATGAACATCTTGCAAAGCCCCTTGATTCACAAAAAATTATTACAACAATAGCAAAATATATTAAAAAATAAAATTAGGGAGAGAGCAATGACGATTGAAGAATGCTATGAGGCAATAGAATCAGATTATAAGAGTGTGTTTAAAAGATTCGGAAACGGTGCAATGGTAAAGAGATTTGCAATAAAATTTCTCAATGATCCAAGCTTTAATGAGCTTAAAGACGGAATTTAAAATAATGATGTTGAAAAAGCCTTCAGAGCTGCACATACGTTAAAGGGTATCTGCCTTAATCTCGGCTTTGACAAGCTTTTCGAGGTCAGCGCGGCACTTACAGATGAGCTTAGAGGCAAGGATAAGCTTCCGGAATGTTCAGATATGTTTGCGGCTGTTGAAAAGCAGTATAATATTCTTGTTGAAAACATTAAAAATGTAGAAGCATAAAAATTAGAACTCCTTTATTCCGGCACGAATATAAAAACCGGAATAAAGGAGCTTTTTAGTTACGGAAATTTATTTTGTGAGTAGTTTTGCAAGACGTTCTTTATAGAGCTTTGAATTGAAGTTTTTCATGACATAGCAGTTTGGTTCGGAAAAACCGAAAGGCTTGTCTTCAAATCCGTTTAAGCCGGCAAGCGGAGAACCGTCATAAAGAACTACCTGTCCGTATGTAGCAGGCTCATTAATACATACATATCCCATGCAGGGAACTACATCGCATATATCGTCCCAAAGAACACGGGCCATTGTTACGGCATCGGGCAAATCAACAAAACGTCTTCCTTTACAGCGTATATTAAACTGAGCAAGACCTTCGTTACATTCAACGGCGAATTTTGCAATCGGCTTTCCTGATGCAAGCAATTCGTCCATATCCTTAACAGTCCACGCCGCAGCACCTATGCAAATATCAAATCCGCCTATGTAAATGGGAACACCGCAGTTCATCATAATTCTGTATGCTTCAGCATCGGCATATACGTTGAATTCGGCAACAGAAGTTGTGTTTCCGGGGCCGAATCCGGCTGTACCCATTGTCCATATTGCTTTAACCTTTTTCATTGTGTCGGGAGCTTTTAATATTGCAAGAGCAATGTTAGTAACCGGTCCTATTGCAACGATTTCAACCTCGTTTGGATTTTTTTCGACAATATCGATAATTGCATCGGCCGCATGAACGCCTTCAACGGCTTTTAATGTAGGGTGGATTAAATCCATATCGCCCATTCCGTCTTCACCATGTACATTTTGTGCATGAACACGTTCTCTTATAAGCGGTCTGTCTGCTCCGGCATAAACAGGTACAATATTTCCTGTTATCTCCATAGTCTGTAAGCAGTTTGCCGTTGCAAGCTCAAGAGGAGCATTTCCGCTTACTGTTGTCATTGCAAGCACCTCAATATCATCGGAAAGAAGTGCCATAAGTATAGCAACAGCGTCGTCCGAGCCTGTGTCTGTGTCAATAATAAGCTTTCTCATTTAAAATACCTCCTGTGTTTTGTTGATTTTAGTATAATACCGGTATAAAATTAAAAAAAGGTCAAGTGACTAATTTTGAAATAATGATAAAAAATCGGTAAATATGACTGAAAATAAGGAAGAAATATTATGAAAAATACTATGAATAAATTGCAGAAAATTTTAGAGGACGCTCCGAAGAAAATTAAAGAAAGCTGGATTGAAAAAAATGTATCTGCCGGTATGCCTATACTTATCCAGAATGATGAGCATAAGTTTTTGTATATTCTTATAAGCGGTACGGCAAGCGTATCAATACTTTTGAGCAGAGGAACCGTTATGCCGCTGTTTGTGAATGAACCATGGAGTATTCTCGGAGAGATGGAGATATTCTGTAAAATAAAAAATATTGCTACCGTTACGGCAATAACCGATTGCCGTCTGCTTCTGATAAATCAGGATAATCTGTTAAAATGGATTAATGAACGTCCGGATTTTGCAGTGACTATGCTTGACGAGATTTCAACAAAAGCGGTATATATTACCCAGAAGGTAATAAGGCTTTCAAGCATGACTGTTGATGAGCGAGTGTTGGATTGTCTGCTTTTGGCTAATGAAGAAGGCAAGCTTGAAAATATGGATAAACAGAATTTGTGTATTCAGTGTTGTGCTCCGTTAAGGAGTATTAATAGAAGTGTTTCACATTGGAAAGATAAAGGTGTAGTTATGTATGAAAAGAAAAAATTTTATATACCGGATATTGAAAAGGCATATAAGGCTTTAAATTATTGTAAATAACATTTTATTTAACAATATAAATGCAGATGGTTCTGAGTGAAAGTGAATATGAACCGAAAAATAAGGCAATAATATTTGTGAAAAACACTAAAAAGTTTTAAATTTTGTATCTATTTTTGTACAAAAAATATATAAAATTTATTATTATATATTAATTTACAGGATAAATCAACTGTTTTTGCAAAAAAACTTACATTTTAAAAAAATAAATGTTATAATATGTATACAATGTGTAGAAAATGTATAAATAAATATTTTTATTAAAAACAGGGAGGGATTATGATGTTCAGCAAGGATGACCTTGTGGTATACGGATCAGAAGGTGTGTGCAAAATTGTGGATATTACGCTTAGGGAGTTTAACGGCGCAGATAAGGAATATTATATTCTTGTACCTGTCGGAGATAAAAAATCGACGGTATATGTTCCGGTCGGAAATCCGAAGCTTGAGGCAAAGATGCACAGAATACTTTCGTCCGAAGAAATTATGAACCTTATTTCCGAAATGCCGGAGCAGGAGGAAATGTGGATTGATAACGAGTCGGTAAGAAAGGCAACCTATCAGGAGGTTATCAAAAACGGCAGACATAAGGAGCTTATATCGCTTATAAAAGCTGTTCACAGACATCAGCAGGAGCTCAAAACAAAGGGCAAAAAGCTTCACCAGAGCGATGCAAGATTTTTTGCAGAGGCCCAGAAAATGCTCCATAGTGAATTTTCCGTTGTGCTGAATATAAAGCAGGAGGAAGTATTGCCGTTTATAATGAATGAACTGGATATGGCAAGAGCGTAAGAATTTTAACGCCGTAGGTCGGTAAATAACCGGCTTACGGCGTTTTTTGTTGACTTGTGGATATGGTACGGACTATTATATTCTTAAGCTAATATTTCGGAGGATGGAATTATGGAAATTCGTGTGCTTAAGTATTTTATTGCAGTTGCGGAAGAGGAAAATATAACAAGAGCTGCCGAAAGACTGAACATTGCACAGCCGTCATTGAGCAGACAGCTTATGCAGCTCGAAAACGAGCTTGACGCAAAGCTTTTTGAACGCAGTAAAAAAGGAATATCGCTTACCGAAGAGGGAAGAATACTCCGTCAGTATGCGGAAGAAATTATATCGCTCAATGATAAAACGGAACAGGTTTTTTCCGCAAGAAAAAGACAGCTCGGCGGACTTATTTCAATCGGCTGTACAGAAACTCTCGGAGCGGAAACTTTGCCGAAGCTGCTTAAGGCATTTACGGAAAAATCTCCCGATATTAACTTTGATGTGCTTTACGGAAATACAGATGACATAAAGGAAAAGGTGCTCAACGGAATAATGGATGTCGGACTTGTTATTGAGCCGATAAACCATGAAAATTATAACTGTATCAGCATAGAGGCTCCGTTAAAATGGGGAATAATAATGAATAAGGATATGCCTCTTGCCAAAGAAAAATATATAACACAGGAAATGCTTTCGGGACTTCCGCTGCTTGTGCCGCATACAAGAGCACAGTATGACTGGCTTAAAAAATGGTTCAGAGAAAACGAATCACATATGAATATATATGCCACTTATAACTCTATATCCGGCATAATAATGCTTGCAAAGCATGGTTTGGGCTATGCCTTTGCAATGCAGACGGCGTTGCAGTATGCCGACAGCAGAGAGCTTGTATTTGTTCCGTTAAGGCCGGAAAGACATGCCGATGCAATATTGATATGGGGAAAAAATACCGTTCCGTCACCGGCGGTTAAAAGATTTATAAACTTTATCAATGTTTTTTAGCTATATTATATTATAGAAAATAGGTATTAGACATGGATAGAACGTAGTGCTAAACTCCAATTCAGTTGATGAAACGGAGTTTTTTTATTTTGATGGAGGTACAGGTAATGGGTTTATTTTCAACAATGATACAGTTGCAGCTTCAGCTTTTTTTACTCATGGCTGTTGGCTACTTCTGTAAATATATCGGTATTTTAAATGATGAATCGAAAAAATCGCTTTCGGATCTGCTTATATATGTTATACTTCCTTGTAATATCATAAGCAGCTTTACAAGCGGCATTGAGGTTTCTTCGGAGCTTATATTCAACTGCTTTCTTTCTGTGGCAATATCCTGTGTAATACAGATTGTGTCCATATACGGAGGAAAGCTTCTGTTCAGAAATTATCCGGAGAATAAAGCAAGTGCGGCAAAATATGCACTTATTGTTTCAAACTCAAGCTTTATCGGAATACCTGTGGCAGAGTGTATGTATGGTAATCTCGGCGTGCTTTATACAGCAATATTCCAGATTCCTTCAAGATTTACAATGTGGTCGGCAGGTCTTTCGCTTTTCACAAATGTAGACAGAAAAGAAACAATAAAGAAGGTTGTTACACATCCCTGCGTAATCGCCTGTGTCGGTGGATTTTTCCTTATGCTCGGCGGAGTGACAATTCCGGGATTTTTCGGAAAAACGATAGCCTCACTCAGCAAATGCACAAGTCCCGTTTCTATGCTTGTTATAGGAGCAATTCTTTGCGGAACCGATAAGAAACAGCTTTTTAAGAAGGACGTATTGTTTTTCTGCTTTGTAAGACTTATTCTTGTTGCTGTTATTACATATGTTCCGCTGAGAGCGCTTGGCGTTGACAGAATGATTTCCGGTATGGCACTTATTATGACGGCTATGCCTGCCGGCTCCACAACGGCAATTCTTGCACAGAAATATGGCTGTGATGCAGAATATGCGGCGGCGTTGATATTTACGTCTACATTGCTTTCCATAATAACAATACCGATTTTATCAATAATAATATAAAGAATATAGCCTTCGGCGTACTTGACATAAAATGAAATATGTTTTAACATTAGTGTATATACACAATTGAAACGGAGGTCGGAGTATGCCAAGAGTTTATAAAAGTCCGTGCTACTGTATAAATACGAGAAGAAGTGCGAATGCACTTAAGGAATATTATGACAATGCGTTTAAGAATGTTGGCTTAACGGGAGCACAATATTATCTTTTGACAGGACTTATGGAGCTTGAAAAAGCCAATATAACCCAGTGGGCTGAATATGTGGGACTTGAACGCAGTACAATGGTCAGAAATGTAGGCACCTTGGAGAAGCATGGACTTATTCATGTCGTTAAAGGCAAAGGAAAGGTTTTTGAGCTTACGGAATTCGGAAGAGACACGATTGAAAAGGCAATTCCCATATGGGAAAAGGCCCAGAATGAAATAAAGGAATATATCGGTGAAGAGGACGCAGAAGCAATAAGAAGGATAGGCGAAAAGCTCCAGAACCTTCCGATTATAAAAGAATAACATAAAACAATTCGTGAGCACAGTGTATATATATGCTGTGCTTTTAAATTTTGACTTGTATTTATTTGTAATAAATGATAAATTAAATAATAAACTTTTGAAAGGAAACGGATTTATTATGACAAAATTCAACTGTAAGTATATTCTTTTCGACCTTGACGGAACGATAACCGAGTCAGATCCCGGAATTACACGTTCAATAAAATATGCACTTGAAAAAAATTCAATGGTATCGCCTTCTCTTGAAGAGCTTAAAATTTTTGTAGGCCCTCCGCTCGGAGAAAAATTTATGGAGGTATTCGGCGTTTCGCAGGAAATGGCTGATAAACTTCTTGTATCTTACAGAGAAAGATATAATCCGATAGGAAAATATGAATGCAATATATATGACGGCATAGTTGATGCACTTAAACAGCTCAGAGAAATGGGAAAGGTGCTCTGTGTTGCAACCTCCAAGCCTGAGGCGGCCGCAAAGGATGTTCTTGCTCATTTCGGACTTACGGAATATTTTGATCTTATCGGAGGAGATACGGCAGAACATACAAGACCGAATAAAACAGCCGTTATAAATTATGTAATGGAGAGCATGAATATTTCCGATAAGGACGATATTATAATGGTCGGCGATACACATTACGACGTGGAAGGAGCAAACAAAATCGGAATAAAGTGTATCGGAGTTACATACGGATATGATACAGAGGAATCTTTGAAAAATTCCGGTGCGGCCGCAATAATACATAAACCGATAGAGCTTGTTGACTTGTTTTGATGCTATGGAAAGTATAAATATGTATGCAGTCGGCATTGATGTCGGCGGAACTGCAATAAAAATAGGGCTGTTCGAAAAAAACGGCAGGCTTGTTGATAAAAAAGAAATACCGACACGGCATGAAAATAATTGTGAATTTGTTTTCAGCGATATGGCAGAGGCTGTCAAAGAAGTGCTGAAAAATAATTCCGTAAAAAAGAAAAACGTGTCCGGTATCGGCATAGGTATGCCGGGACCTGTTGTGAACAATGTTGTTCAGCATTGTGTGAATTTAGGCTGGCAGAATAAAATAGATGCCGCCGGAATAACCGAAAAGCTTACAGGCATAAAAACCGTTGTGCTTAATGATGCCGATGCCGCCGGATACGGTGAGCTTTGGCAGGGCAGTGCAAAAAGCTATAAAAATGTCGTTCTTGTCACCATAGGAACAGGAGTCGGCGGAGCGGTTATAAATAACGGAGTGCTTATAGAAGGTTTTGGTGGTTCGGCAGGTGAAATAGGGCATATGACAGTTGAAATGAACAGCAAAAGGCATTGCAACTGTGGCAAAAACGGCTGTCTGGAAACATATGCTTCGGCAACGGGGATTGTCAGAACAGCGGAAGAGCTTCTGGATAGCGGAGAAAAGTCTGTTTTGACAAAAGAAAATTTGACGGCAAGAGACATATTTGATGCCGCAAAAAACGGTGATAATGTTGCACTCAAAACTGTTGATGTATTCGGAAAATACCTCGGTATGGCGTTGGCAAATATTGCTGTGGTTACAAATCCGGAGATAATACTTCTTTCCGGCGGAGTTGCATATGCCGGAGAAATCATTACCGATATTGTGAAAAAATACTTTGATGTTTTTGCTTTTAAGTCGGTAAAGAATACGGAAATAAAAATAGCCTCATTAAAAAATGAGGCAGGAATATACGGAGCGGCATATACTACGTTAAGTTGAAAACTTTGTTTTCAACTTGTTTACTGAAGGTATGAACGGTTCATTCCATCGGATTTTTAAAATTCAAAAAATCCTTGAAACTCTCCGTTCTCCTCGACGGGAGTGAATTCCGTCTGCGGATTTTACTCGGGAAGCTTGCGGCTTCCCGAACCCTTTCGCTTATAAAATATTATATTTTATAATTTTAGTAATTAAATTTTTCAGTCACTTTTTTTATCATATTTAATAATTATCAATTCATTTCCGATTTTTTTGGCATAATTCATTGTATAAAGAGTTCCGCCGCTTTTTCTTCCGTCATATACGGCTATAACAAGACTGCTGTTATCGACCATATATCTGTCCCTTGTAAGATATGAGCCTGCCGACGGCTTTTCACAGACATAGGTAACCTTATCGGCAACATAGGCGGAATAAGCCGCAGTGTGTTTTTCGAGCATTTGCGGATATGGTACGGCTGATTCGACGGTTATTTTATAGCCGAGCTGTTTAAGAAAATTCAAGGCATATGCCGCTTCATAATCCAGACCGTCAGCGGCACCTATTATGAAATTTGTATAGCCTTTTGAATATGCGTCCTTTATTGTGTCCAAAAGCCTGTCATATGTTTCGGGATACAGCTCTCTCGAAAAGGTTCTGTGGCCCGTAAAACAGCAAGTAAGCATTATAATCACCCATGAAGATTATAGCAGATATTGAGGTTTACATACAATTCTTTTAAACTCTTATCGAAAATAAACCGTGTGTACTGCAATAAGCATATATTATTCCATGACCGCATGATGTAAGTCTTGTCTCTGCGTTCTGTTCGGGATAAAGCTTAACAAGCTGCGTTTTTGATGATGTGATATAAGCTATAAATGATATATAATGCTCCTTTGTCATAGGGTGGCCAACGGATATATACCAGTCGTTTTCCATGCGTTCAGCTTTTATCATATGCTTTTCGTCAGGCTCTTCGGCTTCTGCCATAGGAAGATTTATTCCACAACAGCTGAAACAGCCTTCGCCTGTTGAGTGAATAACATTTCCGCATATTGGACATACATAAAATTTGCTTCTGAGCATATTTGCGGAACGGTTTCCGTTTATTATACAGTCGCCGGAAATAAGCTCGGCAACAGATACTCCGAGTGCCTTTGCTATCGGCTCGAGAAGAAATATATCGGGAAGGCCTTTGCCCGTTTCCCATTTTGAAATTGCTTTGTCGCTTACGCAGAGTATATCCGCAAGCTGTTTCTGGGTGTAGTTCTTTTTTTCACGCAGTGACTTTATTGTACTGCCTGTAACATAGTTGTTCATTTTTTATTCCTCCGTTTTCGTTTTTCTGAAATCAGAATAACATAGCCGAGGTTGGCATACAACCTACGGAAGGTAGAGTGAAAGCTGATATAAACCAAGAACCCGATACTTTTATTCGATGGTATCGGGTTCTTGGTTTAAATATCGTATGTATTGTTTCGTCCGAATTTGTAGGCTGTACGTATGATTGCTTTTTCCTCTGCGGTAAGCTCTCTGTCGAGAGATTGGGAAAAATATTTGAATAATCCTTTTGTGTTTATTAATTTTTTAGATGATGATGTTTTTTTGCATTTAATGTCCGACGGTTTGAATTTTTCGGTTATGAGAATTTCAGGTCGCACTATTTTGAATATTTCCGCCGTATACATTGCGTCGTTAAGTGCGTTATGAAAATCAGATTCTATTTCCAGCTCAAGAAGTTCAACTGCGTTTTTAAGACCGATTGCCTTTCCCGGCTCGTATTTGAGATAGGTTGTGGCAAAGCTTTGGATATTCATGTATCTGTCCGGCATTGCGGAAGATGAAAGCTTGTGGTATCTTATGTTTCTGAATAACGCCTTTACATCATCTCCGCCCCATGAGCAGAGAATATCGTCCTTTGAAACAAATGTCGAAAATTCCTCGTATGCCGAATTGAAATTTATTCCGTTTTCCATTATTTCCTGCGTTATTCCTGTTATCTTTTCAACATATGGGTGAAGCCGTTTATATATAACCGGTTTTATGTAGCAGTTAAATTCACCTATCGTATCAAAATGGCTGTTGAGCTTTACTGCACCGATCTGTATTATTTCGAATGGGCATTCGGGATTACTTTTTGAATATGAGCCTGTTTTAAAATCAAAAGCTTGATTAAATTCAAGATCAAAGACTATATAATTCATGTCTTTTCCTCCGGATTGTGTTTATGATAAAAAATTATGATATATTAATGTGTAACATTATTATAGTATAACATTTTTTTCGGTAAGTACAACATAATTTTAATATATATAAGATTGTAAACGGTATGAATTGATGATAAAATGTCAAATGAGGTGATATTTGATTATGAAATATGTATTTACTGAACAGGATAAACAGGACGAGGTTAATAAAATAGAGCTTGAAGGCGAAGATGTTATGCTTATCGGCGAATATATCGAAGATGTCGAAAATGAAGAAAATACTTATACAATAACAGGCGACGCAGTTATAGAAGGGGAGCTTTACCACGAATTTGTTACAATATTCGGAACGGTTGAGCCTGTCGAAGAAC
Organism: Anaerotignum sp. MSJ-24; assembly: GCF_018918145.1. Classification (GTDB taxonomy): domain Bacteria; phylum Bacillota; class Clostridia; order Lachnospirales; family Anaerotignaceae; genus Metalachnospira. The sequence goes on from NZ_JAHLPX010000003.1 coordinate 168,430, forward strand.
CGACTGCAAGAGCAATAGCCATGGCCGAATGGGACTGGTTTGACTATGTATGCTGAAATTAATGTCATTAGTTGTATAAAAATGCTGAATTATTTAAAAGTATAGATATATGTTTACTAAATTTTTTCAGTAAAATATGTGTATAATTAAGTAATAAAAAAAGAGGATTTTTTAACTTAAGACAGAATTATATAAGTATAAACAAAATAATAAAATATGTGAATATTACCGGCAATGCCGGATAAGTATATTTACAACATAAAAAGGGGGAATTACCATGATTCAGATTCTTGCAGGTGAAAAAGGACAGGGTAAAACAAAAAAGCTCATTGATATGGCTAATGAGGCTTCCAAAACCGTAGACGGAAATGTTGTTTTTATTGATGATGACAGCAGACATATGTATGACCTTCATTACGGCATACGTTTTGTTGAAACATCAAAATACAAGATTTGCTCCTATGAGGTTCTGATTGGTTTTATTTATGGTATACTTTCTCAGAACGGAGATATTCAGAAAGTATTTATTGATGGTCTGGGAAATATAGTTGATGAACTCCCCGATGATGATGTTGTAGCTTTATGTGAAGTTCTTGAAAGAATTTCTAACGATTATTCGGTTGATTTTGCTCTTATATACAGCAAACCCGAAGCTTCCGTTCCCGAAGCGGTTAAAAAATATTTAATCTGATTTTGATTGTAAAATACGGCTGACAGCTGAACCGTATTTTTAGCGACGGCTCGTTCATATACATTGTGTATATGGGCGGGCCGTTTTTTGCGTATATTAATAAAATTTAATGGTGTTCCTCTTTAAAAAAGCTAAATATAATGATAAAATGTGATAGATATTTGTTGTGCATTAGGTTATCGAGTGTATAATTATATTTATCTATTAAGTAAATTACAGTATCAATGCTTTTTAGGTATTGATTCAAAGAGGATATATATATTAGACATAACAAATTCAGTATGATAAACTCCAGTTAGATAGTTAATTAGAATTGGAGGAGAAAACAATGGCTTTATCAAATGATTTAACTGAAGGCAGTATTAATAAACATCTTCTTGCGTTTGCCTTTCCGCTTATTATATCAAATGTAATGCAGGCACTTTATAATGCCGTTGATATGTATTTTACGGGAAAATTTCTCGGTACGGCACAGATGACGGGTGTTTCCGTAAGCGGACCGGTTGTAAACGTAATGCTTATGGCTGTTTCCGGTTTTGGTGTAGGTGTAAGCGTGCTTATAGCAAGATATGTTGCACAGGATAACAAAGAGGTTCTTAAAAGAGCCGCAAACACAGCTATAACAATGTTCCTTTCTGCGGCAATAGTTGTGTCTATACTCGGATTGTTCCTTACACCGACTATATTGAGACTCATATCAACTCCGGAAGAAGCATTTATATATGCACAGAGATATTTGAGAATTATATTCGGCGGAATGATTTTCACAATAGGCTACAACCTTATATGTGCTTTGCAAAGAGGCTTTGGTGATTCGAAAAGCTCAATGTATTTTGTTCTTGCGGCAACTATAACCAATATTATATTGGATTATATATTTATGGGAATACTTAAAATGGACGTTACCGGTGCGGCGTATGCAACAGTAATATCACAGGGTTTGTCGTTCATATTGGGTATAGTATATTTCAGAAGAAGAAAGCATATAGTAACATTTTCACCGAAGGATTTCTGCTTTGACAAGCATTATGCAGTGTTGCTTGCATCAAACGGTTTTCCAAGTGCGGCACAGCAGGTAAGCGTACATTTTTCAAACCTGTGTATGACCGGAATGGCTAACTCATTCGGCCTTGCATCTGCGGCGGCTTACGGTATAGCCGTTAAACTGGACAGCTTTGCTATACTTCCATGTTCGGCAATAAACGATGCTGTTGCGTCCGTTGCATCGCAGAATCTCGGTGCAAACAAAGAGGACAGAGCTTTAAAATCAATAGTGTCTGCGAGAAAAATAGCGTTTGCCTATGTAATATGCGTATTTTTACTTATTTTCTTCTTTGCACAGAATCTTACTTCGATTTTTACAAAGGACCCGGAGGTAATTGCAATATCGGTTTCATATTTTAAGGTGGCCTGCTTTATGTATTTCTCATATGCGTTTACATATCCGGAGCAGGGTTTCTTAAAGGGCAGCGGAAATTCCGGCTTTGTACTTGTAAACAGCCTCTTCCTTCAGTATCTGCTTAAGATACCGGCTGCATATTTCCTCAGCCACCGTACACCTCTCGGATTAAGAGGTATTGCAATCACATGGATAGCCGGACCTATATTCTCGGCAATAACATATTCTATTTATATTCATATGGGAAAATGGAGAAAGCACTGGAAAAAACAGGAGGCTTAACTTATGTTTTTTAAAACACTTAAGGTTTATATTAAAATGATTGCCGGCGTTCTTTATTATACGCCGAGATTAAAAACTGCGGAAAAAATAAATGAAGAACAGGGAGAAGTCGCAAGAATAGAGTATATATGCGACATTGCCAACAGATGGTCCGCACAGCGAGTTAAGGACATAGGTGCAAACCTTACGGTCGAAGGTCTTGAAAACATTCCTAATGACAGACCTTTCGTTCTCATAGCAAATCATCAGAGCAATTCTGATATATTTTATCTTCTCGGCACAATAGGCAGACCGATTTCGCTTGTGGCAAAAGCAGAGCTCGGAAAGGTTCCGATTCTTGTAAGATGGCTTAAGGCTATGGGTGGACTGCTTATGGACAGAAGTGATATGCGTCAGTCCATGCAGACAATATTAAACGGAATAAAACTGGTTAAACAGGGAATAAGCGTCGGCATATTCCCCGAAGGAACAAGAAACGACGGAAAGCAGATGCTTGAATTTAAAGGCGGCAGCTTTAAGCTTGCCACAAAAACAGGCGCACCTATACTTCCGCTGACGATAGAAGGCACACACAGACTTATGGAGGATAATAACGGCTGGATAAAAACAACCGATATTAAGCTCACATATCACCCGATTATCGAAACAAAGGGAATGTCTAAGGATGAGCAGAACGAGCTTCCCGAAAGAGTTCACAAAATAATCGAAAGTGCGCTTAAGGAGGATGACAACATTGGAAAAGACGAAAATATTGATTGTTGATGATGAAAGACATATATCAGAACTGATTTCACTTTATCTTACAAAGGAAGGCTACGAAACAAGACAGGTTGATGACGGAAGAAAAGCACTTGATGAGTTTTATTCCTTTGCACCTGCACTTATACTTCTGGATATAATGCTTCCGGGTATGGACGGCTATCAGATCTGTACAGAAATAAGAAAGAAAAGCAATGTGCCTATAATAATGCTTACTGCAAGAAGCGATACCTTTGATAAGGTTCTCGGTCTTGAAATGGGGGCAGATGATTATATAGTTAAACCCTTCGATCCGAAAGAAATGGTCGCAAGGGTTAAAGCTGTTTTAAGGAGAAGTGAAACAAGAGAGGAAAAACATGATACAAAAACAGTCAGCTTTGAAAATCTTAAAATAAGCCTCAGCGATTATTCTGTTGTTTATCATGGTGAAAGCCTTGCTTTTCCGCCCAAGGAGCTTGAGCTTTTGTATTTCCTTGCGGAAAACAAAAATCAGGTTTTTACAAGAGAACAGCTTCTTGATAAAATTTGGGGCTATGAATATGTCGGAGATTCAAGAACGGTTGACGTACATATCAAACGAATAAGGGAAAAGCTTAATCGTGATGATGAAGTATGGTCAATAAAGACCGTTCATGGTGTCGGCTATAAGTTTGAAACCAAATGATTAATCGAATAAATTCTTATAATTCGTATAAATAACGAAAAACAAGGTGATTGCATGGTCAAGGTTAAAAAAAGAAGATCTTTGTTTTTTAAGCAGACATTAGCATATCTGGGAACATTTCTGATTGCACTTGTTATAATGTCTGCTTCTGTTTATTATTTTTGCAGTAATTATTATTTTGACCAGAAAAGCATAGAGCTTACGGATCAGGCAAGATCAATAGCAAAGCAGTATTCAAAATATGTGTCCAGCGGCGTTATTGATATGAACAGTCTTAAAAACAAAATGGAAGTTATAGAGGATTTTATGGGAACAAGCATATTTGTTATAGACATCAAAGGCTCTGTTTCTGTTGTATCCTCATCGATAAACAGTGAATGGATAGGAAAGTCCATAACCGATGAAACAATAAACAGTGTACTCAACGGAAAGATTGTTACCGTACAGGGAAGACTCGGCGGTATGTTTTCCGAAAACATGATGACTGTCGGTTATCCCATTAAATCCAACGGAAATGTATACGGCGGAATTTTTGTATGTTCGCCTGTGCCGGAAATACAGGAAACATTGATGAATGTAATTGAGATAATGATATTCTCGGTTGTTGTCGGTTTCGGAATAGCCATTGCAATGATATATATTTTGTCAAGAAGGATAACAAGACCTCTTCTCCAGATGAATAAGGCGGCAAGAATAATAGCCGATGGAAACTTCGACAGAAGAATAGATGTCACAACCAATGACGAAATAGGCGAGCTCGGCGAGAGCTTTAACTATATGGCAGAGTGTCTTGATAAAAGAGATCAGGACAGAAGGCTTTTTGTTGCAAGCATTGCACATGACCTCCGTTCACCGCTTACGAGTATACAGGGATTTCTTCATGCCATGAAGGACGGCATAATACAGCCGGAGGATTATAATTATTATATCGACATTATACTTGAGGAAACCGAGCGTCTTTCGGTGCTTGCCACAAATATAGTTGATATGGGAAAAACTCAGGAAAATGTTCTTGAGCTGAAAATAGAAACCTTTGACATAAATGAGCTTATAAGAGATGTTCTTGATGTTTTTGAACATAGATTCAGAGAAAAAAATCTTAAATGCAGATTGATAATAGCCGATGAAAGGATATATGTTTCGGCCGATAAAAGAGAAATACACAGGGTATTGCATAATCTTGTGGATAATGCGGTAAAGTTTACCGATGAAAACGGTATAATAGAAGTTGAGACATCATTGCCTAAAAACGAGAATAAGGTTTATGTATCCGTCAGCGACAGCGGCAAAGGTGTTCCGGACAGTGAAAAACGCCATATTTTCGAGGCATTTTATAAATCGGATTCGTCAAGAGGTCTTGATAAAACCGGCAGCGGCATAGGACTTTCCGTTGTTAAGGAAATTATAAACGCACATGGAGAAATTGTCGTTTGTAAGGATTCGAAAAGCGGCGGTGCCAAATTTGAATTCAGTCTTAAACCGGCTGAAGAACAGGAGGAGAAGAATGAAGTATATTAAGGAAATAAGAGAAGGCGAACAGGTAGTTGAGCATTATCTCTGCAAAAGCAGACAGACGTTTAAGTCAAAGAATGATAAGACATACCTTTCTCTTAAGCTCGCGGATAAAACAGGAACAGTGGACGCAAAGGTTTGGAATTTGAATAATGAAATACAGTCCTTTGCCGAAAACGATATGATAAAGATTGATGCTACGGCACAGATATTCAATAATGACATTCAGCTCAATGTAAAAAGAATAAGAAAAAGCCGTGAAGGCGAGTACGATCCGGCAGATTATATTCCGTCCACGCAGAAAAATATAAAGGAAATGTGGACGGAATTTGTAGGATATATCAACAAAATTTCCAATCCGTATATCAAACAGCTTCTTGAAAGCATATTTGTGAAAAATGCTTATGTTGTTAAGGAATTTCCCGGACATTCTGCGGCTAAAAGCGTTCACCACGGATATTGGGGCGGTCTGCTTGAGCATTCGCTTTCCGTAACACAGATTTGTGAATTTATGTCCGATAAATATAAGTATATTGATAAAGATGTGCTCGTTGCGTCGGCAATGCTCCACGATGTAGGAAAACTCTGGGAGCTTTCGGATTTTCCTCTTAATGATTATACTGATGACGGACAGTTGCTCGGACATATTTATATAGGTGCTGAGCTTGTTGAAAAGACTGCTAATAACATTCAGGGATTTCCCGACAGACTTAAAACACTTATTAAGCATTGTATACTCGCACACCATGGTGAGTTTGAATACGGTTCACCTGTGCTTCCGAAAACTCTTGAGGCACATATACTTCATGCCGCTGACGATATGGACGCAAAGAGTAAGGTGTTCGAGGAATTTATTGATGCGGATTCAACAACAGGACCTTGGGCAGGCTATCAGAAGATGCTCGGCAGAAATATCCGTAAGACGGAATATTAATCGGAGGTTTTGCTTTGGATAAGGACAGACATACGATTTCCGCAACTGAACTGAGTAAGTTCCGGTACTGTCCGTATCAGTGGTATTATGAAAGAGTTTATGGCAGAAAGGAATTAAGACGGCTCGCTCTTGAAAGAAATGAAAGACTCGGACTTGAGGATTCGAGCGGTTCGAGAATAGCGAAAGGGCTTGATTACCATGATAAGCATTACAGAAGGTTGATGATGAAAAAGAGGATAGCCGTTGCTGTATTAATTCTGACTGTTGTTGCCGTTTATGCGGCTGTTAAGAAAGGCGGTATGCTATGAAGCCTTATGTTATTGCCGCCGTTGTCATTCTTATAATAGTAATTATATTTGCTTTAAATTCAGGCGGAGGCATCCGGGAAAAAAACAGGGTGCCTTCTCTTGCTATGTGGAAAATAATATATACTGATATGCACACAGATAACAGAAAAGCGGATGTTGTGTATTCTAAAATACTTCATTCGGATAAATACGATTTGCAGGGTAAGCCGGATTATGTATATAAGCATCGCATTACAGGAGAGTTGATGCCGATTGAGATAAAAAGCGGAGAAACCGAAGAGGTGCATCCGGGAGATTTGCTCCAGGTAGGTGCATATATGCTTATCGTTTGGGATTTGTACGGAAGAAAACCGAAAAAGACGCTGATATGCTATAAAAATAAATGCTTTGTAATAAAAAATACTTACGCTTTGCGTAAGGAAGTTATCGGTACAGCCGAAAGAATGAGAAAAATGTTGAAAACCGGTATCGAAGAGCCTAATGCAAGTTTTGTAAACTGCCGTCCGTGTATATGCAACGGAACGGTGTGTCCGTTCAGTGAGGCTGACTATGATGATTAAGGAATGGTGAATTGATGATAGAGAAAAATAAAATATATACTGCCAAATGTACCGCACTTGGTTCGGAAGGTGAAGGTATTGTAAAAATAGATGGCTTCACGGTGTTCGTTGAAGGAATTTTTCCGGAGGAAAAGGCTGAAATATTGATTACAAAGGTTAAAAAGAATTTTGGCTATGGCAAGGTAATGAATATAACAGAAAAATCGCTGGATAGATGTGTACCCGAATGTGTTTATGCCAAAACCTGCGGAGGCTGTTCAATACAGCATATGTCCTATCCTATGCAGCTTAAATTTAAGCAGAATAAGGTTAAGGATTGCATTGAAAGAATAGGCGGAATAAATTATGTCGATGTTCTTCCGACAGTTGGCATGGATAATCCGTGGCATTACAGAAATAAAGCACAGTATCCGGTCGGAAAAAATAAAAATAATGAAACGGTTCTCGGATTTTATGCAAAAAGAAGCCATAGAATAACCGATATAAAAAGCTGTATGATACAGAATGAGGCCGCTGATGAGGTTATTGAAATAGTCCGCAGTTTTATAGATGAATACAATATATCTGTATATGACGAGGAAAAGCATAAAGGGCTTGTGCGTCATGTACTTACGAGAACAGGATTTTCGACAGGAGAAATAATGACAACAATAGTTGTGAACGGAGATAAGCTTCCTCATGCCGAAGAACTTGTTAAGAAGCTAATGACTGTAAAGGGAATGGCTTCCATTGTGCTTAACATAAACAAGTCAAAAACAAACGTAATACTTGGTGATAAGTGTATTACCTTAAGCGGAAAGGATACAATTCGTGATAGTATAGGCAGAATTATGTTTGATATATCGGCATTGAGCTTTTACCAGGTAAATCCTGTCCAGACGGAAAAGCTTTATAAAATTGCGGTTGAGGCGGCTGAGCTCACAGGTAATGAAACGGTGTTTGATGTGTATTGCGGAATTGGAACAATATCGCTTTTTGCCGCACAAAAGGCCAAAAGTGTGTATGGAATAGAGATTGTACCGAGAGCCATTGAGGATGCAAAACATAATGCCGAAATAAACGGTATCGAAAATGCTGAGTTCGAGGCAGGAAAGGCAGAGGATATACTTCCGAGAATATATGCTGAAGGAAAAAGAGCCGATGTGATTTTCCTTGATCCGCCGAGAAAAGGTTGTGAGATGTCTGTTATAGATGCAGTCTGCGGTATGCAGCCGGAAAAGGTTGTTTATGTTTCCTGCGATCCGGCAACATTGGCAAGAGATATGAAGCTGTTTGATGAAAGAGGATATAAAGCAGGAATGGTTCAGCCGGTGGATCAGTTCTGCCAGACGGGGCATGTGGAGACGGTTGTTCTTTTGTCACAACTGAAACAAAAGCCGGATGATTACATTAATGTCACGATTGAACTTGATGATATGGATATAACATCTGCAGAGACTAAGGCTACATATGATGAGATAAAGAAGTATGTGGCTGAACATAATGCCGGCATGAAGGTTTCCAATCTGTATATCTCACAGGTAAAGAGAAAATGCGGAATTGAGGTTGGAAAGAATTATAATTTACCTAAAAATGAAGATAGCAGGCAACCGCAGTGTCCAGAAGATAAAGAGAGTGCAATTGTGGAGGCATTGAAGCATTTTAAGATGAATAGTTAATAAAGAGAGGTGCATATGCTATGCCAGGTATACTCGTGGTTGAAGATGATGAAAATTTAAATCGTGGAATTACATTTTCACTGAAAAAATCCGGATATGAGGTTTTTTCAGCAGAATCAGTGAAAAAAGCGAAAAGAATTGCAAGTGATAATAATGTGGATGTTACCATTTGTGATGTGAATCTTCCGGATGGAAATGGACTGGAATTTGTAAGGTGGATTAGATGCAATTATAATACATACATTATTTGTCTTACAGCACTAGATCAGGAGATGGATCAGGTCATGGGATATGAAGCAGGGGCAGATGATTATATTACAAAGCCGTTTAGTCTTTCGGTACTTCTTTTGAAAATAGAAGCACATTTCCGCCGCAGACAGGAGAAAACGGAAGCCGGAAAGATGATTTCGGGAGATATCGTATTTATCACAGGAGAAATGAAAGTCCTGATAAAGAGTCGTGAAATCAGTCTGACAAAAACGGAGTTGAAAATGCTGACTTTTTTTCTTCAGAATCCGAAACAGATTCTTTCAAAAACACAAATATTGGAAAATGTGTTTGATCTGGAAGGGGATTTTGTGGATGAAAATACAATCGCTGTCAATATCAGAAGACTCCGTGAGAAAATCGAAGACAATCCGGCTGCACCGGTCTATATAAAGAATATCAGAGGTCTTGGGTATATATGGAATCAGGAGGTAAGGCAGTGACAAAGAGATATCGCAAGAAGATTACAGTAGTGCTCTCCTTGGTATTACCTGTCATATTATTGTTTGCAATATTAAATTGCTTTACCACGTATGTGTTTTATGAAGATTATAAATATAAAATGAATCTTATGACAGAGATTGCTGCAAAGGAAGAATTTTCCGGGCTGGATGCTGTTTCGGAATTGCTTAAGGATAAGGATATTGAAACTAACGAACAGGGAAGGCGATTATTGGAGCAATATGGATACTGGGGGAATAAAGGGAATGCATTTTATTCGCAATTCCGGCATCAGGTTATGGTGACCGGTGCTGTAAGCACTGTGATATGCGTGCTTCTTTTGACTTTTTTACTTTATTGGAAGAAAAAAGAAGATGCGTGTCATCAGAAAATTTTAGACCAGTTGGAAGAAATTCTGATCAGATTCCGTGAAAATAAATTTGATGATTTACTGAAAACGGAAAATCATGCAGAACTGGAAAAATTGAATGACCAGCTTGAAGCAATCGGACATCATATTCAGTTGATAAAGGAAGAAGCAAGGGCAGAAAAGGAGAACACGAAAGAAATGGTTTCTGATATTTCTCACCAGTTAAAGACACCGGTTGCAGCTTTGGATACATGTTTTAGTGTGCTGATGCAGAATGACTTAAGTGCCACAGAACAGGAGGAGTTTCGTATCCGTTGTCGGAGTGCTCTGGATGGACTGGAGACATTATTGCAGTCGCTTCTTGAAATATCCAAGATGGAAACTGGACTGATTCAGATTAATAAGAAAAAACTTCCGCTTATGTATACTGTCATATCTGCTGTGAACCGCACTTATCCTAAAGCGGATGAGAAAAAAATTGAATTCGTTTTTGACTATGAAAAAGAGCTGGAAACATGCACGATTATGCAGGATAAAAGGTGGCTTGGTGAAGCTGTGATCAACGTTCTGGATAATGCGGTCAAGTACAGTCCGTGTGGTTCAAAAATATTTATCCGGTTACAAAAAAGAAACGATCTTGTAAGAATGGAAATTGAGGATCAGGGAATTGGTATTCCGCAGAATGAGTATCACAAAATTTTTCAACGATTTTACAGAGGAAGTTCCAAGGAGGTCATGGAAAAGAGTGGTACAGGAATCGGACTTTTTCTATCGAGAGAAATTATCGAAAAACACGCAGGTACAATTACGGTAACCTCCGGCAAAAAGAAAAAAGGAAGCACGTTTGTGATTCAATTACCATATGTTGGTTAAATTTTAAGTGAGCAGAAATCTTACAATTCTGTAAGATTTCTGCTCATTTTTTGAAAGTGAAATGATAGATTGTCCTGATACAATTTGGATGTAGGTTGAAAAATGACCAAATATATAAACAGGCAAAAAAAGCGTGCTGAAAAGGTACGCTTTACAGAATTGAAAAGGAGGCAACACATGAGTGTGATATTAGAAACCAAGCAGCTTTGTAAGTTTTATGGCGCAGGTGAGAATCAGGTCAAAGCGGTCAATCAGGTGGACATTCAGATTGAGCAGGGAGAATTTGTCGCAATTGTTGGAAAGTCAGGTTCCGGTAAAAGTACATTACTTCATATGCTTGGAGGGCTAGACACCCCGACAAAAGGCAGTGTTACTTTAGCAGGAAAAGATTTATACAGGATGAAGGAAGATGCCCTTGCTGTTTTCCGCAGAAGAAAAATCGGATTTGTTTTTCAGGCATTTAATCTGGTTTCATCTGTTAATGTCTGGGAAAATATTGTACTGCCACTGGGGCTGGATGGAAGAAAAGTGGATGAAGCGTATGTAAATGATATTATTGCAACTCTGGGAATTGAAAACCGGATTTATAATCTGCCAAATCAGTTATCCGGAGGACAGCAGCAGAGAGTAGCAATTGCAAGAGCACTGGTGAATCGTCCGGAAATTATATTTGCAGATGAGCCGACAGGAAATCTTGATTCCAAGACCAGTGATGAGGTAATCGCTCTGCTTAAGATGACAGCAAAAAAATATGGACAGACAATTGTAATGATTACCCATGATGACGAAATTGCACAGGTCGCTGACCGTATTCTGGTGATTGAGGACGGACAGGTGGTGGATTTTAGATGAAGACAATAAGCAGGATTGCATATAGCAATGACAAAAGGAACAGGACAAGAAGTATACTGATCATGATGGCAATCTGTCTGACCACGATGCTGCTTGTTATCATCAGTACTGTGGGAAATGGGGTAATTCATTTACAGAAAAGTCAGGCTGCAAGCTCATACGGAAGCAACTACGGCCTGTTTATCGCCGCAGATGGTACGCAATTAAAAGAAGTGGAACGCAGAGCTGAGATATCTGATATCGGCATCATGTGTACGGAGGGCATCTTGAAAGGAAATGAAAATGGCGGCTTTGTCAGTGCGGATGAAACGGTCAGGAAAATGCTTCCCTATAATCAGGAATATGTGTTGAAGGAAGGTACCTATCCGGAAAAGACGCAGGAAATTGCCGCAGGACGCGCTTTCTTTGATGCAGTGGGATACCATGATGTAAAGGTCGGAGACACCGTAACATTGGAGTACCGTTCCGGCATGCAGTCGGAATACGCACCGGTGGAATTTACTGTCAGCGGGATTTTATATGACCGGGATGAATATACCATCGAGGCTTCCTATGTTGTATTCGGTTCGCAGGATTTTTATAATGAGCGTGTTGCGGAGGGTGACAGGCAATATAATATCTATTTTACCTTGAGCGATTCTGCAAATGTATCTATGAATAATGTTGCGCCTGTTATAAAAGAAATCGCGGATTCCTGCGGCATTGACCAGAAAAACGTGATCATTAATGACCTCTACCTGCAGTGGGTATTGCAGCCGAGCTATGAAATGATTGTGGTTTGTGGAACCCTGATCCTCGGAATCGTGCTGTTTTCCGTTGTGGTCATTTATAATATCTTCCAGGTCGGGATCGCCCAGAAGGTTCAGGAGTACGGAAAAATCAAGGCGCTGGGTGCAACCAGAAAGCAGATGAAGCAGTTGATCTTTCGTGAAGGCATTCTTCTGGCGGTTCCTTCGATACCGCTGGGGCTGCTGTTTGGTTTCCTGATTGCAAAAGTCAGCTTCAACTGGCTGGTGGAGCAGGGAAATCTGGTATCGTCCGGAATCAAGAACCATCAGGTGCCTCTGTTTTCACTGACGATTATGCTCATCTGCATTTTTGTATCGTTTCTTACGGTCGTTTTGGCTCTGCGCAAACCCATGAAAATTGTTTCCCGGATTTCACCCATCGAAGCGACACGGTATCTTGACGGCTCCAAAACGCAAAAACAGGGCAGACGAAAAGGCAGAAAAGATGTCACCGTTTTCTCCATGGCAATGGCAAATGTGACAGGCAATCCGAAAAGAACCATTGCTACGATTCTTACCATGGGGCTTTCCTGTGTATTGTTTGTAATTATCTCTAATTATGTTGGGAATATTGACACGGAGCACGAGGCGCGAATTGCAATCAACCATGGACAATTTGAGTTGCAGCTGGATTATTCCCAGAATTATGATGAAGCCTATCCGGAGAATAATCTGGATACAATCCTACAGAACAACCCACTGAATGATTCAATGATTGAAGAAATCAAAAGCATTCCAGGAGTGACAGATGTCATGACGAGAGAGTGTGTCTATGTAAATCTGAACGGAACAAGATATCCGGCTGATATTGTGAGTAAAAATGATTTTGATTTTATGCGCCAAGACGGGGATATTGGCTCTATGGACTATGATCAGGCGGTAAAGAATGGTGAAATTTTCTTTGGCTGGTCGACGTGGATGGAACAAGATGGATATGCTCCGGGTGAATCCATTGCATTTGACTTTGAGAATGGAAGTGAAACCTATACCTATCAGGGAAAGATTGCAGGATCCTTTGTAAGCGCGGACACTTATCTCGTCATTCCGGAAGGTGTATACCGTTCCATGAATCCGAGGGGAACAGCCTATGGCTATCTGTGGGTGGACTGTGATAAAAAAGATGTTGCATCTGTGGAACAGAGTCTGAATACTTTGATTTCTAATACTTCGCATATAAAAATGGATACCTATCATGCACAGTTACAATCTGCAGAATACGCAAGCCGTATGATGAAGCTTGGCTGCTATCTGTTCATGGCAATTGTCGGTCTCATTGGGTTTATGAATCTGGCAAACACCATGATCATGAATATTACGACAAAAAAGCAGGAATATGGTGTATTACAGGCTGTGGGTATGACAAATAAACAATTAAATTTATGCCTGCAGTTACAGGGACTGATTTTTACGGTTGGTACCATATGCGTAGCTTTGATCATTGGTCTGCCGCTCGGCTATGCACTTTTTTCCTATGCAAAACATAATGGAATATTTGGAATGAATATCTATCATGTTCCAATCGTACCAATTTTTATTATGATTTTTTTGGTCGGTCTGTTGCAGATTGTACTTTCCTGCGTTTTAAGCAGTAATCTGAAAAAGGAAACGCTGGTAGAAAGAATAAGGTATCAGGGATAGCAAGTATTGCTGGGATATCCTCAGTATCATAACAGGAATTAAAAGCACTTGGCTTCAAAAAGTTTTGTACTTTTGACAAAATACAACCGATTTTTCATCCATTATAATAAATTTGATTAAGCAGCCTGTGTGTAATGAAGCATACAGGCTGCTTGCATTGTGCGCTTAAGCATGAAGCAACCACCAGCTATGCTGGTGGAATAAGATACTTATAGAAATAGACCTCCTTTGATATAACGGAAGAGGTTCCCCAACCGTCTTCATAAATCAAAGGAGGTTTTGTCATGAATGACATTAAAAGTTTATCACATTCAAAATGGAGATGTAAATATCATATTGTATTTGCACCCAAATACA
>NZ_JAHLPX010000011.1 GCF_018918145.1 Anaerotignum sp. MSJ-24
TTCGAACCCTACTTGGGGAGCTTCTTAAAAAATAATATGGCCCGATGGTCAAGCGGTTAAGACACGGCCCTTTCACGGCTGTAACCCGGGTTCGATTCCCGGTCGGGTCATTATAAAATTTTACTTGATTTTATTTGTTTCATGTGATATAATATAATAAGTATGGCGCTGTAGCCAAGTGGTAAGGCAAAGGTCTGCAACACCTCTATGCATCGGTTCAAATCCGATCAGCGCCTTGAAAACCTCCGATTATGTCGGAGGTTTTTTTCTGCTGTTTTTTGTTATCAAAAGTCGTTAATTGTAACAAAATGAAGTTTTAAAGTGTTAATTTAATAAATGTTCACAAAATATTCATTGACTTGATTTTATCGTAATTATATAATAGCAATAAAAACTATGAATAAATGTAATGCTGACATAAATTTTAAGAAGGAAGGCGATAAAATGTCAATCAATAAAAGTATATTAGATTTTACCGAAAACTATGGAGATATATGTAAGCATAATGACTATATTCCGCAGACACTTTTTGATGAATATGGTGTTCAAAGAGGTCTTAGAGATAAAAACGGAAACGGAGTCCTTACCGGCCTTACTAATATATCTCGAATAGAAGCCTTCCAGAAGATTAACGGAGAAAAAGTACCCTGCGAAGGAAAGCTCTGGTACAGAGGATATAACGTGCTTGACCTTGTAAGGGACTTTTCGGCAAAAAGATTCGGTTATGAAGAAACAGCTTATTTGCTTTTGTTTGGCGAACTGCCTAATAATACTCAGCTTGAAAAGTTTAAAAAAGTTTTGGGTGAAAGCAGAACTCTTCCGACAAACTTCACAAGAGATGTTATTATGAAGGCTCCGAGCCACGATATTATGAATTCGCTTACAAAAAGCGTGCTTACGCTTGCTGCTTATGATGACAATGTGGCAGACCAGTCCATCGAAAATGTGCTCAGACAGAGCCTTAATCTGATAAGTACATTCCCTATGCTTGCGGTTTACGGCTATCAGGCATACAGCCATTACGATTTGGACGGAAGTATGTATATCCACAGACCTGATGAAAAGCTTTCAACAGCTGAAAATATATTGATGATGCTCAGACCGGACAGAAGCTATACGGAGCTTGAGGCAAGAGTTCTTGATGTTGCGCTTGTGCTTCATATGGAGCATGGCGGCGGTAATAACTCAACATTTACAACTCGTGTCGTAACATCAGCCGGAAGCGATACATACTCGGTAATCGCCGCAGCGTTGTCATCGCTTAAAGGCCCTAAGCATGGTGGAGCGAATATCAAGGTTGTTGAAATGATAAACGATATAAAGAGGAATGTGGCCGACCTTAAGGATGAGGACGAAATGAGAAATTATCTCGGAAAAATTGTGGATAAGAACGCATTTGATAAGAAAGGCCTTATTTATGGTATGGGACATGCGGTTTATTCGCTTTCCGATCCGAGAGCAGAGGTGTTCAAAAGCTATGTTAAAAAGCTTGCACTTGAAAAGCACAGAGATGATGATTTTGCACTGTATTCAATGATAGAAAAGCTTGCACCTCAGGTTATCGCCGATAAACGCAGAATATATAAGGGCGTAAGCATGAATGTGGATTTTTACAGCGGCTTTGTTTACAGTATGCTTGATATTCCGCTTGAGCTGTATACACCGATATTTGCGATTGCCAGAATTGTCGGCTGGAGTGCTCATAGAATTGAGGAACTTATTAATGTAGATAAAATAATCAGACCTGCATATAACAGCGTAATGAGCGAGAGAGAATACGTTCCCTTTGATAATAGAGATTGATAGATTATATATCCCGTTTTGGACTAAAACCGAAACGGGATTTTTTGTAACCATATGAAAATTTACTTCATAATATAGGTTAAAAGTGATTTGAAGGAGAACTGAAATGGAAATGCTTTTAAATAATTTATCCGCAGCGGACTGCTGTTCCGGAAAAAGTGAACCCGAAAAGAAAAGCCGCTGCCGAAAAGGCAATCTTGCACAGGCATATGTACCAATGCAGATGTGGACAGAGCCGATGGAGGCAATGACATCGCTTGCCTGTGGCACAGTGTTCGGCGAGTTTGTAATGCCTTATGTTAAAGGTTCGTCACTTGAAAGAAATAAACGGGAGGTCTGTAACCATGAATCGTGATGAGTTATTAAAGAGTCTTTCTTCGTTGGATTTTATGGCAGTTGATTTGGGACTTTATCTGAATACGCACCCGGACGATTGCGAGGCTGTGGACGAATATAACCGTATAATTAAGGCTGCTGACAAGGTCAGAATGAAATATGAGGAAGAATATGGACCTTTGTGTTCATTCCGTTCATATGCAAGGGACGGCTGGAGCTGGATTGATAATCCATGGCCTTGGAATGCGTGTTTTAATGTGAATATCGAGAAAGGAGCCTGCTGATATGTGGATTTATGAAAAAAAGCTTGAATATCCGATTAAAATAACAAAGCCTGACGCACGCATGGCAAAGATCATTATTGAGCAGTATGGCGGCGGAGACGGAGAATTGGGAGCTACACTGCGGTATCTCAGTCAGAAATTTTCCATGGTAACTCCGCAGGCTAAGGCGACATTAAACGACATCGCTACGGAAGAAATGGCCCATTTAGAGATGGTTGGTACTATGGTTCATCAGCTTACAAGAGGACTTACAGAGGAACAGATTAAGGCGGCAGGTTTAGATCCGTATTATGTAGCTCATGGCCTCGGAGTATATCCGTCAGCCGCATCGGGAGTGCCGTTTACTGCGGCATATATACAGAGCAAGGGCGATCCGATTACGGATTTGTATGAGGATATGGCAGCAGACGGTGCGATTGCGTAAGGACAGTAAATGGGTGTTATAACTTTAAGTTACATAAGTTCTCTATAACCATAAAAAAAGACCGCTGATAAGCGGTAAAACTGTTTCAGACCAACCGCTTTAAACGGTTGCTTTCCTTGCCCTTATTATAATTTATATGCAGAAATATTGCAAGGCTGACATAAGAAGTTTTTGAACTTCTTTTTTATTTGCGTAATCGGGAATTTTAAAATGTATACCGATAAACAAAACCTATGCTATAATATAGCCATAAATTGTTACGGTGAGGTGCGGCTATGGCTAAAACAAAGCAAAATCTGAATACAATATATATATCGGAAAAAATGCAGGAGCAGCTCCGACTGATTTCCGAAAAGCCTTTTACTGCGGTCGTTGCACCCATGGGCTACGGAAAGAGTACGGCCATAAACCGATATCTCAACAATCTGGACAAAAGAAATAATAAAGTAATAAGAATAAATGTATATTCCGAAAGCATACCGCTTTTCTGGAGCAGCTTCCGGGAGGCCTTTAAGGCTGTTGACGGTGAAATAGAAAAATTTCAGTATCCATATGATGCGGAAGGCCGTGGAATACTGACGGAATATATGAAAAGACTTTTTGCCGGCATTAAAAAGAATATATATATTTTCATTGACGATTTTCACCTTATGAAGGACGCTTCTGCGGTGGCATTTATAACCGCTCTGGCACATTCATTGCCCGAAAACGTACATATCATTGTTGCCGGGAGGGACAGATTTCTGCCGGCAGAGGAAATAGTCAGGCTTGGAAAAAATCTCCACAGAATAGGCATTGAGCACTTAAGGCTTGACCTTACGGAGGCAGGAATATATGCCGAAAAATGCGGAATAGCCATTGAAAGGGAACAGCTCGAAAGGCTTATGCAGTTGAGCGAAGGCTGGTTTTCGGCGATATATCTCAATTTGCGGTCCTATGTTCAGCATGGTGAAATGCTTGAGGCCAACGAGGATATTTATGAGTCGATAACATCCGCACTTATTGAGCCGGCAACGGACGAGGAAAAACAGTTTTTGTTCAAAATGAGCATTGCCGATGAATTTCCTGTCGGAATGGCGGAATTTATTTCCGAAAATAAAGACAGCGAAATACTGCTTAAAACTATGACAGAGAAAAATGCCTTTATCACAAGACTGCCGAACAAAAATTACCGTTTCCACCATATGCTCAAGCATTGTGCAAACGAAGGCTTTAATACTCTGCCGGATGAGGAAAAAAGAAACTGCTATATACTTTACGGAAGGTATCACGAGGCCAATGAGGAATATCTTAAGGCACTTATGTTCTTTGCAAAGGCAGAGGATTACGAAGGCTGGCTGAGAGCTGTACAAAAGGACGTCGGCGTTGCACTTGCGGTTATGGAGCCGAAAGAGGTACTTGACGTTATGGAAAAATGTCCCAAAGACATAATGTGCAAAAATCCGTGGGCGGTGCTTGTGCTTATGAGAAGGCTGTTCACATGGCGGCAGATTCCCAAAATGCTTGAGCTTAAAAATATGCTTATAGGATATGTTAAGAAAAGTACGGAATTAAGCGACACCGAAAAGGGCGATATACTCGGCGAATGTGATCTTATTATGAGCTTTTTGTGCTACAACGATATTCTGGCAATGAGTGCTCTCCACCGAAGTGCAAGCAGGCAGATGTCCGGTCCGGCTATGTCAATACGCACCTACGGCTCATGGACATTCGGTTCGCCGTCCGTTCTTATGATGTTCCACAGAGAGCCGGGAAAGCTGCCGGAGGAGCTTGCGGCAATGAACGAATCTATGCCGTATTATTACCGTATAACGGACGGCCATGGACAGGGTGCGGAGTTGCTTATGCAGGCAGAGGCGGCGTTTATGCAAGGTGATATTCTTAAGGCACATATTGAGCTTGAAAAGGCACGACAGCGTGTTAAGGAAAAAGGCCAGATAAATATGGATTTATGCTGTGATTTTCTCGAACTGCGGCTAAGCCTGCACACAAAGGATATAGCATTGTTTGATTTCGAGAAAAGAAAGCAGGACGTCGTTGACACCCATAATACGCTTTTTGTGAATATATACCGTAGTGCATTGGCATATTATTTTGCACTTATCGGCGAAACGGACAAAATACCCGATGAATTTAAGGAGCATAAGCTGGACGGCATTAACTATCTTGCTCCCTGCAAGCCTATGATGTATCTGATAGAAAACCGGGTATATCTTGCACAGGGCGAGTTTGCAAAGGTTATAGGCAGAAGTGAATCGCTCATAGCACAATGCAGAGCCGTTCCTTACGGTCTTTGCGAGATACATATACTTATACAGACTGCCGCCGCATACGAAATGCTCGGCTGTCGAAAAGAGGCAGAGGAATATCTGGAAAAGGCAACAGAGCTTTCAAAGCCGGATAAGCTTTATATGCCCTTTGCGGAAAACTACATTTATATAAAGGCTCTGCTCATGGACAGCGAGTTTGAAAACAGAGTGAAGGAAATAGCACTAAACAGCCAAAGCATAACGGAGAGCATAAAAGAAAAAAATCTGGGAATGTCAAGGCTTGAAGGGCTTACGCCGAAGGAGGCACAGATTGCCGCACTTATGGCACAAAGACTTACGGGCAGGGAGATAGCCGAAAAATGCTTTTTGTCCGAAGGCACAATAAAGCAGTACATAAACCGTATATATGCCAAGCTGGGCATAGAAGGAGATACAAAAACAAAAAGAAAAAAGCTGTATGAGCTTTTCGATTACAAAAACTAACCTTTAGTTAATATATATTTTCATTTTGCCGCCGTATACTGTATATGTGCGGTAGAAGCATTATTTTTAGGAATGCCGTACACAGCGTGTGCGGCACTTTTTATATATACAAAAATATATAACAGAAAATAATATTAAAAGGGTGGGGAATATGAAGAAAAATTTCAGCTTTAAAAAATTGCTGGGCGTCGGTATTTCAGCAATTATGTGCATTTCCGCTTTTCCCGTTGCGGCAATGGCGGCAGACGACGTTACAGCGGAGCAGGAAGGCGATACAGAGTCTGAGTCGAATAATGTCGATAATATTAAGCTTTTTGACGAAAAGGGCAAGGATGTGTCAGACGGAATTTCAATAGAAAGAGCGGCTAAAACCGCAATAGATTCATTAAAATATATCTATGATTTAAAAATATATGACAACGGCAAGGAAATAGACAACAGCGACGGAGCTTATAATTATTTCGCCGGAGCTAAATTTAATGACGAGAATGCTTCCGGAAAGATAAATACCTATTTTTATAATAACCAGATGAATATTTATGTAAACAATAAGGCGGAAGTCGGTGAATATGACCTTGCGGTAACCGTTTCAAAAGACAACAAGGAGCTTTTTACCAAGCATTTTAAATTAACAGTTCTGGAAAGCAGTGAAGATGCGGAAAGCTACGGAATAGCAGTCAGCGGCATAACAATAAATAAAAACAACGCAGATGATGTTCTGGGCGATAAAAGCGTAAGCTACGACTTAAATAAAAATACGCTTTATCTTGATAATGCAGAAATAACAAGCTATGAAAAGCCGGCGTTATACTCGGTAGGTGATTTAACCGTAAGACTTAAGGGCACAAACGAGCTTAACGGAGTTATCGGAAACACAGGTGCAGGTGGAAAATTTGCCAATATTACATTGGAAGGAAACGGAACGCTTACAAACAGCAAATATACTCTTATATATGCCAGCTATATTTTGGAATCGGGCAAATTAAAAATAAATTCAACAGAAAAAGAATCCGTAAGCATGCCGGGAAGTCTTACCGTAGACGGAGGCAATGCCGAGATTAATACAATTCAGCCTGTTATTCAGGGCGGCATTGTTTTCAAAAGCGGAAGCTTAAGGTATATCGGCAGTAAAGACATAAGCGCACAGTTAGAGTTGGAGCTTTTCAGCATAAATACAGCCAACGATTACTGGTGGCGTACATCGGAAAACGGAGATTGGACAAAGGGAGGATACAGCAAGCCGGACGGTGCGATAAAATATTTTGAGATAACAGACGCAGATCCGGATATTCCGGAAGAAAAGTTTGAATTCACAAAACAGCCGTCCGATTTGTCGGATATTGCAAAGGGAGCAACGGCATATGTTAAGTTTGAGATAAATAAACCGGCTGAAGAAGTAAAGCTTTTTAAGGTAATCGGCAATGTTATTCAGGAAAAATACAGCATGAAAGCTGCGCCGGCAGACACAGAGCTTTCGATTCCCGTAAGTAATACTGAGGAATTTGAAGGCTCATATACAGGCACATATGTAATAAGAGCATATATTGGCGACGGCTTTTATCAGAGCAGAAAATTTACAATAACATGGGTTGAAAAACAGCCTGCCGTTGAGCATACTGTTACTGCCTACGGACTTTACGGAGAAACAATGGGAATAACTCCCGGAGAGAAATATACAATGGATTATGCTGTCGGAGAAAGAGTAGCACTCCAGATAGGCAAACGCAGCGGTTATAAATTAAAAGGAATTACGCTCGAAGGAATAAGCGAAAGCGATATAAGCTGGTATTTAAAGGACAGCGAATCTAAGGAGAGAGGTATTGTATTTGATATGCCGGACAACAATGTGACGGTTACGGTAAACTGGAAGAGAAACAGCAGCTCAGGCGGCGGCTCATCATTAAGCAGTGTAAGCTCAACAAAGTATGCTGTAACAAGTCCTTCTGTCGAAAACGGAGAAGTTATTATTGATAAAGCAAATGCGGCAAAAGGTTCCGACGTTACAATTATGCCAAAGGCTGACGAAGGCTATGAGCTTGGCTCAATAAAGGTAACGGACAGAAAAGGCAACGAAATCAAGCTGACAGATAACGGTGACGGAACATACACGTTCACAATGCCTGAATCAAAGGTAAATATAGATGTATCCTTCAAGAAGATAGAAAGTGACAACGTAATAAAAATGACCATAGGCAGTATAGAAATGTCTGAAAATGGCAGAGCGTTCTATAATGATGTTGCTCCGATAATTGTTGACAACAGAACAATGGTGCCTATAAGGGTTATAACCGAATTGTTGGGTGGAACGGCAGACTGGAATGAGGCAACAAAAGAGGTTATGCTCACAATCGACGGAAAAGAAATAAAGATGACGGTCGGCGTTGTGCTCGAAAAATACGGCGTTGCACCTGTAATAATAAATGACAGAACCTATGTACCGATCCGCTTTGTGGCTGATGAGCTTGGAGCGGAAACAGACTGGGACGAAGCGACAAACACAGTTACAATTATAAAGAAATAAACAAAAATACGGTATCGCAGACTTTGCGATACCGTATTTCGCATTTATTGCTCGTTATCCTTTTTTTGCTTGAGTATGGTTGCATACAAAAGTAACTGCTTTAATGAATTTACACCGAGCTTTGAATAAATATTCCGATTATGAAATCTTATTGTTGATTCCTTTGTACCGGTAAGTTCCATTATTTCCTTTACTTTTTTACCTTCAAGATAATAGTTGAAAATAAGGCTTTCGGTTGGCGACAGATTTTTTATACCGTTACAGAACTGTTTATAATTGTCCGGATCAACCTCATTCTTTCTCGAATAGGCAAGCCTTGAAATCTTTTGCTGTGCCTCGTTATATTCGTCCTTTATCTGCGAAAGGGCAGTTTCCATTTCAACTAAAGCAATTTCGTTTTTATGGTCTTGTTCAGCAAGAAATTCAAACAGGTCTTCGATTTCGGATATGTTGGAATTTGCACCTTCGTATTCTTTGCTGTGTATTTGTTTTAAGCCTTCCTTTATCGGCAGAAGGTAATGCCGGCTGAAAAAATTACAACAGCTGATAACTGCAATAGCAAGCAAAAGTATGAGCAAAGCAATCCGGAGTGCATTATATCGTGCCGAATGAATATAATCCTGCTTCGGCATTAATATGGTAACGGAAAACTTCTGATTTCCGCAATGCAAATCCATATCGGATGATATGCCGATATATGAATAATCATCGCTTTTATATTCCTGCAAGCCCTTGCCGATTGCTTTTGAACTGAATTTACCCTTAGGCGCCAAATAATATCCGCTTGTTATGCCGCAGCTGAAGCTGTTTTCGGCATCGACCAGACTATCGCTGTCCTTGTTAAGACAGAATACGGCCCGCTTTATATTAGACGGCTGTGCAAATATATTTTTGAAATAGCTTTCGCTTATCTCAAAGCCGCACAGACCGTAAACCGTTCCGTCAGAACCGATTATCGGAACAGTAAACAGCATTACCCGCTCAGATGTACCCGGCAAAGTAATTATGTCTGTAATACGGCATGATGTAGACAGCGGCAGAGATGCGTTCAGCATAAGCTCGTCATAATTGGGAAAAGTGTTTGCATTGAACTCAAGCCGCCATTTCCTATGCGGCATAATGCCGAGAGATTTGCTGTATTCGGCAGAGCCGCGGTAGAGCAATATACAGTTGTCGGAAAAATCCAGGTTGCTCTGCTGCAAATATATGCCGGTTTTTGACCTGTCGGCATTATCCAAGCCGGGATTTATTGTTGCGTCAAGGATTATGAATGCACCGGAACAGTCGGTTTCTAACAGCTTATGATTGAGCATATCAAACATTTTCGGCTGTATGCCTTCTATATTTTTTTTAGAGCCGTTGAAGTCTTTAAAGCTTATACCGTTTTTATTTATATAATCCTCAATTATATGAGTTGTATTTTCGGAAAGCTGTATCCCCATTACCGCAAGGTCGTTGCAGTAGGAATTAAGCTGCTGTTCAAAGACCTTTCCTTGAAAATCCAGCGTATTGTAAGTTTCCTTCTTCAGGCTTGTTACCTTTCCGAGAAGGAACAATCCCGCAAGAAAAAATACAATAAGAAATATGGCCAATATAAGCATATATCCGAAAAGCTTGTGTTTCATGGATTGCTTTTTGTTTGCAAGGCTGTGAAATATCTTCATAAAATCACCGCCTTACCTGATAGCTTTGAAAAGTTCCCATGTTTCGCTTACAAGAGCATCGGCAGATTCGCCGCTTTTGTACCTTTCGGCATAGCTTGTCTGGTTTGCCCGTAATTCACTATACAGCAGGTTTAGTTTTCTGTAGTATTCCGGCTGTGACGTCATTCTTAAAGCCGTTGCTGTTTTGCTTTCCTCGCCTAATACGGTGTAAAGCTGTTTATACGCATCGGACGAAAATTCGTAATTGTCAAGGCTTTCAAAGGAGGCTTTATTTACAGGCACATACCCGGTCTGTGCCGCAAAATCAAGATTTCTGTCGCCTTCCGTAAGCCAGTGGGCAAATACAGACTCTGCCTCGGCCCTGCGTTCATCGGTTTTGTATGCACATAAACCGACGCCTGACTGTGATATAAGCGGATTTCCGCCTTTTGCCTGCGGAAACGGAAGGACCTGCAAATCCATCGGTTCGGAAGAATTGTCGGGATATGTAATCGTATCATTATAATAAAGTATGGAAGCGCAGGAGCCTATGCCGGAAATTACCTCACCGGTCATAATCTGTGTGTTTGAATATAAATCGGATACAATTATATGCCCT
The DNA here is from genome assembly GCF_018918145.1 of Anaerotignum sp. MSJ-24. Classification (GTDB taxonomy): domain Bacteria; phylum Bacillota; class Clostridia; order Lachnospirales; family Anaerotignaceae; genus Metalachnospira. The sequence goes on from NZ_JAHLPX010000011.1 coordinate 10,384, forward strand.
TTTACAAGTGCGTCGGCAAAATCATACCAGGACTGCCTGAATATTTCGTTGTTAAAATCATACCAGCCGTCCTCGGTATATAACTCTCCCGCACCTTTTGAAAGTGCGTTAAGCTCTACGCCGACAATAGGGTAGTCAACGGCGCAGAACGGCTTTCCGCCCGACCATTCGTAATATTTTTCGGAAGCGGAAAAGAAACCGTCCCATGTATCAAGACTGCCGTAGGTTACACCGGTTTCGGCGGAAAAACGATCGAATTGCGAACCCGAAACGAAGAGCAGCAGTGTGGACTTTGCGACGGGGAATATAACAAGCTTATCGTCGACAATGCCGTCGGCCAAAAATTCGGGAATATAGTTATCAATTTCATCTTCCGTAAAATAATCGTTCCAGTCAACAAGATTGTCAACACCTAACGAGGCTGCGTTTGCCGCATGGCAAAAGAACAAGTCCGGCATATCGGGCAGACCGGGAGTGTTGCTCTGAGCCTCAGTAAGCTTTTCGCCTATCTGGGATGCGTTTGACATAAGTGTTACGTCGATGATAATTCCTTTCTCATGACCTACGGTTTCGTTAAATTCATCAACAAGGCGGTTCATAGGGGAATCGACCTGTTCACCGTATACATGCCACATCGTAAGCGTGACGGGGTCATCGGGGCTGAGAGATGTTTTCTCTGAGCAGCCGGATAAACCGAGCAACAATATTAATACCGAAAGGATTAACAGCAGTGTTTTTTTCATAATATTCCTCCTGAGTTTTAAAGCACGGATATTGTTTAGGGCCTATGTAAAAAGTATATTTTTTTGGCCGTCACCTATCAATTTGAGTGTTTTTGACGGGGACAAAAACAGATAAATCTGTATAATAATGCTTACAAGAGTAAAAAGAAGGGTATAAATCTTGTCTTTCCCAAAAAGAGATAGGGGTACCCCTTTGCGCTTTTTTAAAGCACAATAAATTCTGCAACGTGCCAGCGAAAACAGAATTCGCCCCAACCCAATAATATAACCTAATTATATATTATTATAAATTTAATGGCAAGGGCGAGGATAGGCACTGATGCCATGGAGGGAGGCATGTTTTTAAAATAATTATATAGTTTATACAACTTATTTATTTGAAGGGAGAGATTTTATGAAAAAGAAGAAAGGCGGAATAATGAGCCTTTTTCTGGCATTTGTTATGTTGCTTTCATTTGCTCCGGTAACGGCATGGGCGGACGAGAATGTATGAACAAAAGAGACGGAAACATCTGTTGAAAATATAGAAGTAAGTAAAGTGAATATAGTTGTAACAGGCTATGAAGTGGGAAAAACTGTCGGAGATGCAGTTATTTCTACCGACACACAGGGCATTGAATTATGTTCACCATCCGGATATTGGTCTGATAACAATGGCAAAATATCAGATACAGCTAAATTTGAAGCTGAAAAGAAATATTACAATTATGTTTCCATAAAAGCAAAAGACGGATATGTGCTCGATGACTTTTTAACTATTAAATATAATACAAGCGTAAACGGAGACGGAAATTGTGACCAGATTGTAGACGGCTGGGAAAACTATGGATATGTAGACGGAAAATGGACTGATGCAGAAGGATATTATACATTGATGTTCTTTATGGATCCTATTCCATCTGAGTCCGAAAATAATATTACGGAGTTAGCCGTAACACTGACAGGCTTTGAAGTGGGGAAAAATGTTGCCGATGCAGAGGTTACAACAACAAATCCCAATGTAACAATTTCCGATGTTAAATTTATTATTGAAAACGGAAAAGACAATCCGGAAGCAACAGGAACATTTGAAGCAGGCATATCCTACAGATTAGCGTTCAATGTAATGCCCGCAGAGGGATATAAGCTTTTTCTTACAAATGCAAAAGATAAGGTTACAATAAACGGAACTCCTGCTAATTATGTAACATCTCTGGCCGAAAGTACGGGCGGAGCATATATCAGCAGTAAATTAATGAAATTAGATGCAGCTGCAATCATTCCCGCCGCACCTACCGGATTAGTCGGTGTTGAGCCTTTTGAAAAGGGCGGAAATGACGGTAAGATAACAGGCACAACAGTCAATATGGAATATTCAACAGACCCGACATTTGCAACTGTAACCGATTGTGGCAATGGTGAAACAACAGGCCTTACAGCCGGAACATACTATGTTCGTGTTAAAGCCGATCCGGAAGGAAACTATGGTGCCGGAGCAGCCGCTGTGGTTGTTGTAAATGAAGGCGTTGAAAGAGTAACGGTAACATTTGATTCAAACGGTGGTTCAAAAGTGGACAGCCGTAGAATTGAAAAGGGTACAGCTGTTATTCAGCCTAAAAATCCCAAGAGAAGCGGATATAGCTTCAAGGGCTGGTATTCTGATGAGGAATTAAGGACAAAATATGATTTCTCACAGCCTGTAAATGAGGACATTACTCTTTACGCACGTTGGAGCAGATCCGGCAGGGGCTCATCAAGCTTAAGCAGTTCCGCAACAAACTACAGAGTAATTATTGAAGATACAGATAACGGTATTGTTGAGTCCGATAAGGAAACCGCTTCAAAGAACTCAATAGTAACGATTACGGTTAAACCTGATAAATATTACGAAATCAGGGGAGTAAAGGTTGTTGACAATAACGGCAACGAGATCAAGCTGAAGGATAAGGGTGACGGAACATATACATTCACAATGCCCGCATCCAAAGTATATGTAAACGCATCATTCAAAGAAATTGAAAAAGGCAACGTAATAAAAATGACAATAGGCGATATAGAAATGTCCGCTAATGACAGAGTATTCTATAACGACGTTGCCCCTGTAATCGTAGATAACAGGACTATGGTTCCCATCAGAGTCATAACCGAATTATTAGGCGGAACGGCAGACTGGAATGAGGCAACAAAAGAGGTTACACTCACAATCGACGGAAAAGAAATAAAGATGACGGTCGGCGTTGTTCTCGAAAAGTATGGCGTTGCACCTGTAATAATAAATGACAGAACCTATGTACCGATCCGCTTTGTGGCTGATGAGCTTGGAGCAGAAACAAGCTGGGACGAAGCGACAAAGACAGTTACAATTTATACAGCTAACAAGTAATTTAATATAATTTTCAGTCCGTATTTTATTAATGCGGACTGTTTTTTTAGTTGAGCTTATATTGATTTGCTGAAAAATATGTAATAAGTAAGGGTAAATATATACTGAAAAAGCAGTGTTGCATTTATATTTTATTTATGCTATTATTAGTGAAAATTTCCGCTAATAGGTATAAAAACGTAATTAGTGTCGATTTTGCGGTTAGAACAGGATATGAAAAAACTGAATTTTAAACGGTGTAAAATTAATCTTTGAAATTTTGATAATCGGAAAGGAAGATATGAAAATGAAACCTAAATTTGATGGTTATGCAGCAAAATATGATGCCTGGTTTATGGAAAACGATAAACTGTTCCAAAGTGAGCTTGCCCTGTTTCAAAAAGTGCTTGGAGATATTGACGGTAAGCGTGTACTTTCCGTTGGCTGTGGAAGCGGCTTGTTTGAGAGCATGATAGACTGTAAAAATATCGAAGGAATCGAGCCTTCACAGGATATGGGCGGAATTGCTAAAAAACGCGGTATTAATGTTATTGCGTTCGGTGCGATTGAAGACGTAGAATTAGAGGAAAACGCATATGATGTTATCTATCTGAACGGAAGTTCAAGCTACATGGAGGATCTTGTGCGTGCATTTGATGTCTGCAAAAAGGCACTCAAACCGAACGGCAAGTTTATTTCTCTCGATGTTCCTAAGGAAAGTGCATTTGGTTTTATGTATCTTCTTGCAAAGAATGTCGGTACATTTGATCATCCTTATCTTAAAGGCGTTATGCCTAAGCTTCCGTATCCGCTTGAATTATGCTGTGCAGGCGTCTGGCATTCAACTGAGGAGAAAATAGACGCTTTGAAAACACTCGGATTCCATGATTTTGAATTTTATCAGACACTTTTAAGAAACCCGATGTATACAAATGAGGTTGCGGAGGATGTTGTTCCGGGATACCAAAGCGGAGGCTATGTTGCAATTATTGCCCATAAATAAGTAATTAAAAGCATATAAAACCATTAATTGTTTTGTTGTTAAACAGATTTTATGTATTTAGCTGAAAAAATATTACTATATTTTTGGATTTAAAACGATTTTACCTATTTTATGTTGAAAATTTGAATTGTTTTCATATAATTAAAACAGTTATTGTTTTATATGTATAGGGCTGATATTCTGTAACATAATAACAGAGATATATCAAACAGCAGTTAGCATACAAGGCTGACTGCTGTTTATTTTTATTATATACAGGAAATTTTTGACAATTAATACTTATAAATCGGTAAACGGAAAAAAATATAGTTTTGGAAAAAATACTAATAATCAATCCCGAAAATCATTTGTTAAAATGATTTTCAATAAAGTTTAGGTAAACCCTTTTTAAAGGGTTTCAGGGTATGGGACAGAGTCCCATGGTTTTAAAAGGAGTATTTTCAAAACTTCCAATGAATTTTAACCGGTATCGTTCTTGTTCCTTCGATACGTCTGCCGACGGAAACATAATCAATCAGTATTTCTACCATTTCCCTTGTAAGATGTTCGAAATTTATGTATTTTTCGATTATCGGGCGGTTATCGCTAAAAGCAATACGCTCGTCTAAAGAATGTATTTTCTGCTCCGTATCGTCAATCAAAAGCTCGCACTGCGTCTTTTTGTCCGAAAAATGCTTATATAAATCGAAATATTCCTCTTGAGAAATGTTGCTGAGAGCCTTATCCATGTATAGCTCACGCAATGCCTTGTTATAATTTTCAATTTGATTTTGGTAGGCCGGTATGCTTTTCTCAAGGCGGATTTTCTGCTCCTTTAGGTCAGTACAGAAATTCAACCGCTGTTCAAGCTCGGCTTGGTCAAGATATGCCTCGGAAATTTCGTGCAGTTCCGATAATACCGTTTTTTCCAGAAGCTCAACGGAGATAAATGCTCCGACACAGTATTCCTTGGAAATGTGGTGGTTCGGACATTGCAGATAGTATTTTCCATGCGACTTCAAGGAACGCAGAGTATATCCGCATTCGGCACATCGTGCCTTTCCGGCGAATAAACCGATAGTGCCGGCACTGAACGGCTTGGCTTTTTCCGATAGCATACACTGAACGGTGTCCCATAGCTCTCTGTCGATTATCGGTTCATGGGTGTTCTCGACACGATACCATTGTGCCTTTGGCCGTGGCTTGTTTTTCTTCGTTTTGTAGGATACACTTCCGTATTTTCCCTGTACCATGTTTCCTATGTAAATTTCGTTTGTCAGCATATTTGAAATGGCGAAATATTTCCATAAGGTGCTGTTCTTAGGCCTTGGCTGTCGGTAATGTATTCCATGCAGACGTTTGTATTCCGTAGGATTGGGAATACCTCTTTCGTTTAGCGTACGGGCAATGGCCGTTTTTCCGCAGCCCTGTGAAAATAACGTGAATACCTCCCGGACAACCGCCGCCGCTTCCTCGTCAATTATCAGATGACCTTTGTTTTCCGGATCCTTTTTGTAGCCGTATAATGCAAAAGAGCCTATATGAAATCCGCTTTTCCGTCGGTGAGTAAGAACACTGCGTATATTTTTCGACATATCGGCAAGATACCGTTCGTCCATAATGCCGTTTATCTGCCTTACAAGAAGATTGTCCTCGTTTGCGGAGTCGGCGTTGTCAATCAGGCTTAAAAACCGAATTCCCCATTGCGGAAACAGATTGTTGATATACCGCTCCACAACCTCAAGCTCTCGGCTGAAACGGGACTGTGTTTTACAGAGAATAATGTCGAATTTGTGCTTTTCGGCATCCTTAAGCATACGGCTGAAGGCAGGACGGTTGCGGTCTGCACCGCTGTAATCATCGTCAATGTATATGTCGTAAATTTCCCAGCCATGGGAAAGGGCGTATTGCGTCAAAAGCTCACGCTGGTTCTGAATGCTGTTGCTGTTGTCATCGGCAGACAGCTTGTTTTTGTCCTCCTCGGACAATCGGCAGTAAATTGCGGCCTTTTCCGTTACTATTCCTCCCGAATTTTATTTGTTTGCAGGCTTGATTTTTCAAGACGGCTGATTAGCTTTATCCATATTTCCGTTACCGCTTTGCTGTCGGTGTGCTCTGTTCCATCCTTAAATATGCTTCGGCATTGGGCGTTGTTCATAGGCATTGCTCCCTTCGTAATATAAATGTATTCATTTATGGTATAAAATATTTCCCTTAAATGTGTTTGCTTGTATTTGTTGACATTAATTGCTATACTGATAATGTTTGATGTAACCGAAGGGCAGGGAGCATGGCGATGGAACGACTGGAAGAACTGAAAACAGGAAAGGTATACCTTGTGTATGATTCCGAAAAGCATCGTATGGCAGTGGAAAAACACTTGCAGGGAAGATGTGCGATTTATGAGAGGTTGAAGGCTTTGTCGCATCCGTATCTGCCAAAGCTTTATGAGGTTAAGTATACGGAGGATGAAACCATAGTATTTGAGGAATATATCAACGGCTCGTCAATAGGTACGGTTTCCGCAACCGAAAAGCAGATAAAAAAATGGCTTTTTGAGCTTTGCGATGTTTTGAAGTTTTTGCATAAAAATAATATTATCCATAGGGATATTAAGCCGTCAAATATACTTCTCGGCAGTGATGGACATATACGTCTTATAGACTTCGATGCGGCAAGAGAGGAAAAAGCAGAGGCGGAAAGCGATACACGGCTGCTTGGCACAAGAGGCTATGCACCGCCTGAGCAATATGGCTTTGCACAGACAGACGAGCGTGCGGATATATATGCCCTTGGCATAACCTTCCGTAAGCTGCTCGGAGAAAAAGCAAAAAAGCCGAGATGGAAGCGTATATTGAAAAAATGTACGGAAATAGAGCCGAAAAAACGATACCGGCATGTATTGCAGATAGAATGGGCAATCCGGCTCGGACAGCTTCGCCGAAGGGTGCTGTATCCGGCAGTTATTGTCTGTTTTTCGGCATTTTCGGCATTTATGCTTTGGGGATATACAACTGATACGGATATGAAGGAAGCGATGAACATAGTTTTAAGCTCCCGGCGAGATTTGATTTTTGATACTGCTGATATGGATGCAATCAAAAACTCGGACGTTAGACTGCCGGTATTTAACGGAAATGCCGTTGAGGTATATACGGATTTAAAGGAAAAATATCCACTGGATAGCTTTATTTCCACAGGATATAGCAGGGATGGAAGCCCGCTTTTTGGTGCATTTTCGACGGAATATACAGTTGCAACAGGCGAGTTACATTATCGCTCCTTTGAGGGCCTTTGCTATATTGATGAGAGCGGAACGGTCGAACTGATTACTCCGGATAAATGTCAGCCCTATGCACCTGCGGTTTTATATTTGTATGAGCTTGATATTTTTGATACACCGATTTTTTAATATTTGGCTTTAACTAAAAAGGTACCGGTTTAAGAATGACCGGTACCTTTATTTATTCCAATACTTCAATTTCATGATCATAAAGTATTTCGTTTGCATCGATGATAGACATTTTCTGGTTTATGGCAAAAAGCAGAAGTGCATCACGCACATCACGGGGATATAGCTCACGAAAGCCAGCCTGTTTTAAAAGGCTCTGGGTTTCGTCGGCATTTAACTCAAGCCCGAAGGCCAGAGCAATAACCTTGTCACGGGAAGGATATTTCTTTCCTCGGAAAATCTGATAAACATAAGATTTGTTAAGATTTGACTTTTTTACTACATTTGCAATGCTGACGTTCTTTTTAATAAGTAAATTGTTTAGGCACTCCGTAAGAGTGTTTAACTGCATATCCTGTTTATTTCGTTCTATGTAATCCAAAATATTTTTTGTGTTTTTTATTTCATTTAACAGCTCATCTGTATTTTTCATAAATATTCCACCTCCGCAAATAAGTATAGCACAGCTGCGGTATATAGTGGTGTACTGAGAGTGTACTCTTTCAGACAAAAAATTTTTTATAATAACGGTAATAGGTTAAGAAAATGATACCAATAAGATTTACAATATGTCAATTATTTTTCATTAAAAACAGCTTTAAGACATCTTCTGCCAATGCAAGTTCTCTTGGAGAACAATGCTGAAGCAGGTCTATGATTGCTGATGAATCACCGAGTTCATATCCTGTGCCGAAAATGATGTATTCCATCGGAAGGTGCATTGAATGGGAAAGCTTAATAAGCGTATCAATGGACATCTGTGATGTGCCAATTTCAAGCTGGCCGTAATAGCCGGAGCCTATGTCTGCAAGCTCGGACATTTTTTCCCTTGTAAGCCCAAGCTCCTGACGGCGTTGACGTAAGCGTTGTCCGATTTCGATTAATTGCTGTTTTTCCATGGCGCACCTCCCCAGTTTTTGTTAAGTATTAATATTGTAAAATATATGAATTAACGATAAAATATGTTATAAGATAACGGAAAATATTATCTTATAACATTACATAAATGCGGATGAAGAGGGAAAATATGTTTTGCAAATTTTGCGGAGAGAAAAATCCGGATGAAGCTGTGTTTTGTAAGAAATGTGGCAAAAAAATTAAAGATGAAATCGCTTTAAGCGATGTCGAAAATAACAAAGTACAGAAAACGGAAATATCCAATACATCAACGATATTTGGTGTTTCGTGTCCACAATGTTCTGCCGGAAGTGAATTTTGTCACCCAGTTGTAAAAACAAATGTAAAGGTTACAGGAAAATTCTATGACATTTGCGACGGCTGCTGCGGTTATATTTTGTTGGGACCTGTCGGATTGTTATGCGGAGCCTGTGGAAGTTCCGTAAAAACAAAAACACGTAATGAAACATGGTGGATATGCCAAAGGTGTGGAAAAGAGTTTATGTCAAAGCAATCAGCATTAGAAAGAGCCAATGTTTCTATGTGGATGGCGGCACTTTATACTCTTTTAATAGGATCATGTATTGGACATGGAATTGAAGAGCCGGGAGATTTTTGGTTTGATGCTATTTTGGTTTTGATTATTGTCGGACTATGGATTTCTATTGTGAAATCATTTGAGGATAGAACGGGCAGAAAACTGAATGATTTGCTGACATATGATGAAAGCCATTTGTTTTGGCTGAAATACTCGGCTATCTGTGCTGGCAGCATAACATTAGGTTTGCTTTGGGGGATAAATACCATTGGATAAAAGAATTTATTCAAAGCTTATGAAAATCGGACATTGTGCAGGCTGCCATCAAAAGCCCGAACGAAGCTTTTTTTATCATGGATACCAATTCCCTGTTTGTGCCCGTTGTACAGGAGTTACGGTTGGACAGCTTTCTGGAATGATAACCTTTTTTGCATATCACCTTCCGAGAGCATGGTCAAATTTTTTTCTGTTTGTTATGTTTTTTGACTGGTTTTTGCAATATATGAAAATTTATGAGTCAAATAATATCCGCCGTTTTATAACGGGACTGCTTTGCGGATATGCACTGGGGCAGCTGTATCTGAAAATATTATTGTGGATTTTATGGTATTTATATATTTAACTTTTAAGGGGTGAATAGATATGGTTTGTAAAAAATGCGGAGCAAAATTGGAGGACAATGCGGTTTTTTGTACCGAATGCGGTGAAAAAATAAATTCGCCGCTGTGTTGTCCCGAGTGCGGAAATGAACTTGAAGAAGGAAGTAAATTCTGTGTCTACTGTGGTGCGGATTTGATGTTGCCAAAAGCCGTAAAAACCACTGCGGAAAATAAGTATATACCGAATTACAATACTTCGGGCTATGAACAACCGAAAAAGAAAAATAAATTTCCCGTTGCGGCAATAGTAATTTTAGCGATTGTTTCAATATTGGTTATTTCTTTTGCAGTCAGGGCGGTACGACGGAAGAAATATGAGGAGGAATTGGAAAGGCTGGCAGAGGAATACAGACAGGAAAGCAATAACAGCTATTCCGAACCGGAAACATACCTGGAATACAGTGAGAATTCGCCTGTTGAGATTTTAAACGCATGGACAGCGGAATATATGGATAGACCTATTTTTGTTGTTTCTTATAGATGGACAAATACCGAGAATACCAACCAGAGTGCACTTTATAATGTCAGCGTATCTGCGTATCAGAATGGTATAGAATTGGAAAAGCCGATTTTTTATGATGAAGATGATGATTTGCGTTCCCGTGATATTAAGCCAGGCGTTTCGGTTGTGATTGAAGAAGCGTTTTATCTTGATGATACCGTAAGTGATATTGAGGTTGAAGCAACTCCATGGTTTGATCTTAATGGTGAAGTTTATGTCGCTGAAACATTTTGGTTTACCGATGCTGACTCTTACGATGATATGGACTATTACAGTGATTATTCTGAATATGTACTTCCGTTCAGTGGCACTGTGTATCTGGAAGAATCTGATTTATATGGCTTATCACAGAATGAGTTAAAAATAGCCAGAAATGAAATATATGCCCGTCACGGAAGAATGTTTAAAGATGAACAGCTTCAGGCATACTTTGATGCATGCAGCTGGTATATACCGTCGATCGCTCCGGAGGATTTCAAGGACAGTATGTTAAATTCCGTAGAAATTGCTAACAGGGACTTGATTGTTGAGTATGAAAAGAGTATGGGGTACAGATAAGTATGAAAACCGTAGGAAAATATGCTTTAGTGTTTTTATCAATTTGTGTTTTTATGCTTTCCGGGTGTAATAAAAAACAAAAGGCCGACGCTGAAGAATATATTGGAGAAGCAGCAGAAAAAGTGACGGAAGGTGTGGTTTGCAAAAAGAAAAAAGAAAAAAGAAAAATTATAAAAGCGAAGGTAGAAAAGGATGAATTGAATGCTACGGACAAAACGGAAAAAAAGAACGGTTATCTTGTGGTAATTGATCCGGGACATCAGTCCAAGGGCAATTCAGAGCAGGAAGCTGTCGGTCCGGGTGCGACAGAAACAAAGGCAAAGGTTACCGGAGGCACAAGCGGCGTAAAAAGCGGTCTGCATGAATATGAACTTGACCTTATTATTGCGGTTAAACTGCAAAGGGAGCTTAAGTCAAGAGGCTATGATGTTATTATGACAAGAACAGAAAATGACGTTGACATAAGTAATGCGGAAAGAGCCGATATAGCCAATAACGCAGATGCGGATGCTTTTGTGAGAATACATGCTAATGGCTCCGAAAATTCATCTGTAAACGGTTCAATGACAATATGTCAGACAGCTGATAACCCATATAATGGAGATTTATATGAAGAAAGTAAGGCACTTTCGGAAGATATATTGGACAGTCTAACCGATGAAACTGGAGCAAAAAAACAATATGTATGGGAAACGGACACAATGAGCGGCATTAACTGGTGCAGGGTTCCGACAACGATAGTCGAGATGGGATATATGACAAATCCTGAGGAGGATATACTGATGGCTGACGAAGCATATCAGGAAAAAATTGTTTGCGGCATTGCAAACGGATTAGATAAATATTTTGAAAATAAAATGTAAAAGGTTGGACACGAAAGGAAGAGGTTTATATGTATGATTATTACGATTACGGATATGGATATGGTGCGTTAATAGCTTCAATGGCTCAATACATTGTAATTTTTGCGGTATTGTGCATAGCTCTATGGAAGATTTTTAAGAAAGCCGGCAGACATGGCTGGGCAGCGTTGATTCCATTTTATAATATGTATGTACTATTTGACATTGTATGGGGAAAAGGTATTAAGTTTTTAATGCTTTTAATTCCTATTTACAATATAATTTTGTCTGTTAAAACGATGCTCAGACTGGCAAAAGAGTTTGGAAAGAGCACAGGCTTTGGTGTTGGCTTGATTTTCCTTTCACCCATATTTCTGTTAATACTCGGTTTTGGAAAGGCTGAATATATCGGTGTGGAAGGCTTAGCATATCAGACTGATGATACATATATTAATGAAGTACATACAAACAATAATCCGGTAAATAGGATAAGTGAGGTTAAGCTGGAAAATGAGGTACAGCATACCGAAGAAGCCGCTGAGCAGGAGAATGCAAGTAAAGAAATGAATATACCTGTACAAAACAACATAAGTGAAGAGCAGTATGTACAGGAAACTACCGATATAGAAAAGCCTGTACAAAAGGATGCCGGTATAATGGTTCCTGTTCAGCAGGTTCAGCCAACAGAGAAAGCGAAAGAGAACCCGAAGGAAGAACAAAAAAGCAAAATAAAATTCTGCTCACAATGTGGCAAAAGGCTTGAAGGCGGAAAGTTCTGCCCTAATTGCGGAGCACCGATAAACAGATAAGAATAGTTTATTTTAAATAAAAACAATGCTGTCCTTACACCATCGCAGCAGAGCAAAAAGCACGTTCAACATATGAATATCTGATTGATTTATGCGAAGATCCAGACGTCCTCGATCCGCTCAGATTTTTACGGGAAAGGGAAATCGTGCATTTCCAGAGATTCGGCGAATGCCTTGGAATAGTTACCGACTATATGAACGAAACAAGGACATTTGAGGTTAAAAAGCCGGGCTTTATGAATAAAAATAACTGCAACTGCAACAGATAGCTAATAGCTAAAAAGGCTCTGTGCCGAATATTCGGTACAGGGCCTTTCTTTGTTTAATATTAAATTAAGCTGCCGCTTTTTCTGTTTCAAAATATCTCTTGTACCATACAAGGAACATGTATATTGCCCAGATTTTACGACTGTTGTCGTTTTTGCCGTTTCTGTGGTCGTCAAGCAGCTTGACGATTTCGTCTACATTGAAGAATTCCGCCGCCGCCGGTGATGTAAAGGCGTCCTTTACGGTGTTGTAATACTTGTCCTCTTTTAACCATATTCTGATGGGAACAGGGAAGCCGAGCTTTTTCTTTTCGGCAACCATGTCCGGAAGGTATCTGTGTGCAGCCTGACGCATTGCAAACTTGGTGTTTTCCTTTGTAACCTTATATTTGAGAGGCACTTTTCTTGCGACCTCAAATACATCTCTGTCAAGAAAAGGAACTCGAACCTCAAGCGAATGAGCCATGCTCATCTTGTCTGCCTTGAGAAGAATATCGCCTATAAGCCAGAAATGAATGTCGATGTACTGCATTTTTGTTGTATCGTCAAGATTCTTAACCTTGTCATAGTATGGCTTTGTAAGCTCTGTGTGATTGTATTTACCCGTAGGATTTTTAAGCAGCTTTTCTCTTTCCTTCTCGTTGAAAAGAAAGGCGTTTCCGATAAATCTTTCCTCTATGTCCTTGCTGCCTCTTATAAGGTAGTTTTTGCCCTTGATTTTGAAGGGGATAGCAGCCGCACAGGCACCTAAAGCCTTTCTTAAGCCCTTCGGAAGTCTTGTAATCGGTCTTAATGAAAACGGCTCTCTGTATATGTTGTAGCCGCCGAAGAATTCGTCCGCACCTTCTCCCGAAAGAGAAACCTTAACGTGCTTTGCCGCAGTCTGGCTTACAAAATAAAGTGCTATTGCGGAAGGATCGGCAAGGGGCTCGTCCATGTGATACTGAACGGTAGGAATGATGTCCCAGTATTCATCTGTCGAAATAAGCTTGCTGTAATTGTCAATCTTTATTTTTTCCGATAATGACTTGGCATAGTCAATTTCGTTGTACTTGGCATAGTCAAAGCCGACTGTGAAGGTCTTGTCGCCATTAAAGCATGCGGCAACATAGCTTGAGTCAACGCCGCTTGAAAGAAATGAGCCGACTTCAACATCGCTTATTTTGTGGCGTTTGATTGATGCCTGCATTGCATCGTCGATTTTGTCCGTAAGCTCCTCGAGAGTTACGTTTTCGTCCGGCTCAAATACCGGCTCCCAGTAACGTCTTATTGTAAGCTCGCCGTTTTCGAATGTAAGACAGTGCGAAGGCATAAGTTTGTAAATACCCTTAAAGAAGGTTTCCGGAAGTACCGAATACTGGAATGTAAGATAGTTTTCAAGTGCAAGAGGATTTATTTCCTTTTTATAGGGTGTATATTCGAGAATACTTTTGATTTCCGATGCAAAAACAAGCTGTCCGTCAACAATGGCATAATAAAAGGGCTTGATTCCGAAGAAATCTCTTGCCGCAAAGAGCTTTTTCTTCTTTCCGTCCCATATTACAAAGGCGAACATTCCTCTTAAGCGGTCAAGCATTGCTTCGCCGTACTCTTCGTAGCTGTGGATAAGTGTTTCCGTATCGGAATTGTTTCTGAATACATGGCCCTTTTCGATAAGGTCCTTCTTCAATTCCTGGTAATTATATATTTCGCCGTTAAATACAATAACTATATCGTTTGTTTCGTTGTACATGGGCTGAGTACCCGAATCAAGGTCGATTATACTGAGCCTTCTGAAACCGAGAGAAACATCTGAATCAATATGAGTTCCGGCACTGTCCGGACCTCTGTGGATAATGGTATCCATCATATTTTTAAGGATTTCATCGCCGCCTACAAGGTGACCTGTAAATCCGACAAAACCACACATAACACAACCTCCCGTGCTGTCAATAAATATATTACACTCTATCACAATTCGACTTTTAAATCAAGTTACACAACTATTTTGTTCAAACATCTTGACTAAATACTAAAAAAACAATAATATATTTATGTTTAATTTAGGTTTATTAATATGTATGTTCTCGTAGCTCAGTAGGATAGAGCGATCGCCTCCTAAGGGCTTGTTGGAGCAATCGCCCAACACTAAAAATTTTATATACGTCCATGTACCTCAGCAGGATAGAGGGTTCGCCTCCTAAGCGAAACGCCGCAGGTTCGATTCCTGTCATGGACGCCAGTAAACAACGCTGTAAGCCTTTGTTTTCAAGGGTTTACAGCTTTTTTTGTTATCACGGACAGGGAAGCGAATGTATAGCTGCTTATGTCCGTGGGAATTTCTAAAAGTCATTTATTTTGCAAGATAGCTTGCTAACACTCATTTAAGGTAGATGATGATTTTAGGGATTTTTACGGTTTTTGCTAACACTTTTTGGTTAGCAGGTTTTTTCTGTTTGGAACAAAGCCCTTTGCTAACAGTTAGAAAGGGTTTCTTTTAAGAGCTTTTCTTTCATTTCCGGTGTCATGGATTTTAGCAATTCAAGCAGAAGTTTGTCATTGTCACTGATAGGTTCCTGTGCTTCTGAATGGAGATTGTGTTCGGGTTCCTCTGTATCAAGGGTGTCATAAAATTCTTCATCCAGCTTCTTTGCATTAAGCCGTCTGTCTTCATCCACGATTTCAGAGTAAACATCTGTTACCATTTCTGCTTCGGCGTGACCTGTATCTCCCTGAACAGACTTAATATCGCCATGTGTCATTTTAAGCTTATATTTTGTGCTTAAATGGCGTAGGCTATGAAAAACAACAACTTCAAAATTGTGTTCCTCACACAGCGTTGTAAATCTGTCCCGAACAATGCGGCTTTCTACGGGATTCCCATTTTCAAGAGCAATAACGAGGTTATAATCGTTATAGGCAGTTCCTAAAAACTCTTTCAATTCCTGCTGGTCTTTTTTGTATTGAACCAGTAATTGAGCAAGCGTTGTCGGCAGCCATACGGTACGATTACTTGTTTCTGTTTTGGGTGTTTTTAACACCAGCCTTGTAGTACAGTGGGGCTTCTGGGTTGGGAAAATTTTAATAATATCTTTTTCTTTCAGCTTTTGCATAGCTGATTGAGAAATTCTTGCCAACTCCTTATTGACGATAACTCTTGCATTATTATTTGCAATAGCTTCTTCATCAACAATCACATCATCCCAAGTAAGTCCTGTAATTTCACCTACTCTTAATGAGCAGGCAAACGCCAAGTGCATACAAAGCAGGAGTAAATCATCATCCACAAGTTTGATTGCTTCCTTAAATGTCTGTACATTCCAGACCTTACGTTTTACCTTTGGTACTTTGGGTAAGGTGGCTAAGGAAGCCGGATTCCGCATTTTGCTGTCCAGATATTCCCAACGGATAGCCTGATTTAAGGCACAGCGGATAATATCATGGATTTTCTTAATGTTGGCAGGCTGCACACAGCGACCAGTCGCTTTGCGGTTAGCACGAGGAACTTCTGGAACACTTAACAGGTCATTGTAATATTGAGAAAGTTTTTTCGTGGTGATTTCATTTAACTTCCAATCTCCAATAATAGGGTTGATATAGTTGTTAATGGAACTCAATTTACTGCTGTAAGTGTTGGCAGACCACTTCGATACGCCATATAGATTGACAAAAGTAACAAGAAATTCCTTTAAAGTGATTTCATCATCTGGGGTATCTATTGCCTGTTCTGCTTCCTCACGCTGATGGGCGAATTGTTCTTCTAAAGGGACGAGAACATATCCATAGGTTTGTTGATAAAATTCAATAAACGCTTTTCGTGCCTTTGCTTCTTTTTTTGTTTCTAGGGTGTCCCATTTCTGCTTTCTTTCGCCTGTATCATCCATATACCAGTAAATAACTGAAAATTTTGATTTTCTTTGTTTGATTGAAGCCATATTATCTCTCCTTAAATGATTATTCGTGTAACCATTTATCGAAAGATATTTTAGATACTCTAATCATCCTGCCAGCTCTGATATAGTGAAATTGACCGCTTTTGACTAAAGCATATGCCGACTTCATACTGATGTTTAAAAGAGCTGCTATTCATCTACCGTATATGTCTTTTTTTCAGACGTTGTAATACCGTGTGTATTCTCTTTACCATCTAACATAAGATTAAGGCTCCTTTCTATGATGGTAACAGTAAAATACACCTCTCTAACACTTTGAGTATAACACAGGAAATTAAAGTTTTGTAGAGGTTCAGTGCATTTTACTGTGAGCAAGTCAGCCGAACAGCTTTCGCTAAAGCTCATGGGAATCTCACCCCTGCATGGTTCTCATCCAGCCGTACCCTTTGTCAGCGGTGCTACATCATCACACAGACTAAGGCTGTACGGAAGTATCATTATCACGATAGAAAGGTCATGGCGGCAGCTTTTGCGGTAAGCTGCTTATGGAACGCTGGCAGGAATCGCTATCCGGTTTCATCCCTCCTTTTGTGGGTTACGGCGTGCCAGCCCAACGGCTCTCTTTCTATCGAAACGTATTCGGCTGCTTTATGCTGCGTTGATTAGACGCTTTCTTTTTCAAGGAACAATCCGGCTTTGTCAGCCTGTTAAAATGCACTGGTGATAATGCACTTTAATAGACTGGCAAGCTCTGTCTGGGAAGCATGGGCTTGTCCATGCTTCCACAGGAGAGCGTTATTTCTAGTTGGGTTCCCTGATTTCAAAAGATAAAATCTTTGCAATCAGACGTGTTTCCATCCGGCGGCGTAGGGTTTCATCTACAACCATGTGGGTATTCCCGTATTCGTCTTTCATGGGACGCATGGAACGGCTGGCAATAAAACCGCTGTAATGGCGTACAATCTGGTTGACTGCTTCAATGTCACCATCCGCAGCCCTTACAATCACAGGAAACGGAATCATAGGGTGCTTTGCTGTCATGCTTCTTCCTCCATAAATTTTTTGATAAATTCCAGTCCGGCGTGTCTTCTTCTCTGGATGGTAGAACGGTTGACTTCCAGAATTTTTGAAATTTCTGTATCGTCAAATCCGAGGAAATAATATCTCAGGATAACATCACGTTTCTTTCCGTCCAGATTTTCCAACGCTTCTGCTAACAGGCTGTTTTCAACACGGACAGTAAATCCGTCCATTTCAAAAGTATGGAAGTGGGATGGATAGGTGTCTTCGGAAGAAAACAAGTTGACGGTGTAATCGTCCATATCACAGAACAGGGTTTCCCGTTTACACTGTCTGGATAACGCTTTGAGATAGTCTTTACGTTCATCCTCCATAGCGACTTTACAGATGTAATCAAACTGGTTCTCTATGGTTGTCTGAAATTCAGATGGCTTCATCATTGCTCACCCCCTTTCCAGCCTTGAAAGGGAGCGAGTTGATAGGAATTTCTGCTTCTTTCCCCCTTTTCGCTCTTAGTCCCGACAGAACAGGGGATGCAGTTGCGTTTTGAGAAGAAAAATTTAAAACCTTTTTCTTCCAACTAAAAAAGCACGCAAACAGACGATATTTCTGCTTGTGTGCTTCGATAGTTCTTTCTATGTATTCTGAAAAACCACATTGAGGGTCAGACTTTTCTAGTGTAGGTGGATGGCTTTTTTTAACGGTTTACCGAATGTAGATATATTTAAGAAAATATTTTGCATAGCGGCTTCCTCCTGTAAGCCGCTGTCTGTATAAAGTAGTAGACTTTAAAAATCATCTATATTTCATGCAAAAAAAGACGGCGGCTTTTGTTAAACCGTCGTCTGGAAAAGATGATGTGATTTTGACGCAGGGAAAGTATGCTGCCAAATAACGGTTTTTTTTTATTTCCGTTTCGGCAGCATAGTTTTATCTTTGATACGCATAATAGGAACTGTACAACTATGTAATACGTTTTTCTATACCTGTCGCTATTACAACAGGAACAGTAAAATGTACAGAGGTGGTGTATTATGCGTAAAAAAGAAGATAAATATGATTTCAGGGCGTTTGGGCTTGCCATAAAAGAAGCCCGCAAAAAACAGGGTTTGACCCGTGAACAGGTGGGAGCAATGATTGAAATTGACCCACGCTATTTAACCAATATTGAGAATAAAGGGCAGCACCCAAGTTTACAGGTGCTGTACGACCTTGTATCTCTGCTGAATGTATCAGTGGATGAGTTCTTTTTATCCTCTGATAGTCTGGCAAAAAGTAGCAGACGAAGACAGCTTGAAAGCAAAATTGACAATTTTACAGACGCAGACCTTGTTATCATGGAAAGCGTTGCAGATGGTATTGTCAAATACAAGGAAATGGAAGATAAATAACTTCTATTGCCTGCAAGAATAAGATTGAAATTAAAATGAGCCGATAGTCTATAAGCTATATAGCTTATAAATTATCGGCTCTGCGTCTAGGCGTCTGGCTCTTTGATAATTTTAATATACAAATTTTTCACTTCAATTAAACATTCATTTTTGCATTTAGGACAGTAAAGAGGATAATTTTTTAAAACGGTATCTTTTCTAAGTTTAGTACGAGTTTTACTTTTACATATAGGACAAATAAGCCATGTTGTATGAGAACTATTATTTATTTCAATCATACTGCAAATGTTTTGATGTCACCTTTATAAGCATATACTTTATCCATTAACGGACCCTTTGCTCCCATCGTAAAAGCTATATCACTACTTTTAATACTCATAAGAATATCGCCAACAGTTAAATTGAGGAATTGCATAGTACTGTTGGGTAGTTGAATAATTCCATCCGAAGAGATTGATACCATGAATAAAAACGTCCTTTGTATTTAATAAAATCTCCCTCTTTTAATTCATAATTTGAAAGAGTTATACAATCCTTTAATATATGCTCTAGTTTTGAGTCAAGAAGAAGTTTTTTTGTAGTAACACAAAATCCTCCTGTAACTTTGCTGCCTGTAAAAATGATAATTTTATTTTCATTATCTTGAAGATATGTTTTTAAGGTATCATCAGGTATTTTAATCTTGTTTTCAGGACTAATGATTGAAAGTCCAAATACATATTTACCACCTTTATTGAGTTGGGGCATAAGAAAAACCTCCTCTTGTTTACTTTAATTTTCTATGTTAGGATTATAGTGTAAACCAACACTACTCTATATATAGAGTAGTACAAAAATAAATTATTGTCAAGAGGTAAACCTATGTTATCAAAATCAGCCACTATGCTTTTAGGATTAGTATGTAAAATGCCACGTAATGCTTATGAAATAACTAAACAGTTACAGATGATGAATGTATCAAGTTGGTATAATATTGCAAATTCTACTGTATATGCCACATTAAAAACATTAGAAAAAAAAGAGTATATTTACGGAATTATAGAAAAAGATGGAAATATGCCAGATAAAACTATTTATTCACTCACAGATAAGGGAAAAGAAAAATTGTTAGAAACTCTTGAACAATCTATTCTTTCATTTGATTATGATACTAATGTTTTTTCTATTGCTGCATTTTTCATTGATATTCTAGAAAATAGAGAAGAGTTGCTTAATAAAAGATTAGTTTTGCTCAACAATTATAAGGTTGGAATAGAAAAGCAATTAAAAGTCTTAGAGGATAATACCTCTTTAGTTACGCTTGCTAACATTGAACGTTCAAAATTGATTGTTGAAGCGGAAATTTTGGGTACTAAAAATTTATTGTCTGCAATATTGATGGAAAAGTAAATAAAAATTGCAATAGGCAGATGGCAAAAAGTCACCTGCCTATTGTACACAAAGCTATTTCACAATCTTCCAGTTTTCTCTGTCCTTTTCCAGTACAAGGTGAAACTGTGATACCTGAGTTGTCATGGTCTGGTTATCCAGATATTTCACTGCAAGGGAAGCGGTCACCTGATTTCCGTTTCGGTTGTAGACCGGATTTACCAGTTCTGAGAAAATATACTCTTTTCCCACAGGTTTCAGCGCACCCTCATTTACATAATAGGTCAGCTCCTTTGCGGTTGCCGTAGGGTACAGCTTGAAAAAGGTAGTGAGAAATTCGTTGATTTCCTCCGTGGTGATGGAATCCACCGTACCGTCACTTTGTACCGCTTTTGGTGTATAGCCGGACTTTACGGGAACACTGGTGATGGTAGGGTTCTGGATAATCGTCAGGTTTCCAGAGCTGTCTACATAGACCGTCACCTGATAAGCGGAACGGACGGTTTTACTGGATTCTCCCTCTGTGATACGCTGTTCCACCGTATAGGTCACTTGATAATGCTGCTCCTTTTCTTCTGTGATTTCCCATATCTGAAAATCGGTCAGGGCAGACGATACAGGGATGTCTTTTCGGACAGTATCTACATTCAGGGCTTGCAGTTCTCCGGTGAGATAGCCTTTTAAAGCATTTGTCCGGTTATCAATGGAAGCAGCGGACTGTTCCCATGAATAGTAGACTTCTGCGAAATTCTCCACAAAATTCTCTATCTTGTGGGTGTCGAGGATGGTTTCCTCAATCACTTTGGTTTCATGGACAGTATGAATGTCTATCGCCGTGAAATTCTTATAGACGGCAAACAGGAAGCTCACTGCCAGCAGCACCCACAGGGCAATCACGGTTTTTTTATGGGTATTGACTTTGTAGATTTTCAGTTTCTTTTCTTTCTGCTTTTTCTGGTTATCCTCTTTTCTAATCTGAATCATATCGGTTCATCCTTTCTTATTGTTTGATTCGTCCGGCTCCGGCAAGGTGCTGTTGCCAGTAGGAGCCTGTCAGGTCTGCATAACCAATGGGATTTCCGGCATGGTACATCCGGTTATTTCCCACATACAGCCCCACATGGGTGATGTAGGTTCCGGCGTTGTAGGTGGAGTGGAAAAAGACTAAATCCCCTGCTTTTGCTTCGGACAGGGGGATGTGCTGCGTCACATTGTACTGTTCCTGTGCTGTCCGTGGCAGGGCGATTCCTGCCTTGCCATAGCACCACTGCACCAGTCCCGAACAGTCAAAGGAAGTGGAGGGGGAATCGCCCCCATACACATACGTCCAGCCCTCATACTTTAAGGCTTCCTCCATGATAGCCTGTACCGTTTCATCATCAAACTGTGCCACGGTCAGGTATTGCGATACCAAGAGGACATAGAACATATTTCCATAGGAATACCGCCAGCCCCCGTTTTTCTCTACCGCAACAGGGTTGGTGTAGGTGACTTTCTTTCCGCCGGATTTGTCCCTTGCGAAGCTTTCTGCCAGTTCAAAGGTGTATTTTTTTCCGTGTCCTGCCACATAGTCTAGGAAACCGCCGCCGTAATTATAGGATTGAATCACGCTGTTTAAGTCACAGCCCTTTGTTTCTGCCGCTGCGAGCAGTTCCGAGAAATACTTGCAGCCCTGTTTGATGGATTCCTCTGTACTAAGGGAGTTCGGGGGAAGCCCCAGAGATTCCGAGGACTGCATAACGTCTTCCAGCGTGCCGCCGGATTCCACCTGAATGATGGCGAGCAGCACATTTAAGTATTCCTCTATGCCATATTCCCTTGCATACTTTTCCAGCATAGGCTTATGGGCGAGGACTTCCTGTGATACGCTCACGCCCCCATAGATAAGGTTTCCGCCGCTTCCGCCGTCTTCCTCATCCGAGAAGACAATCACCACCAAAAGGAGCAGGGAGAACATCATCACGAACACGCCGGAACAGGCAAAGAAAAGGTGTCTTAACTTCATGGTTTCTCCCCTTTCTTTTGTTTGGCAGCCGCTGTTACCGTTTTTGTCCACTCCTTTCTGGCGGTGGTACGCCGGATGGTAAAGTTCGATTCTTTTACCGCAGGGGCAGCCCGTTTTCTTTCCGGTATCACAGGAGCCGTATTTGCCTTTTGTCTTTCCTCTGGTTTGTCTGGGGAAGCCGGAGGGAGTATCTGGCGTTCTGTCCTTGCAGACGGTATCTGTTCATGGTGGATGGAAGCTGCCTTTACTACCGGAACCGAAGCCCGTTCTGCCACAGTTCCCCCATAAGGAACCTGTCCCCGTTCCCTGATGGATGGGGAAACCGGCTGCATGGCTGGTTTTCCTGTATGAGTGGTATCTGCATGATGTCGGAAATCTTCCGGCTGCTTTGCAGTAACAGGGCGTTCATGGACGGGAGCCGCCCCTTTGGGGGATTCGGAAGCTGTCTGTTGCGGCTGTTTTGCCTGTTCCAGTTCCGCCCTGCGTTCTGCAATGGTCTGTCTGCGGCTTTCTGCCTGTGCGTTCCGCTGTTCGGCTCTGGCAGTTCGGGTCTGGGTCACGCTGGAAGTAAAATCCCGTACTCCCTCTGATACCTGTGTTTTCCCGTGGTAAAGGGCGTACTTTGCATTGACAGGCAAATCCTTTGCCTGCTCCCGAAGCTGTCCGGCAGTATCGGCTATCTTATCTTTGGTATCTGCCACCGCACCCACAGCAGAGCTAGCCCGTTTCCATGCAGATTCCTTTTCTGGTGCTGCCCGTCCGTTTGGTCGGGTGTGGTCTGCCTGTGTATTTTTGGAAGTACCGGAGTTGGAAGCATTTCTCTGGTCTGGGCTAGCTTGTTTCCCTGCGTGGTATGCAGCCGTTCCAGCCCCAAGAGCTGCCACAGAACGCCCTAACTTATGCTGTAAACGGTGCATATGGGCGTGCATGAGCATACGGGGTCTTCGCATGATACGGCTCCCCATACTTTGGGAATCGCCGCTCTGTAAGGAGAACATCCCCATCAAATCCCCCAGCTTAAAATAAATTCCGGCAAAGGTCACTATCTGCAAGAACGCCGTCAGGAAGAACGGATATTCCCCAGACAGGTTGTAGAGCATGGTGGAAATGCTGAACGCTACCGTGATAATCAGGGTGATTCCGGCTCTGGTAAGGATGGTATTGAACAGTTTTGTAATGGCACGTTTGGACATCCCCTCAAAAGAGGGAACCATGCTAAGGAGGAAGCTCACAGGCAGGAACATGGCGTAGATGATAAAAAGCACCTGTGAAAAAATCATTATCCCCGTGAGCAGGAATACAAAAACGGAGATACCGATATTGAACATGAACAGGAAGAAGACGGTTCCCAAGCGGTTGATGGTCTTTGTGATGGTAAGGTTGGTATTTTCCCTGTCTTCGATTTCCTCCACCACGATTTCTTCCCTGCCCTGCCCGTTGTTTTCGTCTGGACTGGTTGAGAGCAGGTGTTCCACACGGTCAGCCCCAATACTTTCCACATCCGAGTTGCCGTATTGCAGCAGGAGCCACGGCTGTTTGACCTGAATGGAAAACAGGCTGTCCCGTATCAAATCCACACTGTCTTTTCCCTGGCTTTCCGAGTTTGGCAGCACAATCTTTGTGCCAAGGGTCAGGCTGGCATTGCTGATGTCTGCGGAAAATTCATTGATTTTCCCGATATAATCAGGAGCATAGGCGATAAAGGCAGCGGACAGCGCGAACACCACCACGAAATTCACAACGGCATGGATGGCTTTTGTGGTTTCCCGTTTGATAAGCCCTGTGTAGGCAACGTAAATCCCCACCACCAGAATGAGAATCAGCAGGAACCCGATATAAAATCCCTCCGAGGACAAGCCGCCTGTGGTAACGCCTGCCAAGGTCTGCATATTTTTCCCAATGGAATCCGCCGTAGAGGAAATGAAGTCCAACGAGTAGGCTTCCTGAATCAGATACCCTGTGGCGTTGGAAAGGTACAGGCTGATTGTCCAGATAAAATTTGTGATGGCATACAGCCCGTACATCACCTGTTTTCCGATACCGTCCAGCCAGTTCCACGGGAGCCAGTCCCATCCGCTGTCCACATAAAAATCAAGCTGGTAGTTGTCCAGAGGGTATTTGCTGTATTCGTTGGCAGCGTCCACCGTATCATCCACCAGTCCGGCAGCGTGGGCGGCTGTGCCGAAGACTGCAAGCAACAGGAGGATGAGCAGGAGTGCCAGAAGCACCCTGCCAATCAATTTTCCTGCTATTTTCCAAGACAAGCCCTTTTTTGCTGAATAGGGAACAGGGAGTTGCTGCCCGTTGGAAGTTCTATGTATCACCATCAATCCACCTCTTTTCTCATGGGCGGTCTGGTATCAAAGGCATGGAACAGGTCTTCAAAGATAGGATGGAACTGTATCACTCCCACACGCCCGTACAAATCACTGATAAGGCACTGCCCGTTTTCCAAGTCACGGAGCCGCTTCTGGTTGTTTTCATCTTCGGAATCCACCCCAAAAAAGGCGAGGGTCTTCTTGATTTCGTTGATGTCTGTGGAACGGAACGCAAACTTCAAGCCCAGATTGTTTTTCAGCTTTTCATCCAGCAAATCGTCCGTGTTCTGGGTGACAAAGTAAACGCCTGCGTTCATGGCACGTCCGGCACGAACCAGCTTCATAGAGAGGGTCTTGCCCTGTGCCACCTGTAAGAAGCTCCATGCTTCATCCAAATCCACAATCTTAAACACGCTGCGGTCGGTGTGGATAAAGTCGAGGGCAAAGGTGCTGATTACAATGAGCATTGCCACGGAAAGCAGCTCCATTGTGGTGTATTCTTCAAACGAGGTTTCTTTATCCGGCAGCACCAAATCCGCCACCTGAATGATATTGAGCTGCTTTTCAAGGCTGATGGACTGTGTGACATCCCCATCCGAAAAGAGCAGGTGTGCAAAGTCATAGTCCGTAAAGGATTCGATATGGTCGGCTATGCTGGTGCTGATGGTGGTTCCCTCCGCCCGAAGTTCCTCAATCACTTTGAAAAGTCCCCGTTCCTCACTGTTTGTCACTGCACGGATGGCTTTCCGAAGAACAGGGAACTTTTCCCCGTCACGGCTGGAAATGCCGGTTAAAAAGGTCAGGATGTCGATTGCCAGTGATTCGGAATCCTTTGGGTTCTCCATAATCACATAGGGGTCAAGTAAGCCCCTGTTCTGTTCCTCTGAGGTCAGGTTTACGATATTGATTTCATGGGCGATTTCCGGCAGGGTTTCTTTCCAGCGTCCCCGTTCCGCTTTCGGGTCAACAATGAGAGCCTGTGCCCCAAATAGTACGGAATAATAGACAATCATGTTGTTGCTGAATGATTTTCCACCGCCGAGGGAGCCGACAAAAGCGGCAGCAAGGGCGTTGGTAACAGAGCCTTTTACCCCTTGACTGGCAAGGGCAGGTTTTAAGTACACATTTCTTCCTGTATCAAGGCTGTACCCGATATAAATACCCTCTGGTTCCCCCAACATCTGGGTTGCTCCGAAACCAAGACCAGCGAGGAAGTCACTGGTGACATACTGGATGTAATCGTTCAGATACCGTTTGCTGGCAGGGAGAAATTCCCCATGCAGCCCCAGCATATCCCCAAAGGGGCGAACCAGCTTCACGTTCAAATCGTCATAAAAATCTTTCACCTCATTGCAGCGGCGTTTCAGTTCTTCCAAGTCGGGAGCTGTCACACGCACCACATAGGACAGCTTATACATGGATTCCTTGCTCTGGTCTAAGGTGGATTCCAGCTCATTTACGCTGTCTAAAGCGTCCACCACGTTTGTACTGGTTTCACTGTCATTCTGCCATGCGTGGTTGTCCAAATCTTTCAGCTCTTTTTTCTTGTTCCGCACCGTGGAGAGGGCTTTCCGGTTTGTCACAATCTCCACATTCATAGAGGTATCAATGGGAAAGGTGAATTGCTGCTGCTGATAGTAAAAGATTTCCGAGGATGGGAAGTCCAGTTCCCCCACAATGCTGTTGATGGTGAAGTAGGCGGCATAGACCGTCCCGTCTTCCTGTTCGATTTTCAGATACCGCTGGTTTTCCTCTATCAGACAACGGGTGGGTTTGATGAGGTCATAGTATTTCACCAGCGTTTCCTCCTGAAACCGTTTTTTCGGAAGATAATACTCATAATCTTCGTAGGCGGTTCCGGTCTGCCCGTATAAATGCTCAATCAGATAGCCAAAATCGTCCTTATCAAGCCGCCGGACTTTAAAGCGGCGTGAGATTTTATTCTCTAACAGTTTTTCCATCTTCTGAAACCGCCAGATTTCCTCATTGCTCATGGAAACAAAATCCCCCATGAGTTTGTGGTTGACTTCATGGAGAAAATCGGAAACGGCGGTCTTTGCTTCCCTGCGGAACTGCTTCATGGTGACTTCCTGCTCATTGACAAGCAGCTTGAAGCCGATAAAAAAGCGGTAGTCCACCTGATTTTCCCCTATCATGGAAATCAGGGCTTCGGTCTGTGCGTCAATCTTTGCACAGGCAATATCTTTTAACTTGCCTGTTACTTCCTGTTTGGAGCGTTCCTGTGCTGCCCGTATGCTGGATTCGGTGCTGATTTGCAGGGCGTGAATCTTCCCGTCCCTGTTCTGGGCGATAAGCTGCCGGAAGGAATCGTGTACCTGATATTTCTGTTCGGGGCTTAAAAAGGAATAGTTGTAGGGAAGCAGCTCATAGTAGGCAAAGCACTCCCCGTCATGGTTGAACACAAGGTTATTTTCGATATACTTAATCGGATATGCCATAAATATCACTCCTTACTGCCGTGATGGGCTGTGCCGGATATTCCTTTTCCAGCTTCACGGGCTTTCCTGCATAGGTCAGTTTCGGGCGTACCAGATATGCCAGTACGGATTTCAGGAAGCCGTAAGGCTTCTTCCCGTCAAAGGTCTTCTGGCACATGAACCAAGTGAGGGCAAAGGGTACGCCGAAATATTTCAAAAATGCCCCGTTAATGAACGAAAGGGGAGGGAGGTTCCCCAAGAGTATCACTGCAAACACCGATACCACGAACCACGCCATCTGTGTGAACGTGATGGGGAATGGCAGCTTAAAATTATTGATGGAATAGAGTACCTTTTCCACCGACCAGATACTGGTATAGCTTCGTATTTTCTTCATGTTGTCCGTCCTTTCTAAAAGATGGGGGCAGCAAAAGCCGCCCCTAAATAAAAAAGCCGCCTGCACTTCCCAAAGGAGATACAGACGGGTCTACCGTAAGATTTCATATATGCCGTAGTTCGTGACAACAAAGGTTCCCTCCAATTCCATGTCACGCCCATAGGCGGCGTAGTCGATATAGTTTTGTAAGTGTGCCGGAAGTTCTCCAAGCTGTCCGCTTTCTTCCAGATAGTAGCGAGCCACATCCGCCATATCGTCACAGCCGGAATGGCAGATAATATCGTCTTCATGCTCACAGAGTTCTTCGATACTGCCAAAGTAGGATTGTAGCTCTGATAGTTCCTCCTGAATGTACTCCGGTAAGTCCTCCACCATTTCACACAGGCGGTTGACTTCCTCAATGGGGGTATATTCGTCAATCTCAAAGGGCAGCTCATAGTCATGGATGGCGTATTCCTCATATTCATCATTCAAACCGATACGCTCCTTGACTTCCTCAAAATCCACAGGACAGGAAAACCATGCCCCAGGGTATTCCTCAAAATCCTCATGGTAAAACCGTGTGGTGTTCAGGATGTAGATTTTCATTTCCTCAATCTGTATCACGTCCTTTCTCTGTCAGGTTTTTGGGGAGTTACGCTCCCCAAGCTCCTAGTGGACTTCCGCCATGAAGCAATCAGAGCTTGCTCCATAACGGAAGTGTAACAAGGGTTTCCTATGCACCGATAATCTTATTGAACAGTTCCAGTAAGATGTCCTTTACACCGTCCGCATTGAAGACCAGACCGACCGCTACAAGGGACACCACCAGAAAACCGATAAGTTTGGAAAATTCCCTCTTAAATCCGAGGTACAGTCCAATCACCACGATTGCCAGCAGCACAAGGGACTGGGCATTGGATAAAAACCAGTTGTAAAGATTCTGTCCGAAATTCATAAAAGCTCCTTTCTTTCCTGTAAGAGTTCTTAGGTTCCAAGATTGCCGCCGTTAAAGCACCACCTCCTTTGCAGCGGCGGCTTGCTGCTTCAGGATTTTTTCGTGCTTCTCCGTCAGCTTTGCATGGGTGATGATGTCATGGACAATCTGGGTGTGGTTCATCTTATCCAGACGGAGAGCCAGCTTTAACGTGGGTGCTACCTGATGGGAGAGCCAGTGCAGGGTGCGTTCAAAGGAATAGGGTTCCGGTTTGGTTGTCAGTTTCAGGATTCCTCTGTGTTCCCCGATAAACCACGCCCATTCCTCACTGATACGCCAGTCAGAACGGGGCTTCGTATCGTCCCTGTCCACGAACCGGACATAGCGGTTGATGATTTGAAAGGCTGTCCGTTCTGGATTGTCATGTTCTAACAGGTCACGGATGGCGTAAAAGGCACGCTCATTTTTCAGCCGGATTTCAAAGCGGTTCTTTACCTCTGCGTCCGCAATGGGAATATCATGCTTTTTGTACTGCTCATAGTCTTTTTCATAAATGCAGAAGTACACCTCACTTTGGAGGGAGCCGATATACAGGGTGTTCCCCATACATTCTTTTTCCTCACACCGTACCAGTTCGCCGCTGCGGTAGCTTTTAAAGCTGCGAAAGACCGAGATACATTCTTCATTCCGGCACTTCTCTGTCAGATGGGGAATGTTCAGGATTCCCGTTTTGTCATTGATGGCGAGGTCAAGCCGTTTCATCACGCCGTCCTCCATGAGAACATCCATGAAAAACTCATACCAGCTCCGTTCCTGTGCCAGCAGATAGCTTTCAAACTGGCGGCAGCCACGCCCTTTCAGTTCCAGCAGCACCCCTTTTTCCAGTTCCGGCGATACCAGAACGAAAATATCACCCAGGTAGTAATGCTCTGTGTAAGAATAGAAGCCGTAGTCTTCATGGATAAAGTAAGGCAGCTTTAGCCGCAGCACGTCTTCCACGATATGCTTCACATCCGTAGTGGGAAAACGAATCCGCACATAATCAAAGAGCATTTCAAGGGGAGCGTCTGGATTGAAGCGTTCCAGAGCTTCCGTGATGGCTTCCTGTAATGCTTCGGATGGGTGAGCCTTGCCCGTTTCAATGTCGCTCAGGTACGGACGTGTGATTCCGGCAGCTAATGCAAGTTTCTGTTGTGAGATACCGTAACTTTCCCGTTTCTCTTTAATGTCCCGTACCCATGTTTCTTCATTCAGTGAAAATCCCTCCTGTCTAAAAAAGCGTATGTCAACTTTTGGAGCCTTGTTGACATACGCCGGATATGGGAAAAATCCCTTGTGTACCGTGGGATTCTGCCCTGTTGTTTAGTTGTTGCCTGTCGATTTGTACCCCTCTGTTAGATACGAGGGGTTTATGCTGGCGTGCCTTGCGGCACACCAGCCACAGCAGGTCAGTCCGTTTCTGCGGCTTTCGCTTCGCACGCCGCCTGCACTCCCTGCCTGCTGTCTATGAGCTTTTTAATTTCCTTGAGGAAATCATGCCCTTTTGGGACAAGGGGCGTGTAAAACTCCGAGATAACGCTGGTTCCCACATCCACATAGCCACGCCCTTTTATCTGCTTGAGGAAGAAGTCCTTTGTGGTTTCCCCGAACATCATCCCATAGCCCATTTCCGACATCCGCCCCAGAGCCACACGGAAATTGAACTGGTCACGGATTCCGTCCCCCAGATACTTTGCGTCTGGACGCTGGCAGGCGAGAATCAGGAAGAAACCAGCCTGCCGCCCAAGCATAACGATTTGCTTTAATTTGTTGAGAACAGCGGCATTTTCTTTTGTGCCGAGCATTTCCATAAATGCCACATATTCATCAAAGATAAGGAAATTTGCCGGAAGTCCCAAGTAAGCGTAGTTTTCCCCTGTCCGGTAATTCTCCATGAGCTTCATGTCTTCGCTGCGTTTCATCATTTCCTCATAGAAACGGTCAATGCAGGCGAGCATATCTTCCTTTTTGTAGTACACATCCGGCATAACCGCCTGTAAATCCGCAAGGTCGGCGTTCTTTGGGTCTAACACGAACAGGACGGCGTTAGTGCGGAGCAGGGCTTCAATGAGGGTCAGGATGAAATAGGTCTTTCCGCCGCCGGTTCCTCCGGCAATGAGCATATGGGGGAGCTTGTCATACTCCCACCAGACATTTTCCATAAGACGGAGCCTGCCGTCCTTTGCCTGTACGTCCTCAATGGAAATACGGTTGGCAATGGTATCATAGATCAGGGTGTACTCCACATAGGAATCCTTTAATTCCTTATCCGTCAGCTCACAGTACAAGCCGCTTTCCAGCTTTCTCTCCAAGTTTAAGAGCTGTTCCTGATATTTCCCCAAGGTGATTTCCACACGGATATGGAGCAAGCCCTGTTTCATCCGGTAGTAGATTTTGGGAAAGTAAGTGATGGTTTCTTTGGAACGGCTGGAAGACAAGTCCTTGAAAAAAGCGTCTTCCTTTCTCTGTTCCGATTCATACCACTTGTTTTCCAATACCATCCTTGCCAGCTTTTGGCGGTGGATGAGCTGCTTTACTTCGTCCCTGCGGTATCGCCAGAACAGAAGAACGGCTGTAAGACACACCAGCACTGCCACGCCCATACTAAATAACAGGTAAGGGATGTTTACATCCTGTACTATCTGGGAGAGGGACACTTCCTGCCAGTTGGTTCCGGCTATTTGCCCTGTATGAAACAGCAGGACAACCAGCAGGAAGACAGGGAACAGGGCGGCAAGGGCAGTATGGAACACAAGGTCTTTATCCGTGGGGCGGATACGTTTTCCACGGGGAAAAAGCTGCTTCATGGGAACAATCCTCCTTTCGCTTTTCTCTTATTTAGCTGCTATTTTACAGGGGGAGCGTCTTTCTTCGGTGTCTGCGGATTCATGGCAGCCCCTTTTTTCAGGACAATATCCTCTGCTTTGATGTACCAGTCCACCTCTGTTCCCTGAAAGGTAGCCGTTGCCACGGTATCTGCCACTGGATTGATAAGTTCCACCTCTGCGTTGTAATCGAACTCCTTTAACGGCACGCTGGCAGGGATAGAAACCTGAATCATACGCCCCTGTCCTCTGGATTTTAAGTCATAGGTACGCTCCTTGATTTCTTCTGATACCGAGCCGTCTTCATTCTGGAGGTGAACCTCACGGCGGAGGGCAGAAAATTTCAATGCCCCGAATGTTGCTTCCTTGTCAATCACGATTCCGTTTGCTAATCTCATAGTTTGATGTCCTCCTTTTCCTTATGCTTTTACCATATCGTCAGCGTGCAAAATGTAGTTGGTAAAGCCCCTTGTGCCGATTTTATAGCCCTCTGCGGTGATACGGGGATTGACGAGCTTTACACGTTCCTCAAAGTCAAAATGCTTCTCTCCGGCTTCGGCAGGGAGGATAACTACAATATCATCCGCCCTCTGTACGTCTGAATAAAGGTTAAAGCTGCGAGAGAGTACCGCCATGCGTCCGTTGATTCTTCGCTGCTCTGTTTTGTCTTCTCCGGCAAACTCCAAGTTGCCGAATGTCTTTTCCATGTTGGGGATAACGAATTTTAATTCCATATAGATGTACCTGTCCTTTCTGAATGTTGTGTTTGATGGTTGGTTTCGGGTTCTGGTCTGGAAGCGGAGGGGAATGCTCCGGCGGTGGTGATTTCTTCGTAGTATCACATCCTTTCTGGTTTTAGGGTAAAAAAAATAGACGCTCAGTTTTGAACGTCTATAAAAAGTTACTATGCAGTTTTTGGTTAGTTTATATCATCAGAGGATTTGCTTTTATCTTCCAAATCAATATCAATTTGAATACCCAACAACTTGCTTTCGGGAGAATCGTCATTTAACTCTAAGATGATATTATTAGTAACGATTTCTTCGTATTCTGTGTTGGACATCAATGATTGAAATGATAAAAGGGCATCTTCATTGATAGAACATATATATTGAAAATTCTCTTTTGGGCATGTTTCAGAAACAATACGGAAAAGAGTTTCACGTTGGCGGGGATCCATATTAGCAAATAGTCTACTATCATGGGCAATAAACTTTATTTTGCTTTTTCTACATATTAAGAGCAGAAAGTCAAAACAAAACATACGAACTTCGTTCACGCCATCGGATGAATCATCTTCAATTCGAGCTTCAAGAGTATATCTTAAAGTATTTTCACCAGAATTATTTTTAATCACTAAGCCACTACGCTTTTTGGGATAGAAGCGTTTAGCAAATGTCCAATATTTATTTTTTAATTCTGATAAATATTCTGCTTCATCGTCAAGATACGTTTGTGTTTCTTTATCTTGTATGATTAAATTTGCCTTAATATCTAGTACAGTGTCTTTGTACGTTTTCAAAATCCGTTGATACTCATGTATTCTATTTAGCTCATTTTGTAAAGCAGCTAATTGTTTAGTTAATGCAACATATTCTTCTAATGCACCATGAGAATTTAAGAAATCTAACAATTCATCCATCCGTTGTCCTAAGACATTTATCTTATCATCAATTTCTTGTAATTCTGCTTTTTGCTTATTTAATTCTTTTCTTAAACGGGCATTTCTGGTGGTTAATAAATTGGAGTGAAATTGTAAAACTTCATCAATATTCTTCTTAACCATAGCAGGTATTTCTACATTGGCAGCTTCGTAAATTTTTAATAGTTTTTCTTCTTTAACCTGAGCAGTTTCTTTAAAAGATTCTTCTATATTCTTGATGTAATTACTGATTAAAACACGTCTATTTTCGAGGGCTTTTTTTTGATAACTTTTTTCATCTGCTTCTTTTTCAAGCTCATGATAATTATTAGAAACTTTAAAAGCAGAAATTTCTTTTTCAAGCTCAGAAATTCTGTATTCCAAATCTGCAACATCTAATTCTGCGTCATTTTTTCCTAAATGATATTGCTTAAATATAGGGTCTTTTTTTATTGCTTTTTCAGTTGCACTTGCAGCTAATTGCTTTTCACGAAGTTCCTTTTTACTGATAATTAAATCAGTATCTATGCCAAGCAGATAACAGTTATTCAAAATTTTACTATAATCTGTTTCTTTAGGAACAAAGGAATCAAAAGTTGAATAACAAGACCGGTAACGACGTACAAATCTTGAAAACAAGGTATTCCAAGTCATATTTTTGGGATTTGATGAAATTCCAAAGCACAGATTGAGCAATTTTTGACGTAAAACAGTAACGGTTAAGGTTTCACCACAAAAGTTTATTTTATTTTGTTCATTTGTACTACGGGTAGAATAATATTTTACACCATCAATTTCAAAATTAAGAGTAAACTCCCAATCAGGCAATTTCTGAGCAAATGAGGTAATTTTATTTGCACCTAAACAAAAATGAATAAGGTGCAATGTTAGAGATTTTCCTACTCCGTTATAGGTATTTCCATCATTTTCGTCAAGAGGAGCAACCTGTTTTCCAACAATAATGTTGATACCATCTTTAAAAATTATAGGATGAAAAGATGGTTTATTAGCTCTTAAACTAAGCAGCTTCATAACATAATAGCCCCCTTTCGTTAATTTTGATAGCTCCGATAATATAAAGATAATCTAAGGCAATAACAAATTGGTCGAAGGAAAATTTAACAGGATATTTTTTATTTGTATATGAATCCTTGTAATATTCCCATAAATCTTCAACAGAAATAGGTTCGGTTAATTTTTCCAGTAAAAAAGCCCCAAAACCAAAATATGATTCGTTAATAGATAATTGTTTTTTGGGTAATATCATAATTTTCCTCCTTTCCTTAATGATTATTGCGGTTCTTCAAAAATATCACAACTTGAAAAATAATAAGCCATTAAAACTAGTACGCTTGTTTGAATGGGTGAGGTGTTTTTACTGCTTGCTTTTTCTAAAATATAATAAAAACGACAATCAGAACAATTTTCTTGTGTATCAGGAATATTTTCTTTAGATTGTTCATATAAAGCGTTAAATTTTTTCTGCAATATTTCTTTGACACCAGGGTTATCATTAAAATAAAGCATTAAGGTTCCTTCTTGATAGCTACCAACAATAAGTCGAGATTTTACTACTTCACTTAACCCATTAAATGCGATTTTTTCATCAAAATCAGGAACTGTCAAATTATCCATTGAGTTCATTGGAAGTTCTGCATTTATCAAATAAGTAACGGTTTCATGAAGTGCTTCATACTCAACAACAGGTATTATCTCATCTGGTATATAGCCTATAATATCTTGCTTGTCTAAATCATCTAAAGACATAAATACCTTTTCTAAATCTTTTGCGGTAAAAGTACCTATGTCACTCTGTGCATATTCAGGGGCGTTGTTCAATTCCAATGCCATTTGAATTATTGGTGCAGGTAATCCTTTATATTTGTCATTGACAACAAAAAAGAATTTCTTTATAGGGCACAAACTATTCCAATGATTATATAAGCCAGAAAAATCTGTTTTTAATTTCTTTACAGCTTCATGAATGGTCGTATCTTTGGTAATATCTTCAGGAGAGAAAATTTGATAATAGGTTCCTGTAGTATGGTCAAAACCATCATTTTTCATGTCCCCTATATTACCATAGGCTTTTACTGGTTGAAAATTGGGATTTGCTTTTGTCATCACAGAAACAAAGAAATCCTCATATTGTTGCCCTGTATATTGTAGTATATGATTACTAAAAATTATTTTTGCTATGTAATGTTCAGCGTTACCTATGGGGAACACCTCACTTTCTATTGGGTATAGATACTAATAGTATACCACAATATGAGTTGCGTGCGTTATTTTTTTGATTTTATGAGAAAAAAATTTCATAAAAATAGACGTTTCATGTTTTCACACAAAACGTCTACTCCTTGCATTAGGAAAAAGAGTATCGTATAATCTTGATAAATGGTTTCCTAGCTGGAACTGAACCAGCTAACACGTTGCTAACACTTTTGTTACCAGTACAGGATATTTCGTGAATCTATCTTCCGCGCAGACCTCACGCTTTTCCTGTATTATAAGGTGTTAGAGGGTATTACAGGAGGTTAGAAACTACTTGCTGCGAAAGGACATTTAGAACTCCTAAGCGTGGGGTCGGAGGTTCAAATCCTCTTATGGACGCCAGTGAACAACGCCGAAAGCCTTTGTTTTCAAGGGTTTTCGGCTTTTCTTATATAAAAAGCTGCGAAAAAGCTCTTTCACTGTATGAGATAAAATTCTACTCCAAAATTTGATTTTTGACAACCCCTCCAGAATCGAACGGTTGTTATAAGACAAAATCGCCAGCTAATTTTTAGCAGAAAATGGGCTGTTCTTGCTAATGAAAATGCCCTTCCTGCTAATCAGCCCCAAAATCGTTCCAAAAATCCAGCTAATCAAAAAAGGCGGATGTTTTGAGTACCATGCAGTTATAGCAGATAAAATTGAATATCGTTATATACATAGAGCGTCTATTTGCCCCGCATCGGGGATGGATAGGCGCTCTTTTTTTATGCCCAAAACCATGGGCAAATACAAGAGATTGGAGGTGTTTTATTTGAGCAAGCCTGTTTATACCGCAGACAAGCCGAGCGACTGTCATTACTGCTACTTCTGGACGAATGTCAGAAAGGGTTGCCGTCTGGGTAGAAATAATTGCTACTACTTAATCTCTTTGCCACCGAAACCCAAGTCGGAATGTGATGGCTGTCCCTATGGGCGAGATCACCCGTGCATTGGCTGGTGTACGAAGAAGGTTATGCGTGAAGTGGGGCTTCGTTGATATGGATGTGTATGAACAGGAATACCGCTTCTGCTTTTTTGCCCGATGTCCTTATGAAAAGACGGATACGACTTTCCGCAGCATTCCGCTGACAACAGAAAGTTTTCCGCAGAAAGAAGGTGGTGAAGCCGTGTGAGTTTTGATTATTTTTACGGTCAGCAATCCGATCTATTCACATTCTATCGAGTTCCGAAGGTGTTGTTCACGAACGAGAGGTTCTGGAATATTTCTGCCGATGCCAAGATGCTGTATGGCATTTTGCTTGACCGCATGAGCCTGTCTGCCAAGAATGGTTGGATAGATAAAAACGGTCGAGTGTATATCATTTTTACAATCGACGAAGCGAAGATGGCTCTGAACTGTGCTGAACAAAAGGCTATCAAGCTGCTCAGTGAACTTGAGAAGAAAGCAGGATTGATTGAACGCAAGCGTCAGGGTCTGGGAAAGCCCAACCTGATCTATGTGAAGAACTTTATCTCTGCTGTGGATTCACAACTCTTGAATTGTGAAAATCACAATTCTGGAACAATGGAAATCACAACTCAAGAACTTCCGAAATCACAATGTAATAATACTGATATTAAAAATACTGAATTTAGTGATACTGATTCTATCTTTCCTTCCGGAAATGGTGGAATGATGGACGAGAATGACCGGTATCAAGAATACTTTGATTATTTCTCGGATCAGCTCAGTATG
Source organism: Anaerotignum sp. MSJ-24 (assembly GCF_018918145.1). Lineage (GTDB taxonomy): Bacteria > Bacillota > Clostridia > Lachnospirales > Anaerotignaceae > Metalachnospira. The sequence continues at coordinate 47,155 of NZ_JAHLPX010000011.1, forward strand.
GATTTGTTGAAGAAGGATTACCCTTACGATTCTGAAATGCTGGATAACATTCTGGAGTTGATCGTTGAAACAGTTTGCACGAAGCGACCGTTGATTCGCATTGGTGCAGAGGAGCGTCCGGCAGAAATTGTCCGCAGTCGGTTTATGAAACTGAATGTCGAACACATTCGATATGTTATGGACTGCTTCAAGGAAAACACCACAAAGATTAGAAATATCCGTCAGTATATGCTGACTACGATATACAATGCGCCGACGACAATAGACACCTACTACGATGCTCTTGTTCGGCACGATATGTCACACGGATATTTGGAAGGAGGATTTAAGAAATTGAAAATGAAGCGAGAGGAAGGAGAGTGACGAAAAATGTCGAAAAAAGCAACCATCATTGCGGTGGTCAATCAGAAAGGAGGAACCGGCAAGACCACCACCACCGAGAACCTGGGCGTTGGCTTGGCGCTTGAAGGAAAAAATGTGCTTCTGGTAGACACCGATCCCCAGGCGTCCCTGACAGTCAGTTTGGGCAATCCCTGCCCGGATGATCTGTCTCCGACACTTTCCGATTTGATGGGAAAGATTATGATGGAAAGCTGGTAGAAAAATCAGATAAGGCAAATGTAAATGCCCTGTATGAGAAGTTCAAAAAGGACAACCCCGATGCCGCTTCCAATCCCCTTTCCCGTTGGCAACAGAAAAGGGCAATCAAAAAGGAGTATGCAGCGGCGAAGGCAGGCAAAGGAACAGCGAAAGAAACTGCCGCTAAAGCAACAAAGAAAGCAGTCCAAAGCACCAAAACGATTACAGAGAAAGCGATGGAGTTTTACACCACACACTCTAAAACGATTCTGTTTGTTTTGATTGCTGGACTGCTTTTTATAATTCTCTCTGGGATGTTCTCGTCTTGTTCGGCTATGTTCCAAGGCGGCACACAGATCGTTCTGGGAACTTCTTTTACCGCAAAAGAGGAAGATATTATCGGTGCGGACAATGATTACAAGGCTTTGGAAGCTGCGCTCCGCAATGAAATCAATAATATCGAGCGTACTCATAGCGGATATGACGAGTACCGGTATGACCTTGATGAAATCAACCACAATCCTTATGAGCTTGCGGCGTATTTGACGGTAAAATTCGAGGACTACACCAGAGATGAGGTGCAGGCTACTCTGCAATGGCTGTTCGATCAGCAGTATGAGCTGATTTTGACAGAGGAAGTGGAAATCCGAACCCGCACAGAGACCTGTACCGGCACATCGACATCCACAGATCCGGTGACCGGCGAGACCACGACAGAGGAATATGAGTACGAAGTTGAGGTCGAGTATGAGTATTATATCCTGAATGTGAAGCTGGTAAACAAGGGCTTGAACCGAGTGATCGGCAGCTCCGGTCTGACAGAGGATGAAATGGAGCGTTACGCAGTTCTGCTCCAGACCAACGGCAACAGACCTGACATTTTCGGGGATGACATCTATGCTGTGACCGGTGAGTACACCGACTATGACATTCCGGGCGAAGCTCTGACGGACACAAGATTTGCCAACATGATTCGGGAAGCAGAGAAATATCTGGGATACCCGTATGTGTGGGGCGGCAGCAGCCCCTCCACCTCCTTTGACTGCTCCGGGTTTGTTTCCTATGTAATCAATCACTGCGGCAACGGTTGGAGTGTTGGACGATTGACCGCAAACGGTTTGATGGGCGTATGCGATATTATTCCCAAAAGCTCTGCCAAGCCGGGAGATTTGATTTTCTTCCAAGGCACTTATGATACCTCCGGTGCATCGCACGTTGGTATTTATGTCGGCAATGGTATGATGATCCACTGCGGAAACCCGATTTCCTACGCTTCTATCGAATCGAATTACTGGCAACAGCATTTTTACTGCTTCGGCAGAATCAGAAACTAAAGGAGGGATGTCGATTGAGTGCCAAATTAGACAGAATTGGTGCAGACCTTGAAAAAGCCCGTAAGAAACGGGCTGAATGGGATGCCAGAGTAAAAGATCTGGAACGCAGATATCGTGAGGAGGAAAACTCCGAAATCCATGAGATGGTTCACGCTGCGAACCTGACCCCTGACCAGCTTTCCGAGCTGCTCCGTATGTTTGCTGCGGATATGGCTCCGAAGCCTGATACGATCAATACTATGAATAAGGAGGAACCGCAGAATGAGATTTAAGAAAATTGGAGCCGCATTGCTGGCGTGTGCAATGTGTTTTGGCGTGTTTTCTACAACGGCATTCGCCTATGTAGATGAAAGCGCAGCGACCGAAGAACCTACGGTCGAAGAAAAAGTTCCCGAAAAAGAGCCGGAGGAACCGATGCTGCCGCTTACCCCGGACGGCAACCTGACTCTGGTTGATGATGCCGGTTCACCTACGAAAAGTGGAAAGCAGTTCATTACCGCTGTAACCAAAAACGGAAACTACTTCTATATCATCATTGACCGTGATGATAAGGGCGAGGAAACCGTGCATTTTCTGAATCAGGTGGATGAAGCCGACCTGCTCAAGCTGATGGACGAGGAGGAAGTTGCAGAGTTCACCAAGCCGGTTGAGGAAACAAAGCCGGAAGTAGTTGAAACAGTTCCTGAAATTACAGAACCTGCTCCGGAGGAAAAACCGAAATCCACGAATATGCTCCCAGCGATTCTTACTCTGATTGTGCTTGCCTGTGGCGGCGGTTTCTTCGTATTCAAGAAAGTCCAGGAAAAGAAGAAGGAACAGGAAGCGGCAAAGCCTGATCCGGATGCTGATTATGTGGACGATGACGAGGATTATGGGTACGATCCGGAGTTTGAGGACGATGATGCAGATAGCTCCGTCGATGAAGATGATAATGAACCTGTGTAAACAGGATAGGTTTGATGCCTAGGGCAATCTTCGGATTGCCTTTACATAGCATCTGCTTTCAAGAAATAAAATATTTTGTGTTTTTGAAAGCGACCTCTTGAATATTCTGTGTGGTAGGTGTGCATACTATTATTTCAGTCATAGTGACTGGAAAATTTATCTGCCTCATCCCATTGAAATCTCCGTCATTTTAGAGTAAAATGAGGCAGATAATCCTGAAATGAGGTAGATAACATGAGAGCTTTTGATTATATAAAAGAGCCAGAAAAGTTGCTTACTCCTGAAATTGTGCAGATGATCGGAAAAATTCATGAGCACAAAGGTAAGCAAGAGCTATTTTTGGAAGCTAATATTGATGAATTGAAAACCCTTCTTGAAGTCGCTTTGATTCAAAGTACAGGTGCTTCTAACCGTATTGAGGGTATTTATACAACAGATAAGAGATTGGAAGAATTGGTCAGCCAAAAGGCAGAACCAAGAAACCGATCTGAGCAGGAAATCTCAGGTTACCGAGAGGTGCTTTCTACAATCCACGAAAGCTATGAGTATATTGTGCCCGGACCTAATATTATTTTGCAGCTTCATCGTGATTTGTATTCCTACGCCGGTTCCGGTGGAGAATATAAAAATGCTGATAATGTAATTGCAGAAACAGATGCAGAAGGTCACCAGAAAGCAAGGTTTATTCCGGTTCCTGCCTTTCAGACTGCGGAAGCTATGGATGAATTGTGCAGACAGTTTTTAGAAGCATGGAATACTGATAAAATTGATAGATTACTTTTGATACCTATGTTTATTCTGGATTTCCTCTGTATTCACCCTTTCAATGACGGAAATGGACGCATGAGCCGTTTACTGTCGCTTCTTTTGTACTATAAGGCAGGATATATTGTAGGAAAATATGTCAGCATGGAAATGTTGATTGAAAAAACAAAGGAAACTTACTATGAAGCATTGCAGGCAAGTTCGACAGGATGGCATGAAAATGAGAACAGCTATGAGCCTTTTGTTAAGTATTATCTGGGTATCATGTTGAAAGCATATAATGAATTTGAAAGCCGTGTAGAACATTTAAAGAACCGCACTCTTTCTAAGCCCGAAAGAATTAAAGCGATGATTGATCAGAAAGTTGGTAAAATCACAAAGAAAGAAATTATGGATGCTCACCCTGATATAAGCAAAACCACAGTGGAACGCACTCTGGCAGATTTAGTTAAGAGTGAGTACATTGCGAAGGTCGGTTCAGGTCCGGCTACAGGATATGTAAAAATCTAAGTCATAAATTATTTATCTACCTCATTTCATATACAGATGAGGTAGATATTTTTACGATGACGGAGATTATAAAACAGAAAATTGTGTCAGGTTGCAAAAATTCTTTCCGAACTATTTACATAGCAGTCATGCACTACGGTGTGTGGCTGCTTATTTTTTGCGAAAGGAGCAGATGCAAATGAAATTAGTTTTGGCTGAAAAGCCCTCGGTTGGCAGTTACCGTGGCTTTCAGATGGAACTTTCTTTTGACAGCTTCCGGAACGAGTTCGATGTGACCATGAAGGGCGCTGTGAGCCACAGAGTAGCCCTTGGTACGGATGCACGAGGAAATATCACCCGACTGGACAATGCCCTTGCAGGCATTCCTGAGCGCTTAGAACGAGCCAATGAACAGCTGAATAATCTCTACAATCAGCAGGAAGCAGCCAAGGCGGAGGTTGGAAAACCGTTTCCGCAGGAAGCAGAGCTGACAGCAAAAAGTCAGCGACTGGCAGAACTGGATGCAGCCCTGAATATGGAGGACTCTGCGGAAAAATGTGACGAAAGAAGCGAGTCAGAGCGTCCTTCTGTGTTGGCTGATCTGAAATCCAAAGCGGAGCATATCCCTCCTGCAAAATACTCTGAAACCCGTGAGGAGGTGTTGTAATGGCAAAGCGATACCGGGATGTTCATTTCCTTGCATCCAAGGAGGAGGTCGAGCGAATCCATGAGAAGATGGACGAGCTTGGCATCCGCAGCATGGGAGCCTATCTGCGGAAAATGGCTCTGGACGGGTACTGCATCAGACTGGATTTGCAGGATGTGAAAGCCCTGGTTTCGCTCCTGCGAATCTGCTCCAACAACCTGAATCAGTACGCAAAACGAGCGAACGAAACGGGCAGCATCTACCATGCCGACATTGAGGATTTGCAAAAACGACTGGAGGAGATCTGGACGGATATGAAAGAAGTCCTTGTTCGCCTGTCCTCAATCCAGTAATACGACAATTTGTCGGGAAGTCGCAGCTGCGGTTGCGGCTTTACATAGGGACATATAACCTTGTTTAGCTGGTAGAATTATTCATATTCATTTGCTATAATTATTGCAAATGGAGAACTTGAGAGTTCGACAAATTCCAATTTATAAAGGAGAATATTGATGAAACTGTTTTTATGTTCGCACTTTTCAAGTGTAGGAAGTCTGATAAAGGAAGAAATTGAAAATAAGAAAGTCGCATTTATTCCAACAGCTTCACTGCGTGAAGGCTACACCGGTTATGTCGGCTCGGCTCGAAAATTATTCAAAAAGTTGGGAGCAATCGTAACTGAAATTGATATTTCAACGGAGGCTTATTCAACGATACAGTCTGTTTTTGAAGAAGCAGATGTGATATATTTTACCGGCGGAAATTCTTTCTTTCTTATGGATCAGCTCCGTAAAACGGGAACTGATGGACTGCTGAAAAAGGAATTGGCAAATGGAAAATTGATGATCGGCGAGTCGGCAGGCGCAATTATATGCGCTCCAAGCATCCAATATATCGAGCAAATGGATGAAAAGCCGGAGGACTACTCACAAGAAGATGATGCAGGGCTTGATTTGATTGATTTCTATGTTCTTCCGCATTATCTTACAGCACCATTTAAGAAAGTTACCGAGAAAATAATGACTGAGTTTTCGGATTTGAATCTATGCCCAATTAACAACCGTCAGGGAATTGTAATTGACGGTGAAGGTTCAAAGGTTATTTGCAAAGACTAATTTGAAAATTCAAGTTTATCGAGAAGTCACAGTGAATGAAAAATCGGATTTTATGGAGGTGACAAAAATGATGCCAACTATTGGGATAATGACGATTGTGTCTGCAGCACTTACGATTTATTTGTGCCATGATGAGTATAAAAATGGGAAAATGAGTTCAAAAAATTTTAAGATAGTTGCGATCTGTGAAGGATTTGCAATTTTAGGAATGATATTTTTGATTATCAGTTGATAGTCAACTTCATATTTATCGGGGAGCAAATAGAACAAAAATCGGAATTTGTGGAGAGATTTCCTGAACTTTCCTTATTTTACAGGCTTTTCAGCCCATTAAATAGTGAAATGATATGTATTTTCCCTTATTTTTGCCCTTATGCGGAATCCGCAAGGGAAATAAGGGAAATTTTTAGTTAAGCATTGCTCGCTACTTTATCAAGAAGTCTTGCGGAATCCCGTTTTGCTTTTCTTGTTGAGTGAGCGTAAATATTCATTGTGGTACTGACATCAGAGTGTCCTAACAGTTCCTGTACATCTTTCGGTGCAGCTCCATTGGAAAGCAGATTGCTGGTATAAGTGTGACGCAACTGGTGAAAATGGAAATCTTCAAATCCTTCCAGCTTCTTTGCCACTGATCTGCATACAATGCTGAGTGTACTCGGCAGTTCCAAAGAGCCATCTGGTCGCAGGCAGACAAAGGAGATTTCTTTGTAATCTGTCGGGACTTCCTGTGTTCCGTCAAGATGATAGTATTCATAATATACCCTGTTTTTCACATGCACTTCTTTGTAGTAATTGCGGTGATATAATTCGCCATACTGCATCCGGTTTTTGAGCTGTTCTTTTCTGGCAGCTTTCAGTATTTCAGTCAGCGTATCTCCAAAATCAACAATCCTTACTTTTTTCCGTTTCGTTGGTCCGATAATATTTTTGTGTTTCATGCCGTCGTAGCGGATACTGCGTTTTATGGTCAGGCATTGTTCCTCAAGGTTAATGTCCTGCCATGTAAGACCACAGGTTTCCCCGATACGGAGCCCGGCATAATACGCAATTTGAATCGGAAGAATAGCAGGTGGATTTTTCTTTTCCAGATATTGGATAAGCCGTTCATAATCCTCATGTGAAATCGGCTGTGTACCTTCTTCCACTTCATCATCGGAAAAGAGGTCAACTTCCTCTGCCTGCTTTTTCAGCTTAATATACTGCATCGGATTGAAACTGATTAACTGTTTTGGAAATACTGCAAAACGGAATGACTGCTGTAACACTGCGGAAAAAGAATGGATATAATCTTTGCTGTATCCCTTTTTTACTTTCCCGTCTGGAAACTCACCACCGAATGTAAGCAGATCAAGAAATGCCTGTAAATGTTCGGCAGTAACTGTTTTCAGTTTGCGGTCTGCAATCGGGTGTTTTTTGATACATCGGATTGCACCAAGATAATTTTCCACTGTACCGTTGCTGAGTGTCCCAGTTTTCAGTTCTTCTTCTGCCCACATATCCAGAAGTTCCCCTACGGTAAGATTATCTGCCTTTGCAACAAACTTCTTATCTTCGTAGTCTTCCAGTGCCTTGCGGAGAAGCTTTTCCGTCTCACTTTTACTTTCGGTTCCGGCGTATTCTTTCTGAACCATTTTACCGCTTGCATCTTCTACATAGAAACGATAGTACCATTTTTTTCCTTTTTTTTCTAACAGATCCTTTTGCCATAATCGTATGTCTCCTTTCGATATCAGACAATCGGAACTGCTGAAATGCTTCTTGCGTGTAGGCATCTTATGGACAAGTCCATAAGCCAATTCGCCGCTCGTCAAATCTGTAAACAGCTTGACTCGCTTGCGCTCATTGTATCATAACTCCGATTATCTTACTATACCGATTCAGAATCGTCATACATAACTTCGGATAAAAGATTTGCAAGCCTTTGTTCTGCCGCTTCCGGTTTCTTTGAATAGAGCCTTACAACATCTGCCATATCATTAAATGCGTTGACAGTATGTGTGATCTCCCTGAGAAACATAATCTCATTATATTCATCTTTCGATTCAAATCCCATTACTTTGGCAATGTCCGCATCTTTGGTACTGCCTTTGTAATTTTTACAGGCGAACTGAAACGAATCCAGAAACAGTTCATATTGCTTTAACATTAACAGCAGTAAGTCTTTAGAAAAAGCGTCTTCTGTTTTATTGAGGTCAAGAGGAAACTGTTTGAGAATGTCGCCCATCGCATCACGAATCTGCAATTCTTTCTTATCCGTAATATCAGTTTCATATTCATCGGTTTCCCCTTTGAGCCATTCAATCGATACATGAAGTGCTTCCGAAAGACCTTCCAGTACCATCTTTTTGGTATTGTCAATCGAACCATTCTCATAACGCAGGATTGTGGAAGCGGTAACTCCCATCTTCTCTGCGACATAAGGCTGTGTCAGATTTAATTCCAGACGGCGCTGTTTTGCCCTGCTGCCGATCAGCTTGCGTAGTTCTTTATCTTTCATGCTGATGTGCCTCCTTTTTCGGTATGTCATTACTATACCACGCAACAAAATATATTGCAATATGCAATTTTAAGAAAAGCAGCAAAATTTTATAATGCTTGACAAAGCAATATAAACACGCTATACTGACAGCACAAATGAAATTGCATAATGCAATTCGAAAGGAGGTGGTCATATGACGCAAAGAAAGATTGCCTTATCTATTGAGGAAGCTGCTGATTATACGGGAATTGGCAGGAACACCCTGCGAAAGTTGGTAGAGTGGAAGAAACTTCCGGTATTGAAGGTTGGGAGAAAAGTCCTGATCAAAACGGATATGCTGGAACTTTTTATGGAAGCCAACGAGGGCAGGGACTTGAGGGATAAGGGAAATGTGAAAGCAGTCACAAGAAACGGTTCAACTTAAAAAAGCGGTTCCCGAAGAAACCGCCAAAGGTTCTATCAGACCGGAGTCATGATATACCTACACGCAAGCAGATTATACCATGTACTTCGTCTGACAGACAACAGGAAACTTATGTTTGGAAAAAAAGAAAGGACGATGATATTTATGGCAAGATCAACAAAGAGTTATGAGGAGCGTATGCTCCAGTTGGAAAAGAAAGAACAGGAAAGCCTTGAGAAAGCAAAACAGTATGCAGCACAGAAACGGGAACTGAAGAAACGTCAGAAAGATGTGGAAACCAAAAAACGGACACACAGGCTCTGCCAGATTGGCGGTGCAGTGGAATCGGTACTGGGTTCTGCGATTGAGGAAGATGATATCCCAAAGCTGATCGGCTTCTTAAAAAGGCAGGAAGCAAATGGGAAATTCTTCTCAAAGGCAATGCAGAAAGAGCCAGTTGCAAATACGGAGGAAGTGTAATGCCGGAGGGAGTGGAGTTTCCATTCCCTTCATTGCTTTTTTATGAAGGGCGCACTTATGGACAACCAGAGGTCGTCCGTATAAGTTTGCCACAGGTGGCAACCGGTCTGCGCTTACGCTTGCCGGGCTCGTTCCGTCGGCGGGGCTTTCAGCCAGACCTGCTCATGCCGCAGGAGGCACTCTTCGCCAGAGGGGCACATTCCATGCAGGCTGTTATGCACAGGGCACTCTTACGCAGAGGGTGCTCCGGCAGATACCATTTTCTTTTAGGAAAAACGTTACCTGCCGGAAATCAAAGCCGGATACGGCAGAATGGGGGAAACGGAGCATGGCGATTTTTCATTATACAGTAAAGATTGTTGGACGCAGCAAAGGAAAATCCATCATATCGGCGTCTGCTTATCTCAATGGCGATGTGATGAAAAATGAAGAAACAGGCAGGATCAGCTACTATACTTCAAAAAAAGAAGTCGTTTATACCAGCCTGCTGATGTGTGAAAATGCACCACAGGAATGGCAGAATGTACCTGCTGAAAATATCAGACGGTTCCAGAAATCTGTCCGATATAAAAGGGCAGATAACCAAAATGCTGCACTGGAAAAATTCAAACTTACTTTTCAGAAGCAGCGTTTATGGAATGAAGTCTTGAGGATAGAAAAAAGTTCAGATGCACAACTCGGCAGGTCATTTGAGTTCTCACTTCCGAAAGAATGGAGCCGACAGGAACAGATTGATTATACAACTGAATATATTCAAAAGACCTTTGTAGATAAGGGAATGTGTGCGGATTGGAGTATCCACGATAAAGGAGATGGTAATCCCCATGTGCATTTACTGGTGACGATGCGACCATTCAATTCAGACCACTCATGGGGTAACAAAGAAATCAAGGATTGGGAGTTTGTCAGAGATGAAAATGGAAATATTGTGGTGGATGAATCCCATCCGGACTGGTGGCAGGATAAAAAGAACCCTGACCGTCATGGAATCCGAATCCCCGTACTTGATGAAAATGGAGTCCAGAAAGTCGGGACAAGGAACCGCAAACAGTGGAAACGTGTATTAACCGATGCTACCGGGTGGAACAATCCGAAAAATTGTGAGCTATGGCGGAGCGAATGGGCAAACGTCTGTAATGCACATTTGAAAACGGAAAATCACATTGACCATCGTTCTTATGCAAGGCAGGGAAAATTAGAGATACCGACGATCCATGAGGGCGCAGATGCCAGAAAAATTGACGAGAAATTTCAAAACGGACAGACATCCTCTACTTCATGGAAAGTAGAGGAAAACCAGATCATAAAAAGACAAAATGCACTGCTGGATAAAATACAGATTTCTTTTGGAAAAGTATCCAGTGCATTAACACAATGGAAGGAGCGATTGCGTGACATTAGAAGAAAGCCGGGAAGTCATTTCCATGATGGAGACAATGATAAACCAGATCGAGGAACAGCAGAATCTTATGGCAGAGATGGTACAGGAATTGCAGGAACGGGACAGGCAGCTCCTGTCTTTTCAGGAGCAGAACCAGAGTTTAAAAAGCTTAAACAGCGAATTATCCAGGCTGCTAAATCTTTTGCCAGATACAGAAGAACTGCTCTCACAGATCGAGCAACAGAAAACCAGAATCGAACAGTTGGAAAACGAGAATCAGCAATGGCAGGAATTAACGCAGAAGCTGAACAACGAGAACAGCTTATTGCAGAAACAGAACAGCGAATTGCTGACCTTAAACAGCAGATAGAGAAAGCGAGGGAGATCGATGAGCGAATGCAGAAACTTAGAGAACGTCGGGCAGGTGGAAGAACTTCTGCTGATGACCGAACAGATGCAGGACGAACTGGATCAGAAAGACCAGACAATCCAGGAACTAAACAGGCAGCTAAGCGAATCGCTGACCTTGAACGAGAAATTGAACAGCGAAAACAGAGCCGAGAATATCGAAGCATTGCGGACAAGATTAAGGCAAACAGAGGAACGATTGACCAGCGAGACAGACAGCAGGAAAAGAGCCGACGCAGAAGCCGTGGCATGGAAATTTAAGTATGAAAAAGCAGAGCAGGAAAAACTTTATGCACAGACACACCAAAAGACGGTAGAGGTAGCTGTTGAGAAAAAAGTGCCTTATGAGAAATGTGAAAAATGTGACCGTACTGCTTACCGGAAAGCAAAAGAAAAATGCGATAGCCGTAAAAGCCAGTTAGAAAAGAAATATAAAAATATGACGATTGGTTATGAAAGTATCTTGTTTCTACTGGCATGGTACAGCATAACAACAACACTGTTTACTGCGATTCTTTCGCCGGTTTTCCTTAACGACTGTATCGTCTTTTTCGGTGCGTTAGGAAAAGGAATGGGAAGTTTATTTCGGGAGTTTGTGACAGGTGCAGACTCTTTCGGACAGTTAAGCAGTGGAATACCTAACAGTATTCTTTCCGGGATTGTGTACTGGCTGATTGCCGGTACTGTCATGGCAATTTTATTCGTAATAACCGGGTGGCTGATAATCGGGATTGGTTATCAGGTAGGAAAAATCTACCGGAAATATTGTTGGGATATCATCAGTATCGTGGTAGCGATAACGAGTACAGCTGTTGTAATTTACTTTGGAGAATGGATTAAAAACGCTAATCCGATAAATCTTATTGTATTGCTATTACTGTCGCATATTATTTATATTGGAATCAGATGTTATGTGAAAGACTGGATGGAAGAACGAGGATATTATTAAAAGAGGACAGGGAAATTTCATAATCTTCCTGTCCTTAGTAAGGGACTATTGATTGTTTATATAAAGAAAAAGTATATAAATAAATCTTGACAATTAGTACGAACTCGGACTATAATACAAAAGTCCGGATTCGTACTAATTTAAGGAGGAAAAAGATGAGAAAAGATAATAATATGATAATACAGTTGCAACGATATTATGCTTTATGGAAAGAATGTACAGCAATGTATGAGGAATGGTCAAAGGATCAGGGACTGTCTTCAAATGGAGTTTTTGCTTTGCATTCATTTTATGAAAGTAATGGAAGATGCACGCAGAAAATGTTAAGTGAAAAATGGAATATACCTAAGCAAACGGTAAATACGATACTAAAAGATTTTCAGAAAAAAGGATACATCAATATGGTATCTGATGATTCAGACAAGAGAAATAAGCTGATATGCCTCACAGAATCAGGAATGGAATATACGAAAGATATCATAGAAAAACTGCACTCAAAAGAAATATATGTAATCGAAAAAATGGGATTAGAGAATATAGAAAGTCTTAATGATAATACAGAGCTGTTTATCAGACTTTTCAAGGAAGGAGATTGTAAGAAAAATGAATCATAAATCATTATTTTTTAAATATGTTATTCCATCTATTATAGCATTTGCATTATCAGGAATATATGCGATAGTGGATGGATATTTTGTAGGCAATACCATAGGAGATGCTGGACTTTCGGCTATTAATATTGCATATCCGATTGAGGCTTTGATTCAGGCTCTTGGAACAGGAATTGGTATGGGAGGAGCTGTTTATTACTCAATTAATGCAGCAGAAAAGAAAGGAAAACGGGCAGAAGAATTTATTGCTACAAGCTGGTGGCTTCTTGTAATAGTAAGTGTTATCAGTACCATAATTATTTACTCCTTTTCGTCTAAAATTTTAGGATTGCTTGGAGCAGATGGAATTATATTAACAAATGCGACAGATTATATCAAAATTATAGCACTTGGAGCAATATTGCAGATTCTTGGAACTGGAATGATGCCATTCATTAGAAATTATGGAAACTCTTTCTGGTCAATGTTTGCGATGGTTGGTGGATTCATAACCAATATTGTTCTGGATTTTATCTTTGTATGGATATATGAAATGGGCATGAAAGGTGCAGCCACAGCTACAATAGCCGGACAGGGTGTGACTGCAGCAATTGCAATCATATACGCATTATATATTAAAAAGTTTTATGTGTATGTATCCTTAAAAAATGTAAAAGAAATGTGTGGCGCTATATTCAGAGTAGGTCTTGCACCATTTGGGCTAGCATTGACTCCTAATATTTCATTGGTGTTTATAAACCGATTCTCCGCTTCTTATGGGGGAGAAAAAGCTATTGCAACTTATGCATGTGTATCCTATATTATCTGTATCATATATCTCATATTGCAGGGCGTAGGTGATGGAAGTCAACCTTTAATGAGCCGTTTTTATGGTGAGAAGGATCAAGAAAGCCTGAGAGGAGTTCAGAGAATGGCATACATTTTTGCAATAATTCTTGCTGTTTGTGGTGGAATTATCATGTATGTAAACAGAGCAAATATTGGAGGGGTTTTCGGAGCTTCTTATGAAGTAAGTATTGAGATTTCTAAAATTGTACCTATATTTTTAGTGTCATTACCATTTGTTGCGATTACCAGAATAGCGACAGCTGGATTTTATGCTACTGAAAAAAGTGGATTGTCATACATTCTTACATTCATTGAACCAGTATTGATGCTGATATTTATGCTTGTTTTACCACCTTTATTTGGTGGACAGATTATGATATGGTGGAGTACGGTATTGGCACGTGTTTTTTCAGCGATTCTGGCATTCATACTAATAAAATATTGCGAAAAGGGAGATTTGCAATATGGAATACAGAAAATTTAACAATCAGATAGTAGCAAGAATAATCTAGGTTTATCTATTGTATTTTTAAGGACAGCCTCATAGCAATAGGGCTGTCCTTTTAAAATTATGAAGCTAATTTTTAATAAATTCTAGTAGATTTTGATTGGAATAATCATAACTCTAATGAATCTTCAGCATCTACCCACATCTGTAAATTCCCATCAAGATATAACCTTGCATATTCTAATGGCTCATCGATTGCAAGCGATGTCAAAGCACAATCAGATCCAGGTGTGGTTCTTAAATTTTTTTCTGCTTCCCAACAATCAATACGGAGTATATAGCCCGTATTAGTATATACATCAATGCTGTTGCACTGTGGATTGTATTCTGCAAATATTGTTCTCATCGTATCCCATCTCCTTATCATTTAATCAATCAGTAGTAGCAAAAATTAAGAAGCATTTCAATCAGTTCACCATGTCACTTTTATTTTGTGTTATACTGTCTTATAGATTTTTCTTGCCCTTGTATTTGCCCTTATCAGAGTGCATAAACACTGATGGGACGATATAACACAAGGGAAATAATAAGGGAAAGCTCACCTGCGACAAATCCAGTGTTTTCAAGGGGTTGCGAAGAATTTAATAATAAAATATAACAGTTATTAAATTTCTTAAAACAGGTGAAATCTCAATCGGGATTTGGAGGAACTTATGATGAAAAAAATGATAATGGCATTATGTATATTTATTTGTGTGTTTACTTTAGTTGCGTGTTCTGGACAACAAACAAACGAACCACTTACTTTAGGTGTCAATGCGATAATAACAGAAATTGATAAAGAAAATAAAATCATAACCACAAAAGATAGCGGAGAAGAAGGTGTTTTAGGAGATGATTGTCTTATTGATTGTTCCCAAATTCCTATGATCTATTGTAATTATGATACACAAGATGTTGTAGATATAACACTTGATGATTTACAGGTGGGGGACGAAATCATTTTGACTATTCGGAACTCGGAAATAGAAAATCTTCAAAAGGAAGATGACAATAAAGCAAAAATAGCAGTTGAACAATTACAATTAGGTACACAGAGAATTAAATAATTTCCAGTTTGTTGAACTGAATCCGAAAAACATTAGGGCGCAGAGGAGATAAAATCCTTTGCGTCCTTCCTTTTTATACAAGGGTTGACATCGTTGTGTGATTGCAGATACTCTTGTACAATGTAGTTAAGAAGAAAGGAGTTGAGCCTATGAAGCTGGTATTGAAGATATTGGCATTGCCGATGCTGTTCGTTGTAAAATTGATTTGCGTTCTTGGAAATCTGCTTACAAATGTTGTGTCCTATGTGATTGGCATACTACTTTTGGTTATTGGCGGCTCTGCGATTTACTGCATTGTAAAGGCTTTGTGGCAGTCCCTGCTTATCCTTGTGGTTCTTGGAATTGCGACAATAGCAACGGTTTTCCTGCTCGTCTGGGCTGTTATGAAAGCCGAGAATATCGGAGAAAGTCTGGGAGCATTTATCAGGTCATAAGATAATATCAGAGAAAAGTCACCGACCGGTGGCTTTTTCTTCTTGGGAAAGGAAGTGATGGGAATGGCAGCAACAAGATTGATTGCACTCCATGTGAATAAGGGAAAGACGGTCGCTCAATGTTTGGCAGACAGAACCGACTACTCACAAAACGCCGCAAAAACCAATGATGGCGAATTTATCAGCTCCTATGAGTGTGATCCAAAGACAGCAGATGAGGAATTTCTGCTTTCCAAACGGCAATATCAGCATATTACCGGCAGACAACAGAAGAATAATATTATCGCATACCAGATACGCCAGTCCTTTAAGCCGGGAGAAATCGCTCCGGAAGAAGCGAACCAGGTCGGCTATGAAACAGCGATGCGATGGACAAAGGGAAAACACGCTTTCATCGTTGCGCCCCACATCGACAAATCCCATATTCACAACCATATCATTTATAATTCGACCTCGCTGGATGCCACACGGAATTTCAAAAACTTCTTTCTTTCCGGTCTGGCGGTGCAAAGACTCAGCGACATGGTTTGCCTGGAACACGGTCTGTCCATTATTACACCGAAGCCATATCGGGAGCGTCAGAAAAGAACTGTTTATCCCAAGAAGCGTACCCAGCGTGACGAATTATGTGATGCGATTGATGCGGTGCTGAAGCAGAAACCAAAGAGCTTTGATGGCTTTGTTCAGGCTCTGGCTGACATGGAATTTGAGTTCAAGGATGGAAAGCAGCCTGCGTTCCCTGGGCGAAGGATATAGCAAAGAGGAAATTCAAGCGGTTATCTCCGGCAAGAACCTGCACAAATCAAAAGGCAGCTCTGCCAAGGCTCCTTCCCCGAAGCAGTTCCAGATGCTGATTGATATTCAGGCTAAAATGGCTGAAGGCAAGACGGTCGGATATGAGAAGTGGGCCAAGAAGTTCAATCGAAAAGAAGCTGCCCGTACCGTGATTCTTTTGAAAGAAAAAGGTCTGGGCAACTATGATGACTTGACTGCTCGCATCGAAAAACTGTCTGCCCGGTTCGATGCGCTTTCTGATTCTATCAAGGCCGCAGAGAAACGTATGGTTGAGGTTCAGGTGTTGCAGCAGCACATCAAAAATTATCGCAACACAAGGCAAATTTATATCGAGTACCGCAAGTCTGGATATAGCAGAAAGTTCTTTGAGGAACACCGTCAGGAAATCACAATTCATAAAGCGGCTAAGCAAGCCTTTGATGAAGCGCAGATCATGAAGCTCCCGTCCACGCAATCACTGTATGAGGAGTTTCACCGTCTGACTGTCCAGAAGAAACAGGACTATGCTGAGTACCGCAAGATAAGAAAAGAAAAAGAGGAATTGCTGATCGCCAAGTAGACGGTTGAGACAATTCTAAATATTGACAAAAAGAAAGAGCAGGAAAAAGAACAAGAGAAAGAAGAAAAGGAAAACTTCCGTTAAAGCAAAAAGCCACGGTCTGCACTCCCCAAAGGGTGCGGATCGTGTCTACTTTTTTATTTTTCGACCTCAGCGCTTTCAGCCATGGGCAAATTATATTCTTCTGTTCTTTTAGAAACGATTGAAAATCGTGTAGTCATCATCGGCAGATGATGTTCAAAGGGGATTGGGGATGCTTCCCCAACAAGCAAATTTGCGAAGATTGCACCGAAGGGAAAAGCGAGAAAATGAGTGAACCTGTACAGGTTTACACTGCTTGCCAATTTGTAACGCCCAATCAATACCGGAATTTTTATGGATTTTTCGAATAAGTTTTACCCTGTAAACTCCAGATGCGATATTTCGGATTTTTACTGCGGAATTCACAATGCCGGATTGCTTAGAACGCAATTCTATGGTATGATGATAAATGTACTGAAAGAAGCACCGAAATTTTTTGAGATACGGTAAGGCAGAGGTGAGAATATGGCAGTGAGTTATAAGAAACTTTGGAAATTGCTGATTGATAAGGACATGATAAAAAAGGATCTCCGTGAATTGACAGGCGTTAGCACAACAACAATGTCTCGATTGTCGAAGGACGAAAATGTTAGCACTGAGATTCTTTCTAAAATATGCTCTGCTTTAGGCTGTGATGTTGGAGACATTATGGAATTTGTTCCGGATAAAAAAGAGGAACAGTAAGGAGGTGTACCGCTATGGATCATTCGTATCCCTATATTGCATCGTTGACAAGAGAGCCGTTTCTTTTCTATGAAATGCGCTCCACTGCCAAGCTGATGAATGAAGGACTTTCTGATGAAGCGATTGTGAAAGAAATTGTAGAGCAAAATCTTTTTCAGTATCCGACTGAAAAATCCATCACACGCATGGCAAAAGCCTGTATCAAACGGCTTCGTGCCATGGAAGATGAATCCCTGATTTCTGCAATCGCATCTCAGCCAACAGAAGTGGCAAAGCAGATTTGCCTGTATGCGATGATGAAGCAGAGCCGACTGGTCTGGGAATTCATGCTGACAGTGATTGGCGAGAAGTACAGATTAAGGGACACCTCATTTGGTAAGATAGACTTGAATACATTTTTTATGCGTTTGCAGGAACAGAACGATGCGGTAGCTTCCTGGAGCGACGCCACAATAACAAAGTTAAAACAGATTATTGCCAGAGTGCTTGTTGAAACGGAATATCTCGACAGCATCAAGGCAGATCATTTGAACCCGGTATGGCTGCATCCTATTTTGGAGAATGCCATCAGAAGCAACGGCGATGCGGCTGTACTGCCGGCATTTAATTGCTTTTCGTAGGAGGTAGCCGATGAGTGACATAAAAGAGCGCCTGGATAAAATTCGGGCATTGATTCAGGAACCGGAGTTTCTGGAGGGCAAGGGACTCAGCAATGAGGTAAACATCAGAATCTTCTGCTATAAGCCAGAGGACGAAATGGTTGTACGCCATTTTGTAAATCAGTTGGAAACCGATCAGTCCCTGACCTGCCATTTGAAGGTTTGTAATTTATATAAAACATTTCTCTCTATTTGCGACGACATGGATATTACGGATGCCATTCCAGATATGGAAGAAACTGACGGAAGCATCTTCCTTCTGGAGCAGCTGAGTTCGGCAATCGGCAATGGAGAGTTCATTGACAAAATTCAGTATGAGCCGCATGAACTTGGCGATGTACTCATGCTGACCGGTGTTGGTGAGGTATTCCCGTTTATGAGAATCCATACATTACTGGAAGCCTTGCAGCCGTATTTTTCTGATGTTCCGATTTTGGTTATGTATCCGGGCGAGTTCGATGGTCACCATGTAAAGCTGTTCAATCGCCTTAAGCCAAACGACTATTATCGAGCGTTCAATGTGATTTAAGGGGGATAAAGCCATGATAATTCGAGATATGTTTGCGGATGACATCAACCGCAAAATCAATGGTGTTATTAAAGTAGATCAGGCTGCTGACGATGTGATCGAGCAGGAATTAAATGAGTATGTTATCACCAAGGAATTGAAGAAGCATTTCATTACCTTTTTCAATTATTATGGCGATGCCTTTGAGCAGCCGACCGCCGATATGGGCGTTTGGATTTCTGGTTTCTTTGGAAGTGGTAAATCTCACTTCCTGAAAATGCTCTCTTATCTTCTGGAGAACAAAGCAGTTAAGGGCATTCGCAGTGTAGAGCGTTTCCGGAAAAAGTTTGAAGATGATCCGGCAACCTTTATGCTGATTGACCGTGCTACAAAGGGTCAGACGGAAACCATTCTTTTCAACATTGATATTGAAGGCTTTAGCAACAAAGACAAGACTGCTGTTCTTCGTGTTTTCACAAAGATGTTCTATAACCATCTGGGATTTTACGGCGAAAACTTAAAGGTTGCCATGATGGAGCGTTATATTGACCAGCAGGGCAAGACTGCTGAGTTTCGCAGAGTTTTTGAAGAAAAGAAGGGCAAATCCTGGCTGGAGATGCGCCGTGCATTTGCATTTAACGGCAAGTTCATCATCCCTACCCTGATGGAAGTTCTGGATATGAGTGAGGACGATGCCAAAGCATGGTTTAATGATAAAACCTCCACAGAGATTTCGATTGCACAGCTTGTGGAAGATATGAAAGCCTATGTGGATACCAAGCCCGCAAACTTCCGTCTGCTGTTTATGATCGACGAAGTTGGTCAGTATGTCGGTACTGATACCGATATGCTGTTGAACCTCCAGTCGTTGACCGAGAAAATCGGCAGTGAGTGCGAAGGCAAGATCTGGGTGATCTGCACCGGACAAGAAGCCATTGATGAAATCATCAAGGTTCGTGCTGATGAGTTCTCCCGTATTCAGGCTCGTTTCAAAACGAGACTGAGCTTATCTTCTTCCTCTGTGGACGAAGTGATTCAGAAGCGTATTCTGAAAAAGAAACCGGACGCAGCCAAAGAGCTGGAGACAGTTTATGAGCAGAATAATTCTGTTCTGCGTAACCTGTTCAGTTTCAGTGGCTCGATTCTGGATATTAAGGGCTACTCAACTTCGATGGAGTTTTCGGACAATTTCCCGTTCGTGCCGTACCAGTTCATCATCATGCAGAAGGTGTTTGCTGAAATCCGTAAGCACGGAAATTCCGGTAAGCACCTGTCCGGTGGTGAGCGTTCCATGCTGTCCGGATTCCAGGAAGCTGCACAGAAAATTCAGGAGAGGGACGAGTATGCCCTCGTTCCGTTCTTCCGTTTTTATGATACCGTACATACTTTCCTGGACGGTTCTATCCGTCGAGTGATTGAGCGCTGCCAGAAAGCAGCTGACAACGGTGATGGCATTGAGCAGCAGGATGTTGATGTATTGAAGCTCCTGTATCTGATTCGCTACATTGATGATATTCCTTCTAATCTGGACAATATCGTAATCCTGATGGCAGACGATATTCGTGTAGATAAAATCATCATGCGTGAATCGGTTCGTGGTTGTCTTGACCGCTTGATGAGTCAGAATTATATCGGCAGAACCGGTGATACCTATAACTTCCTGACTGATGAAGAACAGGATATTCAGCGTGAAATCCGAGATACCAATGTGGATACCGCTTCTATTGTGGAGCGTATTGCCCAGATGATCTACGGCGATATTTTCACAACCAAGAAGTTCCGCTACGAAAAATATGACTTCGCCTTCGACCAGATGGTGGACGGAATCACCGTTGGTGTAACGACTGGCGGTATGCGCCTGCGCTTTTTGACGGTTGCAACGGATGCTACGGAAAAGACAGAGTTCCGTTTGATGGCAGAGTCTAAAGGCAACGAAGCGATCGTTGTTCTGGCGGATACCCCTTACTACGAATCTCTGGAATCTGCCATGAAGATTCGCAAATATGTAAAACAGCGAAATGTAAGCCAGCTGCCTAAGAGTGTGCAGAAAATCATCAGCGATCAGCAGGACGAAGCCGGAAAATATGAGCTGAGTGCCATGACTGAATTGCAGAAGGCTATTGAGGGAGCGCAGTTCTATGTGGATGGTGAACATCTGGAGATCAAATCTGGAAATGCCAAAAGCAGAATTGACCAGTCCCTGGAATATTTGGTTGCCCATGTATATAGCAAGCTGGATTTGATTACCAAGAATGCTGACAGCGATGCCGACATTATCGCCATTCTGAACGGAACCGAAACGATGATTCCCGGAACGGAACCGAACCGTGAAGCAGCTTCTGCCATGGAAGAATATCTGGAAATGCAGGATGCGAAGAAGCTGCCTACCTCTATGGCAGATATTCAGAGCAAGTACAGTGCAATTCCTTATGGCTGGAAGGAAATCGACATTGCTGCGGTTGCGGCACAGCTGATCTATGCCCAGAAAGTAACCATCAAGTATGCGGGCAACACCATTCAACCCGGTGACCCGAAGCTGCCGGATATGCTGCGCAAAAAGAGCGAGATTGGTAAAACCTCTATCAGCAAGCGTAAAACCATCTCCGCTACAATGATGCGTGATGTCAAGGAAATGCTCCGAGAGTATTTCGACATTATGGATGTGCCGGACGATGAGGATGGTCTGATCCGCTTCGTAACTGAGAAATTTACAGAACAGCGTGAATACTATGCTTCTCTGGATGCCCGTTATGAAGGGCACAAATACCCGGATCACGGATTGGTGCAGGAAGCCATTCATCTGATGGACGATGTTCTTTCCCAGAAGAAGGACAACATTGCCCTGATTGAGCGAGTGCTGAAAAAAGAAGATGACCTGTTCGACAACAAGGAAACGATGAGCAACGGCATCGAAAACTTCTTCAAAACGCAGGTTACGGTGTTCGATCAGGCAGTGCAGTTTGAAAAATCGCTGCATGACGACCTTGACCGCATTGCGGAAAATGAGGAAGCACACAAGGCGCTGAACACCATTCGTTTGATTATCACGATTCAGATGGGTACGAAGTTTAGATATGACCGGATTCGTGAGCTGAACCCGTTGATGGATACGGTTCGCACCGCCCATGATAAGATGCTGGAAGAAAAACGTGCCGAGGTTCTGGAAACGGTTCGTCAGTGTATGGAAGCGACCCACACTGCCGCAAACGGTGATTCCAAAGCATCCAATTTGATTGAAAAGTCGGATCGCTATTTCAGCCAGTGTAAGGAAAAAATTGCAGAATTAAAGAGCCTTGCTCTTTTGGATGCTATGTTCCTGCCGATGTGTCAGTACAAGGATGATACGGTCAGCAAAATCGAAGCCGTTCTCGCCCCGCCTGCACCGAAGCCGCAGCCTCAGCCGAATCAGGCAGGTAAAGAAGCAGCCCCGGCAAAAAAGAAGGTCGTTCGTGCCTATAACCGTCAGGTTGTGTTCCAGGCAAAGACCTTACAGACGGATGCGGATATTGATGATTATGTAGAGAAGATTCGTTCTCAGCTGAAGCAGTTGCTGAAAAATTGCGATGAGATTAAGCTGAATTAAGGAGTCGAATGATGGATAAGAATGCGATTAAAAAATTTGCTGTCTGGGCAAGAACCGAGCTGATCGCCCGTGTTTCCCTGAAAGGCGTGGAATACGGTATTACTGAGGACAACATGGTGGATGCCAATGCGGACAGCGTTGGCGGCAAGGTGCTGACTGCCGATAAAAAGGCGCAGCGCAAGGCTCTGATTGCCGAGATAAACGACAAAGGCTATAAGCAGGTTATGGAGGAGGTTGCCTACACTTGGTTCAACCGCTTCTCTGCCCTGCGTTTCATGGAGGTCAACGGCTACCTCCCTTCCCATGTGCGTGTATTCACGGACGAGGAAAACAACTTTAAGCCGCAGATTATAACCGAAGCCATTCATCTGGATTTGGATGGATTGGATATGGAAAAGGTCTATGAGCTGAAAGATGCCGAAAAGACCGAAGAACTGTATAAATATCTGCTGATTGTGCAGTGCAACGCTCTGAATAAGATTCTGCCGGGAATGTTCCAGAAGATTGCGGATTATACCGAGCTTCTTCTGCCGGACAACCTGCTCCGTGAAGGCAGTATCATTCAGCAGATGATTGAGCTGATACCGGAGGACGATTGGAAGGATGCTGTACAGATCATCGGCTGGTTATATCAATTTTATAATATTGACCCCAAAGCTGCGGCACTCTCAAAAAAAGGCAAGTTAAATAAAGATGAAATCCCTGCAGCAACTCAGCTTTTCACACCGGACTGGATTGTTCGCTATATGGTAGAGAACAGTCTTGGTCGTTTATGGCTGGAGGGACACCCGGATGTCAAAGAGCAGCTTTTACCGACAGAGGAAGAACAGTCTGCTTATGCTGCAGGAAACCGTGACCCGGAAGATACCAAATGGCATTACTATCTGGAAGAAGCCGAGCAGGAGCCGGAAGTGCAGGCACAGCTTGCAGAGATCCGCAAGGAATACGCCGCTCTGACACCGGATCAACTGAAAGTCATTGACCCTTGTTCCGGTTCCGGTCATATCCTTGCGTATATGTTCGATGTGCTGATGAAGATTTATGAATCCTACGGCTATACTACCCGTGAAGCAGTGGCAAGCATTGTGGAGAACAATCTTTACGGTCTGGATATTGATGATCGTGTGGCGCAGTTGGCTTATTTTGCGGTGATGATGAAAGCTCGTCAGTATGACCGCCGCTTCTTCAGTCGTGGTATTCAGCCCCATGTATATGCTATTGTGGAGAGCAACCATGTGGATTCGTTTGCGTTGGAGTATTTCTGCAATGGCGATGCCAAGCTGAAAAAGACTATGGACACCATTATCAGCGAACTGCATGATGCTAAGGAATACGGCTCTATTCTGACTGTAACACCGCAGGATTGGGCTGCGCTGTATGCCCGCTTTGCAGAAATCAAGGAAGATATTCATATCTCTCGTGAAGCAGCACTGAGAGAGTTGTTGCCATTAGTGCAGGTGGCAGAAGCATTGGCACAGAAATATGATGTAGTTGTGACAAATCCGCCTTATCTGGGTTCTGATGCAATGGGAATTATGTTGTCGAGTTACGTGAAGAAAAAATATTCACGTTGCAAGGCGGATATGTTTGCTGTTTTTATTGAACACTGTGGACAAATGTTAAAAAGTTATGGTTATCAGGCAATGATAACCATGCAAAATTGGATGTTCTTGTCCAGCTTTGAATCGTTAAGAGAATATCTAGTAAATAATAAAATTATAATAAATATGTGCCATTTAGGGGCACGAGCATTTGAAGAAATTGGTGGAGAAATAGTTCAAACAGTAGCATGGGTATCTAAAAATGGTTATTTGAGTTATAAAGGACAGTATAATAGACTTGTTGATTTTTCATCGCAAGACGAAAAAGAAGCTGCCTTTATGAGTGGAGATAATAGGTATATAGCTTCACAAAAAAACTTTACAATAATTCCTGGCGCTCCGATAGCATATTGGATTTCAACAGGATTTAAAAAAATATTTGAAAATGGTGAACAGATTACTCAATATGTATCATCAAGAGATGGTCTTACTACGGGAAATAATGAGTTGTTCATCAAACAATTTTGGGAAGTCCCATATACGCACATTAAATTTGCCTGTAAAGATTCTGAAACATTTTGGACATCAGGGAAAAAATTTGCTCCGTTGATCAAAGGTGGATTGTATAGAAAGTGGTACGGAAATAACTGGTTTGTAATTACTTACGATAAAGCAGGATACAAAAAACTCTCAAATTGTGGAAATAAACTTCCATCCAGAGAAATATATTTTTTGCCATATATAACATGGAATCGTATTTCTACAAGGATGGCATTCAGATTTTGTGAGCAAGGATATTTGTTTGAAAGTGCCAGTTTAGTCGCATATGCGGCGAATAAAGATAATTTAATGTATGCACTTGCATTTGCAAATTCTGTCGTCGCACGAAGTGAAATGCAGTTAATTAACCCAACTACTAATATGTTAAGTGGATATGTTGATTCTTTGCGAATACCGCTTCAATCTGCCAAAGAAAGAACTATTGCTTTGGCAATGGAGTGTGTAGATTTTGCAAAAGATGACTGGAATTCTTTTGAAACCTCATGGGACTTTCAACACCATCCATTGCTCCGCAAAGTTTCGACCATTGCCAAAGCCTTTACCCAGTGGCAAACTGAATGTGATGACCATTTCAATCAGCTGAAAGCCAATGAGCAAGAATTGAACCGTATTTTCATTGATATTTATGGCTTGCAGAATGAACTGACACCGGAGGTTGAGGATAAGGATGTCACTGTCCGCAAAGCTGACATTGGCAGAGATATTCGCTCTTTCATTTCTTATGCAGTTGGTTGTATGTTCGGTCGTTACTCTCTGGATGTGGACGGACTTGCCTATGCAGGTGGCGAATGGGACAACAGCAAGTATACTTCTTTCGCTGCGGATAAGGATAATATTATTCCCATCTGTGACGATGAATATTTCGAGGATGATATTGTCGGTCTGTTCGTGAAGTTCGTGAAAACGGTCTACAGCGAGGACACGCTGGACGAAAACCTGAAATTTATTGCGGATGCCCTCGGCGGCAAGGGTCAGCCGAAGGATGTGATTCGCAATTACTTCCTGAGCGACTTCTACTCCGACCATTGCAAGATTTATCAGAAACGCCCGATTTACTGGCTGTTTGACAGCGGCAAGAAGAACGGCTTTAAGGCGCTGATCTATATGCACCGCTATCAGCCGGACACCATTGCCCGTATTCGTACCGATTATGTGCATGAACAGCAGGCTCGTTACCGCACTGCTATTGCTGATCTGGAACAGCGCATTGCCAATGCTTCCACTGGTGAGCGTGTGAAGCTGAACAAAAAACTGACCACCTTGCAGGCACAGGATACCGAAATCAGAGCCTACGAGGAAAAGATTCATCACCTTGCCGACCAGATGATCTCTATTGACCTGGACGATGGCGTGAAGAAGAATTATGCGATTTTTGATACAGTATTAAAGAAATTATAATTAGAAGATGATGATTATGAAAATCATAGTTAACATTACACAACGTACAGGAATTGCATCTGCTACGGCAGAATATGACGGAAAGGTAATGACCGTTCTTGCAGGAGGAAAAATCAACTTGGATTTTGCAGAGCACATCAGAGGTGGAAAGCTTGCAAAAGCATATCGTGAAAATCCCGAATATGTGGATAAAGACGGTAACATCATTAAAAACTGTGAATTTACGAGTCCTTCGACAGCAGCCCAGTTTGTGACTGGGCGTAGCACAAATGGCTATGAAGCCTGGAAAGTTGAAAAGAAACTCAGCCTCGGTAAATACTTGAAAGATAAAGGACTGCGGTGATGGAGGTGATATTTTGATTGATGTAGCTGTAAAAATTGCAGCCATTATAATGTACTGTGATGAAAGTATACTTAATCTTGAATTGGGAAACGGCTATACTATCGAGAAATGTTATCTGGAGAATTTCCCGTTCAAATCAGAGGTTGAGAATGGAAAAAAGCAGCTAAACATCGAGTATATGGGTTCACGTTTGCACGATGAAAATGGCGTTTATTTTATTTGCCTAAAGAAAGAGCAGATTTTTCAAATAGAAGGTCCACAAATATCTTCAGGCGCTGTATTTACCGATAAAACATTTCTGTGCGAGGATGAGATTAGCGCATATCAAGAACAAGAAACGAAATATCTGCACAAAATATTTTCGTTGTTGCATTTGTTTTCAAATGGCAATATTGGCACATACCAAACCTTTTTTAGCTATAAATTTCGGTTGTATGGTTTTATAAACAGCACACTGAATCATACGAGTCAAAACAGCACCAGAAACATTTATGACGAACGCAAATTTAAGCTTAATCCGGAAGAGGTTGAAGGCTGTAATCACTTTCTAAGAAATTATGAAACGCTGACCTATGATACAATGAAACCTATTATTGATGAATTTGCTTGGGGCCTCGAACAGTCTGACCAGCCGACAGGATTTGAACAATATACTACGGCATTAGAAATGGTGTTACTTCCGATAAATCAGCCAGGAAAAAAGCAAATGTTATCTAATCGTGTTGCTGTATTGCTCGGAACGAATGATGATGAAATCAGATACATTCGTGATAAAATGTTGAACTTCTATCGTTATCGTTCAGAGTCACTACATGAGGGAGATACAAGCAATATTTCCAAACAGGAACTTGTCGAAATGGAAAACTATGTTCGGAAGATCATTGTTAGTGTGATGAAGAAGTGCAAGGACCAGCTTGATGTTGACAGTGGAAAGTCCTGGAATGATATAAAAAGTAAATTGATGGACGAACTGGTTACTGATGTTCAAAATAAGAAATCAGCAGGGATATTATAAAAAAGCTGATCGCCACAGGAACTATTCTTAGGGTCATATTAAGTGAATACCTGGAAGTTTATAACTGGCTAAAGAGGATGTGCTTTATAAAACATAATTTATGTAAAATATTACGGAAGGAAGGAATTGCAGCATGGATACTGACAAAGTAATACAAGACCTGAATCGCAGATTTGCTGCCCCCCTGCCGGAGTTTTATCAGCGCCGTATCATCTTCTGGTACGATGAGGATAAAGAGTTTGAGGACAAGCTGGACGAAGTGGTTCTGGAAAACGCCAAGGTGGTTGCCCTTACGGGCAGCAATACGTTTTCCATCAAGAAGCTGCTTTCAGTGGACGATCTGACGACAAACTATCTGGTTTACGATCCACTGGTATATGACCAACCGGATGATAACTGGCTTCTGGATGTGGAGCTTTACAGTGAGGAGTTCCGGGCAGACTTGATTTCTATCTGGATGGATGAGATGGGGCTTACTTCAAATCCGGCTATGAGAAAACAGGTCAAGAATTATCGTATTTATTTCAATGCGAAGGAACGCCGTCAGAAGATAAGCAGCCAGAATAAAATTCCTGCTACTCCGGCACAGCTGCACATGGCTGTGATGGCGGCAATCTGCGGCTTGAAAGAAGCACAGCCGAATAAGATTCTTCGCAGCGTGTTCCGGGCAGGACTGGATTTGAACCACAATGCGATTTATCAAGACTTCGTAAAATACCATGCAGATATTGCGTTTTGGGCAATGGTGCGTCAGGGATGCGGATTTGCTGAGGAAGAACCGGATCTCGGACAGCTGGCAATTCATTTGCTGTTGACCGCCGCTACCCGCACCATGCGGCAGGAATATCTTGCCGGACTGGATAAGTTCATTTCCGTGCCGCATCAGGCATATTGCTATGATTTTATCTCTGAATGGCTTCATGTTGAGGATGTTCAGCAGCTTTATGATGTGGCTCGATATGTTGAGGAGGAAGCCCGCCTTCATCAGAGATTTGAAAAGCTGACAGTGGACGATTTGGCAGCGACAGAGTGCTTCCCTTGCATCAACGAAGTGATTCTGACTAAGCTTATGACAGAAATCAGCGACCATATCATTGATGTGGATACGATTGTTTCCACAGTCGAAAAACGGAGAACCTGTGCATGGTACGAGTCGTTTGAGAACTTCTATAACGGCATTTTGCAGGTAGCCAATATGCAGAGCTTCTTCAAGGAGCATTCTGCCGGGTTCCATACCGCAGAAGCAAAGGGCATCTGGAAAGAATACACGGAAAGCTATTATCGGATGGACACCTATTATCGCCTGTTCCACCTGAGCTTCCAAAAGAGTTTGGAAACCTCCAATATTCTGCTGGATGACCTGTTCAAGCACGTTGTCGATAAAGTGGAAGGACTCTATACCCACTGGTTCTTGGGTGAACTTGGCAACAACTGGTCGGATGTATGTGCGGAAGAACTGGCAACCTACGGCAAGGTTCTGGAAGTGCCGCAGCAGGAGAATTTTTACAGTTCCCGAATCAGGACTTCCGAGAACAAGGTGTTTGTGATTGTTTCGGATGCCATGCGCTATGAAGTGGCAGCAGCTATGGCAGACCAGCTTCAAAGAGAAACGCAGAGCAAAGTTGCTATCAGCAGTATGCAGAGCATCTTCCCGTCTATCACCAAGTTTGGTATGGCGGCATTGCTGCCGCATAAGAAGCTGACTGCTGAGCTTCGTAACGATGTTCTGACCGTATTGGCAGATGGACAGCCTACCGCCAGCGGCTATCGGGACAAGATTCTGAAATCGGAAGATTCTGCGAGTGTGGCGCTGAAATATAACGATATTATTGCAATGAAACGAGCCGAGCGAAGCGCTTTGGTAAAAGGCATGGATGTGGTTTATATCTATCACGATACGATTGATGAAGCCAGCCATACTTCTGATACTGCCGTATTCGCTGCCTGCGATAAGGCAATTTCGGAATTGAAGAACCTTGTTCGTATTATCGTGAATGAATTTGGTGGAACGAATATCTTGATTACCGCCGACCATGGATTCCTTTACACATACAGCCCTCTTACCGAGGACGACAAAGTGGACAAGTCCAGCTTTAACGGCATGGATGTGGAATATGGCAGACGCTATGCAATCATGCAGAAAGGCGCTCAGCCAAACTATCTGTTGCCGGTAAAGTTCCTGGGCGGCAATACGGAATATAATGGCTTTGCACCGAGAGAAAGCATCCGTATCAAAATGAACGGCGGCGGCTTGAACTTCGTGCATGGCGGTATCAGCTTGCAGGAAATGGTTGTTCCGGTGATTGAATACCACTATCTCCGTAACGATTCTATGGAATATAAGCGCAACAAGCAGAAGTATGATACCAAACCGGTAACGGTCAATCTGCTGTCTGCAAGCCGCAAAATCAGCAATATGATATTCTCTCTGAATTTCTATCAGAAGGATGCAGTTGGTGCAAACCGTGAAGCGGCAACCTATCAGGTTTACTTTACGGATGAAAACGGCAAGCAAATTAGTGATGTTCAGAAAATCATTGCAGATAAGACAAGCGACAACGGTGCAGAGCGGACATTCCGCTGCCAGTTCAATCTGAAATCGCTGAAATATAGCAACACGGCTACTTATTATCTGGTAATTGCGGATGAGCAGGGATTACAGATGCCACAGCGTGAACCGTTCCAGATTGACATTGCTTTCGCTGTGGATGAGTTTGATTTCTTTAGCTGAGTCCACAGACTTGTTACTGAAATGATGGGAAAATATTTGGAAGCGGGATATGACGGCGACGATGTGCAAAGATACCTCGATCAGCTAATCTCAGCCCAGGATTGACAATGACAGGAGGATGGAACTATGCCGGATCTGGATGAAAAATATAACAAATTTAGCCGAGAGCTGAATCAAAGCGTGTCGCCTGAAACAGAGCCGACCGAAGAAAATGTGTGTGACGAGCGCAGCTATGACGAACGATTGAAGGATGTTTTTCAGGGAAAAATCGTGCGCAAAGACCTGACTAAAAAGATCAAGGAAGGCGCAAATGTTCCTGTGTATGTCCTGGAATTTCTGCTGGGACAGTATTGCAGCAGCGACGACCCCGAAATCATCGAAAGCGGCGTTGAAACGGTAAAACATATTTTAAGCGATAACTTTGTGCGCCCTGATGAAGCACAAAAAATCCTTTCACGCCTGCGTTCTCGTGGCAGCCATACGGTAATCGACATGATCACCGTGCATTTGGATATGCGCAAGAATACATATCTTGCGGAGTTTTCTAACCTGGGCATTAAGGATATTCCGATTGCCGATGGATACCCGGAAAAGTACGACCGCCTTTTGTACGGCGGTATTTGGTGCATCGTTCAGCTGAGCTATGAATTTATTGAGGAAGAAAAGAACGCTGCGCCTATTCGCATTGATAAGCTGACGCCCATTCAGATGCCGCATATTGATTTGCCCGAATTGCAGAAAGGGCGCAAAGCGTTTACCAAAGAAGAATGGATGGAGTTGATGCTGCGCTCTGCCGGTTATGAGCCGGAGTCCCTGACTGTGCGTGAACAGTGGCTGTTGCTGACTCGTATGATTCCGCTGGTGGAGAACAACTTCAACTTATGTGAGTTGGGGCCTCGCAGCACGGGTAAATCTCACCTGTATAAAGAAATTTCCCCGAACAGTATTCTCGTATCCGGTGGTCAAACTACGGTAGCCAACCTGTTTTATAATATGGGGCGCAAAACCGTGGGTTTGGTTGGCCTTTGGGACTGTGTGGCATTTGATGAAGTAGCCGGTATCCGCTTTAAGGATAAAGATGGCGTACAGATCATGAAGGACTACATGGCGTCAGGCTCCTTTGCCCGTGGCAAAGAGGAAAAAGCAGCTTCGGCATCTATGGTCTTTGTAGGCAATATCAATCAGAGCGTAGATGTGCTGTTAAAAACCAGCAGCTTGTTTGACCCCTTCCCGCCTGAGATGGGCACTGACACAGCGTTCCTGGATCGTATTCATTGCTACCTGCCCGGTTGGGAAATCCCAAAATTCCGTCCGGAGCATTTTACCAACAGCTATGGATTTATCAGCGACTATCTGGCAGAGTTTATTCGTGAGCTGCGCAAGGTACAGTATGGCGATGCGCTGGATAAGTATTTCAGATTGGGTAAAAATCTGAACCAGCGTGATACGATTGCTGTGCGCCGCATGGTAGACGGTTATCTGAAGCTGATGTACCCTAACGGGGAATTTACTAAGGATGAACTGGAAGAAGTGCTGCGGCTTTCCTTGGAAATGCGTCGGCGTGTAAAGGAACAGCTGAAAAAGCTGGGTGGCATAGAGTTCTACGATGTGAACTTCTCCTACATCGACAACGAAACCTTTGAAGAAAAGTATGTTTCTGTTCCGGAGCAAGGCGGTGATACGCTGATTCCCGAAGGATTGGGTACACCGGGGCAAGTATATACGGTTTCTCACGGCAAGTCTGGTATGATTGGTGCATTCCGCTTGGAAAGCCAAATGCTGCCCGGTAACGGCAAATTCGATAAAACCGGTTTGGGCAGCGATACCAAAGCCAAGGATGCGGTCAACATTGCATTCAATTTCCTGAAAGCAAATGCACGGCGTATCAGCGGCAGCATCAGTACCACAGATAAGGATTATATCATCAACTATCAAGACCTCCAGGGCATCGGAATGACCGACAAACTGGCGCTTCCCACAGTGATCTCGCTGTGTTCGATTGCCATTGGTCGCCCGACATTAAGCAGCCTTGCGGTACTTGGCGATATTTCTATCGGCGGCACTTTGATTAAGGTAGACGAGTTGGCGAATACCTTGCAGGCTTGCGTGGATTGCGGTGCAAAGAAAGTGCTGTTACCGGCTGTATCAATGATTGATTTTGTAACAGTACCCGCAGACTTGATGTCGGCTTTCCAGCTGATTCCGTATCAGAGCGCCGAGGATGCTGTGTTTAAGGCATTGGGAGTGGAATAAAGCAAAAAATGTCAACATAATGTTGTACCGCCTTATCATATGGGAATGGAAACGATGGAACGAAAAGAACTATTTGAATGGGCAAAAGAAATCTATGGAGCAGAACCAGATTACCCGTGGAATGACTGGAATTGCGTTTTGCGCCATAAGAACAATAAAAAGTGGTTTGCGTTGGTGGTTGAAGTCAATGCAAGAAAGCTGGGATTGGCAGAAGATAAAACGGTTGATGTTCTGAACATCAAGTGCGATCCGATGATGATAGGCTCACTGCGCATGAAAAAAGGATTCTTTCCCGCCTATCACATGAACAAAGAGAATTGGATCAGCATTCTTCTCGATGGTACAGTCTCAGCAGATGAAATCAAGCCCTTGCTGGAATTGAGTTATCAACTGACCCGGTAACGCAAACGAAACGGCAGATGGGTTTTAGGAGGTGCGATATGCAGATACATTATTTTCAGAGATACCACTCCAAAGAAAATGTGGATACCTCAAACACCATGCTGATGCTCTCTCGTTTGTATAACTATAACGCTGATAAGTTCTTTTCCATGCTGAACAGCCTTATTCTTGGAGAGGACGAAAGCCCGGAAATCACATTTGATTTGCAGGTCGTTGGTGACGATAGCGTTCCGGATGCGGTTATCAGCCAAAAGAGTTTCAAAATAGTGGTAGAAACAAAGCTCTACAATCAGTTTTATAAGCAACAGCTTGTAAATCATCTGGAGCAGTTTGGCGCTGAGGATATAAAGGTTTTGCTCACCCTTGACCCCAAGCCGATGAAACCGCAACTGTTTGATGAACTGGCGGTTGAACTAAAAAAGTATAACAGTGAAAATGCAACCCGGCTTATCCATCCGATCAAGCACGTCAACTTGACATTCGAGCAGCTTGTGGATGCTATGGAAGATATTGTTGACGACAGAGATACGGAAATCATCGCCGTTTTAGACGATTTCAAGAAGTATTGCTTTGATGAGAAGCTGATACCGGATGGCTATAAATGGATGCGAGCAATCGTAGCCGGTACAACTTTTCAGGATAACATGGATTTGGATTTGTTCTATGACCAGGAGTCCCGCAACTTCTTAGAACATGGATATATCGGCTTGTATAAGGACAAGAGTATCCGTGCCATTGGTAAGCTGAAAAAGACCATCATCGCAGTGGAAAATAACGGCAGCATGACTTATCGTGCCGAAAGCGGAGCCGAACCTACCGCAGATGAGATTGAACGCATCAACGAAGCGATCCGTCGTGCAGATCATTATGGCTATAACCTTCGGACGATTAGCCATAGATATTTTATCGTTGAAAAGTTCTATCCGATGGACTTTAGAAAAAGCAGTAAGAACCCAATTCAAAAAAGCAAGTTCTTCAATCTTGCTGATATGTTCGGATATAAAACAATGCCTAACACCGATGTAATCGCAAATGATCTGAACGGTCGGACTTGGGAGGAGTTTTAATCCGATTCGGAAGGAGGTCGCAATGGAGTATTTAGAGCAAGTACACTTATTCGCCACAAAGTGGATTGAGAAATTCAGAGATCAGAAAATCAGCTACATAGAGCTGGTTGACCATTACCTGGCTGATGATTGTCAGGCATTGGGATTCCAGATGGATTGCGGCCATGCCTTTTCAGAAAAATATGGCGATGCAGCAAGCAGTTGTGATGCGCTAAATCGTATCATTGACGAGGTTACGGACATTAAACTGCTTGGATCGGCAATCTATTCCCAATGGCGATATTTTAATCATTGGGCATACGATGCAGCAGCCATCTTGAACACCGAAAATCGTTCGTGGTTTATTCTGGCATTGAGCCGCCTTGCCCTACTTTCCGGTGAGAATCCCTTCCTGTTCAAAGGTGAGCTTAGAAAGATTCGGCTTGTTTCCAATCGGCTTGGCTATGGGCCTTGCCCGGAACCGGATGAAGAAGTTGAACAGCACATAACCCTCAATGCAGAAGGACAAGTATGGTTTTCTTCGTATGTTTTCGGACAGCGCAGAGATGGTCGATACGAAAAAGCCCACAGTCAGAATCTGCGGATTGATAAAGCGGTTGCCGCCAGAATCATTTCTGCGTTTACAGAGTATTTCAGCAATGGGTACGATGAAGTTTTTGCAACTGATATTGGAAACTGGAATATGGAGCTGACCAATACCGCAGGAAAGGTCTATAAGTTCAGCGGTTCGTTATGCTCGTCTTTTGAAGTGGACGGAATTGACCTGTCAGATCTGCTGCGTGACAGTTTGAAAATGCCTGATTTGTACGCCTTTGATGGAAATAATAAGCCTGATATGGTGAATCGAATCGAAGTAAACTATCATCGAATCACAAAGATCAAGCCAAAAGTTCCTATTTCAGAACACGCAGAATACGCTGTCTGGGATTATACAGAGTCTTTAATTGTGGACAGAGAGAGTGAAAGCATTGAACACATTCAGAATATCGGTTCTGGGTGCTCTGTAAGCAGAAAATATAAAGTTGAGAACGGGGTTGAAAGCCTTCTTGAAGATATGGATGCAGAAAGCATCTTTGACCATATAGAAGGAAACCCGGAGAATGTAGTGGTTGACCCGCTTGAAACCATAGACTACACCATTAAGGTTATTTCTCAAAAGGGCAATGAAAAGCTCATTCAAGGAACCTACGATAAAAAGGGGCTTCCGGACGATTGGACGGAGTTTATGGAATCCGTCTTTGAATTTATGTCTTTCTACGGGTGGGGTGAAATTATGAACCCGTCTGTGTATGGAAAGGTGCGGCTCTGTGACAATGATATTATCTATTGCAGCGTAGAGTTTGAAGATGGGTGTAAGAGCTACTATTATATTTCGGATGACGATTCTATTCAGGTGGGAGATTTCGTGATCGTTCCTGCTGGCAAAGATAATCACGAAGCAGTAGTTGAAGTCGTAAAGAAAGAATACTTTGCAGAGGAAAAGGTGCCTTTGCCGATGGAGAAAACAAAACATATTATCAGAAAATGTACGGAAGATGATTTTGAACTTCCAGACGATGAATCTATTTGGCTTCCTGGTAATAAAAGAAGCCCTTCAATTTCTTCTGTAAATCGTAATAATGGATTTTGATACCTAACAGCTGACACAACTCGTAAGGGTCTCTGGTTTGATATTTTCGCACAAGCTTATCGACAGTTTCAATGATATGCTCTGCCGTTTTCATTTGCTTCACCTCCGAATCGCACACAGAAAACATATTCTGTGCTTGAGGATTTTACTCTTTATCTTTATGCTTTCTGTATTTCTTCGGAGTGTACTTTTCCCGTGCTGTTTTCTTAGAGTCCATATAAACTGACATAATCGCCTGGAAGAATACATCTTTTGCGTCCTCGTCCAATTCTCCACCGGCAAACAGAGAATTTACACGCCCCAGCACTTCCTGAGCTTCTTTTGCTCCCTTTGAACCGAAGTTTTCCTTTGCCTCTAAAATAAACATATCCTGATCTATATGGCTCTGGCTGTCCGTTTCAGATTCGTCCAAAAGATAGGACACAGAGATATGCAGCGCTTCAGCAAGTTTTTTGATGTTGCTTTTTCTGGGGAGTGTTCCGAGCTGCTCATAGGTGTAAAGGGATCTTTCGGAGATGCCGATCATCTGGGCAAGCTCCGTTTGAGATAGATTCATAGCCAAACGAGCTTCTTTAATTTTTTCTCCAAATGTCATGGTACTGTCCTTCCTTTCAAAAAATATTTATACGTAACTTCCGATTATTTGTTGACAAACTTCTGGAAGATGTTATAATGAGAATCAGAACAGAAGTTTTAGTTCTGCTTAATTATATATCGGAACTTTTATAAAGTCAAGAACTTCCGATTCTTGCTTCTGTTTTTTATCATACATCGGAAGTTATAGTCATTCTTGTCCCATGGTATTTGTTTCCCTTTAGCCAAGTGACAGGAGTTAGAAAGGAATTCTTATTTTATGGATTAGGCTGAAAGGAGATTCTGAATGAGCAGATATAATACACAGGTATTAAGCAATATTCGAATGCTTTGCCGGATGCAGAACATTGACGAGAAGGTTCTGTATGAAAGAGCAAAGCTGATTTTATCCATATATCGAGAGGTGTGCTGGTCTACCATTGATCGTGCAAATGATGTATTTCGTTCATTTTTTCTGTTATGCTTTTGAGGAATGTATTTTCCTTTTCTACTGCCGTGTTAAGGTAGTTTTTCTGATTTTCCAGTGCTTTTTCAAGTGTGGATATAACCTCTGTATAATCTGTGTTTTCGTTTCCGTAATTTTCCTTGAGGAAGGCTATTACATCATAAAGGTTTTCACCGGGATTTAATATAAGTCCTTCGCCCCATGTACCGACTGCATTGTCACGCATTCTTTTTGTCTGGAAATCAAAAGCCTCTTTTTCAAATTCATATGCGTACCAGTTATAGTTTACACCCGAAAGGCATTCGTCATATGCGTAGTCACCGTTGCCGTCTTTAAGTGCCGATATTGCGTCCTCAAGAGCGGCTATATTGTTCTGGCTCTGTTCGGTAGGGAATATTATTTCCGTTTCCCATGTGAATGACACAAGGTTCTGACGCATTTCTTTGAATATTTCATAGAGCTTTTTGTTGTATTCGGCACTGTTTTCAATGCCGTCTTTGTTGTACTGTGCTGTTTTTGTATCAAGCTTTTCGGCAGCTTCCTTTGCTTTTTCGAGAGTGTTGATGCTATAATGGCACCGCTTAAAAAATTACAGAGATAATTTTTCTTTTCGATTACTTTCTTTGCCTACTTAAAATAAAAAATACATTGGCTTGTTTACAATTACTAAACAAATTATCAAAGATTTAAAACTTATGGCTTTTGTTTACTAATATTAAACTAATAAATTAATTAAAATAAACACGAAATATTATATCGGTATTTTCCGAAATTGCAATATATTTTTGAATATTTTATCAATAAATTTATTTTTTTTGGCGAATTTTTGTATAAAAATGCAAACAACCCTGCATTTCACAATGGAAATACAGGGTTGCCGAGATTTCAATTTAAGTTTTTACATACCCGTTATGCTGTGGTAGACGCCGACAAAGCCCGATACGGTTACGATTATAAGAAGTATTGGAGCTACATATTTAATGCTTGCTATCCAGAGCTTTTTGATTTTGAAGTTTGGACAGCCCTGCTCCATTTCGTCTGTGAGCTTTGTGATGTCGAATTTCCAACCGATGAAATAGCACATAAGTATTCCGCCGATAGGAAGAAGAATGTTGTCGGATATCATTCCGATAAAGTCGAATACCGAATAATTGAGTATTGTTACATCAGCCAGAAGACCGGACGAAAGAGCACTCGGTATGCCGAGTACCGCAACGGCAATACCCATAACCGCAACGGATTTGTTTCTGCTCCAGCCCCATGAATCTATGGCAAAGGAAACAACAACCTCAAGAAGGGCGATTGCACTGGTGAGAGCCGCAAAGAACATAAGTATAAAGAACGCTATGGCGAATATCGAACCGCCGCTCATTGCACCGAAAACCTTCGGAAGTGTAACGAATACAAGTCCGGGGCCCTGTCCGGGTTCAAGACCGAATACGAATACGGCAGGGAATATTGCTATTCCGGCAAGAATGGCAAGAAGTGTGTCCATTCCGGCAACAACTGCACAGCTTTTGGGTATATTTTCTTTTTTTGATAAATAACTGCCGTAGGTTATTGTTATACCCATGCAAAGGCTGAGTGAGTAGAATACCTGCCCGAGAGCGGCATTAACGCTCGCAAGGGAAAAGCCCTTCTTCGGAGCAAATATAAACTTTATTCCTTCCATAGAGCCTTTGAGTGAAACCGAACGGAAAATGATTATAATAAGAAGCACAAAAAGAGCCGGAAGCATGATTTTGCTTGCTTTTTCAATTCCGCCTATGCCTTTGTAGCATACATAGATAACCATTGCCATGAATATGAAATGCCATATAACGGTTGTCGGGCTTGCTATGAATGCGCCGAAATCAGCCGGTGCATTAAAGGTTGTTACATAGCTCACAACGTATTTGATAAGCCAACCGCCTATTACGCTGTAATAGCTGAGAATGATGAACGGAGCAAGTACGCCGAAGATACCTACGATTTTCGCTTTTGGATTGACTATTTTGTAGCTCTGTATAGGATCCCGCCCTGTGTATCGTCCAAGGCTCATTTCAAGCATCATACAGGGCAGACCAAGAATGAGTACGAAAATGAGGTATACAACAAGAAATGTAAATCCACCGTTTTCGCCCATCAGATACGGGAATTTCCAAAGGTTGCCCAGACCTATGGCTGCACCCGCAGTTGCAAGCAGAAAGCCTATTCTGCTGCCCCATTGTTTTTCTCCCATAATTTAATTCCTCCTAAATTAATATAACACTGCGCCGTAAAATCGGTTCACTGCCATTAAACCGATTTTTTATAATAATTTATTATATCATATAAAGGAGTTTTTTAAAAGGCAGTACCAATGTCAATAAAAACCATATAAACCGTAATGTTTATATGAATAAACGAAATAAAAGCATTCCAAGTTAATGAAATGCTTTTAAAAATATGCTTTATCTGGTTTTATCCGCAAAATTAAGCCTATAAAGCGGAACTGCTTTATCTATACATTCGGCTTTAAGAACAAAGTCGAACAATCCGATTTGTGTTGCAAGGTAAAAATCACGTTCCGGGCATTGAAGCTGGTTATCCGGTCTGAAAAATCTTCTGCCTTCAAGGTTTCTCAGTTCCTTGAGCCTTTCCTCTACGTTATAGGGAGTGCCTGTAATCAAAGAGGAAATGTATTCGGCACACCAGGTATCCTCTTCAGCAGGTTCAACAGCACATTTGCCCATACATACGAAGGAAACCGTTTCGGGATTTTTTTTCTTTAAATACTTTGCAACGGCCGGAGCATTTACAAAGGATGCCGTTATTATTTCGTCTGCATTGACTGCATTTACAATGCCCTGTGTTCCGGCACTTGTTGTGTGGACGATTGTTTTGCCGGTGAAATCAGTATGTTCGATATTAGCCGGAGAATTTCCGTAATCAAAGCCGGGAACGATAATTTCATTCCGTTCACCGACAAGTATTATGTCGGGATTTTCTTCCTTAAGCCTGAAGGCTGTTTCCACCGCACCGACGGGATATATACATTCAGCACCGTTATTCATAATAAAGCAGGCAGTCGTGAAGGCTCTGAAAACATCAATGACAACGGCTATGCCTGTTGCCTGCTTTGCACCTTCCGTAAGCTGTAAAATTTGTATTTTCATTTTAATATATCCTTTAAGAAGCTTGTAGCACCGAAACGCTCGTCAATTCCGAGATATTCAGCAACAGTAGCTCCGACATCGGCAAAGGTCTTTCTTGTGCCGAGATTTACGTTTTCCTTTACATGCTTTCCGCATACAAGAAGAGGTACATATTCTCTTGAATGGTCTGTGCTCGGTGTTGTAGGGTCGCAGCCATGGTCTGCTGTTATTATAAGAATATCCTCGTCCTTCATGGCTGCCTGTATTTCGGGAAGCTTGCTGTCGAAATACATAAGAGCCTCCGCATAGCCCTTAACATCGTTTCTGTGGCCGTAAATCATGTCTGTATCAACAAGGTTTGTGAAAAGAAGACCTTCAAAATCCTTCTTGAGGAATTCGATTGTTTTGTCTATACCGTCGTTGTTGTTTGTTGTGTGGTTTGTCATTGTCATTCCGCGGTGCTCGAAAATATCCTCGATTTTACCGATTGCGGCAACGTCCATGCCTTTTTCCTTGATAAGGTCAAGCACTGTTGTTGATGTGGGAGCAAGAGAGAAGTCCTTTCTTCTTTCTGTTCTTGTGTAGTTTCCGTTGCCCTTGCCGATGAAAGGTCTTGCGATTACTCTGGCAACGGCATAATCTCCGACAAGAAGTTCTCTTGCTGTTTCGCAGATTTTGTAAAGCTCGTCAACGGGAATAACGTCCTCGTGGCAGGCAATCTGGAATACGGAGTCGGCTGATGTGTAAACGATGGGATAGCCTGTCTTAACGTGCTCATCGCCAAGCTCGTTGATGATAACTGTGCCCGATGCGGAATAGTTTCCGAGAGTTTTTCTTCCGATTGCGGCTTCAAACTTATCCATAAGCTCTTTGGGGAAGCCTGTTTCTGTGAAGGTAGGGAAGGGATTTTCCGTTACAATACCTGAAATTTCCCAATGGCCCGTTGTTGTATCCTTTCCGTTGGAAGCCTCGAACATTCTGCCGTAGGCACCCTTAGGAGCGTCAACCTTGCCTAAAAGCTCTGCTCCGTCTGCCTCGATGTTGCCAAGACCTAAAGCACACATATTTTTAAGATCGAGTGCGGGATAGTTTCTTTTGATATTTACAAGTGTGTTGGAGCCTTCGTCACCGTATTTTGCGGCATCGGGAAGTTCTCCGATTCCAACGCTGTCAAGTACAATTATAGCTGCTCTTTTCATTATTTGTCCTCCTTGGTTTTTAAGATATTATATCAAGAATTAATTTCGGCTGTTCAGGTTTTTCAGCCTTAATTTCGATAGCGTCCTTAAGGTATTTTCCGGCAGATATACATTTTTCCTCGGTTGCCGAGTATATTTCTGCGATTACATCGCCCTTGGATACAGTATCACCGATACGAACCTTCATTATTATGCCTGAACCGAAATCTATGCTGTCGGTTTTGGATGCGCGTCCGGCACCGGTTTCGAGAGATGAACGACCTATTTCCGCAGTATTCATTGAATAAATATAGCCGTCGCTGTCTGCTCTGACCTCAAGCTTTGCTTTGGAAAGAGGCAGAAGTGAATAATCCTCGATTATGTCGGGATTGCCATGCTGTTGTATAAGAAGCTCTCTGAATTTGGCAAGGCCTTTGCCGTTGTTTATGTTTTCGGTGAGCATAGAAATGCCTTCTTCAACGGAATTAACCTTTTTTGCACCGATGAGCATATATGCACCGAGAGTAAGTGCAACATCAAGAAGATCACCCTTAACATTGCCCTTGAGAACCTCGATTGCCTCGATAACCTCAAGAGAGTTTCCTATATTCATGCCTAAAGGCTGATCCATACTGCTTATTACTGCTGTTACGTTTCTTCCGACGGATTTGCCTATTTCAGCCATTGTTTTTGCAAGCTTTACTGCCGAAGGATAATCCTTCATGAAAGCACCGCTGCCGCATTTTACGTCAAGCACGATTGCATCTGCACCGGCAGCAATCTTTTTGGACATAATGCTTCCGGAAATAAGCGCAAGGTTATCAACAGTTCCGGTTACATCGCGGAGTGCATAAAGCTTTTTATCGGCAGGAGTGAGGTTGTCGGTCTGGCTCATAAGCACTATACCGCTTGTTTTTGCATATTCAAGCGCCTGCTCCTCGGTAACGTCGATTTTAAAGCCGGGAATAGACTCCAGCTTGTCAAGCGTTCCGCCGGAAAATCCAAGGCCTCTGCCACTCATTTTTATTACGGGAACTCCGCAGCTTGCAACAAGAGGTGCAAGTATGAGAGTTGTTGTGTCGGCAACGCCGCCGGTTGAGTGCTTGTCAACCTTTATGCCCTCAACGGAGGAAAGGTCGAATGTTCCGCCGGAATGTGCCATTGCCATGGTAAGCTCGGAAGTTTCCTCGTTATCAAGGTCCTGGAAATATATAGCCATAAGCATGGCGGATACCTGATAATCGGGTATGGACGAATCGGTAACGCCTTTTATAAAAAATTCGATTTCTTCTTTTGTCAGCTTTCCGCCGTCACGCTTTTTGATGATAAGATCAACGATATTCATAAAGAAGCCTCCTTTTAGATAACAAGACTATATAAACAATGATATAAATTAATTATACCATAAAAAAGTGAAGTACGTTATTAAAAACATTATTTTTCTTTAATCCGAAATTAATTATTTGTTTGGAAAAATTTCATTCTTTGTTCATAATTTATACACATAGTAATAGTATATTATAAGTGTATTAAAGATAAAGCTTTGATACATACAGAAATTGCCCCATTTCTGTATAATACCCCCTTTAATTTAAAACTGTTTGCAAAAAAGCATTCGCCGGAAGGCGGATGCTTTTTGCTGTTGAAATACTGTTGAGTAAATTTGTTGTAGAAAAATTATGTCTGTGTTATACTTAATTATTAATAATAAAGTATTTTTTTGAGGAGGATATATATGTCTTCGGAAAGACAAAGCAAAATAAGAAATTTTTGTATAGTTGCTCATATTGACCATGGCAAAAGCACGCTTGCGGACAGACTTATACAGGAAACCGGACTGCTCACCGAAAGAGAAATGCAGGAGCAGGTGCTTGACAACATGGATCTGGAAAGAGAACGTGGAATAACAATAAAGGCACAGGCTGTTCGTCTTGTATATAAAGCTGATGACGGAAACGAATATATATTTAATCTTATTGATACTCCCGGCCATGTCGATTTCAATTATGAGGTTTCAAGAAGCCTTGCGGCCTGCGAAGGAGCGGTTCTTGTTGTTGATGCGGCGCAGGGAATTGAGGCACAGACGCTTGCCAATGTGTATCTTGCCATTGACAACAATCTTGAGATTATGCCGGTTATAAACAAGATTGACCTGCCCAGTGCAAATCCACAGCTTGTTATAAAGGACATTGAGGACGTAATAGGAATACCGGCTGAGGATGCACCGCTTATTTCGGCAAAGAACGGAATAAATATACATGCGGTTCTTGAGAAAATAGTTACCGATATTCCGGCACCGAACGGTGATGAGGACGCACCTCTTAAGGCTCTTATATTTGACTCTATTTATGACCAGTATAAGGGAGTTATTGTAATAATAAGAGTGTTTGACGGTTCGGTCAAAAAAGGTACAAAGATAAGATTTATGGCAACACAAAAGGATTTTGATGTTGTCGAGGTCGGCGTATTCGGTGCAGGCCGCTTTATGCCCTGTGATGAGCTTAAAGCAGGCGATGTAGGATATATTACTGCAAGCATCAAGAATGTTGCGGACACAAGAGTCGGTGATACTGTAACAGATGCGGAAAATCCTACGGCAGAGGAGCTTCCCGGATATAAAAAGGTAAATCCCATGGTTTACTGCGGTGTTTTCCCGGCAGACAGTGCAAAGTATACGGATCTTAGAGATGCACTTGAAAAGCTTCAGCTTAATGATGCATCACTGTTCTTTGAGCCGGAAACATCGGTTGCTCTTGGTTTCGGTTTCAGATGTGGTTTCCTCGGACTTCTTCATCTTGAGATAATACAGGAAAGGCTTGAAAGAGAGTTCAATCTTGACCTTGTAACAACCGCACCGAGCGTTATTTATAAAATATATCTTACCGACGGAACGGTTATGGAGCTTTCAAACCCCAGCAATATGCCCGATCCGGCAAGAATAGAGAAAATGGAGGAGCCTATTGTAAAGGCGGAAATAATACTTCCGAAGGATTATGTAGGCCCTATAATGGAGCTTTGCCAGCAGCGAAGAGGCGAATATATAAGCATGGAATATATGGACGAAAACCGAGTAATGCTTGTATACCATATGCCGCTGAATGAAATAATATACGATTTCTTTGATGTGCTTAAGTCGAGAAGCCGTGGCTATGCTTCGTTTGATTACAGCCTTCTCGGCTATCAGGAGGCATCACTTACAAAGCTTGATATTCTCGTAAATAAAGAGGTTGTCGATGCACTGAGCTTTATCGTGCATTCCTCAAGTGCCGTTGAGCGAGGCAGAAAAATATGCGAAAAGCTTAAAAAGGAAATTCCCAGACAGCTCTTTGAGATACCCATACAGGCGGCAATCGGAGCAAAAATCGTTGCGAGAGAAACGGTCAGCGCCATGCGTAAGG
Organism: Anaerotignum sp. MSJ-24; assembly: GCF_018918145.1. GTDB lineage: Bacteria > Bacillota > Clostridia > Lachnospirales > Anaerotignaceae > Metalachnospira. The sequence goes on from NZ_JAHLPX010000011.1 coordinate 91,099, forward strand.
ACGTTCTTGCAAAATGCTACGGCGGCGATATTTCACGAAAGAGAAAGCTTCTTGAAAAACAGAAGGAAGGCAAAAAGCGTATGCGCCAGATTGGAAATGTAGTTGTTCCGCAGGCGGCGTTTATGAGTGTGCTTAAGCTGGAAGAGGAATAATAAAAAGCTTTAGGATAAAACCATTAGGATAATTGACATTTTTATTATCACATGCTAATATAGTAATAGAAAAGAGTGCTACCGATAGACGGTTAGTCCGATATAAAAGTTAAGCAAAAATTGCCGCTTCGTTTACCAGACTTGGGCGGCTATTTTTGTTCTATAAATACAATTAACGAAATCATGTCGAACATACCGGCATGATTTTTTTTAAAAGTTTTGCTTTAAGTGTCTGTTTCGTATAAAATATAGGAAATAATATTTATATGAACGGAGGCGATTTAATGGAAAACACATGGAATAAAGAGATAACGGTACAAAAGCTTGAAAATGAAAAGAAATTTATTGAAAAATATATTTCCGAACATTCCGAATCGGTTCTTATAAAAAAATATTTCGACGAATTCAGAGATACATATATATACAACACAAATGCCATAGAAGGCAATCCGATTACGGAATACGATACGGCATATATTTTGAAATCGAATACATTTCTTGAGGAATATTCCGCAAAGGATAACATGGAGGTAATAGGCAGCGGAAAGGCATGGGATTATATACTCCGAAAAGCCGAAATTTCTGAGGAAACAATAAAATTTATACACAAAAACATACTCTTTTTCGATGTTGAGCATGCCGGAGTTTACCGCAGTATTCCCGTTCATATAGGCGGAAAGCAGATGCCTCCGCCGGAAAAAATCGCCGGAGCAATGGAAAAGCTTACGGACATAATAAAAAATGAAGAAAATTTGTTTGAAAATGCGGCAAAGATACACTTGATGTTTGAAAACATTCACCCGTTTATAGACGGAAACGGAAGAACCGGACGAATGCTGCTTAATTTACAGCTTTTGAGGGAAGGTTGGCTGCCGATTAATATTAAGAAAAACGAATCCGGAAAATATTACCGCTGTTTCAGACAGTTTGACATTTCCAAGGAAAAGGGCATACAGGAGATGTTTAATCTCATTACAAAATATGAATATGAAGAGCTGCTTAAGTTGAGAGGCTTAATTGAAAGGGATTTGGGAAAAACTGAATAATTGGTAACGAAATCATGTCGAGTTATCGGCATGATTTTTTTACTTGACATACATAGAATATCAAGGTATATTATACATAGATAATCTAAGTAAGGAGGCAGGAACTATGGAAATTGATAAGGGATTAATTGGCGGAAGTACAGTAATGCTTTTGTTATCGCTTTTGAAGGAGCGTGATATGTACGGTTACGAAATAATAAAGGAGCTTAAGGACAGAAGCGAAAACATATTTGAATTTAAGGAAGGAACGCTTTATCCTGTTCTTCACCGAATGGAAGGAGCAGAGCTTGTTAAATCCTACCGCAGAGAGGCGGAAAACGGAAAAACGAGAAAATATTATGCGATCCTCCCAAAGGGACTTGAACAGCTCGAAAAGGAAAAGGCACAATGGAACAAATTTTCAACATCAGTAAATAAAGTGATCGGAGTTGGAAGCTATGTTTTCTCCTGAAGGCAAGGAATTTACAGACAAGGTTTTAAAGCACATCAAATTTCCCTATGACAGAAATGCCGTAAGACAGGAGCTTGAGGAGCATATGGAGGACATATGCGACGACCTTACGGAGGAAGGCTATGGCAGGGAAGAGGCAGAAAGGCTGTCGGTTCAGTATATGGGCGATGCGGACGAGATAGGCAGAGAGCTGAACAAGGCACACAATCCTATACTTGGTTGGATATGGTACATATCGAGGCTAGCGGCCATAATTGCGGCGGCGTTTCTGATAACAACTGCCGGAGTCAGAGGCTTTAGTTATATGAAGGCATATTTCGGTAACGGCTATGAGGATTATAAGAACGGCGAGCTTGTGTATTCCGCAGACAGCGGTTATGAAACGCTTATTTATGATATGCATTTGAAAATAGACGGAGTTCGATATTATGACGACGGCACTCTTGAGCTGAGATACAAAACATGGAAAAGCCTGTTTTCGGACAGCATCGACTGGACGTTTAATCTGAACGGAGAATTTCTTACCGATGAAAAGGGCAATAAATATTATTTTTCCACAGGTAACAGCAACGGCAACAAGGTATGCCACAGCCAGTTGTTTTTCGAGGACTTTCCGCAGGATGTTAAGACGATAATAATTGATACCGAAGTAAACGGACAGAATATACACTGCGAAATACCTGTTCCGGAGGTGAATAACAAATGAAATTATTTTCTAAGCTGAACAGAATGAACAGAAAAAAACAGACGGCTATATTTTTAATTATAATTGCGGCGGCCATCGGCTGGAAAACAAGCCCGTATAATCGTGAATACAGCTCTCCGGAGGCGGTGCTTTATGCCTGTGAAAAGGGACTGCGTTACGGCCCTTCGGAAAAGATAGAATATGTCAGGAAAAACGGAAACAAAGCTGTTGCCATAGGAAGGGTAAAGGGCGGTTTATCAATAATTCCGTCCGAAAGAAAATGGTACGGACGCTGGATACTTGCCGGAGGCGGTATTCCGGGCTATGTACAGGTTGAAAACAATGCCGAATATGACTTTGGTGACAACATAATTGTCGGAGTATGCACCTATGACGAAATAAAAAGTGTTGAGGTTGTTCTTGGTGTATATGACGAAAAATCGGACAACGGTGTAAAAGAAGTGGAAAAATACAAAGCCGATGTTGCACAGGACGGATTTTTTATAATAGAAAATATTCCCGAACGTGACACAACCGACGACAGCGTGTTTGATATTCATGTGGTAGGCTTTGAAGGATTTGACGAAAACGGAAATTCGGTTTATAGTACATCTGTGTATAAAACAGAAGTCTATTGGGAGAGTTAAAGAATGAAAAAGCCAGTTTCGTTATATATTCACATACCGTTCTGCGTGCGTAAATGCCTTTACTGCGATTTTTTGTCCTTCGGAAGCATGGATAAATATTTTGAGGACTATGTGAATGTTCTTTGCGAGGAGATAAAACAGAACGCCTCGGATTATTCCGACAGAACGGTTTCTACCATATTTATAGGCGGAGGTACGCCGACTATATTAAAGCCGAAGGAAATCGGAAAAATTATGGACGCCGTCATGTCGAAATATGACGTTGCCGACAATGCGGAAATAACCATTGAATCCAATCCCGGAACAATGGACAGGGCAAAGCTGAACGAACTGAAGCAGATGTATATAAACCGGCTGAGCATAGGCTTACAGGCATGGCAGGACAGGCTTTTGAAAAGACTCGGCAGAATTCACAGCTGTGAGGATTTCAGAAGAAACTATATTGAGGCGAGAGAGGTTGGCTTTAAGAATATAAATGTAGACCTTATGTTTTCTCTGCCGGATCAGACCGTTGCAGACTGGAAGGAAACACTTAATAATGTAATATTTTTAAATCCGGAGCACATTTCCGCTTACAGTCTTATTGTTGAGGAGAACACTCCATTCTATGATATGCGTGAAAGTGGAGCTATAAAGGAAACGGACGAGGATACAGACAGGGATATGTATTATTCGGCAAGAGATATACTTTCCGGCTTTGGATATAACAGATACGAGATAAGCAATTTTGCGAAGGAAGGCTTTGAAAGCAGACACAATGAGGTTTACTGGCGTACAGAGGAATACAAAGGCTTCGGACTTGGTTCGCATTCCTATACGGATGGCGAAAGATACCACAATACGACAGATTTCGGAGAATATATAACCTCGAAGGGCGAAATAAAAAGGCTTGTTAAGGACATCGAAATACTTACCGAGGACGAAAAGCAGGAGGAATTTATGTTCATGGGGCTGCGTATGTCGGAAGGTGTTTCGGAGGATATATTTAAAAGAAGGTTTTCAAAAAGCATATATGATGTTTACGGAAACGAGATAAACGAGCTTAAGTCGGAAGGACTTCTGCTGTCGGATAAGGGCAGACTTTTTCTTTCGGACAGAGGAATAGACGTTTCAAACCAGGTTTTCGAAAAATTTATTAAATATTAACAAAATATTTTAAAAAAGCACTTGACATATTATTTGGAAGGTGCTATTTTATGTATTAAAGATTAGCACTCACAATAAACGAGTGCTAACAAAAAAGAAACAAACAGAAAGGAGTCGATAATAATGCAGTTGAATGAAAGAAAAATAAAAATTCTTCAGGCAATAATAAAGGATTATATTGATACTGCAGAACCTGTCGGCTCAAGAACTATCGCAAAAAAGTATAATCTCGGCGTAAGCTCGGCAACAATACGAAACGAAATGAGCGATCTTGAGGAAATGGGACTTATTGTCCAGCCTCATGCCTCAGCCGGAAGAATTCCTTCGGATAAGGGATACAGATACTATGTTGACAGTATAATGGACAAAGGAGCTGTTGACCAGGAGGAGCAGAAATATATACAGAACCTTGTGGTTAAAAACATAAACCAGATTGATTATCTTATGGACGAAACCGCAAAGGCACTTTCGGCAATAACAAATTACACAACGTTCATATCCGAGCCGGTTGTTGTTAAAACGGCACTTAAGCAGGTAAGACTTCTTCCGCTGGACGAATCTTCCGTAATGCTTATCGTTGCAACGGGAGAAAATCATATAAAGCATTATGTTGTTCCCGTAAACGAGCCCATAGACGAGGATAAGCTTTATGAAATAAGCTGCAATCTTAATGACGTCCTTAAAGGAAAAACAAGGGACGATATAACAGACGAGGTCATAAGAAATGTTCTTACGGCAATAAGAGATCATCAGGAAATACTTAAGCCTATGCTTAAGGGCATCAAAAAGACGATTTCATCGGCAGAAAGCGTTCAGGTTCATCTGAGCGGAGAAAAAAATATGCTTTCTTTCCCTGAATTCAGTGATATTGATACGGCAAGAACACTTTTTAAAACGCTTGAAGAAAAGAAATCACTGCTTAACATCATTGGCGACAGTCCGGCAGGAACAACCGATATTTCAATCGGTGAGGAAAACGAGCTTGAAGAAATGAAAAATTGCAGTGTTATCAAAACAAGCTATAAAGTAGGAGATAATATTTACGGAACAATCGGTATTATAGGCCCTACAAGAATGAATTATGAACAGGTAATATCAGTTCTTAACGGAATGGCAAAGAATATTGAGAATGTAATGAACTCAGTAGCCAAAGGAAAAAATAAAGCTATTGAAGGGAAGGATAAATTAAATGAGTAGTGAAGAAAAAAAGGTAAATGAAAACGCCGCAGCGGAAGAAGCCGAAAAAGTTGAGGTAAACGCCGAACAGGTTGAGGACGCTGTTAAGGAAGAAAAAGAAACAGAAAAGACAGATAAAAACGAAAAAGCCGAAAAATCCGAAAAGAAAGGCTTCTTCAAAAATAAAAATAAAGAGGTTGAGGAGCTTGGCCAGAAGCTCGCAGATATGCAGGATAAGTTCCAGAGAACGCTTGCGGAGTTCGATAACTTCAGAAAGCGTACTTCAAAGGAAAAGGCAAGCATGTATGACGACGGAGTAAGAGATACAATAGAAAAGCTCCTTCCCATCTTCGATAACCTTGAAAGAGCAATCGCTTCGGTTGACGGAAAGGTTGATGAAAACGATCCGCTTTTAAAGGGTGTTAAAATGACAGATAAGCAGCTGAAAGAAATACTTGCTGCAATGGGCGTTGAAGAAATTAAAGCGCTCGGTGAAAAATTCGATCCTAACCTTCATGCGGCAGTTGCCCATGTTGAGGACGAAAACTTCGGAGAAAACGAGGTTGTCCTTGATATGATGAAGGGTTATAAATATAAGGAAAAAGTAATCAGACACAGTATGGTTAAGGTAGCAAACTAAGTTTTAATTCAGTAAACAGAAATAATTTTGAATATTCAGGAGGAATCTTATTATGGGAAAAATAATCGGTATTGACCTTGGTACAACAAACTCATGTGTAGCAGTTATGGAAGGCGGACAGCCTGTAGTTATCGTAAACTCTGACGGTGCAAGAACAACACCTTCAGTTGTAGGCTTTGCAAAGAACGGCGAGCGTCTTATCGGCGACTCTGCTAAACGTCAGGCAATTACAAATCCCGACAGAACAATCAGTTCAATCAAACGTCACATGGGCGAAAACTATAAAGTAAAAATTGATGAAAAGAACTACTCACCTCAGGAAATTTCAGCTATGGTTCTTCAGAAGCTTAAAGCTGATGCAGAAAGCTACCTCGGTGAAACAGTTTCAGAAGCAGTTATCACAGTTCCCGCTTACTTTTCAGATGCACAGCGTCAGGCAACAAAGGATGCAGGTAAAATCGCAGGTCTTGATGTAAAACGTATCATCAACGAGCCCACAGCAGCAGCTCTTGCTTACGGCCTTGATAACGAAAAGGAACAGAAGATTATGGTATACGACCTCGGCGGTGGTACATTCGATGTTTCCATCATTGAAATCGGCGACGGCGTTGTTGAAGTTCTTGCAACAAACGGTGATACAAGACTCGGCGGCGATGACTTCGATAACAGAGTAATTGATTACCTTGTAAGCGAATTCAAGAAGGCAGAAGGCATTGATCTTTCAACAGACAAGATGGCAATGCAGAGATTAAAAGAGGCTGCTGAAAAAGCTAAGAAAGAGCTTTCAACAGTTACATCTTCAAACATCAACCTTCCTTTCATTACAATGAACCAGGACGGCCCTAAGCATCTTGATGTAACACTTACAAGAGCTAAATTTGATGAACTCACAGCAGACCTTGTTGACAAAACAATGGGTCCCGTAAGAAACGCACTTTCAGACGCAGGTCTTACAGCAGGCGAGCTTGATAAAGTCCTTCTTGTCGGCGGTTCAACTCGTATTCCCGCAGTTCAGGAAGCAGTTAAGAAAATTACAGGAAAAGATCCTTTCAAAGGTATCAACCCTGATGAATGTGTTGCTATCGGTGCTTCTATCCAGGGTGGTAAGATTGCCGGAGATGCAGGTGCATCAAGCATCCTTCTTCTTGATGTAACACCTCTTTCACTCGGTATCGAAACTCTCGGCGGCGTAGCTACAAAGCTTATCGAAAGAAACACAACAATTCCTACAAACAAGAAACAGATCTTCTCAACAGCAGAGGATAACCAGACAGCAGTTGATATTCACGTTGTACAGGGCGAAAGACCTCTTGCAAAGGACAACAAGACACTCGGTACGTTCAGACTTGAAGGTATCGCTCCCGCAAGAAGAGGTGTTCCTCAGATTGAGGTTGCATTCGACATCGACGCAAACGGTATCGTTCATGTATCAGCTAAGGACCTCGGCACAGGCAAGGAACAGTCAATCACAATTACAGCATCAACAAACCTCAGCGATGAAGAAATCGATAAGGCTGTAAAAGAGGCTGAACAGTATGCAGAGGCAGATAAGAAACGTAAGGAAGCTATCGACGTAAAGAACGAGGCTGACTCACTTATCTTCCAGACAGAAAAGACACTCAACGAGCTTGAAGGCAAGATTTCAGACGCTGACAAGGCTAAGGTTCAGGAAGAGCTTTCAAAACTCAAAGCAACAGTTGAAAACAAGAACGTAGAAACAATGACAGATTCGGATATTTCTGAAATCAAGGCAGCAACAGAGTCACTCCAGAACGAATTCTACAAGATTTCAGAAGAATTATACAAACAGGCTCAGGCAAACGGACAGGGTGCTCCCGGAGCTGACGGTGCCAACGGAGATCCGAATGTTGTTGACGGCGACTACAAAGAAATGTAATATATACGGTGTATAACAGTACAACATAATTTAATGGAAAGAGGCTTTCATACGAAGGCCGCTTTCCGTTTGCGAATATATTGACGGCAGGTGGAGAAGTTGGCAGAAAAAAGAGATTATTATGATGTCCTTGGCGTTAGTAGAAGTGCCGGCGAGGATGAGATTAAAAAAGCATATAGAAAGTTAGCTAAAAAATATCATCCTGATGCAAATCCGGGTGACAAAACGGCTGAGGATAAATTCAAAGAGGTAAATGAAGCCTACGAGGTACTCAGCGATTCACAGAAACGTGCCCAGTATGACCAGTTCGGTCATGCGGCTTTTGAGCAGGGCGGAGCAGGCGCAGGCGGATTTTATAATGCCGGCGACTTCGATATGGGTGATATTTTCAGCATGTTCGGTTTTGGCGGCGGTTCTGCCGCAAGACGTAACGGTCCTCAGAGAGGCCGTGATGTAAATATCACTATACAGATAAGCTTTGAAGAGGCTGTATTCGGCTGTAAAAAGGATATACAGGTAAACGTAACGGATACCTGCGATACCTGCGGCGGTACAGGTGCAAAGCCCGGAACACATGCGGAAACTTGTCCGGTATGTCATGGTACAGGACAGGAAAGAGTTGTCCAGCAGTCCATATTCGGAAGTATGCAGACAACAAGAACCTGTTCGGCTTGTCGTGGTACCGGTAAAAAAATCAAAGATCCTTGCACATCATGCAGAGGAACGGGCTTCGTAAAGAAAACAAAGAAATACGAAATCAATATTCCTAAGGGAATTGACCATGGCCAGACAATACGTCTTTCGGGCAAAGGCGAGGCCGGAACAAAGGGCGGCGGATACGGCGACCTTCTTGTAACCGTATATGTTAAACCTCACAGCTATTTCATACGAAAGGGAATGGATATTTACAGCGAAAAGACTATTTCCTTCACAGAGGCAATTCTCGGCGGAGAGATTACGATAAACACAATATACGGCGAGCAGAAATATACCGTTAAACCGGGTACACAGCCCAATACGGTTATAACGCTCAAAAACTGCGGTGTTCCCAGTCTGAGAAACGAAAAATATAAAGGCAATCAGATAGTAACACTCAAGGTAAACATTCCTACGGGACTTACAGAGAAGCAGAAGATGATGCTCCACAACTGGAGTAATCCGGACATAATTGTCGAGCTTCCCGGTAATGATGAAAAGCCTAAGAAAAACTTCAAAGAAAAAGTAAAAGAAATGTTTGAATAAAAATAATGCGGCACTTAGTTTTGAAAGCTAAGTGCCGCTTTTTCGTGCTTATTTTCTTAAAAATTCTTTTAAATTCCATACATCTGTGGCAAGACCGTCATAAAATTCCGGCTCATGGCAGATAAGAAGAATACTTCCCTTGTATTCCTTTAAAGCTCTCTTTAATTCGTCCTTTGCATCGGCGTCAAGATGGTTGGTAGGCTCGTCCAGAAGAAGTACGTTGCTCTCCCTGTTTATGAGCTTGCATAAACGCACCTTTGCCTGTTCACCGCCGCTTAATACCTTAACCATGCTTTCGATATGCTTTGTTGTAAGACCGCATTTTGCAAGGGCGGAACGCACCTCGTACTGCGTCATTGAAGGAAACTCCTTCCAAATTTCGTCTATACAGGTGGTGTTGTCCTCATATTTATGCTCCTGCTCGAAATATCCTGTGTAAAGATAATCTCCAAGCTCCGTTGAACCGCTGAGAGGCGGTATAAGACCGAGTATGCTCTTGAGAAGCGTTGTTTTGCCTATTCCGTTTGCGCCGACAATAACTATCTTCTGGCCACGTTCCATAACAAGATTCATCGGAAGAGAAAGCGGTTCATTATAGCCGATAACAAGGTCGTGCGTTTCGAAAATATATCGTCCTGCGGCTCTTGCCTCCTTGAAAACAAACTCCGGCTTCGGCTTTTCCTTGGAAAGCTCTATTACGTCCATTTTATCAAGCTTTTTTTGTCTTGACATAGCCATGTTTCTTGTTGAAACTCTCGCTTTGTTTCTTGCAACAAAGTCCTTAAGCTCGTCAATCTCCTGCTGTTGTCTGCGGTATGCCGCCTCAAGCTGTGCTTTTTTAACGGCATAGACCTCCTGAAATTTCTCATAATTGCCTACATAACGGGTTATTTCCGCATTTTCGACATGATATATAAGATTTACTACATCATTCAGAAACGGAATATCGTGCGAAATAAGTATGAATGCGTTTTCGTAATTGATAAGATAACGCTTGAGCCATGCGATATGCTCTGCATCAAGATAGTTGGTAGGTTCGTCCAAAAGCAGAATATCGGGCTTTTCAAGCAAAAGCTTTGCAAGAAGCACCTTTGTACGCTGACCGCCGCTTAATTCGGTAACGTCCTTGTCAAAGCCAAGCTCGTCCAAGTCAAAGGCTCTGCCGATTTCGTCGATTTTGGAATCGAGTACATAGAAATCGTGAGCCGTAAGCGTATCCTGTATTTCTCCGAGCTCCTCCATCATTGCTGTCATTTCCTCCTCGGAGGCAGCGCACATTTTGTCACATATGGAGTTCATCTTTTCTTCCAGTGCAAATAATTCGCCGTATGCGGATTTGAGGACATCTCTTATGGTCATTCCCTTTTCGAGAACGGTATGCTGGTCGAGATAGCCGACATGGACATTTTTTGACCATTCTATTTTGCCTTCGTCCGGCTGGAGCGAGCCTGTTATAATGCTCATGAAGGTTGACTTGCCTTCGCCGTTGGCACCGACAAAGCCGACGTGCTCGCCCTTAAGAAGGCGGAAGGACACGTTGTTGAATATCGCACGGTCACCAAAGCCGTGGCTTAAATTCTCTACTGTTAAAATACTCATCAGTTATTCTCCTTATAGGTATTTGGCTGTTTAAAAGTATATAACAACAAAGGAATAAATTCAACATAGATAAATTATGGTTTTGCTAATCAGAATTTTCACTAAATGTTTAATGTTATTCCAGCAGACGTTCAATATTTATCTGGCGGTTATAATCGGCGGTCATAATAATACGCTGTTTTATTTCCGAGGGAGTTATGGAAGGATATTTTTCGATAAGCAGAGCGGCTGCACCGGAAACGATAGGTGTGGACATTGATGTTCCGCTCATCATTATATAATGCGGAGAAACGATTTTTTTATGACTTCTGCCATGAAAGCCGAAGGAGTAGTTTTCCGACATACAGGAAACGATATTGTTTCCGGGTGCGGTAACATCACAGGAGAAGGACGGAGAGGCACTGTTGCCGACGGTTATTATTTTCCGGTTTATGCCGGCAGAGACAATGGAGCTGTTTCCGCTGCCGATATTTCCGTCTGCGGCAACTATACATATGCCATTGTCCCATGCCTCATACATGGTCCGTACAAGAAGGGAGTTTATTGTGCGGTCGCTTGTGCCGACTGACATATTTGCAATGCGTATATTGTAACGCTTTCGGTTATATATAAGCCACTTGATGGCCTTAAGGGCAGTGGAGGCATTTCCTTTTCCGTAGCGGTCGAGTATTTTGAGCACAATAAGGTTTGCATTCGGTGCAATGCCGGAATATCTGCCGTCCGATAATCTCCCGTTTCCGCAGGCTATGCCGCATACGTGTGTGCCATGGCCGTTGTTGTCATAGCAGTTTGGAATGCCGTTTACAAAATCATGGAATACGACAATGCGGTTATAAGGCGAGGTGAAATCTGCCGAAGGCGAAAGACCGGTATCAAGTACGGCAATGCCGACGCCCTTTCCGGTGAAGGGAATGCTGTCGGTATCCAGATGAACCGAAGGTTTTGCTTTATCCATATAAATACCTTCTGTCACAGATTTTAGTACAGAGTATGAAAAAGACAGGCCTTATGCGACAAAAAAGAGCATGTCCTTCATAAAAATATAAATAAAAGTGTTATTTCACAAAATTACCGCATAAGATTAGATGTGTAAAAAATTAAGGAGTGTTGTTTATGGGTAATTGCGGTTGTTTTGGAGGAAATGAATCTTGCTGGATTATAATTCTGCTTCTGCTCTGCTGTGGATGTGGCTGCGGAAATAACGGCAACGGAGTTCTCGGAAGTAATTCGGACTCACTTTGGATTATTATACTTATTCTTCTTTTATGCGGTTGCGGCGGCTCTAACTTCAATATGTGCGAGGCAAAATAAAAGGGAAATTTACGGGGAGCTTAGGCTCTCCGTATTTTAATACCTGTCGGTGGCGGTGGAAAATTATTTTGCGGCTTTACAAGTCGCAAGGCTGTCTTTGCGAGGGAGGAAACTCTTAAATTGCGAATACTGACCGTGCAAGATGGCACGGCAACGCAGTTGCTTTCGTTTACGAAAGTCATGACCAGCGACTTCCTCCCTCGCACTCCTTCTTTTCCGGACACGCTAAAGTTACGAAAATTATTGACCGCACAAGTATGCACCCCGAAGAAAACGGGGCGGTCGTAGACCGTTTTGCGTAGCAAAATGCTTTGACCATGGTGCGGTTGCGTAGCAACTTTTGCGAAGCAAAAGTCATGACCATTAAGTCTTCGCAGGAATGCTGCTCGGTCTTAACGCAATTTTGAAAGCACAAAACTGAAGCTTTGTAGCTAATTATTCAATTTTTCATAAAGCTGCATTCGCAGAATGTAGCTAATTAAAGTTTAGATTGAACCTTTTTAAAGGTTCATAGGGTTTGGGGCAACGCCCCAATGTATTAAGTATATTTTTCGAAAAAGAACATAAAGATATAATAAAAAACGGAGCTGATTGATTTGGAGGAGAATAACACAGAAAATATAATCAAAAACATAGATAAAATAAAAATGCTGTCCGGAATGCTGGGACAGGACGGAAGCATGGACGCCGGTAAAATGGAGAACATAATCAATGCCATAACTACGGCGAAAAAGCTCGGCATAATAAATATGCCGCAGGAGGAAAGTCATGATATTACAGTATCGGAGAACACAGAGCAAGATAACAGCAGCTTTGGCGAAGGCATAAGAGCGATTAAGGCGGCGATACCTTTTCTGAACAGGGAATACCAGAAGCATTTGTTCCTTGCCGTAAAGCTTATGGAAATGAACAAGGAATATGATGACGGCGAAATGAGCCTTCAGTGCCAGAGCATTACGGAAGGTACGTCAGAGGAACAGAGAGAGGCTATGCTAAGGGCTGTAAGAGGCCAGCTAGGCAGTGAAAGCGGCAGAAAGCTTGATGTTATACTGAAAATGCTTGAGGCAAGAAGAATAGCCGACAGATTAAAATAGAAAATATAAGTCGAAATCAGGATTTCGACTTGTTTAAACAGAGGCATGAATAGCTCATTCCATCGGCTAAAAAGCCTTGAAACTATTGACCATGCAAGATAGCATGGTGGCGAAGCCACTTTCGCTTGCGAAAGTCATGACTAAGCTATTCTCCTCGACGGGAGTGAATCCCGTCTATTGACCGCACAAGACAGTGCGGCGGCAAAGCCGCTTTTGCTTTTTCAAAGCAAAAGTCATGACAGTATGGATTTCACTTAGGAAACCACTGACTGTGCAAGACGGCACAGTTGCGAAGCCACTTTCGTTTACGAAAGTCATGACTATTGTTTCCTAATACCTTCCGCTGTACAAAAATAATTTTGTCTAAAATCTAAGTCCTGCATGAATGGAATATGCAGGACTTTTTTGGTTACTTACATATAATACACAATAATATTATAAGTAGTATAAGCGGAAAGCTCTGCGTGTTTTCGGACGTATTATTACTGCATGGCGTTGGTCTGCTTTCGACACAGGCACATTCTTCAACGGCTGTACTGCATAAATATTCGGGCTGAACCGGCTTGCCGGGCTCAAACTGACAGTTATATGGCTGTGGAATGCTTCGATTGAAACGGCTTGACATTGTTTTGCTCCTTACGATATTTATATATCGTTATATTTATATGCCGAATTAAGCCGGAGTATGAATAAATAAACATTATTGGTGCATCAGACATAGTATTTAACAATTTTTTTGTGCTGATGTACAATTATTATTATATTTTATGTGTTCAGGTTGACTTTAACACACTAAAGGTATACAATAACATTACTTTTTGTTCAATATTTCAAATCAAAGATAAATAATTAATTTACATAAATCCGTTTGGGTTGTTTTGAGGAGGCCGATTATGCTTGAGTTTAATAAGAAAACAAATTTACTTGAAAGCATAGCACAGGAATATCCTCTTGAAGAGGTAAAGGATCCCAATCTTTTCAGAGATTATTTCAGCTATGAGGATATACCTAAGGTAGCGTTTAACAGACGTTTGGTGCCTATGGACGTACCCGATGATATTTGGATTACCGATACAACCTTCCGTGACGGACAGCAGTCCAGAGAACCGTATACGGTTGAGCAGATGACAATGCTTTTCGATATGATACACAGACTTTCCGGTCCCAACGGCGTAATAAAGATGAGCGAATTCTTCCTTTATACAAAGAAGGACCAGGAGGCAGTATATAAATGTCTTGAAAAGGGCTATCAGTTTCCCGAAATAACAAGCTGGATAAGAGCATCACAGAAGGATTTCGAGCTTGTTAAGGAAATAGGCCTTAAGGAAACGGGAATACTTGTAAGCTGTTCCGATTACCACATATTCAAAAAAATGCACATGACAAGACGTCAGGCGGTAGACCATTATCTTGCGGTTGTCCGTGAATGTATCGAAACAGGCGTAAAGCCGAGATGTCATTTTGAGGATATAACAAGAGCCGATTTCTATGGCTTTGTTGTTCCCTTTGCATCAGCACTTATGGATCTTATGGAGGATACCGGAGTTCCCGTTAAAATACGTGCCTGCGACACAATGGGCTATGGCGTTACATATCCCGGTGCGGTTCTTCCAAGAAGCGTTCCCGGTATAATCTACGGTCTGCATAACCATGCCGGAGTTCCCCATGAGCTTATCGAATGGCATGGACACAATGACTTTTATCGTGCGGTAAACAATGCGTCATATGCGTGGCTTTACGGCGCAAGCGGCGTAAACTGCTCACTTCTCGGCATAGGCGAAAGAACGGGAAATACACCTCTTGAGGCCATGATTTTTGAATATGCACAGCTTAAGGGAACATTAAACGGTGCAGACACAACGGTTATTACGGAAATAGCCGATTATTATCAGAATGAAATCGGTTATGATATACCGCCTATGACTCCTTTCGTAGGAAAAAACTTTAACGTAACCAGAGCCGGAATTCATGCCGACGGATTACTTAAGGATGAGGAGATTTACAATATATTCGATACTGATAAATTCCTCAACAGACCTGTTAAAATTGCTATTTCAAATACTTCCGGAACATCGGGCATTGCACACTGGATAAATGTATTCTATAATTTTAAGGGTGCAGACATGGTTGATAAAAAGGATGAGCTTGTCGAAATAGTAAAGGAATGGGTTGACGAGCAGTATAATGAAGGACGAGTAACAATGATAACCGACGGCGAGCTTGAGTCAATCGTAAACGAAACGGCAGTAAGACTTAAGCAGGACAAATATTTAAGGAGATAAGGATTATGACAAACAAAGAGAAAATTGAAGCAGCAAAGGAAAAATTCGGTATCCTTCTGGAGGAACAGCTTGCAAGAGTTGAGCGAATGAAAAATGAGCCTGATTTCATTGATTATTCAAAGCTTGACAAAATTATCATCGGTGTTACCGGCGGCGACGGAATAGGCCCTGCAATAACAGGACAGGCACAGAGAATACTTGAATTCCTTCTTAAGGACGATATTGCATCCGGCAAGGTGGAGGTAAGAAACATTGAAGGTCTTACAATAGAAAAACGTGTTGAGTGTATGAAGGCTATTCCCGACGACGTTATGGCAGAGCTTAAGAAATGCCATGTTATACTTAAGGGACCTACAACAACACCCAGAAAGGGCGATCCATGGCCCAACATTGAAAGTGCGAATGTTGCAATGAGAAAGGAATTAGACCTTTTTGCAAATGTTCGTCCCGTAAGAATTCCCGAACAGGGCATTGACTGGACATTCTACAGAGAAAATACAGAAGGTGCATATGCGGTAGGAAGCAAGGGTGCAGTTGTTGACGAAGACCTTTCTGTTGACTTTACGGTAACAACATCACAGGGAACGGAAAGAGTTATAAGAGCTGCATTTGATTTTGCGGTTAAGAACGGAAAAACAAGAGTAACGGCAGTTACAAAGGCAAACATAATCAAGGCAACAGACGGAAAATTCCTTGATCTGTTCTATGCAATAGCTAAGGAATATCCCCAGATTGAGGCTGACGACTGGTATATCGACATTATGACAGCTAAGCTTGTGGACGAAAAAAGACGTAAGGACTTCCAGGTTGTTGTTCTTCCTAACCTTTACGGCGACATTATCACAGACGAGGCTGCTGAGTTCCAGGGCGGCGTTGGTACAGCCGGAAGTTCAAATATCGGTAAGAGATATGCTATGTTTGAGGCTATCCACGGTTCAGCTCCCCGTATGGTTGCGGAAGGCAGAGATAAATATGCCGATCCTTGCAGCGTAATAAGAGCATGTGTACTTCTTCTTAACCACATCGGTTACAGCGAACAGGCCGCTAAGCTTGAAAAAGCACTTGACATCTGCACACAGACAGAAAGAAAGGTTTACACAACAGGCCGTGATACAGGTGCGACAGGCGAAGAGGTTACAAACTACATAATGGAAACAATCGAAAAATTATAATAAGATTATTAATGGCTGTGCCTTTTGGCACAGTCATTTTTGTTGTAAAAATATTTAGTGTTTGTTATACTGATTATGTATAAGTAAATTTTTGCGAAACAAAAATAATAAATACGGAGAGATAATTAATGGATAAAATAAAAGTAATGAGTGTTTTCGGAACACGACCGGAGGCTATAAAAATGGCACCTCTCGTCAAGGCGTTGGATAAAGAGCCAAAGACCGAGAGTATAGTCTGTGTTACGGCACAGCACAGGGAAATGCTTGACCAGGTGCTTGAGGATTTTAAAATTGTGCCGGATTATGACCTGAACATAATGAAGGCAGGACAGACGCTTGAGGACATAACGGTAAGAGCACTTACGGGAATAGGCGAGGTAATAAGAGAGGTTAAGCCTGACATAGTTCTTGTACACGGCGATACATCAACGACCTTTGCGGCTTCGCTTGCGTCTTATTATAACCAGACAAAGGTTGGCCATGTTGAGGCAGGCCTCCGCACCTATGACAAATATCAGCCGTTCCCGGAGGAAATGAACAGAAGACTTACGGGAGCTATTGCCGACCTTCATTTTTCGCCGACAAAAATGGCAAAGGAAAATCTGCTTAAGGAAAATATAGATGAAAACGGCATTTTCATAACGGGAAATACGGCTATCGACGCACTTAAAACAACAATAGACGACAGCTATGTGTTCACAGTTGATGAGCTTAACAAAATTGATTTCAAGAATAAAAGAATTATAACGATAACGGCGCACAGAAGGGAAAATCTCGGAGAGCCGCTTAAGAATATTTGCAGAGCCTTCAGAAGAATTGCGGACGATTATGAAGACGTTGAAATGGTTTATGCAGTTCATAAAAATCCGGCAGTGTCTAATACTGTACACGAAATTCTTGGCGGCCATGAAAGAATACATCTTCTTGATCCGCTTGATTTGCGAGATATGCACAATCTTATGAACAGATCATATCTGGTTATGACCGATTCCGGCGGACTTCAAGAGGAGGTTCCGTCAATGGGCAAGCCTGTGCTTGTGCTCAGAAATGTTACCGAAAGACCGGAAGGTGTTGAGGCAGGAACACTTAAGCTTGCCGGAACGGACGAAAACACAGTATACGGCATGGCAAAACAGCTCCTTGATGATAAAGAGGAATACAGAAAAATGGCTGTTGCAAAAAATCCCTTCGGCGACGGAAATGCCTCCGAAAGAATAGTCGGTGCAATATTATACAGCTTCGGGCTTTCCGACGAAAGACCGGCGGACTATATTACAAAGGAGTAAGACAATATGAAAATGATTGCTGCCGTTGATAAAAACTGGGCGATAGGCAACAAGGGCGAGCTGCTTGCACATCTTTCCGGAGATATGAAGTTTTTCAGAGCAAAAACAACCGGAAACACCGTTATTCTCGGAAGAAAAACGCTTGCCACATTTCCCGGAGGAAATCCGCTTAAGGACAGAAGAAACATAGTGCTTACACATAAAGCCGATTTTGACGGAAACGGTGCGGAAGTTGCCCATTCGGTTGAAGAGGTGCTTGAGCTTGTTAAAAATGAAAATACGGATAATGTATATGTTATAGGCGGCGAAAGCGTTTACAGCCAGTTCATGGATTACTGCGATACCGCATATATAACGGTTTTTGACAAGACCTTTGAGGCAGATGTGCATATAGAAAATCTGGATATGTCCGATAAGTGGCAGTTAAAAGATGAAAGCGAAGACTATGAGGAAAAGGGCATTTCCTATTGTTTCAGAACTTATGTAAAAAAGTAAAAAATGTTCTTGCATATGGTTGGAATTTATGATAAAATCTAACGATGTAAGTTTAATTTAATCCTTGCTCTGTTTAATTACAGGGCCTTATGTCCAGAAGGAGGTGTATCAGGAATGAACAAATACGAGTTAGCATTAGTTTTAAATCCGACACTTGACGAAGAAACAAAAGCAGCTGAAATGACAAAAGTTCAGGAGCTTATCGCAAGATTCGGTGGTACAATCGAAAAGATTGATGACTGGGGTAAGAGAAGACTCGCTTATGAAATCAAAAAAGTGAACGAAGGTTTCTTCAGCTTCATTACATTTGATGCTGCAGCAACAGCTCCCGCTGAAATCGAAAGCCGTGTTCGTATCATGGAAAACGTATTACGTTACCTTATCATCCGTAAGGATGCTTAATTTACGCCTATCTTTTTAACGGAGGTGTTTATATGAACAAGGTCATACTTATGGGACGACTCACAAGAGATCCCGAGGTAAGATATTCACAGGGTGCAGAACCTTTGGCGATTGCCAGATATTCACTTGCGGTCAACAAACGCTTTAAGCGTCAGGGTGAACCGGACGCAGACTTTATTCCTTGCGTTGCCTTTGGCAAACAGGGTGAGTTTGCGGAAAAGTATTTCAGAAAAGGTCAGATGGTAAGCGTAGTCGGAAGACTTCAGGTCCGTAACTGGGACGATAACGAAGGTAGAAAGCGTACAACAACAGAGGTTGTTGTTGAAGAACAGTACTTTGCCGAAAGTAAAGCTTCTTCACAGGCACAGCGTCAGGCTGCTCCGCAGGCGGCAGGTGCTCCCGCAAAGGCAGACAACGGCGTAGGCGACGGTTTCTATCCCATTGATGAAAGTATAGAAGACGATGATTTACCCTTTTAATCAACAATTTTAAAAGGAGGTTGTATTATGATTCAGAGAAAACGTGGACGTAGAAAAAAACGTGTATGTGCTTCATGTGCAGATAAAGTAACTGTTATCGATTACAAAGATATCAGCAAACTCAGAAGATATGTTTCTGAAAGAGGCAAAATTCTTCCCAGAAGAATTACAGGAAACTGTGCAAAGCATCAGAGAGCTTTAACAACAGCTATCAAGAGAGCAAGACACGTTGCACTTATGCCTTATACACAGGACTAATATAAAGTTCGTATTTAAAAAGACTGCAAAGATGATTAACCGTTTTTGCAGTCTTTTTGCGTTTTCTATAAGTTATCCAATATATCTCCGTAATAAGCTTGGATTTCATCTTTGAGCTTAATAAATTCCGGTATATAGTTGTCCAAAATTAAGTTTACAAGATTTCTGGCGGCATTGCCGTCGTAAATATGCGACATATTGGTTCTTGCCTTAAGCATTGAAAGCCATGTATCCTCATCTATAAATGAATATATGGAATATGCGGCTTTTATTATCGCTCTCGGAGAACCGGAGTTTGCAATGCTTTTGCCTTCGTATTTTATCAATTCCTTTAGGACTTTCCAACCGAGTTCGAACTGAACAAAGAATTTATATATTATACCGCCGACAATAAATTCGTTATTTAAGTCTTCATTTTTGGCTTTGGCAAGAACTTTCAAATTTAAGCAATAGTTTTCAAATTTTTTCATAAATAACGATGCCATCCTTTTCTATGGAAGCTCTTAATTTTTTCTGTATATTCTTATCAAGGTCAATAATATCAAATTCGAGTAATGTTGAAACATTTTCGTTTACATCAAAAGAAAAAGAGGTTTTATCACCGCCGGAAATGGCAATGTCTATATCGCTTTTTTCATAAAAGGTTCCTCTTGCCCGAGAACCGAAAAGTATCAATTTTTCTATATTATGTTTTTTGCAAGGTTAATAAGTTCGTTTATAACAATGCTTTTTATACCTGTGTTTACCGCTGAGTCAGTCAAAATATCACTCCTATTTAATATGATTTTATCATTAGTCAGTTTCAAAATCAATTCGATAGTTATTACATATTTATACTTATACATACTGTTTAAGATGAATAATTACATCTTTTTCGATTAATACTAAAATAAAATTATCGAAGGGAGCTTTCATATGATTACATTATCCAAAGAAACAAGCGGCATACAAAGCCTTAAGGGAACGCAGACAGAGGAGAACCTTATGCGTGCCTTTGCCGGAGAAAGCCAGGCGAGAAACCGATATACCTTTGCGGCCAAATCTGCTCACAAGAACAAGCTGCACTGCATTGAGGCGGTTTTTCAGTTTACGGCATCGCAGGAGCTGGCCCATGCGAAGGTATTTTATGACTTTCTGAAGGAGAGCAACGGTTCGACAATGTATATTGACGGCGGCTATCCTGTTGAAATATATGACGATGCTTACAGCCTTCTCAATGCGGCGGCACATAATGAATATCAGGAATATGACGATGTGTATAAGAGCTTTGCGGATATTGCGGAGCAGGAAGGCTTTATCGGTGTGGCACAGACCTTCAAAAATATTGCGGCGATAGAGAAAACACATGGCGACAGATTTCGATATTTTGCTGATCTTGTTAAGGAAAACAGGCTATTTGTTTCCGATATAAGTACCGGCTTTGTGTGCCTTAATTGTGGGTATGTATATACAGGTACGGAGGTGCCGGAGATTTGTCCCGTATGCAAGCACGACAGAGGATATTTTATAAGAGCGGAGCTGTTGCCGTATAGTGAATTAAAATAAATATTGTTCTGCAATAAAGAATATGGTATTATGAAAGAAAACAATAAGGGGGATAAATTATGAAGCTTATTACATTTGAGTATAACGGAGTTCAGCAGATCGGCGTGCTGAGCAAGGACGAAACAAAGGTATATCCTATAAAAGGATATTCTTCCATGAATGAGCTTATTGACAGCTATGATGAAGGCTTATTCAATAAGCTTGCGGAAGGCATAAACGAGAGTGAGGCAATCTGCTTTGCAGATGTAATCAAAAAAGCACCTATACCAAATCCAAGACAGGACGTTATCTGCCTCGGAATAAATTATACGGAGCACGCAAAGGAGTCAGCAAGATTCCACAATGAGGCTTTCGGCGGAGAAAGACCTTATCCCATATATTTTTCTAAACGAGTA
Source organism: Anaerotignum sp. MSJ-24 (assembly GCF_018918145.1). GTDB lineage: Bacteria > Bacillota > Clostridia > Lachnospirales > Anaerotignaceae > Metalachnospira. Next base: position 112,499 of record NZ_JAHLPX010000011.1, read on the forward strand.
AACGAAGCTCCGGCAGATGGCGATGTGATAAGCGGACATTTTAATATAGTAGACAGCCTTGATTATGAATCCGAGCTGGGAGTTATACTTGCGAAGGACGCGAAGAACGTAGCGCCGGAGGATGTACATAAATATATATTCGGATATACGGTTATAAACGATGTAAGTGCGAGAAATGTACAAACTGCACATAAGCAGTGGTATTTCGGAAAGAGTCTTGACGGATTTACTCCAATGGGACCTTGCATTTTGACCGCCGATGAGGTGGAATATCCGCCTGCACTCAAAATTACATCAAAGGTAAACGGAGAATTAAGACAGAATAGCAATACCGATATGATGATAACGGACATTGACCACATAGTAAGCGAATTGAGTGCCGGAATAACATTAAAAGCCGGAACAATAATAGCGACAGGAACACCTGCCGGAGTAGGAATGGGAATGACACCGCCTACATTCCTCAAAAAGGGTGACGTTGTGGAGTGCGAAATAGAGAAAATAGGAAAATTGACAAACACAATAGGAGATTAACACCTTAACGGCTTATCCGGTTTTTCGGACAGGCCGTTTGTTTTTGAGCAAAAAAATAACAGGAGGTTTCTCCTGTAAGCATTGACAAACAAAGGTTTTTATGATATTATTATTAAACTTGCCAATAAAGTGTGTTTGTCTTTACGAACATAATCATTATAGCACAACTGATTATCCATTTCAAGATAATTAATTAGTAAAAGTAATGAAAATAAGATTGACAAAAAATATTTTTGCGGTATCAAACAAAATTTTTGATATATTATCAAGAATTTATGTCAATTATATATAAAAACATAGACCTAAAATCTGTGTTTTGTAATTTTTGGGATAGAATTTCCTGAATTTTGTGAACTTTTTACCTCCGGCTGATCAAAGGTTGGGAGGTAATTGTGTTGACTTTGTTCGGGCAGTTCTTACTTTTTTTATATGAGATTTTTACTTGTTAGCGTCTATCATTTTTAAGGGGTGGCTTTATGGAAAAAAACAGAATTCACTCGGCTCAAATGGGCGAGATGAAAAGAAAAAGCTATTCAAGAATTAAAGAAGTTCTTGAAATGCCGAATCTTCTTGAAGTCCAGAAGAACAGCTACAAATGGTTCCTTGACGAAGGCCTTCAGGAAGTGTTTGAGGATGTTTCTCCTATTACAGACTTCAACGGAAACCTTATGCTTGAGTTCACTGACTTTACACTTGATTCAACACCCAAGTATTCACTTGAAGAGTGTAAGGAAAGAGATGCAACATATGCTGCTGCACTCAAGGTAAGAGCAAGACTTATTAATAAAGAAACAGAGGAAATCAAGGATCAGGAAATATTCATGGGCGATTTCCCTCTTATGACAGATACCGGCACATTCATAATCAACGGTGCTGAACGAGTTATCGTCAGCCAGCTCGTAAGATCACCCGGTATTTATTACGCATCGGAATTTGATAAGCTTGGTAAAAAGCTTCTTTCATCAACGGTTATCCCCAACAGAGGCGCATGGCTTGAATATGAAACAGATTCAAACGATGTATTCAGCGTTCGTGTGGACAGAACAAGAAAGGTTCCCGTTACTGTTCTCATAAGAGCACTCGGAGTAAGCTCCGATGCGGAAATCATCGAACTTTTCGGTGAAGAACCCAAAATCCTTGCTACAATCGAAAAGGACGTAAGCAAGAGCTATGAAGAAGGTCTTGTTGAGCTTTATAAAAAGCTTCGTCCCGGCGAGCCTCCCACAGTAGAAAGCTCAGAGAGCCTTCTCAGAGGTATGTTCTTCGATCCCAAGAGATATGACCTTGCAAAGGTTGGTAGATACAAATTCAATAAAAAGCTTGCTCTCAAGACAAGAGTAAGCGGTGCTGTGCTTGCAGAGGCTGTTGTTGATCCTATGACAGGCGAAATCGTTGCAGAGGAAGGCACAGTGCTTTCACAGGCTATTCTTGAAACAATCCAGGATACAGGTGTTGCCGGAATCATTATCAGAAACGAAGAAGGCAGAGAAATCAAAATCCTTTCAAACAGAGCGGTTTCCATCGAGCCTTTCGTTGCTGAATACGGTCTTACGGCTCAGGAGCTCGGCGTTAAGGAAAAGGTTTACTATCCTGTTCTTTGCGAAATACTTGAAAGCTGCGAAAACGCAGACGAAATCAAGGCTGCCGTTAAGGCTAAACACCATGAGCTTATTCCTATCCATATCACAGTTGAGGACATTATGGCTTCTATCAACTATGTAATGCACCTTGACTATGGCTATGGCAATGTGGACGATATTGACCACCTCGGAAACAGACGTATCCGTTCGGTAGGCGAGCTTCTCCAGAACCAGTTCAGAATAGGTCTTTCAAGAATGGAAAGAGTTGTTCGTGAGCGTATGACAATCCAGGATATGGAGAATGCAACACCTCAGGCACTTATCAATGTAAGACCTGTAACTGCCGCAATTAAGGAGTTCTTCGGAAGCTCACAGCTTTCACAGTTCATGGACCAGAACAATCCGCTTTCCGAGCTTACACATAAGCGTCGTCTTTCGGCACTCGGCCCGGGCGGTCTTTCAAGAGAAAGAGCCGGATTCGAGGTTCGTGACGTACATTCATCACATTACGGAAGAATGTGCCCCATCGAGACACCCGAAGGTCCTAACATCGGTCTTATCAACTCACTTGCAACATTCGCAAGAATCAATGAATACGGCTTTATCGAAGCTCCTTACAGAGTAATCGTTAAGGACGAAAACGGTGAGCCCGTTGTTACAGACGAAGTAAGATATGTTACAGCCGATGAAGAGGAAAACTACAACGTAGTTCAGGCCAACGAGCCTCTTCTTCCCGATGGACATTTTGCACATAAGAAGGTTACAGGACGTCATCGTGACGATATTATCGAAGTAGACAGAACGGAAGTTCAGCTTATGGACGTTTCGCCCAAGCAGATGGTTTCCGTTGCTACTGCGCTTATTCCTTTCCTTGAAAACGACGATGCTAACCGTGCGCTCATGGGATCTAACATGCAGCGTCAGGCTGTGCCTCTTCTTACAACGGATTCTCCTATCGTAGGAACAGGTATGGAATACAAGGCAGCAAAGGACTCAGGTATCGCCATTGTTGCTAAAAAAGGCGGCGTTGTTGAAAAGCTCAGCGCAAACGAAATTGTTATCAAAAACGACGAAGGACAGAGAGATGTATATCATCTTATCAAGTTCCAGAGAAGTAACCAGGGAACATGTCTTAACCAGAGACCTATTGTAAATAAGGGTGAAAGAGTTGAAGCAGGACGTATTATTGCGGACGGTGCATCAACAAGCAACGGAGAGCTTGCTCTCGGTAAAAATCCTCTTATCGGTTTCATGACATGGGAAGGTTATAACTACGAGGACGCCGTTCTTCTCAGCGAAAAGCTCGTTCAGGAGGACGTTTACACATCTGTTCATATTGAAGAATTTGAAGCAGAAGCAAGAGATACAAAGCTCGGACCCGAAGAAATTACAAGAGATATTCCTAACGTAGGCGAGGACGCACTCCGTGACCTTGACGAAAGAGGTATTATCCGTGTAGGTGCAGAGGTTCGTTCGAACGATATACTTGTAGGTAAGGTTACACCTAAGGGTGAAACAGAGCTTACGGCAGAGGAAAGACTTCTCCGTGCAATCTTCGGCGAGAAGGCAAGAGAGGTCAGAGATACATCACTCAGAGTTCCTCACGGTGAATCCGGTATCATTGTTGACGTTAAGATATTTACAAGAGAAAACGGCGACGACATCGGCCCCGGCGTAAATCAGCTTGTCCGTGTATATATTGCACAGAAACGTAAGATTTCCGTTGGTGACAAGATGGCCGGACGTCATGGTAACAAGGGTGTTGTTTCGAGAGTTCTTCCCGTTGAGGATATGCCTTTCCTTGAAAACGGCCGTCCTCTCGATATAGTTCTTAATCCCCTTGGTATTCCTTCTCGTATGAATATCGGTCAGGTCCTTGAAACACATCTTTCACTTGCGGCTAAGGCTCTCGGCTGGAAGATTTCTACACCTGTATTCGACGGTGCTGACGAGGTTGACATCATGGATACACTTGAAATGGCAAACGATTACGTTAATACCGAATGGGAGGAATTCTCCGAAAAATGGAAGCCTCTCCTTCAGGGTGATATATATGATGAGCTCTATGAAAACAGAGATCACAGAGCAGAGTGGAAGGGAGTTAAGCTCAGTCGTGACGGTAAGGTTCAGCTTCGTGACGGACGTACGGGCGAGCCCTTCGACAACAGAGTTACAATCGGCTTCATGCACTACTTGAAGCTCCATCATCTTGTTGATGATAAAATCCATGCACGTTCAACAGGTCCTTACTCACTTGTTACACAGCAGCCTCTCGGCGGTAAAGCACAGTTCGGCGGCCAGCGTTTCGGTGAGATGGAGGTTTGGGCACTCGAGGCTTACGGTGCAGCATACACACTTCAGGAAATCCTTACGGTTAAATCGGACGATGTTGTAGGACGTGTTAAGACATACGAATCAATAGTTAAGGGTGAAAATATTCCTGAACCCGGAGTTCCCGAATCATTCAAGGTTCTCCTTAAGGAGCTTCAGTCACTTGCCCTTGATATTAAAGTTCTCAGAGCCGACTCAACAGAGGTTGAAATTAAGGAATCCATTGATGATGACGAAATAGGCGAAAACCTTGATATGCAGGTTGTAAACGATATTAACAAAAATTCCGACGGTTATACAGAGGAAGAAGGCAACCTTAATGACGCCATTGATATGATTTTCGGAAACAGTTCCGACCATGAAGATGATTTCGACTATGAAGATGATTTAGAAGGAGATTTCGACGGACTTGATGACGAGAACTAAGAAGGGAGAATGTTAAATGCAGCAGAATACAGAGCATGACATAGTATTTGATTCAATTAAAATCGGCTTGGCTTCTCCGGAAAAGATTCGTGAATGGAGTCATGGTGAAGTAAAGAAACCCGAAACAATAAATTACAGAACTCTTAAGCCCGAAAGAGACGGTCTTTTCTGCGAAAGAATATTTGGACCTACAAAGGACTGGGAGTGCCACTGCGGTAAATATAAAAGAATAAGATACAAAGGTGTTGTTTGTGACCGATGCGGCGTTGAGGTTACAAAATCAAAGGTAAGACGTGAACGTATGGGACACATTGAGCTTGCCGCACCTGTATCACATATATGGTATTTCAAAGGTATTCCCAGCCGTATGGGACTTATCCTTTCAATGTCACCAAAGGCTCTTGAAAAGGTACTCTATTTCGGAAGCTATGTTGTTCTTGATCCGGGCGACACAGGTCTTCACGAAAAGGACCTTCTTTCAGAGAGAGAATATAAAGATATGCTTGAAAAGTACGGCGACACATTCCGTGTAGGAATGGGTGCCGAGGCTATCAAGGAGCTTCTCTGCGCTATCGACCTTGAAAAAGACTCAGAAGAGCTTAAGAAGCAGCTTGCCAACACAACAGGCCAGAAAAAAATCAGAATAATCAAAAGACTTGAGGTTGTTGAGTCATTCAGACTTTCAGGCAACAAGCCCGAATGGATGATTCTTGATGCAGTACCGGTTATTCCTCCCGACATCAGACCTATGGTCCAGCTCGACGGCGGACGTTTTGCAACAAGCGACCTTAACGACCTTTACAGAAGAGTTATAAACAGAAATAACCGTCTTAAAAGACTTCTCGAGCTCGGTGCTCCCGATATTATCGTAAGAAACGAAAAGAGAATGCTTCAGGAGGCAGTTGACGCACTTATCGACAACGGCCGTAGAGGCAGACCTGTAACAGGCCCCGGAAACAGACCCCTTAAGTCACTTTCCGATATGCTTAAGGGTAAACAGGGACGTTTCCGTCAGAACCTTCTCGGTAAACGTGTTGACTATTCGGGACGTTCGGTTATCGTTGTAGGCCCTGAGCTTAAGATTTTCCAGTGCGGTCTTCCTAAGGAAATGGCTATCGAGCTTTTCAAGCCCTTCGTTATGAAGCAGCTTGTTGAAAAGGGACTTGCACACAATGTTAAGTCTGCAAAGAGAATGATTGAAAGACTCCAGACAGAGGTCTGGGACGTCCTTGAAGACGTTATCAAAGAGCATCCGGTTATGCTTAACCGTGCACCGACACTTCATAGACTTGGTATCCAGGCATTTGAGCCTGTACTTGTTGAAGGCCGTGCAATTAAGCTTCATCCGCTCGTATGTACAGCATACAACGCTGACTTCGACGGTGACCAGATGGCTGTCCATGTTCCTCTTTCTGTTGAGGCACAGGCAGAATGCCGTTTCCTTCTTCTTTCACCCAATAACCTTCTCAAGCCTTCGGACGGTGCTCCCGTAACAGTACCTACACAGGATATGATCCTCGGTATGTACTATCTTACACTCTGCAAGGAGGAGCTTGTTAAAGAGGTTATCGAAACAGATGCAGACGGCAACCCTATACTTGACGGTGACGGCAATCCCGTTAAATACCTTCAGTATAAGCTTTACAGAGATGAAAGAGAGGCTATTCTTGCATACGAAAACCATGAGGTTTCTCTCCATGAGCCTGTTAAGGTAAGAAGAACACTTACATTTGACGGTGTTGAAGAAACAAGAGTAGTTGTAACGACAGTCGGAAGAATTATATTCAACGAAGCTATTCCCCAGTGCCTTGGCTATGTAGACAGAACAAAGGACGAGGATAAGTTCAGATATGAAATAGATTTCCTTGTTGATAAGAAGGGTATCGGAAAGATTATCAACAAATGTATCAATAAGCGTGGTGCTACCGAAACAGCCGATATGCTTGACAAGATTAAATCACTCGGTTACAAGTATTCAACAAAGGCAGCACTTACAGTTTCAATTTCCGATATGGAAATTCCTAAGCAGAAGAAGGAATACCTTGCCGAAGCCGAGGAAATGGTTGAAAAGATTACAAAGAAATATAAACGTGGTTTCATGACAGACGATGAACGTCATAACAAGGTTATCGAAACATGGAACATTGCCAACGACAAGATTACAGATGCACTTCTTGCAGGTCTTGGTAAATACAACAACATCTTCATGATGGCTAACTCTGGTGCCCGTGGTTCTAACAGCCAGATTAAACAGCTTGCAGGTATGCGAGGACTTATGGCTAACCCTTCGGGTGGTATCATCGAGCTCCCTATCAAGTCTAACTTCCGTGAAGGTCTTTCGGTTCTTGAGTACTTCATTTCCGCTCATGGTGCTCGTAAAGGTCTTACAGATACAGCTCTCCGTACAGCCGACTCAGGTTATCTTACAAGACGTCTTGTTGACGTTTCACAGGATATTATTATCCGTGAATGGGATTGTACACCGGAAGGCAAGGAAGCACCCGGTCTTTGGGTAAGTGCTTTCGTTGACGGAAACGAAGTTATCGAAAGTCTTCAGGACAGATTAAGAGGCCGTTGGTCAGTCAAAGATATTGTAGATCCCGAAACAGGCGAGATTATTGTTCCTGCCGACACAATGATTACTCCCGATATGGCAGAAAAGGTTGAGAAGGCCGGAATTAAGAGCGTTCTTATAAGAACAGTTCTTACATGCCGTTCAAACATCGGTATTTGTGCTAAGTGCTACGGCGCAAACATGGCAAGCGGCCGTTCGGTAAGAATCGGTGAATCGGTTGGTATCATTGCCGCTCAGTCAATCGGTGAGCCCGGTACACAGCTTACAATGCGTACATTCCATACCGGTGGTATTGCCGGAGACGACATCACACAGGGTCTTCCTCGAGTTGAGGAGCTTTTCGAGGCAAGAAAGCCTAAGGGACTTGCCATCATCTCAGAATTCGGCGGTACTGTATCAGTTACAGATAATAAGAAAAAACGTGAGGTTACAATCACAAACAACGAAACAGGCGAGGTTAAGGATTACCTTATACCTTACGGCTCAAGAATCAAGGTATATGACGGCGACGTAATCGAAGCCGGTGACGAGATTACAGAAGGTTCTGTAAATCCTCATGACATTCTTAAGATTAAGGGACTCAGAGGCGTTCAGGATTACATGATCCAGGAGGTTCAGCGAGTTTACAGATTACAGGGTGTTGAAATCAACGATAAGCATATCGAGGTTATCGTTCGTCAGATGCTTAAGAGAGTTAAGATTGAAGAAATCGGTGATACAGATTTCCTTCCCGGAAGCCTTGTAGACTGGCTTACATTTGAAAACACAAATGAAGCACTTGAGGCAGAAGGCAAAGAGCCTGCAAAAGGCACAAGAGTTCTTCTCGGTATCACAAAGGCATCACTTGCTACAGATTCCTTCCTTTCAGCCGCTTCATTCCAGGAAACAACAAGAGTTCTTACAGAAGCTGCTATCAAGGGCAAGGTCGATCCTCTTAACGGTCTTAAAGAAAACGTTATCATCGGTCAGCCTATTCCTGCCGGTACAGGTATGGCAAGATACAGAAATGTTGAAATTGATTCCGGTGAGGAAGACGACATCTATGCCGAGGACGACATTGACGTTGAAGAAAATGCCGAACCTAATGAAGAACCTGTTACAACAACAGAAGAATAAGCTTAAAGGTGTCGTATCGACACCTAAGTCGAAATCAGGATTTCGACTTGTTTAAACAGAAGCATGAATAGCTCATTCCATCGGCTAAAAAAGCCTTGAAACTCGCTATTCTCCTCGACGGGAGTGAATCCCGTCTATTGACCGCACAAGACAGTGCGGCGGCAAAGCCGCTTTTGCTTTTTCAAAGCAAAAGTCATGACAGTATGGATTCCACTTAGGAAACTCTTTGTTTCCTAATACCTTCCGCTGTACAAAATAATTATGTTTACATTATAGGGCTGTCTGCTATGCAGGCAGCTTATTTTTATGTCTGTTTGCGTTTAGAAAGGTAATATGCTATGATTGAAAAAAGACTATATTACGGGAGATGATTATATGAAAAGACGTAAATTGACCATATCGGCGGTTATTATAATACTGGCAGGAGTGTGCATTATCGCACCGGGATATTTTAAAAACGGGAATGCGGATATTACCGATTATTCGGTTTCGACTGACGGAACGGAAATGACGATCAAGGTTGAGACATCTTCCGGACATATAAGAAAAGTGGCTGAATGTCAGCAGCATGGTGGTCATCTTTATCTGGACGGATATTATGCCTTCGGAGGCTTTAACGGTACTATAGGGGCTAAGGACGAGTACACAATTCAGCTTGATGAGGACACGGAAATGATAGCGGTATACCGAAACACCAACTGCTATGAGCCGGTGCTGGAGAAGAACGCAGACGGCAAATGGGAGAGAGCGTAAGTATAAAGGAACAAACCTTGGGGCTTTGCCCCAAACCCTATGAACCTTTGAAAAGGTTCAATCCAAACTTTGATTAACTACATTCTTTGAATGTAGTTTTGGAAAAATAAATAGTCAGTGTCCGAAAATCATTTGTTAAAATGATTTTCAATAAAATTTAGGTCAAGCAATGAACCGCAAAGTATGCACCCCGAAGAAAAACGGGGCAGTCAAAAACAGCGAAGACCGCTGACGCTAATGAACCGCAAAGTATGCACCCCGAAGAAAACGGGGCGGTCGCAGACCGTTTTGCGTAGCAAAATGCTTTGACCATGATGCGGCGGTCGCAGACCGCTTTGCGAAGCAAAGTTCTGAATATGATGCGGCTGCCACAGGCAGCTTTGCATAGCAAAGTTCTGACAATTTTAAAGGCTTGTGGGTTTAAGGGCAAAGCCATTAGGTGTTTTGCAAAAAAGGAGAAAGGCAATCCGATTTTTCGGATTGCCTTTTTAAGAGATTATTGTTGTATTAATTAGTTAGCCTGTTTTTCTTTTTTGCCTGTGATTGCATCCATGAATACTGCAATAGCACCGTCGCCTGTTACGTTACAAGCTGTTCCGAAGCTGTCCTGTGCGATGTAAAGAGCAATCATAAGTGTAAGCATAGGCTCGTTGAAGCCAAGCATTGATTCAAGAATACCGAGAGCTGCCATAACAGCACCACCGGGAACACCGGGAGCTGCAACCATTGTTATACCAAGCATAAGGATGAAAGGAAGCATCTGCATGAAGCTTACTTCCCAGCCGTTAAGCATCATGATAGCGATTGCACAGCTTGTAAGTGTGATTGTTGAACCTGAAAGATGAATTGTTGCACAAAGAGGGCAAACGAATTCAGCAATTTTAGCACTAACACCGTTTTTCTTTGTCTGCTCAACTGTTACGGGGATTGTTGCAGCTGATGACTGTGTACCGATAGCTGTTACATAAGCAGGAATCATGTTCTTTACAAGTTTTAAAGGATTCTTCTTTGAAACTGTACCGGCGATGAAGTACTGGAATAAGATAATGATAATATGCATTACAATGATAAGTGCAAATACCTTGATGAATACTGACATAATTTCTACTACTGTACCTGTGTATGTCATGTTAGCGAAGATACCGTAAACATGGATAGGTAAGAGAGGAATAATGATGCTGCCTACGAGCTTTTCAACGATGTTAGCGAACTCGTGGAATACTGTCTTAAGGTTGTTGCTCTGTGTTATTGAAATACCAAGACCTAAGATGAAAGCCATAAGAAGAGCTGTCATAACGCCCATGACAGGAGGCATTTCGATTGTGAAAAGTCCTGAAAGCATTGTTTCTTCTGCGTTAGCAGCATTGTCAAGAACGATTGAACCAACCTTAAGGAATGAAGGAAATACAGCCTTGTCAACGCAGAATGCAAATGAACCTGCAATGATTGTTGAAACATAAGCTACAAGAGCTGTGATAGCAAGAGTTTTTCCGGCGCCTTCTCCGAGGTCTGCGATACCGGGAACAACAAAGCCGATAATGATAAGCGGAATACAGAAGCTTATGAAGTTACCGAAGATACTGTTGTATGTTGCACCAAGTTCAATGATAATAGGTAAGTTTACTGCTTTAGCAATGTTACCGACTACGATACCTAATACGATAGCAATAATTAGTTTAGGCAGTAAGCCAAGTTTTTTCTTATTTTCGTTTCCCATATTTATATGGCTGTAACTGTATACCAATTACAGCCTTTCCTCCTTAATAATATAATGTATGTTTTTAGTTAATGTTTTTATTCAATGATTTCATATCCACCGGCTACGAGAGCTTTTCTGATTTCTTCAACGTGCTCGGGATTTCTTGTTTCAAGAGCCATTGTTACTACGCAGTGTGTAACGTCTGAAAGCTTAGCTTCTCTTGAATGGTTAACTCTGATGATGTTAGCACCTGTCTTTGATACAATGTCAAGAAGGTTGATGAGCTGACCGGGTTTATCAAGAACCTTAGTTGTGATTTCGCACATTCTACCTGATTTTGAAAGACCCTTTGTGATAATTCTTGAAAGTGTTGTTACGTCTACGTTACCGCCTGATACAACACAAACTGTCTTCTTGCCTTCTGTCTTAACCTTTCCGAACATAACAGCAGCAACGGGAACAGCACCTGCGCCTTCTGCAACAGTCTTCTGAGCTTCCATAAGCTTAAGGATAGCAGAAGCGATTTCGTCCTCTGAAACTGTTACGATTTCATCAACATATTTGCTGCAAAGCTCATATGTAAGATCGCCGGGTTTCTTAACAGCGATACCGTCAGCGATAGTTGATACTGATTCAAGCTCTGTAGGCTCGCCGTTCTGACGAGAAACATACATACTGGGAGCACCTGCTGCCTGAACACCGATGATCTTGCAGCTGGGCTTGATTGACTTAACTGCGAATGAAATACCGCTGATAAGTCCGCCGCCACCGATGGGAACAACGATCTGGTCAACATCGGGAAGCTGTTCAAGAATTTCAAGACCGATAGTACCCTGTCCTGCGATTACTCTTTCGTCATTGAAGGGATGAGCGAATGTATAGCCATGCTCGTTTGTGAGTTCAACAGCCTTTGCATATGCGTCATCATATACGCCGGGAACAAGAACAACCTCTGCGCCGTAGTTCTTTGTAGCCTCTACCTTAGCAAGGGGAGCGCCTGCTGGCATACAGATGATTGATTTGATACCGCTCATTGTTGCTGAAAGAGCAACGCCCTGAGCATGGTTTCCTGCTGAGCATGCAATAACACCTTTAGCTTTTTCTTCTTCAGTAAGAGAGTGGATTTTGTAAGAAGCACCTCTTAATTTGAAAGAACCTGTAAGCTGAAGATTTTCTGATTTAATGTAGATACCGTCACCGATTCCGGGTGCGGGTGAGAGTGGTGTGAGTCTTACGATGTCTTTTAAAACATTTTTGGCGTCGTAAAGCATTTCAAGTGAAATCATTATTAATACCTCCGTTTATTAAGTTATCGTTTTATTTGTCTATATTATACTTAATTAAATTTTTTTAGTAAATAAACTAAATTACCGAAAGTTTTTCACTCACGCACTAAAAACAGAGTAAAAAGCTATATTGTCTTTATATCATGGACAATGTTTCTTAATATAAACAATCGGTATAAAAATTAATCATAGGTACTGCAAAAAATACAACCTATTTTTATGCTTTATTACCAAATGAGTATTGGATATGGGGGAAAATGTAAAATAATGCTTGATTATCATAAAAAAGTATACAAATTAACACAATACATTGCAATTTGTAGGGCCATTTATGTGGTCAATTTGTATATTTTCGGACTTAAAGCTATACCGTGTCCTCCGTAGCAAAACAGTGTACATATTATGTTTTTGAGCGAAAGAAGGTCAATTTCCGTTGTGATTTTGACTTAACTTGAATTTTTTACGTATAATATGCCCAAAAGTTTGAAATTACAAAATCTATCAAACCAATAGGTTATATATAAAAATGCAGTATGAATAAATTTGATTTCAACTGACAATAATAACCGTTTGTAAACGGGTGACGGAAAGAACCGGTATATATAATGTAAAAAAAGAAAAAAGAAGTCCGGAAACACTAATTTATTAAGAAATAAAGAGGTTTTCAAAAAAAGTCGAAATTGTATTGACATTTAATTACTTAAATGATAGACTAATACGGTGTCTGAAAACAGGTGAAGTGCGTGCTTTCGGATATTAAATGCAAAAAGATTTGCAATGGCAGAAAAGTATTAATTTTATAAGGAGGTGCACTATAATGCCAACATTTAATCAGTTAGTTAGAAAAGGCAGACAGACAGTAGAGAAGAAATCAACTGCTCCTGCTCTCCAGAAAGGTCTTAACTCTCTTCAGAAGAAGGCAACAGACATTTCTTGCCCCCAGCGTCGTGGTGTTTGTACAGCTGTTAAAACATCTACACCTAAAAAGCCTAACTCAGCTTTAAGAAAGATTGCCAGAGTTCGTCTTACAAACGGTATCGAAGTTACAGCTTATATCCCCGGTGAAGGTCACAACCTTCAGGAACATAGCGTTGTTCTTATCAGAGGCGGTAGAGTAAAAGACTTACCCGGTGTTCGTTACCATATCGTTAGAGGTACACTTGATACAGCAGGTGTTGCTAACAGAATGCAGTCTCGTTCAAAATACGGCGCTAAGCGTCCCAAGGCTGGTAAGAAGTAATTAATTTGATTTATTAAGTAATGCCTTATACGACAATACATTCTGCGTATTGCATTTATATATTGAGTATTAGGCATGGACGTACACCTTCGGGGTGTGCGAGTACCGATGAGAGAATATATTTATTAAGGAGGGAAGAATCGTGCCAAGAAAAGGACATGTAGCAAAAAGAGAAGTTTTACCTGATCCTATGTACAAAAGCACACTTGTAACAAAGCTTATCAACAGCATCATGCTTGACGGTAAGAAGGGTGTAGCTGAAAAGATAGTTTATGGTGCGTTTGACAGAGTAGCAGAAAAGACAGGAAAAGAGCCCCTTGAGGCTTTTGAAGAGGCACTTAACAACATTATGCCTGTTCTCGAAGTAAAGGCTCGCCGTGTTGGTGGTGCAACATATCAGGTACCTATGGAAATCAGACCTGAAAGAAGACGTACATTAGGTCTTAGATGGCTCACACTTTACAGCAGAAAACGTGGCGAAAAGACTATGGAAGAACGTCTTGCGGGCGAAATCCTCGACGCTATCAACAACGCCGGCGGAGCTTGCAAAAAGAAAGAAGAAACACACAAGATGGCAGAAGCAAACAAAGCTTTCTCACATTTCAAGTGGTAATTTGACATTAAGTATATTAGGCAGCTGTGTGCAGAACATGCACATGGCTGCATGACAAAATAAAGGAGGAATAAACGTGGCAGAGAGAGAGTATCCACTTGCCAGAACCAGAAATATTGGTATTATGGCACATATCGATGCTGGTAAAACTACTCTGACAGAACGTATCTTGTTCTACACAGGCCGTAACTACAAAATTGGTGATACCCATGAAGGTACAGCAACAATGGACTGGATGGATCAGGAGAAAGAAAGAGGTATCACAATTACTTCAGCTGCAACAACATGCCACTGGAAAGATCATAGAATCAACATCATCGACACACCGGGACACGTTGACTTCACTGTAGAAGTTGAGCGTTCACTCCGTGTTCTCGACGGTTCAGTATGTGTTCTTGATGCTAAGGGCGGCGTTGAGCCCCAGACAGAAACTGTTTGGAGACAGGCTGATAACTACAACGTACCTCGTATGATCTTTGTCAACAAGATGGACATTATGGGTGCTAACTTCTTCGGCTCAATGAAGTCAATCGTTGACAGACTTGGTTGCAATCCCGTAGCTGTTACACTTCCTATCGGTGCTGAAAATGATTTCGTAGGTATCATCGACCTTATGAAGATGAAAGCTTACATCTACGAAAACCAGACAGGTACAGATATTGACGAGGAAGAAATTCCCGATGAATATAAAGACGTATCAGAAGAATACAGAGAAAAGATGATTGAAGCTATCTCTGAAACAGATGAAGAGCTTCTTGAAAAATATCTCGGCGGTGAAGAAATTACAGAAGAAGAGCTTAAGGCTGCACTTCGTAAGGCTTGTATCGCTTGTGAGCTTGTTCCCGTATTCTGCGGTTCAGCTTACAGAAACAAGGGTGTTCAGAAGATGCTCGACGGTGTTGTTGAATACATGCCCGCACCTACTGACATTCCTTCAATCAAGGGTGTTGACCCCGTAACAGGCGAAGAAACTGAAAGACATTCATCAGATACAGAGCCTTTCTCAGCACTTGCATTCAAGATCATGAATGACCCCTTCGTAGGAAAGCTTGCTTTCTTCAGAGTTTATTCAGGTACTCTTGATTCAGGTTCTTATGTATATAACTCAGTTAAGGCTAAGAAAGAGCGTATCGGACGTATCCTTCAGATGCACGCTAACCACAGAGAGGAAATCGAAAGAGTTTACTCAGGAGATATCGCTGCTGCTGTTGGTTTAAAATTCACTACAACAGGTGATACTCTTTGTGATGAAGATCACGAAGTTATCCTTGAATCTATGGTATTCCCCGAACCCGTTATCTCAGTTGCTATCGAGCCTAAAACAAAGGCAGGCAGAGATAAGATGGGTATTGCGCTTGCTAAGCTTGCAGAGGAAGACCCTACATTCAAGACATATACAAACCCTGAAACAGGCGATACAATCATTTCAGGTATGGGCGAGCTTCATCTTGAAATTATCGTTGACCGTCTTCTCCGTGAATTCAAGGTAGAAGCTAACGTAGGTAAACCTCAGGTTGCTTACAGAGAAACTTTCCTTAAGGACGTAGACGTTGAAGGTAAGTTTGTTCGTCAGTCAGGCGGTCGTGGACAGTACGGTCATTGTAAGGTTAGATTCTATCCTATTGGTACTGATCCCGAACATTGCTATGAATTCGTAAACAGCGTAGTCGGCGGTGCTATTCCCAAGGAATACATCCCTGCTATTGATAAAGGTATCCAGGACGCTATGCAGAGCGGTATCCTCGGCGGTTACCCCGTAGTTGGTGTTAAGGCTGAAGTATATGATGGTTCATACCATGATGTCGACTCATCAGAAATGGCTTACCAGATTGCCGGTTCACTTGCATTCAAGGAAGCTATGAAGAAGGGTGACGCTGTACTTCTCGAGCCCGTTATGAAGGTTACTGTAACAGTTCCCGAAGAATACATGGGCGATGTTATCGGTGATATCAACTCAAGACGTGGACGTATTGAAGGTATGGAAGCAAGAAACGGCGTTCAGATCATTCATTCATTCGTTCCTCTTGCAGAGATGTTCGGATATTCAACAGACCTTCGTTCTAAGACACAGGGTCGTGGTAACTACGTAATGGAAGTTGACCATTATGAACAGTGCCCTAAGAGCGTTCAGGAAAAAGTTCTTGAAGGCAGAAAAGCAAACTAATTGTAAGTAGATTACAAATTGTTATTGCAAATACAAGAGTTTTTTAATATAATATTTCTTAGATTGGCAATATTGCTAATAACTCTTCGACAAACAAATATAAGGAGGAAATTTTTAAATGGCAAAGCAGAAATTTGAAAGAACCAAACCCCATATGAATATTGGTACTATTGGTCACGTTGACCATGGTAAGACAACTTTAACAGCTGCTATCACAAGCGTACTTCATGCTAGATATGGCTTAGGCGAGGACGTTGCATTCGATAACATCGACAAGGCTCCCGAAGAAAGAGAAAGAGGTATCACAATTTCAACAGCTCACGTTGAGTATGAAACACCCAACAGACATTACGCTCACGTTGACTGCCCTGGCCATGCTGACTATGTAAAGAACATGATCACAGGTGCTGCTCAGATGGACGGTGCTATCCTCGTTGTTGCTGCAACAGATGGTCCTATGGCTCAGACAAGAGAGCATATCCTTCTTGCTCGTCAGGTTGGTGTTCCTTACATCGTTGTATACATGAACAAATGTGATATGGTTGACGACGAAGAACTTCTTGACCTTGTTGAAATGGAAATCAGAGAGCTTCTTAACGAGTATGAATTCCCCGGAGATGATATTCCCATCATCAGAGGTTCAGCTTACCAGGCTCTTCAGGATCCTAACGGCAAATGGGGAGATACAATCATCGACCTCTTCAACGCTATTGAAGAATATATCCCTGTACCTGAACGTGACGTTGATAAACCTTTCCTTATGCCTGTTGAGGACGTATTCTCAATCACAGGCCGTGGTACAGTTGCTACAGGTAGAGTTGAAAGCGGCGTTGTTAAAGTATCTGACGAAGTTGAAATCGTTGGTCTTTCAGACGAAATCCGTAAGGTTGTTGTAACAGGTGTTGAAATGTTCAGAAAGCTTCTTGATCAGGCTCAGGCTGGTGACAACATCGGTTGCCTTCTTCGTGGTATCCAGAGAAACGAAATCGAAAGAGGACAGGTTCTCGCTAAACCCGGTTCAATCACACCTCATACAAAATTCACAGCTCAGGTTTACGTATTAAGCAAAGATGAAGGTGGCCGTCATACACCTTTCTTCAACAACTACAGACCTCAGTTCTACTTCAGAACAACAGACGTTACAGGTGTTATCACACTTCCTGAAGGAACAGAAATGTGCATGCCTGGTGACAACGTTGAAATGACAGTTGAACTTATCACACATGTAGCTATGTCAAAGGGTCTTCGTTTCGCTATCCGTGAAGGCGGACGTACAGTAGGCGCTGGTTCAGTTGTTGAAATTCTTGAGTAATTTTAACTTTTGAATATAATATAGTTTATTCTAAGGCAGTCCTTGCGGACTGCCTTTTTTGTGCTATAATTATATAAAAATAAGGATTTTAACCGGAGGTAGGCGCTATGTATAAACCGAAGCTCGATAAGGATATACGATGTCCGCTGGAATATGCAATGAATGTTTTCGGCGGAAAGTGGAAAACAAGAATTATCTGCGTGGTAAGCAGAAATGAAAATATACGTTACGGCGAAATAAAAAAACAAATGACCAATATAACTGATACGGTTCTTGCGGCAACGCTGAAGGAACTTGTAAATGACGGCATTGTTGATAGAATCCAGTATAATGAAATGCCACCGAGAGTTGAATATAATCTGACAAAGAACGGCAGAAGTATATTACCGATATTGTACAAAATATGTGAATGGTCGGATTATGTATACCATGATGAGCTGGATTATGACTCGATGTGCTGTAAATGTGATTACAAAAGGGACAGTGATATGGCGTTAGCAGAGAAATAATTAAAAGGAAAGATAATTAATAAAAAACGATTAACGAAAGATTAAATAACGAAAGATTAAATAACGAAAACCAACTAATAAAAATATTAGTACCTAATAGATTTCTTAATATATTGAAAATATTTATTATATTTATTATTATTAGTTACGTAAGGAAGCAATAGATAAAAATGATAAAACAATAATATTAAGGAGGAATAAATTATGAAAGAACTTGATGCAAAGGTAGTAGAACTTTTAAACAATGAGCCTTTATGGTGGGTCGGCACAAGCGGCGCAGATGTAAATGTTGTTCCTGTAGGCTTCAAGGCAGTTACAGAGGACGGAAAGCTTGCAGTTGGTGCAGTATTCCTTGACCATACACTTAAAAACGTAGCTGCAAACGGCAATGTTACAATCGCAACAGGCGGCTCAAAGGGAATGACAGCATTCCAGGTTAAAGGTAAAGGCGAGTACATAACAGAAGGCCCTATCGTTGACAAATTCAAGGCTATGGCTGATGAAATGTTCAAGGGACAGGTAACGGCTAAGGGCGCACTTATCGTGACACCCGAAAAGGTTATTGTTGCAACACCCGGCCCTAAGAATAACGCAGAACTCTAAGATATAAGCCGAAATTTGCAAATTTGATTTGTTTAAAAAATTTAACCCTATGGGAGAAATCTCATAGGGTTTTGTTTTATTCATTCCAAATTATAAGTCTTACAATAAATTGATTGTTTTCAACCGAATATGTAAAGTCGGCATTATTTGCATTGGCAAAGGCAATTATCGAACGTATGCCTATACCATGCTCTCCGTCTGAATTTTTGGTTGGAACGGGAAGACCGTCATCTCCGATTTCTACATTTCCGTTGAATGTGTTTTTAATGATTACCGTAATGCAGGTGCTGTTATAGCTTGATATTAATTCAAGCTTTTTCTCGTTTTCAGCCATACCGGCATGTATTGCATTATCTAAAGCGTTTGATATTGCAACGGCAAGCTGGGTTGCATCGACCGGAAGCTTATCCGGCAATGAAATATGCACATTGACAGAAAAGCCTTCCTCCTTGGCACGCTCAACATATGCCGAGATAGCCGCATTAAGCACAGGATTTACACAATAGGTGGTTATCACTGTTTCATCAAGCTCTGTATTTAATTCACTGAGAATTGTTTTTATTTCTTCATAATTTTCATTTGCCAAAAGCGTATTCATAAGCTGTATTCTGTGACGCATATCGTGTCTGAGAATTCTTATTCTGTTCTGGCTGTCCTGAATATTGGCAATATTTTGGTTCATTGAAGAAACCTGAACCTTGAGAAGGTGTGTGTTATGCTGCAATTCATTACGCTCCTCATACTCATTTATTCTGTCTGTCAGCGTTTTGAATGAAAGAATTGATGCTATCATACAGAGTATTCTTCCGACAACAAGCTCCAATGTAGACCAATCGGAAAAAAGCGTGTATGCAAAGGACGATGCATAAATGAAAAATGGCAGCAACCATGAATGTGACCAGTTGTAGCTTTCAGATGACCGGAGCATAGTTCTGATCATCGGACAGAAATTCTTATACAGCGGATAGGCTATTATCAAAAATTCAATAACGAGAGCTACTGCAAATATAAAGCATTGAATTGCCATGGCGGAAGTCGGAAACAAACGGTCAACGACAACCGCAGGTATGCTGAACATACATTGTATAATACTTGCCGCTACCCAACCGATAAATAATTGCTGTGAGCCGTTGTGAATACAAAAGACATTGATTAGGAACAATGCCATATTTCCGACCATCAATATGAGCTTAAACTCCGTAAGCGTCATATTCAGATGAGGATATATTATCATGCAGGCGATTATTTCAATGAGTATGTATAGTGCATAAAAGCCGTAAAGCTTTACTCTCAGCCTATGGTCGGTACGGTTATAAAAAGGAACGAGCCTTATAACAACGCCGGGAACATGAACAAGTATAACCGCAACTATATAAAGGAAGAAACTCATTTTGAAGATGCTCCTTTCCAGATACAGTAATCTGTAAAGCTGTTAAGTGCGGCTGTTTTTCTTCTTCGGGCAACCGGCAGAACCTCATCGTTTTTGAGTATTACGGTGTCGTCCTTAAATTTCTTTACATAGTCAAGATTTATATAGAGATTTCTGTATATTTCTATAAAACGCTCATCATTTTTTAGCTTATTAGCATATTCCGTGAACTTTCCCGGAACAGGAACCGGCCCATGATTATTGATATGCAAGAAAGTTTCCCCAATTTCACTTTCAATATATATTATGTTCTTGAATAATATATTTGCGGAAAAGTTACCGTTTTTTATTTCAAGTGCCTTATCGTCCAAAGCAAGACGGGTCATACAGAAATCAAGAGCTTCTTTAAAGACAGTCTCGTTTTTGGAAACAGGCTTCAATATATAATAAACCGCCTGTACGGAAAAGCTTTCGGCATAATGCTCATTGCTTGTTGTCAGAAATATGATACATGCGGATTTGTCTTCTTTAAAAATCTCCTTTGCCGTCTGTATTCCGGTAATGCCGTTCATATAAATATCGATAAATACTATTTCATATTTATTAGGCTTGAAGCTGTCAAGAAAATCTTCTCCGGAACTATACAAATCAATATCCGGTTTAATTGATGAGTGATAATTTGTGAAATAATTTCTGATATATTTTTCTGTCAGCATAATGTCTTCTCTTAGATCGTCAATTATAGCTATATTCAAAGTAATTCCTCCAATAACTACAAAAATATCACTATTTATATATTAGTATAATTGATTTACTGACTTTTTCAAGAAAAAATCGAACAGATGACCACTTACGTCAAAAAATGACCGCTTACATTGAAATTATTGAAGATAAATTTTGCTTATTGTAAAATATAGGGTACATTAATATATAACTTGTACATTTTGGGGAATGATTTTTGGGGGAGGTGAAGCACATTGTACAATATAATAATCTGTGACAAGGACAAGGAAATGTCTGCCAGATTATGTGCACTTATTAAAGCCTTTGTTAAGAGCAAAAAAAGGCAATGTGTTATTGATATTGCCGACTCATATAAGAGCTTGTACAGAAAGCTGTTTGTTAAAAAGTATGGCTTAATATTCATTAAGACAGAAATTGACGAACAAAGCGGAATAGCCTTTATAAAAAGACTGCGTGCGGATAAATATGACACAGATGTTGTTTTTCTTGCCGACAGTTCCGAAAACTGGCAGTCGGGATATGAATGCTCGGCACTTTCGTATATTGTAAAGCCATACAGTAAAGGCGAAATAGAACGCACATTATCTGTATTTATATCCAAGAACGATGATATGAAGCATGGAATTGTGATAAAAAACAATGAGGGTAAAAGGTATAACATATCATATTCGGATATAAAGTATATAGACATTATAAACAAGGATATGACATTGCATCTTTCCGACAACAATGTGTTTAATTGCCGTGGAAATTTGTCTAAGCTCGAAAAACAGCTTGATTCAAGATTTTTGAGATGCCACAGCAGCTATATCGTAAACATGGACTGCATAGTAAGCTTTAAAAGATATGAATTTGAGCTTGACAACGGTATAAAGGTCAGAATCAGTAAAAATAATTACAGACCTTATACAGATAAGTACATAGAATACATAACTGATAAGGATACTACAAATGCTTAGAAACAACAGGTGCTTTGATGATGACAGGAGAAGGCTGATTGTAGTTCCTACTTACGCCGATTAACTTCCGATTAGGCAGAATACATTTATTTTACTGATATAAAATGATAATATTATAGTGCATATTTGGCAAATCATAAAGCATATGAATTTAGACTTTTGTTTAAATATAAGACGCTTTGGAGTAAGCTGATTTACAGATAGTTAGCAAACAGAAATAAGGTAAAGGTGGGATGATACTAAAAAATAACTGTAATTTAGAAAATATATTGTGAAAGGGGAATTAAGATGAGTAGAAAAAGAGTTCTCAGTATCATAATGTCAGTGATTATGGTTCTGGCAATGGTACCGAGCGTTGCTTTTGCGGCTGATGCTAATTACAAAATCCGTGCATATAGTACAACTGCTACAGGTATATCGGATTACGAAGAGCTTGACGTTACATTTCCTGACGGAAAAACAAAGCCGGACGAAGAAGCAATTTATAATGAATTAAAGGATAAGGGTCTTATTGACTCAGATGTTGCAGAGGATGAGCTTGTACTCAAGTACTTCAACGGTGACGACGGCAACGTTAAAAAGATGCTTAAAGGAAGAGGAACAGAGTATAAGTTCACTAAAGCTAAACTCAGACTTGGCTACATTGCTATGACTTATGAAGAAGTTGAGGATGAAGAGGTAACAGCTACATTCGACCTTAACGGCGGTACAGTTACCGATCTTGAAACGGGTAATACATTTGATGAATGGATTCCCACAACCGTAACTAAGGGCGAAAGAGTTTGGCTTCCTACAGCTGAACAGATGAAACGTACCGATGGAATGGTTTTTGACTATTGGGAAACAGACAAAGGTGTTGTGGTTGATACCGGTTGGTACAATAATTTAGAAGAAGATACTACATTCACAGCAATATGGAAAGTCGGCGGCCCTATAACAGTAACATTCGATCTTAACGGTGGTTCTGTTTGGACTAATGATGAAACAGGTGCTTTAACTGAGTATACTACATGGCCCAACAAAACGGCTACACCCGGAGAAAAGACTGTTTGGATTCCTGAAGATAGCTATATGCAGTATGTGGACCATACTTTCTTAGGATGGTATATCGACGGAACAGACACAAAGGTTGACGGTGGAAAACAGGCATTTACAGAGGACACAAACCTTGTTGCAAGATGGGAAAAGGATTCCTATAAAGTAACAATTAAGCCCGGCGTATATAATACAGATGGTACATTCACAACTATAGGTGCAGACTTTGAGGAGTATGTAGAAAAAGGCGGTTCAGTACCCGAAGCTCCCGAAATCGAAGGCTATGAATTTGATAAATGGTACGAAGATTATTCTGCAGGCGGTTTAACTGAAATCGCTGACATCAATAGTATCGTTGTTAACAGCGAGCTTGAGCTTTATGCAGGCTACAAAAAGACTAATTATGTGGCAACATTCGACTTTGACGGTGGAAAATGGGGCAACAAAGACGGTAAAGATCCTGAAGATATTGTAGCAGGTTATCAAATTGATACTCCTTCCGGTAGCAATATGAAAAAAGAAGGCTATAAATTTGACGGTTGGGATATTTACACTTCAGGCGGCGACCTTTTTACCACACTTCCGGCAACATCTTCAGGCTTACTTGTTAACGCCCATGGTGAAGCAGTTATAGATGATGATACAAGAATAGAAATAACAAGCAATCTTAAGTTCGTTGCAAAATGGGCTGAAGTACACACAGTCACATTTGATGCAAATAACGGTAATGAATTAAAAACCAAAGAAGTTAAAGATGGCGAAACAGTAGGAAAACCGCTCGATCCGGATAAGGGACATCGTAATTTCATAGGTTGGTATGTTGTAGACGAACAGGGCAATGTTGCAGATGAAGCATTTGATTTTGGTACACCTATAACAGAGGATATCACTCTCAAGGCATGCTACACTATTTCTGTTGAATACAATATCTACGTTGATACATTTGAAGGCAGCAAAATAACAGCTAAGGATGTAGTAGAAATTCCTGAGGGAGAAGATATTGAAGATTACCTTAATACTATATTCGACGGAACTGTTACTGCAACAGAATTCGACAAGGTTTACAAATGGTATTCAAGACCCGTTTGGGTTGCAAACTATACAGAAGACTTTGCTACAAGAATAGCTGCTTTTGAAAACGGAGCACCTACAGTTGATTTCAACGATATCGATTCTGTTGAATATTCAAACGGCACATATAGATTATTTGCTATGAAGGTAACAGATGCAAATGCGGTAACTCTTACATTTGAAAACGTGCTTCACGGCGATAAGCTTGAGCCTATGAAAATCACAAAGGACACACCTTTCGGTGATGTTGCAGTTGAAAACGTAGCAGAAGGCTATCAGCTTGAAGGCTGGTACGACGGAACAACAAAGGTATCTGCTGATACTACATTTGATAAGGACACTACTCTTAAAGCAAAATGGAATGTTCTTGTAACATTAAATCTCTTTAAGAACGGCGACTTTACAACACCGGAAGTTATTGATGAGTGGGTAACTCTTAAGATTTCTACCGGCGAAGGCAAGTTAGCAACAAAAGCACCTACATACGGTTGGTATACACTGGCTGATTGGGAACAGGTTGCAGCCGGCGAAGATATGACATTCGACGACATTGCAGGTAAAGAAGTTAGCGATGTGGTAACAGCACCTGCAACATACTACGGTATGCAGACAGAAATGCTTAAAGCTAAATTCTCAGCTGGTGTTGGCGTTAAGGCTGAAAATATGCCTGCCGATACATTATATGCTTCAGGCAGCAAGCTTGGCGAATTAAGCGTTCCAACAAGAGATAAATATCAGTTCGTTTGCTGGACAGTAAATGGCGAGGATATCGATCTTGATACATTCACTATTACTGAGGACACAGAATTTGTTGCTAAATGGGAAGCAAGAGACATAGTAATCAACTATAAACTTGTAAACGCAAATGACCTCAGCAAAGAAGTAATTGCAGAAATCGAAAGACAGATAATTAAATATGGCGAAACTACAGTTGCACCTACAGTAACAATCAACGGCGAGGAATACAGAGTTGACGGTTGGTACAATGATGAAGAGTGCACAGATAAGGTTGATTTTGCAAAACAGACATTCACAGCTGATGAAACAACACTTTACGGCAAGGTTCTTACAAAAGTAACATTAAACGTATACACAGATTTAGCAATCAAACCTATGGTATCCGAAGTATTCGTACCTATCGGGGGAGAGATTGATCTTCAGGCAATTAAGGCTACATATGAAAACGACGGTAAAGCATTCTATGGCTGGTATAATGCAGAAACATGGGCAAACATCCAGAAGGTTGTAGATTATACATTTGATAATACTAATCCGGATGATATAATCGTCGCATATTCTGTAACAGAACCGGTAGAATTCTATGGTAAGCTTTCTGAAGGCTACAAAGTAACATTCAGTGCAGGCGAAGGCGTTAAGGCTGAAAATATGCCCGAACCTTCAACAGTAATCGTAAACTATGGCAAGAAGGTAGCAGAGCCTGCTGAAATCCCTACAAGAACAGGATATACATTTGACGGTTGGGCATATGACTTTGAGTCACCTGTATATCACGATACAATCATCACAGCTAAATGGACATTAAATACTTACATAATCAACTACGACCCTAACGGCGGAGTATTTGTTGACGGTGCAAAGGAAACAAGAAGTATTGCTTACGGCGCTGAATACGGCGAGCTTCTTACAAATTCACAGGTTTCAAGAGACGGTGCTAAGTTAATCGGCTGGACAACAGAAAAAGATAACCCCGATACACTTGTTAAACCTCGTGACAAGTATTTAATGGAATCAGACTCTACACTTTATGCTCTTTGGGAGATAACAGGTGTAACAGTAACTTACGTTACAAACGGCGGTAAGGTAGCAGATCTCAGTGATACTTTAGTTGTTGATTCAAAGGGTAACGAAATAACACACGAAAAACTTCCTTACGGCACAGCAGTTAATGATGTTAGAAAAGCAGTTAAAGACGGTCTTAAGTTCAGAGGCTGGTACCTTGACGAAGACCTTACAGTACCATATGACAATTCACCTATCAAAGAAAGCGTAACACTCTATGCTAAGTATTATGCAGAAATTACATTCCAGATCTACGAGAATGATAACTATGCTGCAACAATCGGAGCAAAGACTATCGAAGTAGACGAATATGGTAAGGTTGAATTACCTACAGCAGAAGATCTTGGCGTAGTGCTTAGAGATACTGATGAGTTCTTTGGCTGGTACACAGTAGAAGAATTCGGTAAGGTTCAGGCAGGTCAGGAAGCTGTAACAATCGAGGGCGTAATAGCAACAGGAGAAGTAACATACTGCGCTAAGGTTCTCAGACACTATATCGTAACATTCAATACAAACGGCGGTTCAGAAATCGCTGCTCAGGACGTTGTATACAAAGGACTTGCAACAAGACCTGAGGTAGATCCTACAAGGGTAGGTTATGTATTCGTAAATTGGTTTGCTGATGAAGCACTTACAACACCTTTCGACTTCAATACACCTATAACAGCAGATACAACAGTATATGCTAAGTGGGACAGAGCAATCGTAACAATTACATTCAATATTGTTAAGGATTGGATGGTTGGTGGCGGAACAAACGAAACAGTTCCCATCAATATTTACTACGGCGATGTAATCCCTGCAGATGCAGTACCCGATGCAACACATACAGAAGTTGTTGGTTACACATTCGACGGTTGGTATCTTGACGGTACAGCATTCGATGTTGCAACAACACCTGTAACAGAAAACATCACTCTTGACGCTGCATGGCACCTTAACCAGTTTGAGGCAGCTATCACAGGAGAATATGTATACAACGGTCAGGGAATTAAACCCGAAATTACAATAACAGACAATGCAACAAAAGAAGCTGTTGATTTAGAAGCTAACCCTGTTGATATAACATACACAGCAGTAAGCGAAAATGCTAAGCTTGACGATGCAGGTTTACCTTTAAATGCCGGAACATACAAAGTAACAGTTTCACAGAAATATGCTTATCCTACATATAGCAGCTACAAATATTGTAAGGCAGAGCCCGTTGAGCTTGAATTCGAAATCAAGGCAGCTGACATTTCCGACACTAACAGATTTGTAGTAGTATTAGAGGATGCAAACGGTAACCAGACAGATTATAATCCTGAAAAGCTTGTAGAAATTGATTGTACAGGTTCACCGGTTCTTCTTGACGGTTCCGAAAAAGAAGGCTACAAAGTTGTCGTATACGATAAAGTAACAAAGAAGATCCTTGATTACTCAATTCCTGAGTTCGTAATCGAATATGCTGATAACTTAAAACCCGGAACAGCAACAGCAACAGTAAACGGTGCTGGCAACTACACAGGCAGTGTTCAGGTTAAGTACACACTCTTAAACAAATACTACTATGTAACAGGTGTTGTAAGATTCAATAGCGGTCGTGTTATCAAGTATGCTAAGGTAACTCTTACAGGAACAGACTATTTAGGAAATGAAGTTGTAAGAACAACAAAGACAGATAAGCACGGTAAATATACAATCAAAAACCTTAAGAAAGGAAATTACATTGTAACATACCGAAATGAATCTAAGGTAGCTCTTCTCAACGAACAGAACTAAGGAAGGTGGATAAGAAATGAAAAAGAACGCAAAAAGAGTTTTTTCAGCTGTGATTGCAGCATCTTTAACACTTTCTATGGGCGTTGCGGCATTTGCTGAGCAGCACACAAATATCACTGTTAAAGGCGGTGCAGGTGGATCAGGTTCATCTGTATATGTAAAGCCTGATGAAGAACCCTTTATAGATGTTGACGAGAACGACTGGTTCTATGACGATGTTGTAAAGGTTTATAAGGCTAAGCTGATGGAAGGAACATCAGATACTGAATTTTCTCCGTATGCAAGATTGACAAGAGGTATGGTTGCTACTATTCTTTATCGCCATGCCGGTTCACCTGAGGTAACATATAGAAATGTATATGATGATCTTGAAGATGGTCTTTGGTATACAGATGCAGTTATCTGGGCAACAGATAATGAAGTATTATATGGTTACGGAAACGGCTTGTGCGGTCCTGAAGACTATGTAACAATCGAACAGCTTGCAGCAATTGTATACCGCTATGTAGGTTCTCCCGAAGTAAGCGGAAACAAGATTGCTGAATATGATGATGTTAACAGCATTACACCTTACGCTGTTGATGCTATGGAATGGGCTTGCGAAAACGATATGCTCGTCGGAACAATGCTTCATCCTACTTCAGTTGCACTTCGTGCAGAAGCAGCTAAAATGTTTGCTAAGATTTTAGACATCAAAGCAGCTGAATAATAATTTTTCGGGCGGCCAAAAGCGTCAAGCTTTTGGCCGTTTTGACATAAAGGAGGTGTTTATATGAAAAAAGGATTTTTATGTATTTTGGCAGCGTCGATTATGGCAGTATCATCAGTGCCGGCGTTTGCGTCAGATACAGACTTTGTTGTAAGCGATGGCACAAATCTTGACAACGGGGAAGAGGCCGGAGATAACTACGAAGATAATAAACCGTCAAGACCATCCGAAGGTTCGTCAAGCAGTTCGTCAAGTACAACAACGAAACCGTCAGACGAAAGTACGTTACCGGATACAGTAGTTACGGTAAATCCCTTCAAAGATATAACCGCAAATATGTGGTGCTATGATTATGTATTGGATGTATATAATAAGAAGCTTATTCTTGGAACATCTGAGGACACATTCTCTCCCGATACTCCGCTTACGAGAGCAATGGTCGCTTCAATAATATACAGAATGGCAGGAAGTCCCGACGTAAGCTATTCAGCTATATTCACAGATGTACCCGATGGACAGTGGTATACAAAGGGCATAATCTGGGCATATAATAATAAAGTAATTTCCGGATACGGAAACGGCTTATGCGGTCCTAATGATTACGTAACTGTTGAACAGCTCGCAAGCATACTTTACAGATATGCCGGTTCACCGGAGGTAGCTGCCGAGATAACAGGATACAGTGATGTGGCTGCAATTTCCGAATATGCAAAAACAGGCATGGCATGGACAGTAAGTAAGAAGATGAACAACGGTGAAACATTACACCCTGCATCACCGGCAACAAGAGCCGAGGCGGCGAAGATGTTTTCATTGTTTTAAATCGAAATCGGTAAAATCTATTTTAAATCCGTCTTTACAGGCGGATTTATTTTGCAAATTTTTCAGATGTCTATATACGGTTTAAAAAACTACAAAAAATCAAATAGCATATTGTTTAATATGTATTAAAACTTTATTGCGTTAAACTGCATATAAAAGCTTTAAATGTATATTTATGGTGAAAATATATAATTATATAGGTAAAACGCTTTAAATATTCGTTAAAATTCAAAGAAAAAATACAAAAAAAAGCTTGCAAAAAGGTGTCCAATAGTATATAATCTAATCGTTGTGACATAGAGTGTTGATACGGAAGGTTGCCACCACATAAGCGGGCGGGTTTTTCCGAGGAGCGATGTCCAGTTCATGAAACCGGGCGACAAGGTCACTGTACTATTAATAAGGGAGAAGCTATGCTTCAAATTGGTGTCTCGTATTGCGAGATACACCCGGATAAGTGTGCAGTCACCACTTGTCGTGCTGAAACTAAAAGTACGAAAAGGAGGGGACTTTTTTTATGGCAAACCAGAAAATCAGAATCAGTCTTAAAGCTTACGATCATAAGTTAATCGATCAGAGTGCAGCTCAGATTATTGAAACTGCAAAGAAAACAGGTGCTCAGATCAGCGGACCTATTCCGCTTCCTACTAAGAAGGAAGTAGTTACAATCCTTAGAGCTGTTCATAAGTACAAAGATTCCAGAGAGCAGTTCGAAATGAGAACACATAAAAGACTGATTGATATTCTCAGCCCTTCAGCTAAGACAGTTGATGCTTTATCACGTCTTGACTTACCGGCTGGTGTTGATATCACATTAAAAATCATGTAATGACCCGAATGGTTTTATATAAGTAACAAGCAGTAACTTATATTAAACTAGAATGATTACCCGTAAATCTTTACGATGAGAAGGGCAATCCGCTGTAGATTTCAGGAGGTGCAAGAAATGAAAAAGGCTATTATAGCTAAGAAAATCGGTATGACACAGGTTTTCGCTGAAGACGGCCGCCTTGTTCCTGTAACAGTTCTTGAAGCAGGTCCTTGTGCAGTAATTCAGAAGAAAACAGTCGAAAATGATGGCTACGAAGCAGTTCAGGTCGGCTTTGCTGATCAGAGAGAAAAGCTTGCTAACAAGCCTAAAAAAGGACACTTTGCAAAAGCAGGTGTATCATTAAAGAAATTTGTTAAGGAATTCAGATTTGAGAATTCAGCAGAATACGAAATCGGTGCAGAAATCAAAGCTGACATCTTCGCAGCAGGCGATAAAGTAGATGTAAGCGGTGTATCAAAAGGTAAAGGATACGCAAGTACAATCAAGAGATACAATGCACAGAGAGGACCTATGGGCCACGGTTCAAAATCACACAGAGTAACAGGTTCTATGGGTTCATCAGCTACTCCCAGCAATGTTAAGAAGGGTAAGAGAATGCCCGGACATATGGGTGCTGTAAATGTAACATTACAGAATGTTGAAATCGTTCGTGCAGATGCAGATAAGAATCTTATTCTCATCAAAGGCGCTGTACCCGGAGCTAAGGGTGCAATACTCGTAATAAAGGAAAGCGTAAAGGCTTGATAAACTTTACGAAAGGAGGAAATAGACATGGCAAATGTTAAAGTATACAACATGAGTGGTGCTGAAGTTGGAGAAATCGAACTCAACGATGCAGTATTCGGTGTTGAAATAAATGAACATGTTATGCATCTTGCTGTTAAACAGTATCTTGCTAACCAGAGACAGGGCACACAGAGCGCAAAAACACGTTCTGAAGTAAGCGGCGGCGGAAGAAAGCCTTTCAGACAGAAAGGAACAGGCCGTGCAAGACAGGGTTCAATCCGTGCTCCCCAGTGGAAAGGCGGCGGCGTTGTATTTGCTCCCAAGCCCAGAGATTACTCATTCAAGCTTAACAAAAAGGTTAAGAAACTTGCTTTACAGTCAGCTCTTACATCTAAGGTTGCTGAAAACAAGATTATCGTTCTCGAAAACCTTGATCTTGCAGAAGTAAAGACAAAAGAAATGGCTAAGGTTTTAGGAAACATCAATGCCGGAAAAGCTCTTATCGTTATGGAAGGCAGCAACAAAAACGCCATTCTTTCAGCAAGAAATATCCCGGAGGTAAAGACAGCTTCCGTTAATACAATCAACACATACGACGTTCTTAAGTACAACACACTTGTTGTTACAAAAGAGGCTGTTGCAAAGATTGAGGAGGTGTACGCATAATGGCAGATTTAAAGTATTATGACGTTATACTCAAACCCGTTATTACAGAAAACAGTATGGCTATCATGGATGACAAGAAATACACATTCCTTGTTCACCCTGAAGCAAACAAAATTCAGATCAAACAGGCTGTTGAAAAAATGTTCGAAGGAACAAAGGTTGAATCAGTTCACACAATGAACTACAACGGCAAAAATAAAAGAAGAGGCATGATCTACGGAAAAACAGCTAAGAGAAAGAAAGCAATCGTTAAGCTCACAGCTGACAGCAAAGATATTGAAATTTTCCAGGGCATGTAATTGGCAACCATAAAGAAGATACACACGGAAACGTGTAAGATTTTGAACGGATTGAAAGGAGTGTAAAAAATGGGCATTAAGAGATATAAGCCTTATACACCATCCAGAAGACACATGACAGTGTCAACTTTTGATGAGATTACAAAAACAACACCCGAAAAATCCTTAGTTGTTCATCTTAAGAAAAACTCAGGAAGAAACGCTCAGGGTAAAATAACAGTTCGTCACAAAGGCGGCGGCGCTAAAATCAAATACAGATTAGTTGATTTCAAACGTAACAAAGATGGCATCCCTGCAAAGGTAACAGCTATCGAATACGATCCTAACAGAACAGCTAATATCGCACTCATCGTTTATGCTGATGGTGTTAAATCATATATCATTGCTCCTGTTGGCCTTAAAGTAGGCGATACAGTAATGAGCGGTGAAAACGCAGAAGTTCGTGTTGGTAATGCACTTCCTATGAGATTTATCCCCGTAGGTGCTAACATCCACAACATCGAAATGAAACCCGGTAAGGGAGCACAGCTTGTTCGTGCAGCAGGTAACGTAGCTCAGCTTATGGCTAAGGAAGGCAAATATGCAACAGTTAAACTTCCTTCAGGCGAAATGAGACTTCTTCCTATCGATTGCAAAGCTACAATCGGTCAGGTAGGTAACCTTGATAACGAACTTGTAACAATCGGTAAAGCAGGTAGAAAACGCCACATGGGTATCAGACCTACAGTTCGTGGTTCTGTTATGAACCCTAATGACCATCCTCATGGTGGTGGTGAAGGTAGAGCACCTGTTGGTCGTCCCAGTCCTATGACACCTTGGGGTAAACCTGCAATGGGCTACAAGACAAGAAAGAAACATAAAGCTTCTAACAAGCTTATCATTCGTAGAAGAAATGCTTAATTTCCGCATAAGACTGTGGAAACATTCATCGGCGGCAGCATAACAACTGTCGCAAACGTTTAAGAAGGAGGACAAACACATGGCCAGATCACTTAAAAAAGGTCCATTCGCTGATGAGCATCTCTTAAAGAAAGTTGATGCATTAAACGCAGCAGGCGAAAAAACAGTTATTAAAACTTGGTCTCGTCGTTCTACTATATTCCCTGAAATGATCGGACATACAATCGCAGTTCATGACGGAAGAAAACATGTTCCTGTATACATCACAGAAGACATGGTTGGTCACAAACTCGGTGAGTTCGCTTTAACAAGAACATACAGAGGTCACGGTAAGGACGCTGAAAAGAAATCTAAAGTACGTTAATCGGTTTTTGGAAGGAGGGTTTCGTTCATGGCAAAAGGACACAGAAGCCAGATAAAAAAAGAAAGAAACATTGCAACTCAGGAAAAAAGACCTCATGCGTCGGTTAAATATACAGGCATTCCCGCTTCTAAGGCTAAAATTGTTTTAGACCAGATTAAAGGCAAAGATGTTAGAACAGCAGCAGCTATCCTTGAGTATTCACCCAGATACGCTTCAGCTGTAATCGCTAAAGTATTAAAATCGGCAGTTGCAAATGCAGAAAATAACTTGGGTATGGATGTCAGCAAATTATATGTTGAAGATGCTATTGCGGGTCAGGCTCCCGTAATGAAGAGAATTCGTCCTCGTGCACAGGGCAGAGCATATAGAATTTTAAAAAGATCAAGTCATATATCCATAATCCTTAATGAGAGATAAGGAGGTAAAAGAGAGTGGGACAGAAAGTTAATCCACACGGCTTAAGAGTTGGTGTAATTAAAGATTGGGATACAAAATGGTATGCTGAGAAAGAGTTTGCTAACTATTTAGTTGAAGACGTTAAAATCAGAAAATTCATCAAAAATAAACTCTACAGTTCAGGCGTTTCAAAAATCGCTATCGAAAGAACAAACGACAGAGTTAAAATAATCATCAGTACTGCTAAACCCGGTGTTGTTATCGGTAAGAACGGCCAGGCTATCGAAGAACTTAAGAACGAAGTTCAGAAGATGTCAAAGCAGAACGTAAGCATCAACATTGTAGAAATCAAGAGACCTGAACTCGATGCACAGCTTGTTGCTGAAAACATCGCACTTCAGCTTGAAAACCGTGTTACATTCCGTCGTGCCATGAAACAGGCAATGGGCAGAACAATGAAATTCGGTGCTAAAGGTATCAAAACAACAGTAAGCGGCCGTCTTGGCGGAGCTGAAATGGCAAGAAGCGAAAGCTACCATGATGGTACAATTCCTCTTCAGACTTTAAGAGCTAACATCGACTATGGTTTTGCTGAAGCTAATACAACTTATGGCAAACTTGGTGTTAAAGTTTGGATTTATAAGGGAGAGGTTCTTCCTGTTAAGGCAGTGAAAAAGGAAGGAGGCGCTGAGTAATGTTAATGCCCAAAAGAGTCAAAAGACGTAAACAGATGAGAGGCAGACTTAAAGGTCGTGCACTCAGAGGCAATAAAATTACTTATGGTGATTACGGTATTGTAGCTATGGAACCCAGCTGGATTACATCAAACCAGATCGAGGCAGCCCGTATCGCTATGACAAGATATATCAAACGTGGTGGTCAGGTATGGATTAAGATTTTCCCTGACAAACCTATTACAGCTAAACCTGCTGAAACTCGAATGGGTTCCGGTAAAGGTTCACCCGAATATTGGGTAGCTGTTGTTAAACCCGGCAGAGTAATGTTCGAGCTTGGTGGAGTACCGGAAGAAACAGCAAGAGAAGCTTTACGTCTTGCAACACACAAGTTACCTATCAAATGCAAGATCGTTTCTCGTGCAGAGCAGGAAATGGAAGGTGATAAGCAGTGAAAACTAAAGGCTACGTTATAGATTTAAAAAACAAATCAGCAGCTGAGTTAAACAACGAGCTTGTTGCTGCAAAGAAAGAATTATTTAACCTCAGATTTCAGAACGCAACTAATCAGTTAGACAATACTGCAAGAATCAAAGAGGTTCGTAAAAATATTGCAAGAATTCAGACAATAATTACACAGAAACAAAGAGCTGCTAACTAATTAGCGAAAGGAGGCACATCTCGTGGAAGAAAGAAATCTTCGTAAAACAAGAGTGGGCAAAGTAATCAGCGACAAGATGGACAAAACAATCGTTGTTGCTGTTCAGGATAATGTAAAACATCCTTTATACGGAAAAATCGTTAAGAAGACTTACAAGCTCAAAGCTCATGATGAGAACAATGAGTGTAAAGTAGGCGACCGTGTAAAAGTTATGGAGACAAGACCTTTATCAAAGGATAAGAGATGGAGACTTGTTTCAATCGTAGAAAAAGCAAAATAATCCTGTTATGAGAGGAGGCATATAATATGGTTCAGCAAGAAACCAGATTAAAAGTAGCAGATAATTCAGGCGCAAAAGAGCTTCTTTGCATCAGAGTTCTCGGTGGTTCAACCAGAAGATATGCAGGAGTTGGCGATATTATAGTTGCTGCCGTTAAAGATGCAACACCCGGCGGAGTTGTTAAGAAGGGTGATGTAGTTAAGGCAGTTGTAGTTAGAACAGTATCAAGAGTAGGCAGACCTGACGGTTCATACATCAGATTTGATGAAAACGCAGCAGTTATCATCAAGGACGACAAAAACCCCAGAGGTACACGTATTTTTGGACCAGTTGCAAGAGAATTAAGAGAAAAACAGTTCATGAAGATTCTCTCACTTGCACCGGAAGTACTTTAAGGAGGTGCAGGAACAGTGGCTAATATGAAATTAAAGAAAGGCGACAACGTAATCGTTATTGCCGGTAAGGATAAAGGCAAGGCTGGTAAAATCCTTGTTGTAGACAGAAAGAAAAACAGAGTAATCGTTGAGGGCGTTAACATGGTATCTAAGCATACTAAGCCCAGTCCCGCTAACCAGCAGGGCGGTATCATCAAGAAAGAAAACTACATTCACGCTTCAAACGTAATGTACGCTATTGATGGAAAACCCACAAAGATCGGTTACAAATTCACAACAGTAACAAAAGACGGTAAAGAAGTTACTGTAAAACAGAGAATTGCTAAGAAAACTGGCGCAGTTATCGACTAATCTGCGAAAGGAGGTTAAATAACTAATGAACAGACTTAAAGAGTTCTATGAAGCTGAAATAGTTGATGCAATGACTAAGAAGTTTTCATATAAAAATAAAATGGCTGTACCTAAGCTTGAGAAGATCGTTATCAACATGGGCGTAGGTGAAGCTAAGGACAACGCAAAGGTACTTGACGGTGCTGTTAAAGACCTTACAATTATCGCTGGTCAGAAGCCCGTAATCACAAGAGCAAAGAAATCAGTTGCTGCTTTCAAGCTCCGTGAAGGAATGCCCATCGGATGCAAGGTTACTCTTCGTGGTGACAGAATGTACGAATTTGCTGACAGATTAATCAACATCGCTCTTCCCCGTGTACGTGACTTCCGTGGTGTAAAGGCTAACTCTTTCGACGGACGTGGTAACTACACAATGGGTATCAAGGAACAGCTTATCTTCCCCGAAATCGAATACGATAAGGTTGATAAAATCAGAGGTATGGACATTGTATTCGTTACAAGTGCACACACTGATGAAGAAGCAAGAGAGTTATTAAGATTATTCGGAATGCCATACAGCAAATAAGGGAGGGACACTAATGGCTAAGAAGTCAATGATTATAAAGCAGCAGAGAGCTCCCAAGTTCTCAACGAGAGCATACACACGTTGCAGAATTTGCGGCAGACCTCATTCTGTTCTCAGAAAGTACGGAATTTGCCGTGTTTGCTTCCGTGAATTAGCTTACAAAGGCCAGATCCCGGGAGTTAAAAAAGCCAGCTGGTAATTAGGGAAAGGAGGATATACAACATGTCAATGAGTGATCCTATCGCAGATATGCTCACAAGAATCAGAAACGGTAACACAGCAAAACATGATACAGTTGATGTTCCGTCATCAAACATGAAAAAAGCTATCGCTGATATATTAACAAATGAAGGCTATATCAAAGGTTATGAGCTTATCGAAGACGGAGTTAAAGCTACTCTTCGTATCAGCCTTAAATATGGTGCAGATAAAAACGAAAAGGTTATTACAGGTATTAAAAGAATTTCTAAGCCCGGTCTTCGTGTTTACGCAGGCAAAGAGGAACTTCCCAAGGTTCTCGGCGGACTTGGTACAGCAATCATCTCTACAAGCAGAGGCCTTATGACAGATAAAGAAGCAAGAAAAGAAGGTATCGGCGGAGAGGTTATCGCATTTATTTGGTAATCATTATTTAACATATAATAATACAGGAGGTGCAGAACATGTCACGAATTGGTAAGCATCCCGTTGCTATCCCTGCAGGCGTTGAAGTTAAGCTTGAGGCTGGTAATGTGATCACTGTAAAGGGACCTAAGGGAACTCTTACAAGAAAATTAGCAGATGACATGAACATCGCAGTTGAGGACGGTCAGGTAGTTGTTACAAGACCTAACGATTTAAAAAGAAGCAAAGCATTACATGGTTTAACAAGAACTTTAATCAACAACATGGTAATCGGTGTAACAAACGGTTACGAAAAGGTTCTTGAAATCAACGGTGTTGGTTACAGAGCAGCTAAATCGGGCAAGAAACTTACTCTTTCTTTAGGATATTCACATCCTGTTGAAATGACAGATCCCGAAGGCATTGAAACAGTTGTTGATGGAACAACAAAAATCATCGTTAAGGGTATCGATAAAGAAAAGGTTGGACAGTTTGCAGCTGAAATCAGAACAAAACGTCCTCCTGAACCTTACAAAGGTAAGGGTATTAAATATGCCGATGAGCATATCAGACGTAAAGTTGGTAAAACAGGTAAGAAATAATAAAGGAGTGAGATCCGTATGATAAGTAAGCCATCACGTGCAGCTGCCCGTATTAAACGTCATTACAGAATTCGTAATAAAGTAAACGGAACAGCACAGCAGCCGAGACTGGCTGTGTTTAGATCAAACAAACACATTTATGCACAGATAATCGATGACGTAGCAGGCAATACATTAGTTGCCGCTTCTACACTTGAGGCAGACATTGCAAGCAAAGTAGAACATACTTCAACTGTTGAAGCTGCTAAGGCTGTAGGCGAAGCTATCGCTAAAAAGGCTATGGACAAAGGCATCACAGAGGTTGTTTTTGACCGTGGCGGATATATCTATCATGGAAAAATCCAGGCATTAGCTGATGCAGCAAGAGAAGCCGGATTACAGTTCTAAGACAAGGAGGAAAACAAGTTGAAGAAAATCGATCCCAGTACACTTGATCTTAAAGATAAAGTAGTAACAATCAACCGTGTAACTAAGGTTGTTAAGGGTGGTCGTACTTTCAGATTCGCAGCACTCGTTGTAGTAGGCGATGAAAACGGCCATGTTGGTTGCGGACTTGGTAAAGCAGCAGAAATTCCTGATGCTATCCGCAAAGGTAAAGAGGATGCTATGAAGAATATCGTTTATGTTGAAAGAAACGATGTAGACAGCCTCTATCACGGAATTATTGGTAAGTTCGGAAGCGCAAGCGTAATGCTTATGCCTGCTCCCGAAGGTACAGGACTTATCGCAGGTGGCCCTGCCCGTGCCGTACTTGAGCTTGCCGGCATCCGTAACATCAGAACAAAGTCACAGGGTTCAAATAATAAGAGAAATGTAGTCAGCGCTACAATTCAGGGGTTAAGCCAGGCTACTTCACCTGAAAAAGTTGCCAAATTACGTGGCAAGTCAGTTGAAGAACTCTTAGGTTAAGGAGGAAAAACAATGGCAGAACTTAAAATCACATTAGTGAAATCAACAATCGGTGCAATTCCGAAGCACAAGAAAACTGTACAGGCTTTAGGCTTAAAGAAGCTTAACAGCTCTGTTGTTAGACCTAACAATGCAGCTACACTTGGTATGGTTAACCAGGTTAAGCATCTTGTAAAGGTAGAAGAGATATAATTCAGAGGAGGTGCCAAAATGAAGTTAGGTGAATTAAAACCTGCATACGGCTCAACTCAGAAGAGCTGGAGAAGAGGAAGAGGTCATGCTTCAGGCAACGGTAAGACAGCCGGAAGAGGACACAAAGGTCAGGGCGCTCGTTCAGGATCAGGCGGAAAGGCCGGATTCGAAGGCGGACAGATGCCACTTTACAGAAGACTTCCTAAAAGAGGCTTCAAATGCATTAATTCTAAGGAAATCGTTGCTATCAACGTTGACTTATTAAATGTATTCGATAATGATACAGTAGTAGATATTGAGGCTTTAAAATCAGTAGGCCTTGTAAGTAATCCTAGAGACGGAGTGAAAATTTTAGGTGTTGGTGAACTTGAAAAGAAGCTTACAGTAAAAGTTAACCAGTACAGCAAATCCGCAGCAGAAAAGATTGAAGCTGCCGGCGGAAAAGCAGAGGTGATCTGATTTGTTTAAGATACTCGTCAACTCATGGAAGGTAAAAGAAATAAGAGATAAGATGCTCTACACACTTCTTATTCTTGCTATCGTAAGATTGGGAGCGCATATTTATCTTCCTGGAATAAGTGCTGCGACGATAAAAGCTTATACAGATCTTAACTCAACAGGCACTCTGTACAATATAATTGCCGGTGGTGCCGGTTCGAATTACTCAATATTTGCATTAGGTATCGGACCTTACATTACATCGTCAATTATCATGCAGCTTTTGTGCGTAGCTATTCCGACTTTGGAACAGCTGTCCAAAGAAGGAGAAGATGGACGTCAGAAAATCAACAAATATACCCGTTATATAACTGTTGTGCTTGCTGCACTTCAGGGTACCGGTATAGCATTGAATTACAAAACTATGATGACTAATCCTTCTACTTTAAAGGTTGTGATTGCAATAATAACACTTATTGCAGGATCAATGTTTATTATGTGGCTTGCTGAGCAGATTACACAGAAGGGTATTTCAAATGGTTCATCAATGATAATCTTCGTAAATATCATTTCGAGCCTTCCTAATGCAATTACTGCACTTGTAGGATATTGCAAAGAAGGTAAAACAGGAATACTTAAGACTGTTGGAATATTAGTACTTCTTTTCATCGTAATTGTTCTTATTGTTAAGGTAAATGATGGTGAAAGAAGACTTCCTGTACAGTATGCAAATAAGATGACAGGAAGAAGAATGGGTAGTGGCGGAAACAGCAGTGTTTTCCCTATTAAGGTTAATACAGCCGGAGTTATTTCAATAATCTTTGCGATATCACTTATTCAGTTCCCGGAAACAATCAGCGGATTTATATCCAGCGTTCCCGGTTGGCTTGAAAAAGTGATTGGAATACTTTCTATGACACACCCGGTTGGTGCTATAATATATGTAATTTTAA
Source organism: Anaerotignum sp. MSJ-24 (assembly GCF_018918145.1). Classification (GTDB taxonomy): domain Bacteria; phylum Bacillota; class Clostridia; order Lachnospirales; family Anaerotignaceae; genus Metalachnospira. The sequence continues at coordinate 152,316 of NZ_JAHLPX010000011.1, forward strand.
TTTTTGCATTTTCATTCTTTTATACATCAATCGTTATCAATCCAAACGAAATTGCCGAGAACATGAAAAAGAACGGCGGTTTCATTCCCGGTATCAGACCGGGTATGCCCACAGCTAACTACATCACAAGAGTAGTAAACAGAATCACATGGGTTGGTGCTGTTTGCTTCGCAGGACTTGCGCTTGTGCCTATCGTTATGCAGTGGATATTTAAAATGAATGTAGGATTCGGAGGTACAACACTTATCATCGTTGTTGGTGTTTGCCTCGATATTGTAAAAGCACTTGAGTCTCAGCTTCTTATGAGACATTACAAAGGTTTCTTAGATTAATTCATGCTGTTCGGGGAATGCAAAAGCATTCTCCGGAGGTGTGAAGGCGATGAGCCAGGAAAGAGGGATAAATTTATGAAATTAGTACTCATTGGTGCTCCGGCAGCCGGTAAAGGTACACAGGCAGCAAGATTAGTTGAGCACTATTCGATTGCACATATTTCAACAGGAGATATGCTCCGTGAAGAAGTTGCAAAGGAAACAGAGCTTGGCAAGGAAGCAAAGGCTATCATGGCTTCGGGCGGACTTGTTTCTGACGAAATCATAATTGCAATGGTTAAGGAACGTATTAAAAAAGATGATTGTGCAAAAGGATTTATTCTCGATGGATTTCCCCGTACAGTAGTTCAGGCAGAAAAGCTTGACGAAATGGTTAAGCTTGACAAGGTTGTATATATCAATGCACCCGATGATGTTATGCTTGAAAGACTTACTGCGAGAGAAACCTGCCCTAAATGTGGAGCAACTTACAACAAGCTTTTCCTTCCTTCAAAGGTAGCAGGCGTTTGTGACGTATGCGGTGAAAAGCTTACACAGCGTAAGGATGACACATTAGAAGCTGGTAAAGCACGTTTAGAGACATTCCATACTCAGAGCGAACCTCTTGTTGATTATTACACAAAGAAGGGTATCCTCTTTGAGGTTGACGGAACGGCTGCGATAGATTATATCACAAAAGCTATTATTGAAGGCTTAGGTGAGGAATAATGGCAATTACAATAAAGACTCAGGATCAGATTCAGAGAATGAGAGTTGCCGGTGCAATACTTGCTGATCTTGATGAAATATTAAGAGATATGGTTAAGCCCGGTGTAACCACAAATGAATTGGATAGGGTTGCTGAGGATTTTATAAGAAGCAGAGGTGCGGAACCATCATTTCTTGGATATGGCGGTTATCCTAAATCAATATGTACATCGGTAAACGATGAAATCGTTCATGGCATTCCGAGCAACAGAAAGCTTAAGAACGGCGACATAATAAGCATAGACATGGGCTCATATATAGGCGGCTATCATGGCGACTGCGCAAGAACATATGGCGTCGGAACAATAAGCGAGGCTGACCAGAAGCTTATCGATGTTACGAAGCAAAGCTTCTTTGAAGGAATTAAATTTGCAAAAGCAGGCAATCATTTATATGAGATTTCAGCGGCAGTTCAGGATTACGCAGAGCAGTTCGGCTTTGGCGTTGTAAGGGACTACGTTGGACACGGTATCGGCAGAAATATGCACGAAGATCCTTCAATACCGAATTACAGACAGGTAGGAAGAGGACCCAGACTTCAGAGAGGTATGGTAATTGCGGTTGAGCCGATGATAACAGCCGGAACATATAAATGCAGGGTACTGAAAGATGGATGGACAGCAGTAACCAGAGATGGTTCAAATGCAGCACATTATGAGAATACTGTTCTTATAACGGATGGCGAACCTGAGCTGCTTACCTTTAAATAATTGATTTGGGGTGAACAGAATGGAATATACCGTAGGACAGGTGGTTTATTCTAAAAGCGGGCATGATAAAGGAAAGGCTTTTATTGTGACCGAAATCGAAGGCGAATATCTTTACCTTGTAGATGGAAAGTGCCGCACTATTGATAAACCTAAAAAGAAAAAAAATAAACATGTCCAGATAACTAACTATATTGAAGGCGAAATAAAGAACAAAATCGAAAAAGGCGAAATGCTTCTCGATGCTGACTTTTCAAAAGCACTTAAAAATATAGTTAACAAACAGAGCAAAGTGAGTTAAGGAGGTTCTTAAATTGTCAAAAGACGATGTTATTGAAGTAGAAGGAACCGTATTGGAAAAATTACCAAATGCTATGTTTCAGGTTGAGCTTGAGAACGGACATAAGATATTAGCACATATTTCCGGAAAGCTTCGTATGAATTTTATCAGAATTCTTCCGGGAGACAAAGTATTGGTTGAAATGTCGCCGTATGACCTTGCAAAAGGCAGAATAATCTGGCGAGCTAAATAAGGAAGGAGCGATCACAATGAAAGTAAGACCATCTGTAAAACCGATGTGTGAAAAATGCAAAGTAATTAAGAGAAAAGGTCATGTTATGGTCATTTGTGAAAATCCCAAACATAAACAGAGACAGGGCTGAGTTCTTTATAAAGTTATGGGTTGTGAAGGGGCATGAATCCTTCAGACCAGAATGTATTTTTGTTTAAGTTTTAGCCGTCGGGCGGCTGGCAGTAAAGAATTTAAACTTTTACTGCACCGATGAGTTAAATTCTATCATTTTTTTGATTAATATATAAAATATGCTTTGAAAATTACGAAAACTTTGATATAATAATATGATGTGGTTTGCGTATAAAGATAAGCATAAAATCGCAGGAACATTATTGTTGTAAACGATATTTTAGGAGGTGCAAATAATACATGGCACGTATTGCTGGTGTAGACTTACCAAGAGAAAAACGCGTTGAAATTGGCCTTACTTATGTATATGGAATCGGCCATGCCAGTGCATTAAGAATCTTAGCTGAAGCAGGCGTTAGCCCTGATGTCAGATGTAGAGATTTAACGGATGAAGAAGTTGCAAGAATCCGTGACGTAATAGATGAATCACAGACAGTTGAAGGTGATTTAAGAAGAGAAGTTGCTCTTAACATCAAACGCCTTATGGAAATCGGATGCTACAGAGGTATCCGTCACAGAAGAGGCCTTCCTGTTAGAGGACAGAAGACAAAGACAAACGCTCGTACAAGAAAAGGTCCGAGAAAGACTGTAGCTAACAAGAAGAAATAATTGAAAGGGAGGGTAACGACTAATGGCAAAGAAAGCTGTTAAAAAATCGACTACACGTAGACGTCGTGACAGAAAACATGTTGAACGTGGCCAGGCACATATCCAGTCAACATTTAACAATACTATTGTAACTATTACTGACACAGTTGGTAATACACTTTCATGGGCAAGTGCAGGAGAACTTGGATTCAGAGGTTCAAGAAAATCTACTCCTTACGCAGCTCAGATGGCTGCTGAAACAGCAGCAAAAGCAGCTTCAGATTATGGCTTAAAGACGGTTGAAGTATTTGTAAAGGGTCCCGGTTCAGGACGTGAAGCAGCTATCCGTGCACTTCAGGCAGCAGGACTTGATGTAACAATGATCAAGGACGTTACACCTGTACCCCATAACGGATGCAGACCGCCCAAACGCAGAAGAGTATAATAGGAGGTGCTAAGTTAAATGGCAAGAGATAGAGTTCCGGTTCTTAAAAGATGTAGATCACTTGGTCTTGATCCTATCTATTTAGGAATTGAAAAGAAATCAAAGAAAGAAAACGCTAAAGCCGGAAAGAAAATGAGCGAGTACGGACTTCAGTTAAGAGAAAAACAGAAAGCTAAATTTATCTATGGCGTTCTTGAAAAACAGTTCAGAGGCTATTTTGCAAGAGCTGAAAAGATGAGAGACGGTATCCCCGGTGAAAACCTCCTTATCTTACTTGAGCTCAGACTTGACAATGTTATGTTCAGACTTGGATATGGCAGAACAAGAAAAGAAGCAAGACAGATTGTACGTCACAAACACGTACTTGTTAACGGCAAGGCTGTTGACATCCCTTCATACCAGCTTAAGGTTGGCGATGTTATCTCAATTAAAGACAAATATGCTGACATGCAGAGATATAAAGACATTCTTGATGTGACAGACACAAGAGTTGTTCCCGAATGGTTAAGTGCAGATCACGAAAACCTTAAGGGTACAGTAGTTTGCAAGCCTACAAGAGCGATGATCGATGTTCCCGTTGAAGAAACACTTATCGTCGAGTTGTATTCTAAGTAATTTGAATGTTATTACAGAACGATTTTTTTATATCTGCAGGGGAGGTTTAAGTGAGTGTTTGAATTTGAGAAACCTCGTATAGAAATAGCTGAAATGGCACAGGACGGCACATATGGTCGTTTTGTGGTTGAACCCCTTGAAAGAGGATATGGTACAACACTCGGTAACTCTTTAAGAAGAATTTTACTTTCTTCATTACCCGGATCAGCAGTAAGCAATGTTAAAATTGATGGCGTTCTGCATGAATTCAGTGTAATTCCCGGAGTAAAAGAGGATGTTACTGAAATTATATTAAACTTAAAGTGTCTTGCAATTAAAAATACAAGCGAAGGAAACGAACCTAAGGTGGCTTACATAGACGTCGAAGGTGAAGGCGAAGTAACAGCCAGAGATATAAAGGCTGACAGCGATATTGAAATCCTTAATCCGGATCTTCATATTGCAACTTTAAGCGGCGGCTCTAACAGTAAGCTTTATATGGAAATAACAATCAGCAACGGCAGAGGTTATGTCGGAGCAGATAAGAATAAGAAGGATGACCAGCCCATCGGAATGCTTCCGGTGGACAGCATCTTCACTCCTGTTACAAGAGTTAACTTCCTTGTTGAAAATACTCGTGTCGGACAGATTACCGATTACGATAAGCTTACACTTGAAGTATGGACAAATGGAACTATTACACCTGACGACGCAGTAAGTTATGGTGCAAAGCTTCTTAATGAGCATCTCGCTCTTTTCATTGACCTTTCGGACAATGCAAAGAACACAGAGATCCTTGTAGAGAAGGAAGAAGGCAAGAAGGAAAAGGTACTTGAAATGAGCATCGAAGAACTCGACCTTTCAGTACGTTCTTATAACTGCCTCAAACGTGCCGGAATCAACACAGTTGAAGATTTGGCCTGCAAGACCGAAGAAGAAATGATGAAGGTACGTAACCTCGGTAAGAAGTCACTTGAGGAAGTTTTAAACAAACTTCAGGAACTTGGACTTGCTTTAAAACCGAGTGATGATTAATTTTTTCACTTATCATTGACGTAGAACTGCAAAGGGCTGTAAGACCGATGAGCAAGCCCTTTGGGTTAAGTTTTGCGGTATTTACAAGGAGGATTCATAATGACAGGATCAGGCAACAGAAAACTTGGACGCACAAGCAGCCAGAGAAAGGCTCTTTTAAGAAACCAGGTAACAAACCTTTTATATCATGGAAAAATCAAAACAACTGAAACAAGAGCTAAGGAAGTAAGAAGAATTGCTGAATCTCTTATCACTCTTGCAGTTAAAGAAAAAGATAACTATGAAGAGGTTGAAGTAACAGCTAAGGTTCCTAAAAAGGACGCTGACGGCAAGAGAGTTAAAGAAGTAGTAGACGGCAAGAAAGTTACTGTTTATGAAGAAGTTAAGAAGACAATCAAAAAAGATAAGCCTTCAAGACTTAACGCAAGAAGAAAAATTTTAAGCGTTCTCTATCCTGTAACTGAAGTTCCCAAAGACGGCAAGAAAGTTAGAAAGAACACAGTTAAAGTTGATATGTGTGCTAAAATGTTTGATGAAATTGCTCCCAAATATTCAGATCGTAAGGGTGGTTATACTCGTATAATCAAACTTGGCAACCGTAAAGGTGACGGTGCTCCTGAAGTTATTATTGAGCTTGTTTAAGAATCAAAGGGGATTAAGTGGTTACTTAATCCCCAATTTTTATATTGTAAGGCTTGTGAGCATTATCCGGTTGTGTATAATACTTTTAGGCGTTATAATATACGAAAAAAGATGGTGATACAGATGAAAATTGTCCGTGCGGAGAATGTGAGCTACGAATACACAAAGGTCGTTGAGATACAGGGCGAAAATGTAGAACGTAAGCTTATGGCACTTGATAATATTAATATAGATATAGAAGAAGGCTCGTTTATTGCGGTGCTCGGCCATAACGGTTCAGGAAAATCGACCTTTGCAAAGCACATAAATGCACTTATTACGCCGTCATCGGGTACAGTATGGGTTGACGGATATGACACAAAGGACGATGAACAGGTCTGGAATATACGCCAGAGTGCCGGAATGGTATTCCAAAATCCGGATAACCAGCTTGTTGCGACTATTGTTGAAGAGGATATTGCATTTGGCCCGGAAAACCTTGGCGTTGAGCCGGCTGAAATAAGAAAAAGGGTTGATTCTGCTCTCCAAATGGTTGGCATGGACGGTTATCAGAAAAATGAACCGTCAAAGCTTTCCGGCGGACAGAAGCAGAGAATTGCAATAGCCGGCATACTTGCTATGCAGCCGAAATGTATAGTTTTTGATGAGCCTACCGCAATGCTTGATCCTGCCGGACGTAAGGACGTAATGGAAACGGCACACAGACTGAATAAAGAAAACGGTATCACTATTATTTTGATTACGCATTACATGGACGAAGCGGCAACGGCTGATAAGGTCTATGTAATTGATGACGGAAAAATTGTTTTAAGCGGAGTCCCTAAAGAGGTATTTTCACAGGTGGACAAAATGAAGGGCTTCGGCCTTGATGTTCCGCAGGTTACGGAAACCGCTTATAATTTGAGAAAGCTCGGAATTGATATTCCAAAGGATATACTGACTGTTGATGAAATGGTAGGTGCGATATGTCGATTGAAATCAAACATTTAACACACATATATAATCCAGGAACACCGTTTGAACATAAAGCACTTGACGATATTAATTTAAAGATAGAGGATAACGAATTTATCTGCATTATAGGCCATACAGGCTCCGGTAAATCTACGCTTATACAGCATCTTAATGCACTGCTTGTTCCGGAATCCGGTGAGGTTCTGCTCAATGGCGAAAATATATATGCGGACAGATCAAAGCTGAAATCGGTAAGACAGAGAGTAGGTCTTGTTTTTCAGTATCCGGAGCATCAGCTTTTTGAAATGACTGTTTATAAGGACGTTGCATACGGCCCGGGAAATCTCGGACTTCCGCAGGAGGAGATAGACAGCAGAGTTAAGAATGCACTGGAAACGGTCGGACTTGATGAGTCGGTATATGATAAATCTCCCTTTGAGCTTTCGGGTGGTCAGAGAAGACGAGCCGCAATAGCCGGAGTATTGGCGATGGAGCCGGAGGTGCTTATACTTGATGAACCGACAGCCGGACTTGATCCAAAGGGCAGAGATGAAATACTGGATTCCATTAAGCTGATGCACGAAAAAAGAAAAATAATCGTTATTCTTGTATCGCACAGCATGGAGGACGTTGCCAAGCTTGCGGACAGAATTATTGTGCTTAATGATGGCAAGGTTGCACTTACGGGAACACCGAGAGAGGTATTCTCGAAGGTAAATGAGCTCGAAAAAATTGGTCTTGCGGCACCTCAGATAACATATGTTTTGTCCGAACTTGCGGCAAAAGGCTATGATGTCAGAACGGATATATATACCGTTGCAGAAGCTACCGAAGAATTGTATAAGTTTTTGAAGCAGGTGAAATAATTGATAACTGATATAACAATCGGACAGTATTTTCCTTCCGATTCACCTTTACACAGGCTTGATGCGAGAGTCAAGCTGGTAATTACATTATTGTATATAGTATCCCTTTTTCTGATAAAGAGCTTTATCGGATATGCCTTTGTTATTATTGCACTTGCGATAGTTATAAAAGTGTCCAAGGTTCCGTTTAAGTTTATGGTGAAAGGTCTTAAAAGCCTTGTGTTTATCATAATTTTTACGGCACTTATCAATGTTTTTACTGTTAAAGGCGGAGAAACACTGGTCACCTTCTGGAAGCTGTCCATAACTACGGAAGGCGTGTTCTTTGCAATAAAAATGGCATTAAGAATTATACTTCTTATAATAGGCTCGTCTTTGCTTACGCTTACGACAACGCCTATAAAGCTTACCGACGGCATAGAGGCTTTGCTTAAGCCATTGAGTAAAATAGGAGTTCCGGCACATGATATTGCAATGATGATGACTATTGCACTCAGATTTATTCCGACACTGCTTGACGAAACCGATAAAATAATAAAGGCACAGCAGGCAAGAGGTGCGGATTTCGACACAGGAAGGCTCAGAGATAAGGCAAGGGCGCTTGTGCCTATACTTGTTCCGCTTTTTATTTCGGCTTTCAGAAGAGCCGATGAGCTGGCTATGGCAATGGAGTCACGCTGTTATAACGGAGGAGCTAACAGAACGAGAATGAATGTTATGAAGGTTACTTCTATTGACTATACGGCAATAATATTGTTTGTTGTGTATTGGGTTGTTATTATTGCCATGAGAATTATTTTATAAAGGATTTTTATGAAAAGACGAGTTTTATTAACAGTTTCATATGACGGAACAGCATATTCCGGATGGCAGAAGCAGCCGCAGGAAAATGTTAAAACCGTTCAGGGTGAGCTTGACAAGGCTTGTACGGCTTTCTTTAAGAATAAAACCGAAAGCATAGGTGCAAGCAGAACCGATGCCGGAGTTCATGCTCTCGGACAAAGGGCGGTTATAGATATTGAGTCAACTATTCCGACTGAGAGGATACCGCTTGCATTGAACGGAGCTTTGCCGGAGGATATAGTAATAACCGGAGCGGCTGATGTTCCGGACGGCTTTAATCCGAGATTTGAGGCTGTAAAAAAAACTTATGAATATAAAATATATAACAGTAAGTTCAGAAATCCGCTTTACAGAAATTACAGCGAATATGTAAGGGAACCGCTTGATGTGGAAAAAATGCAGACAGCGGCAGAGGCGTTTGTCGGTGAGCATGATTTTAAAGGCTTCTGTTCATCGGGAAATAGCTCCAAAACGACTGTAAGAACGATTTATGACATATCCGTAACGAGAAAAGATGATTTTATTGTGATAAGAGTTACGGGAAACGGCTTTTTGTACAATATGGTCAGAATTCTGGCAGGAACGCTTATTTACTGCGGAAACGGAAAGATAAAACCGGAGGATATGGCAGAAATAATAGAAAGCGGAGATAGGCAAAAAGCCGGAAAAACAGCCGGTCCGTCGGGTTTAACATTGGTAAAAATTATGTATGCCAATTTTTAAGTTTTCCTTGACACCCGTGGGACTGTGTAATATAATAAAAACTGTTGCAATGCCACTTTTAAACTCGTTAGCCCCGAGTTTGACTATATATATTTATTTTTGTTTTTTTGAATTTTAAGGGAGGTTTAACAATGAGAACAACATACATGGCAAAACCCGCCGATATCGAAAAGAAATGGTATGTTGTAGACGCTACCGATAAAACATTGGGACGTCTTGCATCAGAAATAGCATCAGTATTACGTGGTAAGAACAAAGCTATCTATACCCCACATATAGATACAGGTGATTACGTAATCGTAGTTAATGCAGACAAAATCAAAGTAACAGGCAAGAAAATGGATCAGAAAATCTACAGACGTAACTCAGGCTGGATTGGCGGCTTAAAAGAGACAAGTCTTAAGAAAATGCTTGAAACAAAACCTGAAGAAGTACTCAAACACGCTGTTAAGGGCATGCTTCCCAAAAACGCACTTGGCAGAGCTATGATGAGAAAACTTTATGTTTATGCTTCACCCGAGCACCCGCATGCAGCTCAGAAACCTGAAGTATTAGAGTTTAAGTTTTAATTGAGATTTGGAAGGAGGACGCAAAATGGTAGCAGCCAGATATTACGGAACAGGCAGAAGAAAATCTTCAGTTGCTAGAGTATATCTTGTACCCGGTAACGGAAAAATTACTATAAACAAGAGAGACATCGACGAGTATTTCGGACTTGAAACACTTAAGTTAATCGTTCGTCAGCCCCTTGAAGCAACTGAAACATTAGACAAGTTTGATGTACTTGTTAATGTTAGAGGCGGTGGCTTCACAGGTCAGGCAGGTGCAATCAGACACGGTATTTCAAGAGCATTACTTGAAGTTGAAGGCGATTACAGACCTGTACTTAAAAAAGCAGGTTTCCTTACAAGAGACCCTCGTATGAAAGAAAGAAAGAAATACGGTCTCAAAGCCGCAAGACGTGCACCTCAGTTCTCAAAGAGATAATCAGAGTTGCTTATACAATCCCGATACATTTGTATCGGGATTTTTTTATACCAAAAATTTCAATATTGGTGTAACATTATCTTAACGGATTTGTTTTATATATAGATTGGAAGGAGGATAAGTGTGGACAATGAAATTCTAAAGCGTTTATATGAGCAGTATGGAAAAGAATTGTATCTTTATATCCTTTCAATGTGCAGAAACAGAGCTGTTGCCGAGGATATAATACAGGAAACATTTCTTAAGGCAATACTTGCGTTGGACGAAAGGCACAGCAATATGCGTGCATGGCTGTATATGGTTGCGAGAAACTTGTGTATAAATTATTTGAAAAAAGTCGGACGGGAAACATCTGTGGATAATGATAAAACGACAGAAAATGATTTTGTGCATACGCTGATTGAAAATGAACGTAAAGCAGCGTTGTATAAGGTACTCGGCAGACTGTCGTATACAAAACGAGAAATAATAAGTCTGCATTATTTCGGCGGATTACAGCTCAATGAAATAGCCGGAATATTGAAATTATCGAGAGAAAATGTGCGTGTACTTAACCATAGGGCAAAAAATGAGCTTAGACGGTATCTTGAGGAGGAAGATTTATGACATACAGAGAATTGCTTGAGCTTTACAAACATGGCAAGCTTGAAGAAAATAAAAAGCATGAGGTTGAAAGTGACATTGAAAGGCAGGAGGCAATAAGCGATTATCTTTTTGACAGAGATGCTGTGGATAATGATATTTTTTCCGATGATAAGAATTTGGACGATGCCGAAAGTGAAAATGATTTCGTGAAAATGATAAACAGCTCCATACGTAAAGCCTTTGTTAAAATGGGTATGACTATTCTGGTGATAGCTGTTGCGGTTATGCTGTTTGTTGTTTTTGCACTGCCTAATGTTGTTTCGCAGTTCTATTATAATCCGGGCAGGGACATCGGAAGTGAAACAAACCGGATGAGCCTTGATATGTCGGCTTATACGGAGCTTAGAATTCCGGGATATTACAGAAATAATGTTATGGTTTCAGATGAAGGCTACGGAGATTATTACATAAATATAATTCAGAATATGAGCTATACAGGCAATTTTACAAATGTTTCCGGTAAGGTGGAAAAGGGTAAGCTTAAGCTTTATGATGTAAATACATTGCGAAAACCTTCGGGAAATGTTTTTGCATGGTTTCAGGCAACCTGCGACAGCACAAAATCGCTTTCGGAGATTGAGAAAACAGGCTGGGAACCGGTTTCTTCAGCCGGAGATAAAGAAACGGCAGATGAGAGAATAAACAATTTGTCTGAAAATACGAATTATCTGGCGTATGTTACATTGGATAAAATGATGACCTATGATGAGCTTATGAGCTTTACCGACAGTGATGGATATACATATGCACAGTGGTGTGCCGTATGCACAAGAAACGGCATTAATGACGGAACAGAATATTTTACGGTTGAAAATCTTGGCTTTAATTGTGCTTTGTCTATATCAAGCAGTATGGTATGGGACGAAGAAAAATATCCTAATCTGATAGTCTGGAATTGTCCGTTTGACGAAAATTCCGGAGGCTATAATGATGTTTCTTCTGTTGATGAAAATATTAAGGATACGGAATATATGAAAACACATTTTGTGAGCCTGCTCAGATATATGGCAGACCAGAAGCAGTTCCTTAAGCTTATGGATGAAGAGGCTGATGTATATTCAAGTGCGGCAGATTATGTCGAGAAAAACGGTCTTATGGTTTACGGATTTGCGTTTGTAGGTGATAAGGAGCGTATACAGGAAGTAAATGCAAGAGATGAGGTATACCAGATATATACACAGGAAATGAGATAAAGCTAAGCGGCGGTATTTGATAAATCGAATACCGCCGTTTTAATACATAATACTTTTTGACAATATATTTTTATCACATTCCTCAAGTACGTTTTTATCCGATGCGACAATATACATGAATATGCTCTGATTATATTCAGGCAGATATTTTGCATATATCCGTCCATACATATCCACAGGCTCGAAGGGTGTTTCTGTGGATATTTTCGGGGTTCCGTATTGAATATATGACGCAACAAATCCGTTTGGATTGTGCTCGGCTCCGCTGACGGTCAGATTTATGTCGGATTTTATCCAGCCTTCCGAATCCATATAAGTTATGTTTTCCTCAATATCGGCTATATCCGTTTCAAATACGAAATCCTTGTATTTTAAGCCGAAATCGCCCAAAGCAAGACGGCTGAAATCAAATGCGGCAACATCAGCGACCTCATCGGGATTTATTTTTAAGCCGTTTTCCGTTTTTTCAAAACCGTAAATTTTTTCCGGATCATCAACTATATATGCACCGTAAAAGCTGTTGTAATATTCGGAGCTTTTATCATAAAGCATACTGTAACCGGCTTCGGGAGAAAATTCCGGAAAGTTATACATTATGGACAGATTTATGTTTTCTCTGCCTGTGTAGTATTGAAAGCTTTTGTCGGCATTGAAGGTCATAACGAACGGATACCAGTCCTTTTCCGGAGTTATCAAACCTCCGGGAATTTTTATATGAAAAGCCGCATTACTTTGACTTTCGTGAAGATTGCTGTATACAGACATTACCGAAATACTGCGTAAAAGATATTTATACGGACCTGGAATAAGTAAAACAATAATCAATATAAAAATAATTGCAAAATTAATTTTTTTCATAATTAGCCTCTTTTATAAAGAATGTTTATTTCATTATATTTTAACTTTTTGATTATGTAAACATAACATTATTGTAGCTAAAACGTATTTATTATAAAAAGTGAGAATTATCGAGATAAAATGAGATTAAATCAGCTAAATAAAGTTAAATCCTATTATTATATCTGTAAAATAACAAATTTTGATTTAAACAAGGCTTTATAAACAAATTTAAGACATTTAGGTGCATATTACCGTTGACATTTTAATGCTTTTAATGCTAAAATAATTAAATTAAAATATGTTATTTGAGAGGTGAGGAATTACATGGAAAGTTGTGGCAGTTGCGGGCGATGTAAGAGTGATAGGCATATTCTGAGATTGAAGCTGCATACACTTTTGGTGTAGTTTCTTCGTTTGGATTATAGATAAAAAGCTAAGGCTGTTTTCGGCCTGCGGTTTAATGTGCCCATCACTTTGCTCACAATGAAAGCGGATATATTCATATTGTGGGGATAAAATAAAAGTGGTGTTTTTTTATGCCCTTTTTAATATGAATTAAAAACTATCAGTGGAGGTGCATAAAGGTGCTGGAGGATGAAAAAAAGAAAAATGATCCGAATTCCGAAATTCCGGAAAGACCGGATTATGAAAAAGAACTGGAAGCAATCATCAAAAGCAATTTATCCGATGATGAAATAAGAGAAAAACTCAGCGATTACCATGAAAACGATATTGCCGATGTTCTCGAGGATCTTACAGAGGAAGAAAGACAAAAGCTTTACAGAATACTTGGCGTTGAAAGCGTTTCGGAAATATTCGCATACCTTGAGGACGAGGTAGGAAAATATATAAACGAGCTCGATTCGGAAAAGGCGGCAGATATTATCGAATCAATGGACGCCGATGATGCTGTTGATATACTTGACGAACTGGAAGACGATAAGAGTGATGAGATTAAAAAGCTCATGGATGAGGATGCAAGACAGGACATCGACCTTATCCTTTCTTATGATGATGACCAGATCGGTAGCCGAATGACAACGAATTTTATTGCTGTCAAAAAGAATTCAACCGTAAGACAGGCAATGAAATCCCTTATTAATCAGGCGGCCGAAAATGATAATATATCAACGATTTATGTTGTAAACGATGATGATACGTTTTATGGTGCGGTAGACCTTAAGGATTTGATTATAGCAAGAGATTATCAGGATTTTGAAACTCTTATCTCTACTTCATATCCTTATGTATATGCAGAAGAAAAAACAGGCGAATGTATCGAAGAATTGAAGGACTATTCCGAGGACTCAATTCCCGTATTGAGTAACGATAATAAAATACTCGGTGTAATTACCGCTCAGGATCTCGTTGAAGCCGTTGACGAAGAAATGGGCGACGATTATGCTAAATTAGCCGGCTTGACCGCAGAGGAAGATTTAAACGAGCCTTTTAAGGACAGCGTGAAAAAACGTCTGCCTTGGCTGCTGCTTCTGCTTGTTCTCGGTTTGGTGGTATCATCGGTTGTAAGTATATTTGAAGGTGTTGTTCAGCAGATAACTCTCGTTGTTGCTTTCCAGTCACTTATACTTGACATGGCAGGTAATGTCGGAACACAGTCGCTGGCTGTTACTATCCGAGTTATTATGGACGAGGCACTTTCAAAAAAAGACGAACGCAAGCTTATATTCAAGGAAATGCGCGTCGGCTTTACAAACGGTATGATTTTAGGCGTGCTTGCTTTTGTGGCAATAGGAGTATATATACTTGTGTTCAAGGGAAAATCGGTTCCGTTCTCGTTCTCGGTATCGGGTTGTATAGGAATTTCACTTTTGTTCGCTATGGTTGTATCAAGCCTTGTCGGAACAGTTGTACCGCTGTTCTTTAAGAAAATAAACATCGACCCGGCGGTTGCTTCCGGTCCGCTTATCACAACGGTAAACGACCTTGTTGCGGTTGTATCCTATTACGGAATAGTTTGGATACTTTTGATAAATATACTTCAGCTTGTTGAATAAATTTATTAAAGGAGAAATTAAATGGCTAACAAATATGCAATGGTTAAATGCTATTTTGAGCATGGACTCTGGTCACCGAATCAGGTTTTGGACGCAGTTTCCAAAGGAATGATTACATCTGATGAATACAGAGCTATTACAGGAAAAGATTTTGATGAGGAAACTCTTCTTAAAAAGAATATAGATGCAAAAAAATACAGAAAGCTTAAGCAGTATATCGTGCACACCTTTACAGACAGAATTTTCAGCGGAAATCCTGCCGCAGTCTGTGTTGTACAGGAGGAGCTTTCCGATGAGCTTATGCAGAAAATAACAATAGAAACAAGGCTGACAAATACATGCTTTGCGGTCAAAAAAGGCGAGCATTACAGCCTTAGACTTTTTACTCCCGGCGGTGAAACGGATATATGCGGTCATGCAACGCTTGCGGCGGCACATGTTGTTTTAAATCTTTATGAGAAAAAGCGTGACAGCATTGACTTCGATACATTGAGCGGAGTTATTAATGTAGTTAAGAATGATAATGTTTATGAAATTGCACTGCCTGTATATGGATTTGAACGTATACCGGTTACCGACCTTATGGAAGAGGCATTCGGTGTAAGACCGATAGAGGCATATTGGGGCAAGGACATGCTTTGTGTGTTTGAAAATGAGCAGGCAATAGCAAAGATGAAACCGAAAGTAAAAAAGATGATGCAGCTTGACGGTACATTTATTAATGTAACGGCTAAAGCAGATTCGGATAAATATGATTTTGTTTCAAGATGCTTTGCACCGAAGTTTAAAGTTGCGGAAGATCCCATAAGCGGAGCATCATACTGTCTTATGGCACCTTACTGGTTTGAAAAGCTTGGAAAAAATGTTCTTGCGGCAAAGCATGTTTCCAAAAGAGGCGGACTTGTGTACTGTAAAAATGTAACTCCCGGATATGTTACTGTTTGCGGCAAGGCTGTGCTGTATTCAGATGCAGATATATATATTGATATGTAATATAGTTCATTGACATTAAAATAATATTGTAATGTAATGATGTAAAACCTCTCTAAAAAACAGAGAGGTTTTTTGTTTGAATTTGTATTGTTTTTTTATTGACAATCTTCGTTAATTAATATACAATATAATCAAGATAAGGAAAGAGGTAAAAGAAAATAAAAACCTCGGATTTATCAATAATTTTAAAAGTAAACATATAAATATAGTATAAGAATTGAGGGGGATTAATTATGAAATGTGAAAAAATGTTTAACAAAGCTTGTGAAGAAAATATGAAGGGTAACTACGATAAGGCATATAATTTATTCTCAGAGGTAGTTTATAACTATCCTGACACAATCTTTGCAATCTACGCTAATGCTGAAATGACAAGCTTAGCAGCAAGAAGTGCAGAATATTGCAACGTATCTCTTGAAGCTATTGCATAAGTTCTGTTTTGCAGGCTTTAAATTATCGGCAAAAATTTAAAGAATGGTTTACAAAGTGAATATCAGGTTGTATAATACCAAAAGGGAATGAAGTTCTCCCTTGGATTATCCTAAACCGCTTATTAAGCTGATGACTTCTGTGATTGAATTTATTATCGCAGAAAGCATCAGCTTTTTTGCGTAAACAAGGAGGATTTTTTATGATTGCATCACTTGCGTACATTTTTCTTTTTGGACTTCTTATGTCTGAGCTTTTTAAAAAGCTTAAACTCCCCGGCATTATCGGTATGCTGATAACAGGCATAGTTCTCGGACCTTATGTGCTTAATTTGTTGGATGGTTCGATATTATCAATATCGTCGGACCTGAGAAAAATTGCTTTGATAATAATATTGCTTAAAGCCGGTCTTTCGTTGAATATAGCCGATCTTAAAAAGGTAGGGCGTCCGGCAATAATGATGTCCTGTGTTCCGGCGGCTTTTGAAATACTCGGATATATTGTTTTTGCACCAATGGTATTTGGCATAACACGAACAGAGGCAGCTGTTATGGGCGCTGTTCTCGGAGCAGTTTCTCCGGCGGTTGTCGTACCGAGAATGGTCCATCTTATGGAAACCAGATACGGAACAGAAAAAAGTATTCCCCAGTTAATTATGGCCGGCGCTTCCTGCGATGATATTTTTGTCATAGTTTTGTTTTCAACATTTACGGGAATGGCACAGAGTGGAAAAGCAGACTTAAGAGGACTTATTGATATTCCTGTGTCTATTGTGCTTGGAATTGCACTGGGAGCGGTTGTAGGTTTGGTTCTGAGCATATTCTTTGAAACAGCCTATAAAAATAAAAAGTACATACGCAACAGTGTTAAGCTGATAATAATACTCGGAATTTCATTTTTGCTTATAACGGTCGAAACGTGGCTTGAAAATATTATTTCCGTTTCGGGTCTTCTTGCGGTTGTAAGTATGGCATGTGTTTTGAAAATGAAAAGCAATGAGGTTGTTACCAAAAGACTTTCCGAAAAATTCGGCAAGCTATGGATTGCGGCTGAAATAATGCTGTTTGTGCTTGTCGGAGCTGCGGTTGATATAAGCTATACAATGAATGCCGGTATTGCCGCAGTAGGAATGATATTTTTGGCACTCATTTTCCGCTCTGTCGGAGTGTGGCTTTGCCTTGTCGGAACAAAGCTGAATATTAAGGAAAGAATTTTTTGTGTGATAGCATATCTTCCTAAAGCAACCGTACAGGCGGCTATAGGTTCTGTTCCTATGGCAATGGGACTTTCATGCGGACAGATAGTTCTTTCGGTCGCGGTTGTTGCCATTCTTATAACGGCACCGCTCGGGGCAATAGGCATTGATTTTACATATAAAAGATTTTTGCGGAAGGAAAATAATATTTGATTGAAAAAATAAAATGTGATGATTATAATAAGAATATATTGCGATGGGAGGTATTCATATGAATAATGAAATAGCTGAATTGAAACAAATTATAGAAGACAGCGATAATATTGTTTTCTTCGGAGGAGCCGGCGTTTCTACCGAAAGCAATATACCGGATTTCAGAAGTGAAAACGGTATATATAATGCGGTAAATCAGTATGGATACCCACCGGAAACAATGCTTAGTCATACATTTTTTAAGATACATCCTGATATATTTTTTGATTATCTCAGGAAAACATTGATATATCCTGATGCAAAGCCGAACAATGCACATATCGGTCTTGCCAAGCTTGAAAAGATGGGAAAGCTTAAGGCTGTTGTAACACAGAACATAGATAATCTTCATCAGATGGCCGGAAGCAAAACTGTTTATGAGCTTCACGGAACACTTTACAGAAATTACTGTGTAAAGTGCCATAAGCAGTTTGATATTGATTATATAATGAACAGCGAAGGAATACCTCATTGCGATAAATGCGGAGGAATAGTAAGACCTGATGTAGTTCTTTATGAAGAAGGACTTGATGACACAACTGTTTATAATGCGGTAAATGCAATCAGAAAAGCAGATGTGCTCATTGTCGGAGGAACATCGCTCAATGTTTATCCGGCTGCCGGACTTATAGATTATTACAGAGGCAATAAGCTTGTTCTTATAAATAAGAGTACAACACCATATGACAGAAGAGCTAATCTGATAATAAGAGAAAATATCGGACAGGTGTTTAAAGAAGTGCTGGATTTATAATGATATTAAGGGAAGAAATAAAATATTTAAAAAAGTTTTAAAAAATGCTTGACAAATAGTATACCCTTTGATAAAATCAATAATGCACTGTGAACTTTGAAAATTAAACAGCGTATAAAAATTAAACCCAAGTCAATAACGAGTTTATTGAGATTGAGATAAACTACCAAGTAATAAATGGAAACAAAAAAGTCAGAGTTAACTGACAAAGGATTTTAACATAAGAGTTTGATCCTGGCTCAGGATGAACGCTGGCGGCGTGCTTAACACATGCAAGTCGAGCGGAGATATTTGAAAGCTTGCTTTTAAATATCTTAGCGGCGGACG
>NZ_JAHLPX010000009.1 GCF_018918145.1 Anaerotignum sp. MSJ-24
GGCTGCCAGAGATAGTAATGCGGTTGGCGGAATCCATTCAATGCATCTTAAGATGCTGCGCCTGTAATACGCCCTTCTAGGGCGAGTACAAACCACTAGTTTAACTAGTGGTTTTGATTATAGGGATTGCTGTGGGTTGCTTGGCTTTTTGCAAGATTGATTTTGTTCGCGATTGGGTATATAATATTGACAACGAGTATAGGTTGTTTTCCGATATGTTTTGGAGGAAGAAGATGGAATACATTTCAATAAAACAAGCATCAGAAAAATGGGGAATTACGAAGAGAAGGATCCAGGTTTTGTGTGCTGAAGGAAGAATTGAAGGTGCAACTAAAATTGGTTCATTTTGGGCGATTCCTTCGGAGGCTGTGAAGCCAAGCGATATGAGAATTAAAAGCGGAAAATATGTAAAAGAGAAGGAGTAACGCATGTTTAATCCAGGATTAGAGATAGGGCAGATTTTGAAAAATGCTGATATTGTAGAAAAATTCAAGTGTGGAAATATGGGTGGTATGAGACGTTCCAAAACCACAAATACGCTTGTTATTGTATCAGACTATACAAAAGGAATTTACCATGACAAATGGATAGGTGGTGTTCTTCATTATACAGGAATGGGCAAGTCAGGAGACCAGGATATAAGATGGTCCCAGAATGCGACGCTTGCGGATTCTGATTTTAATGGAGTCGATGTACATTTGTTTGAGGTTATAGATGCTGGAGAGTATATTTACTGCGGAAGAATTGAACTTGTTGATAAACCATATACTGATATGCAGCCTGGTGAGGATGGAAATGACAGAAAGGTATGGATGTTTCCAATTAGACCAGTGCCGGACAACGATGTGAAAAAGCCTCCAATGTTTGTGTTCAAAGATATTGAAGATTATAAGAACAGAGGCAAAAATGTTGATTCGGAATATGCAAAGTTCTTAGAAGAAAACAAGAAGAAAAAAGTGAAGAATAGTAGTGCTGTAATTCCGGTGCAGGTGAGCAAACCAGAACCAAAGAAAATAGTGAATGCGCCTGATGATATTGAGGCAAAAACAGTAAATCATAAAAAGTATGGAGTTGGGCTTATAAAAAAGGTGGAAGGACCAAATATTGTTATTAACTTCAAGAGTGTTGGTGAGAAGACGCTAAACTATGAGGTTTGCATGAAAAATAAACTGCTGGAGATTTTATAGATGAAAACAATAAGAGTAGTGGCAGCAGTTATCAAGAATGAAAATAAGATATTTGCTACAGCTAGAGGATATGGTGAGTTTAAAGGTCAGTGGGAGTTTCCGGGCGGTAAGATAGAGGCCGGGGAAACGCCACAGGAAGCCCTTGTGCGCGAGATAAAAGAAGAACTTGAGACAACAATCCAAGTAGGTGATTTAATCGACACCATTGAGCATGACTATCCAACATTCCATTTGTCGATGGATTGTTATTGGTGTGACATTGTCGAAGGAGAGCTTAAGTTGTTAGAGGCAGAGTCGGCCAGGTGGTTATCAAAAGAAGAATTATATGATGTAAAGTGGCTTCCTGCGGATATCCTACTGATTGAAAAGATTAAGAAGAATCTTTAGAAGAAAAGTATGGGATTATTTGATGTGGATGAAGAAAAGTTATAAGCTTTATATCACAGAGCATGGCATGAAGCAGGAATGAGTTTTGTGGATTCAAGAAAGTATCCTTATTTGAATAAGTAACTTATCCAGTATGCTAGGGAGAATAATTGCTCTTTTGATGAAGCTTGGAGAATTGCAAAGGTTGGTATGTAAAATGGATATAGTTAGTTTACTTGAAGAATTTGTTGACTTAATCAGAAACGAAGAATTCGAGGTATATAACGAGTTTAGCTTGCAGCATGAATTAGGAATTTTCCTGCGTGCAAAGCTAACAGGAAATAAAGTGCAGTTTGAAAGAAATGCTAAGTTCTTTGGAATAACTGGTACAGTAAAGCATGAGATAGATATTGTTATTTATAATGAGAATGAGAAATATGCGATTGAATTAAAGTATCCACTGAATGGACAGTATCCGGAACAGATGTATTCCTTCGTTAAAGATATAAAGTTTATGGAACAGCTCAAAGAGGCAGGATTCGATGGAGCATACTGTGTGACACTTGTGCAGGATAAGAATTTCTATTCTGGAAATAAGGTTGATGGTGTGTATTCATATTTTAGAAATGAAAATACAATTCATGGGACTATTATAAAGCCAACTGGTAAAAAGGATGAAAGTATAGATGTTCATGGAGAGTATCAGGTTGAGTGGAAATCCATAAACAACTGGAAATATTATATTGTGGATATGTGATGTGCATTAAGAAAAGAGGCGGGTTTTTATAGAAACAATTGGACTGAGAAAAGATATCAATAAATTATTAAAGAAGGCGAGAGAAACTGCAAAACCAGATAAATGTATCCTATGTGGAAAAACACAAACAAGTTTTTGTAATTCGCATTCTATTCCACACATGATCTTAAAAACAATAGCATGTGAAGGAAAAGTTTTAGAACCATGGGTGTTAATGGATGAAATTGATGTGGTAGATTTAGAATCGGGAATAAAAAAGTCTGGAACTTTCCATTTTATATGCAGAGAATGTGATGCTTTATATTTTCAAGACTATGAAAATAAAGAGGCATTGCTTAATGATCCCACAGATAAAATGCTTGCGGAAATTGCATTAAAAAGTATGTTACAAATGCTATCGAAAAGAAATGAGGAAATAGCTCTTTTTGATATTTTTCAAAAAAGGTCAGGTGCGATAATAAACAAAGAACAGTTAGATGAAGATAAGTTATTAGATATAAATGATTATATGTTTGATATGGATGTTTACAAACGAATTATCCAAAATAATGAAAAAGATGGGTTTAAAATTGTATTTTGGGAGAAATTACCTTACGTTACTCCGATAGCTGTTCAGACGCCAATTACACTATATAAGGATATCGAAGGGACTGTGATTAACGATATCTATAATCCGGATCCAAATCTTCATATGCAAACAATGTACATGTGTGTATTCCCTATTGAACATGAAACGGTAGTTGGAGTATTTTATCATAAGAAGGATAGAAATTATAGAAGCTTTCTACATCAGATGAATTGTATGTCTGCGAGTAAGAAGCTGCAATATATAAATTATTTGATTTTTGCGAATACTGAGAACTATTATTTTTCAAAAACGATAGAAGATATTGTCAGGGATAATGAAAAATTAAAATTATTGGGACAGGAGAATAATGGGGAGCCGCATTTAGGAATGCTTAGACCATTAGAACAGTTACTGGAATATAAGCAGATCAAACCAGATGAAATTCCTAATTTTTTAATGCCGGAGTACAAGATAAATAGTTAGACAGAAGTATAGTTATAAATTTTGGGTGTTAAAAGTTGAGTTTTTTTCATAAGGGTGTTAATTTGTAAGAAAGTACAGGTGTCCACGCATGATAATGCGGTGTTAGCTTACCCCGCACGTGGAGAGCGTAGTAATGTTGACAAAAACACCGGATTGATATTTTTAAAGAACTTAAAAACAAAAACATGGATATGCCAACAAACGGTGATATCCATGTTTTACTTTGTTTTATTAAAATATGAAAAAAATAAATTTAATTATTTGTATTACTATTATAATAGCTATTATACCCAATGTTGAAAAGAACTTAATCAGAACTCTGGCATATTTGTTAAGATGTGAGAATATCGCCGAAAAGCTTATGTCTTCACATCTTATTTTTCTGCCATGAAGAGTTGCGTAATAATCCGGAATAACCGGTATTCCGTCATTATCGGCAGGAAATGATCTCATGTATTTTGTTACAGCATTCCAGGCCTTAAGTTCATGACCTTTGTAATAGATAATGGAATCGTTAATGTTTTTATATTTGTCGCCGATACGGTTTTTGGGCTGAACTTTCATAATGCCTTTTACACGATACTGTGCTGAGTTGAACATATTCCATGTGTAAAGGTCGAGCACTGCACTGAACATACGGCTGTCATCAACGGCATAATGTTTGTTGTTGTCATCAACAAAATATATTTCAAAGATCTTATTCATTAACACCCTGTGCGGATTATATTTAAAATGTAATCCGCTCATGTAAAATCTTGATGTTTTTATATAATCCGATATTGATGCGTCTATTTCCATCATGAACATGAGTTCCTTTTGTGTAATATACACATGTATGAGAGGATTTCCGGATATATCATCAGGACCCTTTCCGAGCGAAAGAGAGTTAAATACGTTTTCAACAGTTATACTTCCTTTGGGATATGTGTCGCGAATAACACCCGAAGGAACTATTGCAACATCTATTTTTTCGCCAAGGGCCTTTTCGGCGGCATATCGGTAGGCATCGGAAATAAGATTGCCTAAATTGTTTTCTGTATGTTTATTTTCCAAATCCTTTTGCGTGCTGAAATCAATGTTGTTTTTAGCAAGAATTTCTTTACTTGAGCATTCGAACATGGCAAGATAATTTTGGTTTACCTTTTCCATATAGCCGTCAATCTTGTCTTGAACAAATTTGTTCTGCACAATAGAGTTGTCAATAAGTACAAGCTTGTATCCGTCTAATGTCCAGCGCTTTGAATGATTTCTGTGCATTTTGATAATACCGGCATATTTTCCGTATTCACCCGGAGAAATGATGACAGTATTTCCGTGTATTATAGGTTCATCTATGCGTATATGGGAATGTCCGCTTAAAATTAAATCAATATCTGGTACGGCTTTTGCAATATGCTCGTCTTCGGATTTTCTGTATTTTTCACTTGTTCCGCAATGAGAAAGACAGATAATCATATCCGGATTTTCGTTGGTTTTTATCTCATGTACCGTTTCTTTCAGGGCAGAGATTGGACTTGAAAATATAAGACAGCAGGATGGGGCACATGAAAAGGCATTTTTGCCGAATACGCCGGTTACGGCTATTTTTAAACCGTTGTGATAAATTACTGTGTATTTTTTTATATTAAAACGGTCAAAGGCATCGAGTAAATTTTGCTGCTCCTCTGAAAGACCCTTTTCCTCCATTTTGGCTCTGTTTATGTTGCAAAGAACTATTTCGGGCAGAGTATCACCGCTGTTGTTTGCACTTTTAAGCATAGAAATGATACCTTCTGTGCCGTAATCAAACTCATGGTTTCCTATTGTTGTGGCACTGCATCCGATAAGTCCAAGACTTCTCAGTTCAAAGGCCTCCCGGCGGTACATGGTCTGGAACAGTGTTCCCATGGAAAAATCGCCGGAATCGAAAACAAGAGTATTGTCACCAAGCTTGTCTATTACGGTTTTTATTCTTGAAAGACCGCCGAGTTCTGTATTTTTTCCGTCTTTATTAGTAATAAAGCTGTTTAAATGCGAGTGTAGGTCGGTCGTTGTAACTATATTTATGATTTCATCTTTACTGTCTGTATTTGCAGGAGAATTGTCTGCAGAAACAGTAGAATGTCTGTTTTTCATAATTAATCTCCGTATCATTTAATATACTTATTGTATATTTTTTTTGTTAGGAGTACAACACATTTTGACGTAAAAAAGTATTAAAAGTTTATGAATAGGTTATTTATAGCTATATTGTATTAAAATAAAACAATTAAATTGATAATTTTTGCTATGATTAAAAAATATATATCTTATAATGCAACAACATATATATTACAATGCTTAAATTTGATTTAAATATTGTAATTTAACAGAATGTATGATAATATAATATATATATAAATTACAATATACTTACGAAATGTTTACAGAAAGGAGGAACTAAGATGAAATTTATATCTGAAATTAAACAAATATATCTGTGGACGGAAGAAATAAAGATAGATGTTTTTGACTTATGCGTAGCTATAAATACAAGTTGCTAAGGCACATTTTGTCCATGGATATATTAAGACAAAATGTGCCTTTTTAAAACTGAATACATTTTAATTGTTTTTCGGCATGGAGGTTGACCAATATGAAGAAAAAATTTTATAAAATTATTTCATATTTACTTATAGCAGGAATGACTATGACAACCTTTTCAAGTATTGCGATGGCTGAAGAGATTGTGGAAACAACCGGCGAAGGTACTCCGGAAACTCCTGCAATAACAAAAACAACTAATACGGAAACAGATGAAAATTCAGGCGAAACAACAATAACAATTGAAATTGATAAAAAGTGGGAAAGCGAAACGGTTGAAGGCCAGGAGACTGTTGAGTCAACCGATATATATGACAAAAAAGGCAAAATTATTAGTTCCGAAGGCAGTGCCCAAGGAAGCGAAACAACAATAATAGAAACCTCTGACAAAGGAAATGAAGAAGAGATAACTACGGACAACGGAAAAGGTGAAACAGAAGGTGGCTTGAACATTGAATCTGAAGTTCCTAATGTTACTATTGTTCTTACACCGGGCGGAAAAGATGAAAAAAGTGAAAATGCTGATGCGTGGTTTGATGAAGATAAGCTTGATATTCCAGAGTGGATCAGAAAAGATGATGGCGAGGGCACTAAATGGATAACCGACGGAAGCAGCAAAGAAGAAAATGGAATAGTTACAAATGTTACTGTTGAAAATGTTGGCAGTGACACAACTTATACCAGAAAAATAACAGACACTGACGGTAAAATCAGAGAAGAAAAGGTTATTTTTACAAGGGATGCAAATGGTCGAATAACAGGTTACAGAACTGAGATTTCGGAAACAGTTCCGGCTACTACAGAAGAAACAACTCCTCCCGAAAACGCTGAAATAAGCCCAGAAGGCGGAAAAACATCTTATGAATTTAAGCTTCCTGAAAAACCTATAGTAAGTGAACCTGAAAAGGATTCGGACGGCAATGTATTAAATGGACAGGTCGTTGCTGAGCTTCGCAACGGCGACGGAAATGTTGTAGGATATACAGTCGTAACTATTGAGGATGGAAAAGCTGTGCATTTTTCAGATCCTGTGATGGGCGGATATGTTTCGATTGCTACTAAAATAGAAAAAACAGAAGATGGCTTGAAAAAATATATTACTACAGAAACAACACTGACAAAAAATAATTATTCAGAATTCGGTAGTGAAGTTGAA
This sequence comes from Anaerotignum sp. MSJ-24, assembly GCF_018918145.1. GTDB lineage: Bacteria > Bacillota > Clostridia > Lachnospirales > Anaerotignaceae > Metalachnospira. Next base: position 7,080 of record NZ_JAHLPX010000009.1, read on the forward strand.
GGCGGAGAACGTATCGTTTCAGGTCAAATGGGCGATGTTATAGGTAATACGATATTTGATAACGGTAGTTTTTCAACTTATGTTCCGGGATTGTCCAATTTAGGTACCGGAAACGTAGATCCGAGAAATGAACTTTATAATCGACAGACAGTTCGTCCAAGCATATATGATATTAACGGACAGTATTTCCAGTGGCTTGGAACTTACGGTATAGAAAGTATGATTCGTGTTAAAGCCGGCGATGTTGATACATGGCAGCCACATCAGTTTATACTTGAAGGAAAAAATAATGAAAAATATTATGTATATTGCGCGGACTTTGAGGTTAATCCAAAGCCTGGTGCAAACTACAATATGAATAAGCTTGAGGATGCCGGATATATCGGAAAAGAAGAGGCAGAAAAGATGCGTTCAATAGTTCTTAAGGGCTATTGGGGTGTTAGTAATGTAAGCAATAATGCAGAATCACCGACACCGGGAAGCCTTGATGCATTCAGAAAAATGTTGACAGATGCAGGCGTATTAACGGCTGAACAGGCTGCAAATCTTACGGACGGTATGGCAATAACGGCAACACAGGCGGCAATTTGGCATTACGGAAACAGTGGTGAAATGCTTTTGAATGCTGAGGATATAGTTGGTAAGTATTATCTTGGTGGTCAGAGCTTTAAAGAAATAGATCCAAATAAAAAGGCTGTTATAAATAATATTTATAAGTACCTTATCAATATGGAAGGAACTCCTGCAGATGCTTCAAATACACTTATTACAAAGGACGACTTTGCTAAAAGAATTGAGCTTACTGTAAAAGAAAAGCAGGCAGACGGCAAGTATAACACTGATATGACCATAACAATGGCGGCGAAGCTTGACGATAAGACAAGTGATCTGTTGTTATATGTTTCTGCAGATAATGAAAATATTGACGTATATCGTTTGAGCGGTACAGCGGCAGAGGGAGAAAAGCTGGCAGAAAAAAATAGTGATGGTTCCTATAAATTGACAGGTCTTATGCTTAAGGACGGTACTCCTGTTACGCTTAATTTAAAGGGCACTCAGCATATGGAAAATGGAGTTTATCTGTTTACTTGCAATACAGACATCGGAAATGATTCAACTGCATCGCAGACGTTCATAGGTGCAGGTCAATCTGATCAGGAAATAGATTTGAACGTAAATTTTAAATTTAATGTTAAGGAGCCCGTAGTTAAGGTTCGTTCACATAGCTTCGATTCAGAAAGTGAAATGATTGAGTGGACAGCATCTCATTATCTTTTAAATGAAGAAGCACACGATGATGAACCTGAAGAAGAGCCAGAGGAAGAGCCAGAGGATGAACCTGAGGATGAACCTGAGGATGAACCCGAAGAAAACCATGAGGAAAAGTCTGAGGAAAAGCCCGAAGAAAAGCCTAAGGAAGAACCTAAAGAAGAAGCTGACGGAAAAATTGAAGATAATTCAATTAAAAAGGAAGAACATAATGAACATAGAAATACCGATGTTCCCAAGACAGGCGATAATCTTTATGAGCTTCGTGCATTGCTTATGGCCGGTATAATTATTTCTCTTATAACAGCATTTGTTTGTTATAAAAAGAAGGAAGAAGTATGATGAACAGAAAACACAATGCGAAACATAAAAATAAATATCGGATTTTGTCGATTGTGGCGTTATGTATAGCATTGCTGTTAACAGCTTTTTTGATAGCTACTTCACTTATACGCCATAATGAGAGAGTGCAAACAAGCAAAATATGCGAGCTTTACTATGGGAATAATAACTCTGTTACGAAAGAGCGGGACGATTACAGCGATTTGAAAAATAAAAATTCTGAATGCGATGACAATGTCGATTTGAACACTGAGCAGATACAGGATAGATTCATACTGCTGTTGCAAATAAACCCCGAAACAGTCGGTTGGATAAAGGTTGGTAATCTGGCTGATGAACCGGTTGTATATCGTGATAATGAGTTTTATTTGAATCACGATTTTTATCAAAAGAAAAGCAGTAGCGGAACCGTGTTTGTTGATGTTGAAAATACTGATTTGGAAAATGACAAATATGTAATTGTTTACGGACATGATTTGAGAGATGGCAGTAAATTTGGAAGTCTGAAAGAATATCTTAATATTGAACAGCTTAAAAATAATATTGTTATTGAATGGAGTTCATTATATTCAAGTGAAGCGGAAAAATATGTTGTGTTTTCGGTATTTGATTCATCAATGCTCGAAGAAAATAAAAACTACTTTGATTTGAGACGATTTGATGAGATTGATTTGGATGGTACGAAAAAAATTATTGAAGAAATAAGAGAACGGTCATTGTATGATATTCCTGTCGATGTGACGGCAGAGGATCAGATAATGGTGTTGGTAACCTGTAGCTATAAGCATGAGGATGGCAGGCTATTGATATTCTGTCGTAAGGCAAGAAAGGCGGAGGATGTTAATACATTGCTTGAATCTATGGATAGCATTGTAAAAAATAATTGATAGTATATATGTTATTCATAAAACGGTATAAATAAAGAGATCCGAACCTTCGGCAGAGTAGTCGTCGGTTCGGATTGTTTTGATTTCGGAAAAACAGTATAGGTTGAATTTAGAGTTTTATATCAGGTTTATGCTTACAGATTTTTGATGCAGTTGCATTAAAGCTCATATCAAGAAGAAATTTGATTTTTTCGTCATCGACTGTATTGTCAAGAGCAACTGTTATCCAACTGTTTTTGTTCATATGGTAGGCAGGAAAAAATCCGTTTTCGCCAAGCAATGAGCATATAAGTATTGGATCGCATTTTAAATTAACTACATCTAAAATACCGTCGTAGTGTAAACATAGCTTGTTTTTTGGCACATCCATAATTAGGGCAAACCATTTTTTGTTGTTGATATGGCGGTATACCTCGTGATTTTGATGTTTACCCCAGGGATAATCGGGTTCTGTGCCGTAATTGTTTTGTATGTATTCTTTTAATTCTGTACGGGTCATACTTATATCTCCGATTTTGCATAAAAACCAATATATTTATCAACGGGTCACAAAATTCAACACCAATACGATTATTGCCATATGAACGGGGTAAAAAGCATAGCAGAAGTATTGGAACGGTTTGCTATGGTATCCCTGACGGCCACGATAGAGCCATATGGGAATAAGTGAAAGCAAAGCAAGACCCTGCTGACAAAGCTCAAATTCCATACCGAACAGCTGAATAGGGTATACCAAGCCACCTAACAGTTCCACATTGACCCAGTAGAGTGCAACGAGCTGTCCGAGCAGACACCACCATTTTCTGCCATGGAAGAAATAGAAAATAAATATCGTAAGAACGCCGGTGCCATAGTAATCTAACATACATAATGTTCCAAGCGCTGCTCCGACTATAACAACAATTACAGATATTAATATAAAAGCCCATTTTTTACGCTTTTTGCGAGCTGTTTCCATAATGTTAATGCCCAAAAGCCCCAAAAGAAGTGTCCATATAACATTTTGATGGACAGGATAAAACCATGTACCGCCGTACATAAAATCGAATGGTATTTCGGAAATTACAGCAAATAACAGCATACGCAGTGCATATTTTTTGAAATCGTGGGTATGAAAATATCCTTCCACAGCCATAAAGGCGAATATTGGGAAAGCAAGTCTTCCAACGCATGTAAGCCATTCCTGTGCGGGAAGAAGTGTTGCCCAAAGGTGATCCATAAGCATAAGAGCCATGGCAAGAATATGAAGTGTTGCCGTACTGATGTCAAATCTCTTTGATGTAGATAAATTTATGTTGTTGTTTGGCATATAGGTACTCCTTTATTTTAGATTTATGTATCCATTGATTTTGAATGGAATGAAAAACGATTTAATTATATTTTTTATAAAAGATATTCATAAAAAACAAAGCTTGTCCAGCCTGTGCTTGCGTAATAAAGCTGTTGGGTACCGCAGTTTATGAAACCGTATTTTTCGTATAATTTCTGTGCAGGAATATTGGTGCTTATGGCATCAAGTCTTACTGCACGTTTTTTCATTGCAATTGCATTTTTTATAACTTCATCAAGAATGACAGTTGCAAGACCTTTTCCTTGTTGCTCGGGATCAATCGCAAGTAAATGAATGACAGAAACTTCTTCATCTGCGATGTTGATTTGCCATGGGATATTTTGATATTCTTTTGTCTGTGATTTTGTTATAACAACGGCGCCCACAAGGTCACCATCAAGCAATGTCAAGTACATCTCATTATTTTTTATATATGGTATCCAATCTGTATCAGAAGGATATACACCTTTTTTCCATCGCAATATTGTAGAATAGATTTCGGAACTGTCTAACAGTTTATAATATAAATTGCGGATAATATCCAAATCGGACATTACTGCAGGTTTTAATTCAATATTCATTATTAAATCTCCGCACTCATTATAATTATTTTACTTTATAAATGTATATATTTACATAAGAAAAAGTCCACCGTAATTCTTTCGATATTACAGTGGACTTTTTTGATGGAGCTGAGGAGAATCGAACTCCTGTCCAAAGATCCATCGATAAGGACTTCTCCCATCACAGATTGTCATTTAAAATTCCCGTCATTCTCCGCCGACAATCAGGCTGGGAAATCAGGTAGCTTCATTTATCTTATTTCACCGCAAAGCTTAAGTGAAATAGGTCCTCACAAGGTCGACGCCGGTTACCGGAACTGTGAGCAATTCCGGGCCGACGGGCTGCGCTTAGGCAGCCATTAAAGAATAATTTTCGTCGTTTCTTTTTAAAAATTTACGGCCTTGATACGCAGTTGACCGATACTGCGGATGGCTATCCCTATTTTCAAAACCCCTGTCGAAACCATTACAGCCCCGTAGCGTGTGAAAATAGCTTAAACACCGAGATTTCTGATTTTGAAATCCTTTTCGGCTTCACGTCTTTGGTCGTTTTTGGCTATTGTCTGGCGTTTGTCATAAAGCTTTTTACCTTTGGCAATGCCAATGTCCATTTTGACCAAACCGTGATCGAAATATACTCTGAGCGGAACAACCGTATATCCTGTTGCGGTTATTGCACCGGATATTTTGTTTATCTCATGCTTGTGGAGCAGAAGACGGCGTGTTCTTAAAGGCTCTTTGTTGAATATATTTCCCTGTTCATAAGGACTTATGTGCATATTGTAAACAAAAGCAGAACCGTTTTCAATTCTGATAAAGCTTTCTTTAAGACTGCATTTTCCCAAACGAAGACTCTTTACCTCTGTTCCGGCCAATGAAATACCGGCCTGATATGTTTCTTCAATGAAATAATCATGGTAAGCCTTTTTGTTCTGGGCTATAAGCCTTGAAGTTTTTTCCTTTGCCATTATGCACACCTCCTTTATTGCATAAGCATTATAGCACATATTTGATAAAACGTAAATTACATTTTTATTACAAATTAATTCTCTTTATGCGGTATACTGCTTCATACAAATTCATATTATTGCAAAAAGTTGATTTTTGCTGTATTCTTTTATTATATTTTCATTCAGAATCGGAGAGAAAAGCATGAATTTATTAACAGTTGAAGGTCTTACGAAAACCTTTGGAGAGAAAAAAGTATTTGAAAATATTACATTTGGTATTGATGCCGGCGACAAGATCGGTGTTATAGGTATAAACGGAACAGGAAAATCCACACTTCTCAAAATTATTGCAGGAGCGGAAACGGCAGACAGCGGAAATATAGTCAAGATGAACGGCTTAAGAATTGGCTATCTTCCGCAGACTCCCGACTACGATCCGGAGGATACCGTATTGGGACAGGTTTTTAACAGTAATAATCCTGTTATAAAGCTTATTAAGGAGTATGAACAGGCAGTCAGAGCCGTTGAGCTGGGCGAAAAGGACGCAGAGAAAAAGCTTTATGCACTTAATGATAAAATGGATGCTGCAAATGCGTGGAATCTTGAAAGTGATGCCAAAACGGTTCTTACAAAGCTAAGTCTGAATGATTTCTATAAAAAAGCAGGAACGCTTTCAGGAGGACAGCTCAAACGTATGGCTTTGGCAAGAGCACTTATAACGCCTGTTGATCTGCTTATATTGGATGAACCGACTAACCATATTGATAACGAATCTATTGATTGGCTTGAAAAGTATCTTGAAAAATATAAAGGCGCATTGCTTATGGTAACCCATGACAGATATTTTCTTGACCGAGTTGTAAACAAGACCATCGAAATCGAAGGCACAAAAATGTATTGCTATACTACCAATTACAGCGGTTTTCTTGAGGCAAAGGCGGCAAGAGAAGAGCTTGCGGTTTCAATGGAGAAAAAACGTCAGAACTTTTTGCGTAACGAACTGGAATGGGTAAAAAGGGGAGCACAGGCAAGAAGCACAAAGCAGAAGGCAAGACTTGAGCGTTTTAATGAAGTCAATTCAATGCATGTTCAGCATTCAAAAAATGATTTGGAAATAAGCGTGGCTTCATCAAGACTTGGAAGAAAGACGATTATAGCAGAGGATATATCAAAAGCTTATGACGGCAAAAAGTATATTGATGATTTCAGCTATATAATTCTTAAGCATGACCGAATAGGTATCATAGGGCCTAATGGCTGCGGAAAATCAACGCTTCTTAAAATGCTTACGGGAGAAATACAGCCCGACAGCGGTATGGTCGAAACAGGCGAAACCGTTAAAATAGGCGTATTCGCACAGCATAATGAGGTTATGGATCCGGAACAGAGAGTTATTGATTACATTAAGGACACAGCGGAATATGTGCAGACAGCAGACGGAAGAATAACAGCGTCACAGATGCTTGAAAAGTTTCTTTTTCCGCCGATAATGCAGTGGGCACCGATAGGAAAGCTTTCCGGTGGTGAGAAAAGAAGGCTTTATCTTCTTAAAATACTTGTTGAGGCACCGAATATACTATTCCTTGACGAGCCTACCAATGACCTTGATATTGCAACATTGAGCATACTTGAGGAATATCTGGACAGCTTTAACGGTGCAGTTGTTACGGTAAGCCATGACAGATATTTTCTTGATAAAGTTGTTGACAGAATATTTGCTTTTGAAGGCAGCGGAAAAATTGTGCAGTATGAAGGCGGTTACAGCGACTATTTAAGACAGCATGAGGAAAGAATTGCCGAACAGCAGCCTGTAATTAAAAAAGAAGAGCTAAAACCGCAGAAACAGGAAAAGGATAAGGATAAACCGCTCAAAATGTCTTATAAGGAGCAGAAGGAATTTGAAACAATAAACGACGATATTGAAAAGCTTGAAAACGAAATTGCAAAAACCGAAGAGGAAATGAGCAAAATATCGACGGATTATGTTAAGCTCCAGGAGCTTACGGAAAAGAAGAATGAGCTTGAGAAAACTCTTGAGGAAACAATGGACAGATGGGTCTATCTTAATGAGTTGGACGAACAAATTCAGGAGAACAAAAAGGCATTAAGAAAATAATTGTGGAGGATTATTTAATATGACTTATGAAGAAGTACTTGAAAACGCAAAAAAGACTATGGCACCAAAATGCAAGGTTTGTCCCGAATGCAACGGAATAGCGTGCAAAGGACAGGTTCCGGGAGCAGGCGGAGTTAAAAGCGGAAGGGCATTTACTGTATGCAGAGATTTTCTTAAATCGGTATATGTAAATATGGATACAATACATGAGGAAAAGGAAATTGATACATCGATTGAATTTTTAGGACATAAATTTGATGTGCCGTTCTTTATTGCACCTATCGGTGGCATGGCATTTAACTATACAAATTATCTTGATGAATCGGAATATTCAAAGGCTGTTGTTTTCGGCGCAAGAGCCTGCAATACCCTTGCTTTCACCGGTGACGGCCCTGATGACAGCTTTTTTCCGGCAACGCTCCCTATAATAAAGGAGGCAGACGGTATAGCAATATCAACAATAAAGCCTTGGGAATACGATAAGGTTATGCACCATGTAAGAAAGCTTGAGGAATGCGGAGCAATCGGATTTGCAATGGATGTTGACTCGGCCGCACTTGTCAATCTTAAACTCATGGGTAAGCCGGTAACAACAAAATCCGTTGATGAGTATAAAAGAATTACATCAGCAACAAAGCTTCCGCTTATCATAAAGGGAATTATGACGGCAAAGAGTGCGCTTAAGTGTGCAGATGCCGGTGCATACGGAATTATCGTTTCGACACATGGCGGAAGAGTTCTTGAGGATACTCCGGCACCTTGCTCGGTTGTTCCGGAAATACGAGAGGCTGTCGGTGACAGAATCAAGATACTTGTTGATGGCGGTATACGTTCCGGCTCCGATGTGTTCAAGGCTATCGCACTCGGTGCAGACGGTGTGCTTATCGGTAGACCTTATGCCATTGCGGCTCATGGCGGAAAGCAGGAAGGTGTTGAGATATACACAAGAAAGATTGCTGATGAGCTCAGAGAAATAATGATGATGACTGATTGTGCATCATTAAAGGATATAACAAGAGATAAAATAAGATTCTAAAAAATATCCCCTTCGTCAATGCTTATAGCATGATGAAGGGGATTTATCGTTTTTGATTAAGATGCGATATTGCCTACACCAAGATAAGGTGCGGGATTTGTATGAGCTCCGTTTACACGAACCTCAAAGTGGCAATGGTTGCCTGTTGAGTTACCTGTACTTCCGATTTTTGCAATCTGCTGTCCTCTTGATACTGTATCGCCTTTTGAAACCGTAAGGCTTGAGTTATGGCCGTAAAGAGTAACAAGACCGCTACCATGGCTTATCATTACCGTATTTCCGTAACCGTTCATCCAGCCGGCATAAATAACCGTTCCGGCTTCTGCTGCAACAACTGCCGAACCGTATGATGCAGGAATGTCATAGCCAGTGTGGAATTCCGTACCGGAACCTATAGGTCTGCTTCTGGAAACATATCCGCTTGAAAGACTTGAGCTTGATGCAGCTCTTGAAGGAACGGGCCAGTTGAGAGTGCCGCCGGTATATACATATGTAGACTGAGTTGATGCCGAATTATTTGCTCTTGCTTTAGCTTCTGCCGCAGCCTGTTCGGCAAGAAGCTTGTTGATAAGAGCCTGAGCTTCTTCGCTTGCCTTTTCGTTGCTGGCAACAATTTCGTTATATTTAGCCTCATCCTGAACGTATGAGTTATAAAGCGCCTGTTTTTCTTCAAGAATTCCGTTTAATTCATTACGTTTGTCCTCTGCAACGCTGAGAAGATATTCGGATTGTTCACGTTCTTCACGGATTTCTTCTGTTCTTTTGGAGATTTCCTCCTGTGTTTTTGTAAGCTCGTCGAGCATTGTGTTGTCGTATGACATTATGTCATCCATATACTGGACTCTTCTTATCATATCGCCGAAGTTTTCGGAGGTAAGAACTATTTCGAGATAGCTTAAATCACTGTTTTCGTAGAAATACTGCATTCTTCCGGAAAGTGTTTCAAACTGCTGTTCACGTTTTTGGGTTGCTTCTTCGTATGCCTGCTTGGATTCTTCAAGACGCTGGTTTACGTCGTCAAGGTCTGCCTGTGCTTCATCAACTTCACGCTGTGCGGCATTAACAACGGCATCCATGGCCTGTATTTCAGACATAACGTTTTCCTGTTTCTTCTGAGCCTCTGCAAGCTTTGATTTCGCATCCTTTGTTTGCTGGGCAAGATTGTTTCTTTCCTTCTGGAGTTCAGAAAGTGATTTTGCCGAAACAGATGTGTTTGGCAATGCGCTAATCGAAAGAGATATTGCGGCAACTATTGCCAGTATGTATTTCATAGATTTTTTCACTTTATCACCTTACTTTATTTTTTGTCTGTTTATCATTATACAACATAAAAACACATAAAAAAAGAGAATTATATTAAAAACAGCATTTGTTTACAAATTGTTAATAAATTTGTAATAATTATTGTCGTTTTTTTACTACTAATTATAAGCTAATTGAATTTTAATTTAAAATCGTTTTATTGAATGAATATTTATGTTATAATGAAATTTAATCGCAGAATGAGATTTTTGCAAACAGTTTAAATAACCGTAACGGAGGTATAATTATGGCTTTAAGAAAAATAAGAACAGGTAACGATCCCGTTTTAAGAAAAATATGTAAACCTGTAAACGAAATTACAAAATCAACACTTGATCTTCTTGATGACATGGCAGATACAATGTATGATGCCGACGGAGTAGGTCTTGCGGCTCCTCAGGTTGGTATACTCAGAAGAGCGGTTGTTATTGACATCGGAAACGGTCTTGTTGAGCTTATCAATCCGGAAATACTCGAAACTGCCGGTTTACAGTCCGGCGATGAAGGTTGCTTAAGCATTCCCGGAGCAACAGCAGAGGTTGAACGTCCCGATTATGCAAAGGTAAAAGCTCTTAACAGAAATGGAGAAGAAATAATCGTTGAAGGCAGAGGACTTATGGCAAGAGCATTATGCCATGAACTTGATCATCTTGACGGAATTCTTTACATTGATAAAGCCAAGGGTGAAATTAAATATTAATTGATTAGTTAAAGGAGAAATGCTATGAGAGTAATTTTTATGGGAACTCCGGATTTTGCCGTTCCTACTCTGGAGGCTTTGATTGAAAAACATGAAGTTCTTGCGGTTGTTACACAGCCGGATAAGCCGAAGGGAAGAGGCAAAAAGATGGTTTTTCCCGTTGTAAAGGAAAAAGCACTCGAACACAATATAACGGTTTATCAGCCGCAGAAGGTCAAAACACCGGAATTTGTTGAAATACTCAAAGAATATCAGCCGGACATTATGGTTGTTGTTGCCTTCGGACAGATATTGTCCGAGGAAATACTCAATATTCCCAAATACGGCTGTATAAATGTGCATGGTTCTATACTTCCGCAGTACAGAGGAGCCGCACCTATACAGTGGTCGATTATTAACGGCGAAGAGTTCGGCGGAGTTACAACAATGTATATGGCAAAGGGACTCGACAGCGGAGATATGATATTAAAGGCAAAAGAAAAGATTAAGCCTGACGATACCTATGGTTCGTTATATGACAGACTTTCCGTTATCGGGGCTGATCTGCTTATAAAAACTCTTGATTTAATCGAAAATGGTGAAGTCAAAAGAATACCTCAGAATGATGACGAGGCTACCTTTGCACCTATGATTAAGCCTGAGCTTGAGCATATTAACTGGAACGGAAAAAATACAGATATTGTTAATCTGATAAAAGGACTTAATCCACAGCCTGTTGCATATACTATGCTCAATGACGAAAAGCTTAAAATATGGTTTGCGGAAACGATTGACGGGGATTATAACGGAGAACCGGGAACTATCGTTGATGTAAGAAAAAGAGATTTTGTTGTCATGACTGCCGAAGGTGCCGTTGCTGTTAAAGAGGTTCAGGCACAGGGCGGAAAGAGAATGTCTGCCGATGCTTATATGAGAGGCCATGCCATAGAAAAAGGCACAATTTTGAAATAAACAGGAGGCGGTTTTATGTTTTATTATATTGATTGGACATATATCGTTCTGGTAATACCTGCAATGATTCTTGCACTATATGCACAGAATAAGGTTAATTCCACATTTAAAAAATATTCAAGGGTTGCATCACGCAGCGGAATGACTGGAGCACAGGCGGCAAGAAGATTAATGGAGCTTAACGGAATATATGACGTAAGCATAGAAAGAGTTTCGGGAAATCTCACAGACCATTATGACCCGTCGAAAAAAGTTCTGCGACTTTCGGACAGTGTTTATTCCGATACATCGGTTGCGGCTATCGGTGTTGCCGCACATGAAACCGGACATGCCATTCAGCATGCAAGAGGATATGTACCGCTTACATTGAGAACGGTAATGGTTCCGCTTGCAAACTTAGGCTCAACACTTTCAATGCCGTTGATTTTCCTCGGAATATTGTTCAGCTTCAGCTCGGTAATGGGCAACACAATGATTAATCTCGGAATACTTCTTTTCGGATTGTCGGTTGTGTTTACTATTATTACTCTTCCTGTCGAGTTCAATGCATCAAGAAGAGCGGTTGCATGTCTTGGTGACAGCGGAATACTTTATGATGATGAAATCGGCGGAGTTAAAAAGGTGCTTTCGGCGGCGGCAATGACTTACGTTGCGTCAACGGCAGTTGCACTTGCCAACTTCCTCAGACTTATAATTATATTCGGAGGAAGAAGGAGAGATTAGAAACTTAAGTCGAAATTAGGATTTCGACTTGCTTAAACATAAGCATGAATAGCTCATTCCATCGGCTAAAGCCTTGAAACTCGCTATTCTCCTCGACGGGAGTGAATCCCGTCTATTGACCGCACAAGAAAGTGCGGCGGCGAAGCCGCTTTTGCTTTTTCAAAGCAAAAGTCATGACTGGATGGATTCCACTTAGGAAACTCTTTGTTTCCTAATACTTTCCGCTTAAATTATCGGTCTATATTCTTTGAATATAGGCCGTTTTTATGTCTGCAATTTTATTGCGGATATTTTTTTTGAAAAAACTATTGACATGAAACTGTATTATTGTATAATTGTATTAAGTGATTAGTACAAAGATACACTTAAACAAAAAGGAGTGATTATATGGCATGGACATTTAAAGATGACAGACCGATATACTCTCAGCTTGTAGAGCAGATTAAAATAAAAATCATTTCCAGCGAATGGGAGCTCGGCGGCAGACTTTCATCTGTAAGAGAGCTTGCAGAACAGGCCGGAGTAAATCCGAATACAATGCAGAGAGCATTGGCTGAATTGGAGAGAGATGGTCTTGTTCATTCAAAAAGAACGAGCGGACGATTTGTTACGGAGGATGAGGACATGATAAAAGGTGTAAGAGAAGCGGTTGCCGCAGAAAATATAGCCGCTTTTATGGAAAGCATGAAAAGGCTCGGTTTTACCGAAAGCGAAATTATGGATGAATTTAAAAAAGCGGTAAGTCAGCAGACAGTCTGATTATATAAAAATAAAGGGAGGAATTTATAATGACTGAATTCGTATTGGAATGCACCGGTGTTTCTAAAAAATACGGAAAAAAAGAAGTATTGAAAAATATAAATTTACAGCTTGAAAGAGGAAAGATAATAGGTCTTCTCGGACCGAACGGAAGCGGCAAAACAACTCTTATCAAAATAATAAACGGACTTCTTACCGCAGACGAAGGTGATATAAAGGTAAGCGGCGAACAAATAGGCATAGAAAGCAAAAAGATAATTTCTTATCTTCCCGACAGAACATATCTGGCGGATTGGATGAAGGTTAAGGATATTGTAGGAATGTTTGACGATTTTTATAAGGATTTCAGCAGAGAAAAGGCTGAGGATATGCTTAAAAGACTGAATATAAATGAGGACGACAGACTTAAAACTCTTTCAAAGGGAAATAAAGAAAAGGTTCAGCTTATACTCGTTATGAGCAGACAGGCACAGCTTTATCTTCTTGATGAGCCTATCGGCGGAGTTGACCCTGCGGCAAGAGATTATATTCTTAATACTATAATTACTAACTACAATCCGGATGCCAGTGTCGTAATATCCACACATCTCATATCTGATGTTGAAAAGGTTCTTGATGAGGCAATTTTTATCAATAACGGTGAAATAGTATTGCACGAATCTGTTGATGATATCAGAGAAAAATATTCAACATCTGTTGACGGTTATTTTAGGGAGGTATTCAAATGTTAAGCAAATTATTGAAATATGAATTTAAGGCAACTTCAAGAGTATTTTTGCCTGCATATGCGGTTTTACTTATTGCGGGAGCAATACAAAAAATAATGCTTCAGTTCGGTTTTTATAATAAGGATATGGGAGTGTTTTCAAAGATTTTAGGTTCAATCGTTCCGTCATTATTAGGTGCGGCTGTTGTTGCAATATTTGTTGTTACACTTGTCGTTATGATAAACAGATTCAGAAAAAGCCTTTTGGGAAGAGAAGGATACCTTATGTTTACTCTTCCGGTTAATACATCTCAGCTCATATTGTCAAAGGCGATAGCTGTGCTTGCTTGGGCAATTCTTTCGTGCATAATCGGTTTGATAACAGTAGTTATATTGGTTTATGACACTGACTTTGTGAACTTTGTGAATGATGCAATTGGCTTAGTCGGAGAAGCATCAAGACAGGCAGGTGCATCTAATGTGGTTTTATTCTTTATTGAAACTGTTTTAACCTTTATATTCGGAATAGTCAATCTTACATTTATGATTTATCTGTGCCTTTCGATTGGACAGCTTTCCAATAAACACAGAGGGCTTTGTGCAATAGGTGCATTTGTTGGAATAAACTTTGTTCTTAGAAATATTATTTTAGCTATTATATCAAATGTACTGTTTACAGATAAATTTGTACCGCCGTTCTATTTATGCGGATATGATACAGAGTCGATAGTGGGTATATTGCAAATGATGAATGCTTTTATGTTAGCAGGTCTGGTAATTGTAATAATCGAGCTTTTGATATATTTCTTTATCACTAAATATATACTTTCAAACAAGCTTAATCTTGAGTAAAATAAATGGGACTGTAAAAAACTCCACTGACAGAAAAATCGCCCAGACCGTGAGGTCTGAGCGATTTTTTGGTATAATAATTATGTGACTAAATAACAATACCAATTCTATTAAAAATATAATATAGGAAGGTTTAAGTGTCGTAGAAATAGACCGCTAAAATTTTAGCGGCCTAAATTGAATACATTACTTTTGGACTTCAGTGGTAATATAAACTGTTTGGGTTGTATTATCCCAAATAATATCTTCACTGGGGATATTGTAAATTCGACACATATCTCTTAAAGAAACAAACATACGTCCATCATGCACTTCCGCAGCATTTTTTAATACATTTTCTTCTCCATTGATGTGCATTACATTTGCTCTGGCAATAATAGATACATAATCATATCCGTATAAAATACTTGCTTCTTTACGGCTATTATCCCAAAGAACCTTTGTGCCGGGGAATACCTCGGTAACTTCTCTGATGGGTAACATTGTATACCCATTTTTAGAAATAAAAGCGGGTACTTTAAGTGCTTTTTCAATCTCATTTACACAGAATGTTTTTTCGTTTATTTGGATTTTAATATCCAACTTTTCTTTTTCTACTTGGAGCTTGTGTTCTTCGATTTCTACAAAATCAGATACTACAGGAATCACTTCTGTATCAGAGTTAGAAGATGCGTATAATGAATAGGTACGAAGACGAACCCTATTTGTATTTTGTATCAACGTCAAATTTGTTAAAGTAAAAGATTCTATTTTATTTGGATCACTCTCTTTAATAGTAACAATCAGATTGCCATCAGCAGATTTATACTCAACCTTCAGATTATTGTTAAAGTTTTTGACTGATTCACTTTGCTCAAACATAAGATTAAAAGAATTTTTTTCATCTTCAACAGAGAGTGGTTTGTTTTTTACAGAAAAAATAAACTCCTGGTTAGCAGAGAATGTATCCTTTGAAGTTTCTTTAATCAGAATTTCATCTATCGGAATTAGTTCTTGATTATCGAAAGCAACTGTTCTTTCAGCTTCAACAGTAATTGGATATTTGGAATCACTAATTATTTCTACATTTTTTTCAGCTGCAAATCCTGTCATTGGAAAAGAGATAATAATAAAGCATATTATAGATATAAATTTATGTATTCTTTTCAAAGAAAAACCCCCTTTGTAGCATCCTTTATTTTTTCTTTATGTTATAAATAATAATTCCGACAACAAAACCGATTATTGACGGAACAATCCAGCCGAGTCCGAAAGATGCAAGCGGAAGTATACCTCCAACCGCATCAATAACAGGATCTAAATGAAGCGGCTGACGCAGGCCTTCGGGAAGAGTACGAAGAAGATCGTATACCGCACCAAAGAGTGTAAAGATTATTGTACAAAGATAAACCGAACGGCTGTGTTTGAATAAACCGCCGAGAAGTGCAAGAAGAATAAGCACGATTGAAAGCGGATATAAAAACATAAGCACAGGAATAGAAAATTTGATTATTGTGCTTAAGCCGAGGTTTGAAAAAAGCAATGACATTAAGCTGAATATAATCGCCCATGAACGGTATTTAGGTCCGTTGGGAAAAAGAGCCGCAAAGGTTTCCGAACAGCTTGTTATAAGTCCGACTGCCGTTTTTAAGCAGGCAAGAGTTATTGTTGCCGCAAGTATGAAAAGGCCGATGCCTCCGAAATAATACTGTGCTATATGTGCAAAAGCTATTCCTCCGTTTTCGGCGGCCTCTGCAAAACCGCGACTCTGTGCACCGACGATTGTTACGGCAAGATATATAACAGCCATGAGTATACAGCTGAAAACTCCGGCACGAACAGTGTTTCCGGCAATAGCAGAAGGCTCCTCAACACCAAGCCCTTTTATAACCTGAACAACGATAATACCAAAAGCAAGGCTCGCCAGTGCGTCCATTGTGTTATAGCCTTCGAGAAATCCGGTTAAAAACGGTTGGCTTGAATAAGCTCCCTGAGGAACAACGGAATTGACCGATGCCGATGGTTTTACGAGAGCAACAACAATAAGTATTCCGAGAAAAACCAAAAAGCAAGGATTAAGTATTTTTCCTATCCACGTAAGTATTTTTCCGGGACGCAACGAAAAGAAGAGAGTAACCGCAAAGAATGCTATCGTAAAAAGCAGAAGATAAAGCTTTAAGTGCTCGCTGTTCGGAAAAATTTGTTCAAGGCCGACTGTAAACGAGGTTGTTGCACATCTTGGAATTGCAAAGAACGGCCCTATTGTTAAGTATAAAAGACAGGTGAAAAACATGGCATATGGCTTGCTTATTTTGCTGGAAAGATCAAAAAGACCGTTGGAACGGCTTATGCCGAGAGCGGCAACACCCATAAGCGGAAGGCCTACGCCGGTAATAAGAAAGCCCATAATTGCCGGAATAATATTATTGCCTGCCATCTGCCCCATATAAACCGGGAAAATAAGGTTTCCTGCTCCGAAAAACATTCCGAAAAGCATACTTGCAACGTAAACATATTCCTTAAAGCTTAGTTTCTGTTTCATCATAACCTCCATATGAAAAATTTATTGTAAAAGCAATTAATTCTTTTATAACATAGAGTATTGTTTTTGTCAATTTTATGTACGGATAAATGAACAAAAAAATACTGCCATGAAGGCAGATAAAAATATTTTTTATTAATTTATGTTCTTATATTACCATAAAATAGACAAAATGTCAAGTCTTGTATTACATCGGCCTATGGTGTATTGAGTATAGGGGTGATTAATATGGATTTACCGATATTCGATAATTTTGGAATAACAAATGTAGAAAAGAATGAAATAAAAAGCATAGTTGACAAAAATATAATTTTATCTGAATTCGGAATCACAGTGAGCGAGCATGAGGTAAAGGAGCTTATTGCAATACGGAATGAAGCATTGAAGAGAAACGGGCGTATAGAATTCAAACATGACATAATAGAAAAGCTGATATTTGCTTTCTGCGATAGCAGGTGTATAAATAATGAGGATTTTGTGGAAAGGGTCGGAGAATTTGTTGATATGTTTTACTATTTCAGGAATGAAACCAATGTGAGTGATGATGAAATAATATCTGCCATGAGAATGACTTTTGATAAATATAACGGTTCAGATGAAATGGTTGAAAGCCGTACATTGGATATGATTTGCGGAGGTAATGAAAATGAATAATTTAAGCAAACCAAATGCAATTAAAACAGGTAGTATAGCTGTCGATGACAGAAATTATTTTTCGTCACTGCTTGAAGTCAGTTATACATCCGGAATAATCGGCGAAAGAGTTTTTGAAAATATAAGAAACGAGCTTATTGCCGTACTTGCCGATAAATGCCGCAAATATACATCAAACGAAATAAGCTCGGTAAGAACGGAGATTGCCGACGAGCTTATGAAATCAATTACGTTTACAATCGGAGTACATCTCAAAAGCTTTGAGGATAATGAAAAAGCTATAAATGAGCTTATAAATACTGGCATTGGAAATTGCCTTAAATGCGGAGAAAAGCGACTTAAGCAGATGGTTAAAAGCTCAAGGCTGTTTTATGAGCAGTTGAAAAATTCTGCGGTAAATATTGATAACGAGATATATAATTCAACGCTGTTCGGCGGTCTGGAAGGTTTTTTTAAGCTGTATGATACCGAATTTTTTGCACACGAAATAAATATTACCGCAGATTACAGAACAATGATATATCCTATTGGCTATCATGGCATTGAGTTTATAAGAAAATACATGGAGTATATTTATATCGAAAATAAAATTTGCAAACGCTTTGATGAAAGAAAAATAAAAAGGTTACTTGCCTATTATGCTGTGGATTATGAAAGCACCGTAAGAGATATGGAGTTTAATATATGCTCGGTTGTGCTTGCCAATGCAGCAGCCTGTTATATAGCCGGTGAGGATATATTTTCCTTGAATGTAAGTGAAAACGGAAAGAAGAAGGTTTCGGAGTATTTTTCAGAAACCGGAAACGGCAGAACAGCGGTAAAAAGTGTTTTGGAGATAATAACGGACAAGGAGATAATTAAAAATTATGTAAATAAGGCAGAAAGCATTGACGGAATAATAAAATTCATCTGTAAAGAATAAAATAACCGCAGAAAATCTCTGCGATAATGAGTTACTGCTTTTTAATTCTCGGCATATTCCATTTGTATTTGGTTGCAAGCAGTCTTATTATGAAAGTGGAAATCATTCCACAGAACATTGCGAGAGAATGGTTTATGTTCAGCTTGAACATATAATAATATATTGCACCGCCGGCAATGGCAGCAAGGGCATATATTCTTTTTCGCAATACAGCCGGAAGCTTCTGGCAGAGAAGATCACGCATTATACCTCCACCGATACCGGTTGTCATAGACATCAATATACATAAGAAGGCATTATCGACGTATCCAAAATTGATACAACGCTGTATGCTCGTTACCGAAAATATACCAAGGCCGATTGCATCAAATATGTTTACGAAGTTGTCTATGTTTTCAAGATTGCCTAAAAAACGATCGGTATCGTTATAGGCAAAAAGAAATACAAATAACGAAGAAACAATGGAAACGATGGCATATACTTTATAGGTGAACATAATAGGAGGAAATATTCCGAGAAGTATATCTCTTATTACTCCTCCGCCGAGTGCATTAATAACGCCTATGAAAACAACGCCGAAAATATCCAGCCCTTTTTCTGCCGCAGTGGCAGCTCCGGAAACGGCAAATGCAATTATTCCGACCAGCTCAAGACCTAAAACTATCATGCTTTCCATAGCACATTCCTCCGATAACAACACAACTTACTCTAACGGCATTATATTAAATATGCGGCTGTAATGCAATAAAAATAATCAAACATATTAAAAAATCCCGAAAATACGGGGCTTTTTGAAGAATATACATTTTGTGCCATAGAATAAAATGTTTAAATATCCATTATTCCATAGCACAGTTTAAATTAAATTTATGCCTTTGACTTTTCGGGAATCTGTGTAAGAATTACAGCGGCAAACACAAGTGCACAGCCGAAAAGTTCTTTTCCGGATAATGCCTGATGAAGAATAAGCCAGCCGAAAAGTACTGAAAATACAGACTCAAGTGAGCAGATAAGAGAGGCTATTGTCGGTTCAATATCCTTCTGTGCTATTATCTGAAGTGTGTATCCTGCTCCCGAGCTTAATGCTCCGGCATAGAGTATAGGTGCCCATGCGGCAAGAATCATGCTGAATGTAGGCTTTTCAAGAATGACCATAGGGAAAAAGGAGATTAACGCACATATCCAGAACTGTATACAGCTTAAACGGACTCCGTCAACCTTGGGCGAAAAATGGTCAATGATAAGAATGTGGAACGAAAATCCTACGGCACAGAGAAGAACAAGAATATCTCCGTTGTTTATGCCTGTTTCGCCTGTCATGCAGAGGAAATACATACCGATTATTGCAATAACAACAGCAATCCATACTTTCTTTGGTACATGCTTTTTTAAGAATATTCCGAATATAGGCACGATTATCATGTATAATGATGTTATAAATCCGGCTTTTCCGACTGAGGTGTATTTAATGCCGATCTGCTGGAATGATGACGCAACGAAAAGGGCAATACCACAGCATATGCCGCCGATTATGAGCGTTCGTTTGTCCTTTGGTTCAGCAGACGGATTGTTTTCCTTTCCGTTGAGTTTGTCAACAAATTTCATGATGGGAATAAGAATAATTCCGCCGATTACGTTTCTTGAAAAAAGATATGTAAACGGTTCTACATAGTCCATGCCAACGCTTTGTGCGACAAAGGCAGAGCCCCATATGAGAGCCGTCAACGTGAGCATAAGTCCTGCTCTGAGCTGTTTAGACATTGATGATACCTCCGATGTTTCTTAAATAATTGTGCACTTCATAAATGATAATACTTTAAAGCATAAAAGTCAATAGATTATTAATAAAACCGTTTTTATAAGCGGAAGGTATCAGGAAACGATAGTCATGACTTTCGCAAAGCAAAAGTCATGACAAGATTTCGACTTAGGTATTTATTGAAAATAAAAATGACTTGAATTATAATATTACTAAGGTTTCTATATGGTTTAAGGAGGAATATATATGAAGGTTATACTTGTTAATGCAAGTCCACATGAAAAAGGCTGTACATATACAGCACTTAGCGTTATTGCCGACACACTCAAGGAAAACGGCGTTGAGTCCGAAATTCTCCAGGTCGGCAAACAGGTTAAGCATCCATGTATGGGATGTTATGCTTGTCAGAAGCTTAAAAAATGTGTTTTTGATGATGATGTAGTTAATGAATATGCAAAGAAGATTGCAGAAGCAGACGGATTTATAATCGGTGAGCCTGTATATTACGGCGGCCCTGCTTCACAGGCACAGATGTTTATGGACAGACTTTTTTACAGCCATGGCTCTGAATTTGCATTTAAGCCTGCCGCAGCTATTGCAAGCTGTCGAAGAGGTGGACTTACCGCAGCAATGGACAGAATGAATAAATATTTCACTATTGCCCAGATGCCTATTGTTTCATCAAATTACTGGAACGGCGTACATGGAAATGCACCGGAAGAGGTATTACAGGATCTTGAAGGTCTTCAGATAATGCGAAATCTTGCAAAAAATATGGCTTGGATGATTAAGTGTATTGATGCCGGAAAGAAAGCCGGAATAAATACACCGGAGCAGGAAGCTAAAGTAAGAACAAACTTCATCAGATAAATAATGAAAGCCGAGGCATTTTTGATTTGCCTCGGCTTTATTTTTTTAACTCAATAACATTCTATCATTATCAAAGTTCTTTCCTTTTACTTCTCTGTACATTTTGAGTAGACTGTCAACCGTAAGGTTTTTGCGTTCATCGCCCTTGAGGTCGAGAACGATTTTTCCGTCGTCAAGAAGTATTGTACGGTTTCCGAGTTCTATTGCTGACGCTATGTTATGTGTAATCATAAGCGTTGTTATTTTCTTTGTTTCAACAATTTCCTTTGTTATTGCAAGTACCTTTTCCGCTGTGAGTGGATCGAGTGCGGCTGTATGTTCATCAAGAAGAAGAATTTTCGGTGTGAGTATTGTTGCCATAAGAAGAGTAACTGCTTGCCGCTGACCGCCGGAAAGCGTTCCAATAGGCACGTTCATTCTGTCCTCAAGTCCCATATCAAGCTTTGAAAGCACTTCTCTGAAATATTCTCTGTCTTTTTTTGATATAGCTCTGTGGAATATTCCTTTCTTTGTTGAAGAGTAGGGAATGGCAAGATTTTGTTCTATCGAAAGAGAAGGAGCAGAGCCCTTCATAGGATCCTGAAAAATTCGTCCTATGCACTTTGCGCGGTAGGTATCCGGTTTGAATGTCATGTCCTCTCCGTCAATAACTATTTTTCCTTCGTCGGTAATAAATGTTCCGGCAATGGCGTTGAACATTGTTGATTTTCCGGCACCGTTTGAACCGATTACCGTTACAAAGTCTCCGGCGTCAAGGCTGAGAGAAAGCCCTTTGAGAGCCTTCTTTTCGTTGGGCGTTCCTGCCGCAAAGGTTTTATGAAGATTGGTTAATTCAAGCATTGGCTTTCTGCCTCCTTGTCTTATTGCGTTTTGCGGCAAATGCGGCTCTTACCGGGCCTAAGCCGAGTGCAATAGCAATTATTATTACCGAAACAAGCTTAAGGAAATATGTAGGGAAAAGATTTGTCTTTATGGCAATGGCAATTATTATACGATATGCAACACTTCCGACTATTGCCGAAATAAATCCGACCGAAAGACCTCGTTTTCCGCATATTGTTTCGCCGATGATGACGCTGGCAAAGCCGACAACGATTGTACCGGAACCGGCAGTAACGTCTGCATAGCCCATATATTGTGTATACATTGCTCCGGAAAGAGCAACACAGCCGTTTGCAAGTGCAAGGGCAATCCATTTCATTTTGTTGGGATCTATTGATGTTGCACGAACCATATCCTCATTGTCACCTGTTGCACAGATACATAAGCCGAGATGTGTTTTAAAGAAAAATTCAACGGCAATAAGCACTATAACGCATATAATTAATGATACTATAAGATATGCAGTGTGCTTACTGCAGCCGGTAAGCTGCATAAGGTTTGAATATAATGTATCGGAACCGAGAATGGAAATATTGGGTTTTCCGTCCGACATTATTTTAAGATTGATTGAATAAAGACCGCTCATAGTGAGTATACCGGCGAGTATAGGCGGTATATGTATTTTTGTCTGAAAAAATCCGGTTACAGATCCGGCACATAAGCCGGCTATAAATGCTATTATAATTGCGAGCAGAGGATGACCTGCATTTGTGAGCATGGCACAGACTGCCATACCGAGAGTTACGCTTCCGTCAACGGTAAGATCGGGAATCTTAAGTATTCGGAAGGTTATAAATACGCCGAGAACCATAAGTCCGTAAACAAGACCGAGCTCAACGGCACCTATTATCTGGTTTACCATTGTGTTGCCTCCTTTTATTTCCGATTTATGTATAAAAAATTGTGTCAGAAACTGTATGCTTAGAAACTTTATGCTTAGAAACTATCTGCCATAAATGCAATAAAGCAGACCAAAGAACCGCCCTTGGTCTGCTTGTTTTTTATAAGAAACTTTGTCTGACTTTGCAAGCCTAAAGCAAGTCTACTTTTTTGCTGTAAATTATTCACCAACATATGTTGCAATGTCAGCGTATTCGGCAGGTAATTCGATTCCAAGATTTTCCTGTACGCCCTTGTTGATAACAAGTGTGAAGTCGCTGTATCTCTGGCAAGGCATATCGATAATTTCTTTTCCGTTGTACCAGTCGATTACCATGTTGGCTGTCATAACACCTACTGTGTCGTAATCAACACCGTATGAGCAGAAAGCACCACCCATTGTCATGGCATCTGCTGCTCCATATGAAGGAATGCCGAGCTCTGTAAGAGCTGCACCGAGCTGGTTGAAGTTAGCTGCGATGATTGAATCGAGAGCAACATATACAAAAGCATACTGACCTTTGCTGAATGCCTGTGCCTGTGTAACTGCGTCTGTAACGTCGGCATAGCCTACTACATCATATTCAACACCGATTGAATCACAATATTTGGCAGCAGCTTCCATTGTGCACTGGGCGTTGTTCTGTGATGTGTTGTACATAATGCAGATTTTCTGTCCGTCTGCAATAGGAGTGATGTCCATTGCTGTGTCGATTATGAGGTCGGCAGGAATAGTGTTCGATGTACCTGTTGCAAGATAGTTGGGATCTACCGAATCCCAGTCGGGAACTATCTTTGAATATACAGGGTCAACAACCGACATGAATATAATAGGAATATCACCGCCGGCAATGTTTACGGCTGCCTGTGTGGGAGGAGTAAGCATAGGAACGATAAGGTCGTAATTGTTATCAACAAAGCTCTGAATCATTGTTGTCATTGTTCCTGTATCTCCGGCAGCGTCCTGATAATCTATTTTGATGTTATCTGAAAGACCTGCTTCTTCGATAGTACGTGTAAAGCCGTCATACATTGCTGTTGCGTCAGCCATATCTACAAGCTGAACAAAGCCTACGTTTACTGTACCTCTGTTTTCGGTTGCAGTATCTGTTGTTTCTTCTGTCTTGTCATCTGTTTTGGCATCGGAAGAACTGCTTGAACAGCCTGCAAGTGCCATAGTTACAACTGCGAGAGCCATAACTGCTGATAAAATTTTCTTCTTCATAAATTCTCACATCTTCTTTCTTAAAAATAATTGCACTTTAAGAGGTTAAACTGTAACGGTTTAAAGTCTTGATATAAATTATAGAACGAAATTTGTATTTGTCAATAGAAATAATTCAAATTTGTTGAATATTTTATTGAATAATATACTATCTTGTCATATAATCTGATTAAAATATCATAGGAGATGAAATATTATGCAATATAACCCTTATAAAAATTTGCCTTTGTATAAAATGGGACCTGTTGTGGGAAGGGAGCTTCTTGCTTATGATGAGGACTATACGGTGAACAGGCTTTTTGCACCTAAGGGCGGAAACGGCCCTATCCATAAGCATCCGCATAAACAGGTTGTTTATGTTTTAAAGGGCAGCGGACTTTTTACCTGCGGCGGAAAGGACTTCGATGTTAAGGCAGGAGATGTTGTACAGATAGAGTCCAATGAGGAGCACACTTTTAAGGATATATATGAAGACACAGAATGGCTGGAGATTTTTACACCCGGCAGAGAGGACTTTAAGCCGGAACAGTGAAATATCTGTTTTAAAAAAAGTGCAAAATTTTATCAAAAAAAGTGTTGACAACATAAAAACATGGTGATAATATCATACTAAATTCAGCGAACAAAAATAGTACCCGGTAAACAAACGTTTCAGAGAGTCGGCGGTGGTGTGAGTCCGATACGGAAGTAATTGGGGAATGGATTTGGGAGAAGCACGGTGAATGGTTAGTAGCTTGTGACGTATACCTGCGTTAAAGGTTAGGATATGTTGGTATCTGAGAGAGGCAGACAATATAGTCTGTAAAACGAGGTGGCACCACGATGTTTATTCGTCCTCGGTTGGCTTTTAAAAAGCCGACCGAGGCTTTTTTTATACTCTGGTCCTTGACTTCTCTGTTTTAACCAACGATAAAAATATTAAATTTATTATTATCGATGAAAAGGGGAAAAGAAAATGAAAAAGAATCTTAGAAAAGTAATGGCAATGATGGCAGCAGCAGTTATGGTAATGGGAGTTGCAGGATGTTCTTCATCTTCAACAACTACAACAGACACAGCATCGGATGACAGTGCTGATAAGACAGTAATCGGTATCGTTCAGATGGCTGATAACGGAGCATTCACAGACATGAGAGAAGGCTTTATAGCAGAAATGAATGCAAAGGGCTATGACGACAGCAACACAGAATTTGTTTATAAGAATGCACAGGGTGATGCAACAAACCTTAACACAATATGCCAGGATATGGTTTCGCAGGGAGTTGACCTTGTTGCAACAATAGCAACACCTACAACACAGGCAATGGTAAACCTTAAGAGTGACATTCCGGTTGTGTTCATTTCGGTTTCCGATCCCGTAGGTGCAGGAATACTTACAACACTTGAAAATCCCGATAACAATGCAACAGGAACATCAAATGCAATTCCCGTAAGCGACATCTTCGGACTTGCGGATGAGCTTACACCCGGTATCGGAAAATACGGAATACTTTATACATCAGGCGAAGTTAATTCGGTAAACACAGCAAAGAATGCAAAGGAATATCTTGATTCTAAGGGAATTGCCTATGAAGAAATCGTAGTTACAAACTCATCGGAAGTTCAGCAGGCAGCACAGCAGCTCAGCTCAGAATGTGATGCAATATTCGTTCCCAATGACTCGGTTATCCAGAGTGCTATGCCGGCAGTTGCACAGGCAGCTAAAGATGCAAAAATTCCCGTTTACGGTTCATCTGCAGTCATGGTAAACGACGGAGCATTTGCAACAATAGCAATCAGCGATACACAGATCGGTGCAATCAGTGCAGATATGGCTTATGAAATACTTGCTGAAGGCAAAACACCTGCCGATATTCCCGCACAGGTTGTCGGAGCAACAGACACAGTAATCAACAAAACAACAATGGAAGCAATCGGCGTTACTGTTGATGCGGCAGACGGAATTACATTCGTAGAAAACTAATAGGTAAGAAAACAAAATCAAGATTGTATATGAACCACCCTTTGGGTGGTTCAATGTTTTAAAATGCTTTAAGGAGGTTACAGCATGACTTTACTGCTTGGATCGTTACAGCTCGGATTGCTATACGGAATATTGGCAATAGGCGTTTATATATCATTCAGAATACTTAATGTTCCGGATTTGACAACAGAGGGAAGCTTTACATTCGGACTTGCAACATCGGCAATGTGTGCTTTAAGCGGACATTTTGTGCTTGGAATAGTCCTTTCGATATTTTCCGGAGCACTTGCCGGATGTATAACCGGATTTTTACAGACTAAATGTAAAATACATCCCATACTTTCGGGAATTATAACAATGAGCGGACTTTATACAATAAATCTTGCTGTAATGAAAAATGCCGTTAATGTATCATTGATAGGAAAAACAGAGCTTTTTTCATATGTAATGGAAAAAATGCCTCAGCTTTCGAGAGATACTGTAAAGACAGCATTGGCACTTATATTCGCACTTATAGTATGTATAATAATTATAAGATTTTTCAAAACACATATCGGTCTTTGTATAAGAGCAACCGGTGATAATGAAGCAATGGTTTCTTCATCATCGATAAATGTAGATGCAACAAAAATATTTGCACTTGCCATTTCCAATGCCTGCGTAGGTCTTTCCGGCGGTCTTATGGCACAGTATCAGGGATATGCCGACATTAATTCATCAGTCGGAATACTTGTTGTCGGTCTTGCCAGCGTAATTATCGGCGAAGTCATTTTCGGAAGGAGAAGTGTTACAATCGGAATAATATCGGCGGTTGTCGGCTCTATTGTTTACAGATATATTATGGCGCTTGCAACGGCAACACATATTTTCCCGGCATTTGCACTTAAGCTTGTTTCGGCATGTATAGTCGGAATTGCACTTTCAATACCGGCAGTTAAAGAGGCTGCGGCATTAAGCAAAATCAAGAAGGAGGCTGGAAACGATGCTCACAATTAATAATGCGGTTAAAATATTTTCACAGGGAACACCCAATGAGCATAAGGCACTTTCGGGACTTAATCTTCATCTTGAAAGAGGCGAGTTTGTTACGGTTGTCGGCTCGAACGGTGCAGGAAAATCTACAATGTTCAATGCCATATGCGGAAACTTTCTTCTTAACAGCGGAAGTATTTTTGTTGACGGACAGAATATAACATATATGAAGGAACACAAAAGAGCCGGCTTTATAGGAAGAGTTTTTCAGGACCCCATGAAGGGAACAGCTCCCAATCTTACAATAGAGGAAAACCTCGCACTTGCATATTCAAGACAGAAAACTGGCCCGTTCGGCGCAGCTGTAAACAAAAAGAACAGAGATATGTTCAAAGAGGCACTTTCCGAATTCAATATGGGACTTGAGGACAGAATGCAGACTAAGGTTGGTTTGCTTTCCGGAGGACAAAGACAGGTTGTTACATTGCTCATGTGTACGCTTGTTACGCCTAAGCTCCTTCTGCTTGACGAGCATACGGCGGCACTTGACCCGGCAACGGCTGAAAAGGTTATGGAGATAACGGAAAGAATAGTAGACAGAAACAATCTTACAACACTTATGATTACACATAATCTTAATTCCGCATTGAGAACAGGAACAAGGACGATAATGATGGATTCGGGAAATATAATACTTGATGTAAGTGGAGAGGAAAGGGCGAAGATGACTCTTGACGACCTTCTTAATATGTATTCATTAAAGAAAAAAGAGGCATTCGACAATGACAGAATGTTGTTGAGCTGAGCTCAAAATTCGAAAACAGGTTTTCGACTTGTTTACTGATGGCATGAATAGCTTGTTCCATCGGCTAAAGCCTTGAAACTATTGACCATGCAAGTATGCACCCCGAAGAAAACGAGGCGGTCAAAAACAGCGAAGACCGCTGACGCTTATGAACCGCAAAGATAAATGCGGTGGTCGAAGACCACTTTGCGAAGCAAAGTTCTGAATAGGCGGTTTTGCGTAGCAAAATGCTTTGACCATAGCATGGTGGCGAAGCCACTTTCGCTTGCGAAAGTCATGACTATTGTTTTCCGAACCTTTCAGCTATTTAATTTTAGTTTATGCAAAATTTAAAACGGCAGTGATTTCGAGAGATTTCACTGCCGTTTTGATGTATTTATTATTTTAATGTCAATGTCAATTTTACAAGCTCATCTATTGCATAGGGAATGCTTGTGTATACATTATCTGTATATTTAGGCGAAGCATAGATTATACCGTCAGCCATTGAAGCCTGTGCAAGGAATATGGAATCATATTCGTCACCGATTGTATTTATTTTGTGTGCTATGGTTTTATCATGGCTCATTTTATCACCCTTAGCATTGAAAGCGGCTGCGTTGTCGAGAAGAAATGTGTCAACAACAGCGTCTTTGCCAAGCTTTGAACGGATAATTTCGGTTGAAGGAATAACAGTTGTGGGTATTGTTGCAAGAATGGCTATTCTTTTTGAATTTTTTGCAATAACTTTGGCGACCTCTTCATCAATACGAACTACAGGAATGCTCAGCTTGCCTTTGGCATAATCTTTAAAGCCTCCGACGGTGGAGCAGGCGTTTATTATGATTGAAGCATTCTGTTTTTCTGCAATTCTTGCAAACATAAGAAACTTTTCGTAGGAGTATTCCATTGTGTTCGGATCTTCTTTAATCATAGGAAGAATTGAGTCATCAACAAAATTGATTACGTTTGCATTGGGAAGATATTCTAATATTGAATTTTTCATCATTGGAACTGTCTGATAAACTGTGTTTAAAACTGCGATTGTCCCCTTAAAATCGCTGTTTGCGATTGTGTTTGGTTTATTCATTTTTATTGCCCCCTGTTAAAAAAGCGGAAACCGATAAATCAGATTTCCGCTTATCACCTGTTACTGTTGTGGTGTTTCGTTTGATGAAGGCACATCGACCGTTTCGTCAACTGCTGTGTTTTCATCGGGATTTGTAACATATTTTTCAACCATTGCATCAATAAATTCGCAATATCTGTCACCTGTGTAAAGACCTGTATGGTATCCGCCTCTTACAACTCCGTTCTTGTCTACCATTACAAATGAAGGAATTGATTCAAATTTAGATTTAACGAAGTCTGCCAAGTTTGTATCAAGTCTTAACATAGGGAATTTTGTTCCGCTGTCCTCAAGAAGGAACTTTGCGGTTTCAACATTCTTTTGCGTTTCCTCACTGTTATCAAGCTTTGCAAGCGGTGTATCGATACATACGCCGATTACATTTACGTTGCCAAGCTCCTGAGCATGCTCATATGCCTGCTGTAAATCGGCAAGGTTATCTGCATCGGGATGTAAATATGTTGCCCATATAAATACAAGTGTAAGATCGTAATCCTTAAATATACTGCTGTCCATGCTTTCTCCGTCCATTGTTTCGGAAGAGAAGGTTACGGTGTTCTTTTCGGCATATTTGCTTTCAATATAGCTGTCGGTATCGAAATCGGTTATAACGAATGAATCCGAAAGCTCCGTAACACCTTCGCATATTTTGTCATATACGTCTATGTTGTCATCGCCCATTGCTCTTGTTGAGCCTACGTAGTCATAGAAGAGATAGTATCCGATTCCATTGTTTTCGGCAACAAGCTTTCTCTTGGAGAACATTTTGTAAAGTCCGGAATTATAAAGCTGAGATTCGTTTTCGGTCTGAGCTATTACAATTTCGCAGATAGGATATAAATAATCATCAAGAGAAATGTTTTCTCCGCCGGTTGATGACTTAGCGATTGTTTTCCAATCCTCCGGCGTAATGTAATTGTATCTTATATTTTCAAGGCTGTAATCCTCTTCGTAGGAATAAGGATAGATATTGTTTGATTTTGTGTATTCCTGCCAGCTTTCCGGTGTTGTATATTTTAAGCCAATTTTAGAAAAATCTACTTCACGACTTGTGAGAGTATCCTCCTGTACGGTGTTGTCAGAAGAAGAACATGAAGTAGTGATTGTTCCGCAAGCAAGCACAAATGCGAGCAGAAGAGCTGTATGTTTTATTTTCATATCTGTAAAACCTCCTAAACAGTAAAAATAATTATACTATATAAAAATATAATTTGCAAATTTAAAAGCAAATGTTTATAAAATATTAATAATTTTCTAACTATGGATTAATATACTATGTAAAAATCTGAAAAATATTGTAAACCTCAAATATTAACGGAATTTTAATTTAAGTCAAATTTACAATTAATTTAATTTAGGTTATTATAGACTACATAAATAAAATTATATAAATAATAATGTATGTTCTTAGAGAAGAGGATTTATTATGAATAAAAAGATACTTCTTATTGAAGATGAGGTTAAGCTGGCAAGATTTGTTGAGCTTGAGCTTAAATATGAAGGCTATGACGTTACGGTCTGCCATGACGGCCGTGTCGGCTTTGATGAATTCCAGAAAAATGAATATGACCTTATACTCCTCGACCTTATGCTTCCGGGACTTAACGGAATTGAAATTTGCAGAAGAATAAGAAAACAGAGCGAAATTCCCATTATAATGCTTACCGCAAAGGACGAGGTTATTGATAAGGTAGCAGGTCTTGATTCCGGTGCAGACGATTATATGACAAAGCCTTTTGCCATTGAGGAGCTTCTGGCAAGAATGAGAGTTGCGCTCAAAAGAGTAAGACCGGAGGCTGTGCAGAAAAATGTATATACCTGCGGAGATTTAACACTTGATGCTGATAAACACCTTGTTAAGGTAGACGAGGACACAATCGACCTTACCAAAAAGGAATATGACCTTCTGCTTTATTTGCTTAAGAGCAAAAATATAGTTCTTTCAAGAGAACAGATACTCAACCAGGTATGGGGCTACAATTATATAGGTGAAACAAATGTGGTTGATGTTTATGTAAGATACCTCAGAAGTAAAATTGATGAGCCTTATAACAAAAAATTTATACACACAATCAGAGGAGTAGGATACTATATTAAAGATGAAGAACAGGAATAAGAACAGAGGTCTGTTCGGCAGAATGTCAATAACCGGTAAGGTTGTTGTGCTGTATACGTTTTTGTTCACATTTACTATAATTTCCATAAGCTGTGTATTTCTTTATTCGGCAAGAAGCATAGGTGCCGGAATAGTTTTTTCAGGACTTAAAGAAAACTCGTCGCATATACAGGCATATATTACCGAAGGAAACGAGCTTAGTGAGGAAAATATAGATGATCTTATCAATGATAATACTGTCGAATATATAATTAAAAATAAAAATACAGGAGAAAGATATGTAAGTCTGGGACTGCGTATGGCTGATGAGTATAATGCGTACGATGTACCGGAAAATGTTTCTAAGCCTTCTGACAGCGAAAGCAAACAAAAGTATATTCAGCCGGAAAATGTTCCGTCCGACAGTACCCCGAATGATGACATAAATTCGGCACCGGATTCAGATGGCAGTGGAGAAAAGGTAAAGCTTCCTTTTATGCTTGACAATGAATACTCCGTATACAGCAAGGACGGAAAGGATTATATAACCGTTGACAACGAAGTTATGTATGAAGGCGATATGTACAGCATAAGACTTTTTAAGAGCAGTGCCGATATTATGCGTTTTGTTAAATATATCGAAACAAGACTTTATCATATCGACCTTGCCGGAATTGTGCTTGCCTTCTTTATTTCGGCATATATAAGTAAGGTGCTTTTAAGACCTGTTACTAAAATAAGAGAAACGGCCGAAAAAATAAGCGTTGAGGATTTAAGTCAAAGAATAGAGATAGAAGGGCCGGATGACGAGCTTAAAGAGCTTTCGATAACATTTAACTCTATGATTGACCGTCTGGAAAGCTCCTTTGAGCAGCAGTCGAGATTTGTTTCGGACGCATCACATGAGCTGAGAACGCCAATATCGGTAATAAAGGGCTATGCAAACCTTATAAACCGTTGGGGAAAGGACGATCCGGAAATACTTCAGGAGGCTGTAAACAGCATACTTGAGGAAACCGAGCATATGTCGGTTATGATTAAAAACCTTCTTTTCCTTGCACGTAGCGACCAACACAGTAACCATGTACAGATACAGCCGATGTCACTCGGTGACGCCGTAAACGACATAGCAAAGGATTTAAGCGTTATGGACGAAAAGGTTGAGGTTGAAACCGATATTAGTGAAGATATAATAATAAACGGCGATCCCGACCTTATAAAGCAGATGCTGTGGATATATACAGAAAATGCACTCAAATACAGTGGAGAAAATAAGAAGGTTCAGTATAAGCTTTATAAAGAAAACGGTTACGCTTGTATTTGTGTCAAGGACAATGGTTTCGGTATAAAGGACGAAGATATACCTCATATTTTTGAAAGATTCTATCGTGTGGATAAATCCAGAAACAAAGAAATACCCGGAAACGGTCTTGGACTTTCCATCGCAAAATGGATTATGGACATACATCATGGCAAAATAGAAGTCAAAAGTGTTGTAGGACAGGGTACGGAATTTATAAACAAATTTCCGATAAATTAACAAATGTATATGTATAACGGATAATTAGGGTAAAAAACAGCCTATTATCCGTTATTTTTTTGTCTGTAATTGACCGTAGTTTATGTGAAAAATGTAAAATTCATGTACATTTTTAATAATTCATTGTGTTAAAGTAAATTGATATAAGTTAAAATTAATAATAACTTGTATCTAACGTGAAACATGAGTAAAAAATAACTAAAATTTTTTCATACTAAAAAAATAATGTATACAATTATGCAAAAGTTTAGAACATTTGAAAATTATTGTTGATTTACTCAATTCTACTGATTAAAATTAATACTTAAGTTGTACACTTAACTTAGGAGGAGGGTAAAATAATGCAGGAACAGATAAAAGAGTTCAAGAAGGTGCTTGTTGCCAACCGTGGTGAAATAGCCATCCGTGTTTTCAGAGCCCTTAATGAGCTTGGCATACAGTCTGTATGTGTATTTTCTAAGGAGGACAAATATTCTGCTTTCAGAACCAAAGCAGACGAGAGCTATAAGCTCAATCCAAACAAAGGTCCTATTGATGCGTATCTTGACATTAACGAAATTATTAAAATTGCGAAGGAAAGAAATGTAGACGCTATTCATCCCGGCTACGGACTTCTTTCCGAAAATCCCGAATTTGTAGAAGCCTGTGAGAAAAACGGAATTACATTCATCGGTCCCACAGTTGCAACTATGAATGCGATGGGCGACAAAATCTCCTCTAAACAGATTGCTATTAAGTGCGGAGTGCCTATTATTCCGGGTGTTGACCATGCACTTAAATCTCTCGAAGAGGTAACGGAAATTGCCGAAAAAATCGGCTACCCTGTTATGCTTAAGGCATCAAACGGCGGCGGCGGACGCGGTATGCGTATCGTAAACTGTGCCGAAGATATGCCGAGAGAATTTGAAGAAGCCAAAAACGAGGCAAAGAAAGCTTTCGGCGATGACAAAATCTTCATTGAAAAATATCTTAAGAGTCCAAAGCATATCGAAGTTCAGGTTATGGGCGATAAATACGGCAATGTAATCCATCTTTTCGACCGTGACTGTTCTGTTCAGAGAAGACATCAGAAGGTAGTTGAGTTTGCACCTGCGGATTCAATCAGCTATGAAACAAGAAGAAGAATTTTCTCTGATGCGGTTAAGCTTTCAAAATATGTTGGTTACAGCAATGCCGGAACACTTGAATTCCTTGTTGATGCCAACGAAAATTATTACTTTATCGAAATGAATCCCCGTATTCAGGTAGAGCATACAGTTACGGAAATGATAACAGGTGTTGACCTTGTTACAACACAGATACTTGTTGCCGAAGGTTACAGCCTTTTCTCAGAAAAGGTCGGCATTAAGTCACAGGAGGACATCCGCTGCAGCGGACATGCAATCCAGCTGAGAGTTACAACAGAGGATCCTGCCAACAACTTCCTTCCCGATACAGGAAAGATTACGGTTTACCGTTCACCTGCCGGAAACGGTATCAGACTTGACGGTGGTAACATATTTGCCGGAGCAGAGGTTACACCTTATTACGACAGCCTTCTTGTTAAGATCATTGCATATGACCGTACATTTGAAGGAACAGTACGTAAGTGCGTAAGAGCACTTAAGGAAACACGAATAAGAGGTGTTAAGACCAATATTCCTTTCCTTATCAATGTTGTACAGAGCGAGGTTTTCAGAAGCGGAAAATGTACAACAACATTCATCGAAGAAACACCTGAGCTTTTTGACATCACTCTTTCTAAGGACAGAGCGTCAAAAATCGCAGAATTTATCGGAAATAAAATTGTAAATGAATCAAAGGGTGATAAACCGGATTTCGGTCCCATTGATCCGCCTAAATATGACGGAAGTATTCCCGTTTACGGTGCAAGAGATGAATTCCTTAAGCTTGGTGCAAAGGATTTCACACAGAAGATACTTAACGACAAAAAACTTTATGTTACGGATACAACAATGCGTGACGCACATCAGTCACTTGTTGCTACACGTTTCCGTACAAAAGATCTTGTTACTGCCGCACCTGCAACGAACGTTGCAATGAGAAACGCATTCTCAGTTGAAGCATGGGGCGGTGCAACATTCGACGTTGCATATCGTTTCCTTAAGGAATCACCTTGGGTAAGACTTGAAAAACTCAGAGCGGCAATGCCCAATACACTTATCCAGATGCTTCTTCGTGCGTCAAATGCGGTAGGCTACCAGAACTATCCCGATAATGTCGTAAGTGAATTTATCAAGGTTTCTGCCGAAAGAGGCGTCGATGTATTCAGAATTTTCGATTCACTCAACTGGATTGAAAACATGAAGATGCCTATTGAGGTTGCTCTTTCAACAGGAAAAATCGTCGAAGGTACAATCTGCTACACAGGTGATATTTTAAATCCCGATGAAAAGAAATATACTGTCGACTATTATCTGAAAAAAGCACATGAAATCGAAGATCTCGGATGCCACATATTCGCTATCAAGGATATGGCCGGACTCCTTAAACCTTATGCGGCTAAGAAGCTTTTCACAGAGCTTAAGAAGGAGCTTAAGATTCCTGTTCACCTTCATACACATGACACAACAGGAAACGGCGTTTCAACAGTACTTATGGCAGCAGAAGCCGGAGTTGATATAGTTGACCTTGCAATCGAATCAATGTCAACAATCACAAGCCAGCCTTCAATGAATTCTGTTGTTTATGCCCTTAAGGGAACAGAAAGAGATACAGAGCTTGTTCCAGATGAGCTTAACGAATTAAGCCGTTACTATGAGGACGTAAGAAAGATGTACAGCGGTTTTGAGAGCAATATGAGAACTCCCAATACCGAAATATATAAATACGAAATTCCCGGCGGCCAGTATTCAAACCTTCGTTTCCAGGTTAAGGAAATGGGCTCTGCTGATGAATTTGAACATATCAAAGAGCTCTATAAACAGTCAAATGAGCTTTTCGGAAATATCGTAAAGGTTACACCTTCATCAAAGGTAATCGGTGACTTTGCTATATTCATGCAGAAGAACGGCCTTACAAAGGATAATATCTTTGAAAAGGGCAAGGATCTTTCATATCCCGAATCAGCAGTTGAGTATTTCAGAGGACTTATCGGACAGCCCGATGGTGGCTTCCCCGAAGAGCTTTCAAAGATTATACTTAAGGACCAGAAGCCTATCAACGGCCGTGCCGGCGAGCTTCTTCCTCCTGCCGATTTCGATAAGATGGGCGAAGAGCTTATGAGCAAGTTCAACTTCGATAAGGTAAACATGAGAAACATTCTTTCATCTGCACTTTATCCAAAGGTTTATGATGAATATTGCGCTCATCTCCAGCATTATAACGATGTATCACGTCTTGACAGCCATGTATACTTCTACGGACTTAAAAAAGGCGAAGAAACAGTTCTCCGTATCGGAGAAGGTAAGGCTATCACAATAAAATATATTGATATGTCCGAGCCCGACGAAGACGGATACAGAAACCTTACATTTGAAATCAACGGTATCATGCGTGAGGTAAGAATACTCGATAAGAGCAGAGAGGTTAAGAGCGACAGAAAGCTTAAGGCCGATAAGAATAATCCTGCACATCTTGGCTCAACAATCCCCGGAACAGTAAGCAAGATTTTTGTAAAAGAGGGCGATGTTGTAGAAAAGAACAAGGTTCTTATGACAGTCGAGGCAATGAAGATGGAAACATCAGTGCTTTCAAAGGTAAACGGTATCGTAGACAAGATCTATGTGCATGAAGGCTCGGCAGTCAGCCAGGAACAGCTTCTTATTTCGTTCAAGGTTGATGCAGAGGAAGTGCCTTCACTCGATAATATGGCAAAAGAATAATAAAGTTAATTAATAAAGATAAAAAGGGATATATCTGAAAAGGTATGTCCCTTTTCTGTTGAAAAGACCGGTTATTTTTGTTATTCTTTTTATAAATTAAAGGTTAATTAAACAATTATCCCGAAAATCATTTCATTTCTTGAAATGATTCTCATAAAGTTTAGATTGAACAATGAACCGCAAAGTATGTACCCCGAAGAAAACGGGGCGGTCAAAAACAGCGAAGACCGCTGACGCTAATGAACCGCAAAGTATGCACCCCGAAGAAAACGGGGCGGTCGCAGACCGTTTTGCGTAGCAAAATGCTTTGACCATGATGCGGTGGCGTAGCCACTTTGCGAAGCAAAGTTCTGACCATACTAAGGCTTGCTGGGTATGGGACAGGGTCCCATGGTTTTTAGAAAAGGAGAATTATATGTTAGCGGAAAAGCTTAATATACGAAAAAGACTTGATAGCATTGAGCCGGAAAAGGTCAAAAGAACGGTTGTTATAATCGTACTTGTGCTTGTTCTTGCTGTCATAATACGAAATCTTATGCCGTCATCATACAGCGGCGAAGACGAAATGCAAAAGGCGGTTGCGGCAGAAACCGGAGCATCTGTGGAAATATTTGCGACAGAGGCATATGACAATAAATATCTTGCCGGCTATAAGACAGAAAAAGGCTACGGATATGCGGAATTTACCAAGGATAAGGATGGTAAGTTCGTACTTGGTGCAATAAAACAGCCGGAGGAGCTTGAAGAAATGGGCGAAGATATATTCGTTGATATGTATGACGATAAAGCCGTTGTTTCAAGTGGAAATTCCGCACTCTCAAAAATAGGTATTATTAAAACCGTAAACGGATTTCTTAATGCAGAAGAAGAAAGAACTTCTGTGCATGGCAATCCTTCGCTTACAATAATTTCTTTCGGTGACGGCGAAAAAATAACGCAGATTAATTTTTATGACTCCAAAGGAATGCCTGTAAGATAACAGTAAGGTATTTATTCTCCACTTTTATTTGCTTTGGCACTTTATTGCGGTTATATCTGTCGATTTTGGCATAAATATTGGGCATATTCACCACTTTAATAATAAAAGGGTTGAAAAAGCCAGAATATATGGTAAAATATTATTACGTTTGTGTTAAGATTTTTTTGAAAAAGTGTTTCTGTTTATAATCTGAACGGATATGCTTTGAACACGAGGTGTAATATGAAAGCTAAAAATAAATTTGCCGTACTGCTTGTGGCAGGAATAACAGCATTAAGCTCTGTGCCTGCATATGCGGCGGAAGTATACGGAGCGGCAAGAGGAAAGCCTATAATTCTTCAGTCAGATATAACCGATACGATTGCATCGGCGGAAAAGCTCGGTATACTTAACGAAAATAACGATATAACAAGTATTGTTACAAAAAAAGAATTCAGCCGTCTTATGGTCAGATTTTACAGAGCGGCAACCGGTGCAACAGGAATAACACTTTCCAACAGCCCATTTGTCGATTGTGATGCCAATGAGGTTATATTCTGTGCCGAAAACGGAATAATAAACGGTCTGAGTAATGTTACATTCGCTCCCGAGAATTATGTGACGAGAGAAGAGGCTTGTACATATCTTGTTAATGCAATAAAATTCATGGGCCTTAACATAATTGATGATTATATGAATGTAAAGCCGTCGTTTGTAGATTTCGACAGCGTATCGGAAGAGCATAAAAACGACGTTGCGTATCTTTCGGCAATAAATGTTGTAAGCGGCTATGACGGATATTTTTATCCTAATTCGTATATCACTTATGAGCAGGCGGCATTTATGTTTGTTGAGGCATATTATCAGCTTATGCTTTCAAAAATAGAAATAAATAATGTCAAAATAACTATCGGCGATTCCGAAGAAAAAGCACTTTCCTTATTCGGCGAGCCGGCATATAAGTTTGAAGATTCGACAAGCGGCGTGACAGTCTGGGTTTATAATAAAAATCTTTCGAGATTTCTTTATCTCGGAATAAAAAACGGCAGGGTAACAGAGCTTTTTTCAAATAGCAGTTCATTTGTATACAGAGGTATTTCCTCCGGTTCGGTTGTCAAAGAAGTCGATTTCGGAGCAAGAGGCGAGCTGTCGTCAACCTCGGTTTCCTATTCTGACGGCTACGGAAATGTTAGAATAGGCTGGAGTCCCGGATCAGGAAAGATAACATATATTTATGCCTATGAAAATAATAATACTGTAAATAAAATATCGAAAGCAACTGCGGCAAATGACACAAAGCTTTTGTATGATATTATAAATGCGGAAAGAACAAAGGCAGGACTTAATGCATTTACCGTAAATACCGATATAGAACAGAATGCACGTACACATGCCACAAATATGGCATACTGGGGATATTTCGGAT
Organism: Anaerotignum sp. MSJ-24; assembly: GCF_018918145.1. Lineage (GTDB taxonomy): Bacteria > Bacillota > Clostridia > Lachnospirales > Anaerotignaceae > Metalachnospira. Next base: position 45,969 of record NZ_JAHLPX010000009.1, read on the forward strand.
ATGAAGACAGCGATAAACTCACGCCGTTTGAAAGACTTGATAATAAAAAAGTGTCATATACAATGGCGTCGGAAAATATATCAAAGGAAGATAATGTTGTTAAGGTTTATTGTGAATGGATGAATAACTCCGGAAGCAGGGCTAACCTTCTTACGGCAGAAATGGTTGATGTCGGAATGGGTATGGCGGCATCGTCAAACGGAAAAAATGTTTATACAACATTGGATTATGTTAAATTAAAAAATAAATGATTAATGGGTGCGGTTCAGATGAACCGCACCTTTGAATTTTCAAAAAACAAATAGTTTTCGACTTATATGTTATTCACAGCCACAGTTACAGCCGTTGGAATTGGAAGTGTTTTTTCTCTGAATGTCGCTCAGCGTCGGCGGACAGAACATATCGGAAGGGAACGTAAGGCTGTTGAAGAAATCGCATACGTTTGTTGCGGCTTCTGCACCAGTGCATTCCTCGGGAACACAACAGCCGAAGTTTCTTACAACCATATTTACAGGTCTGAAAAGTCTTACGATCGTAAACAAGCCGATTGTTACACATACAGCAGTAGGAACTTCCGTTATATTGTCGTCACAGTCACATGAGCAGTTGCATCTCGGCGTAAGCTTAAGCTCTGCCGCAAGACCGGCGGCTTTTGCCTCAACGGATACAAAAGGTCCCGATGATGTGTTTATTCCGGCAGTGTTAACAAGGTCGGTTGCCATAGCTGTTTCACTTCCGATTGAGCCGAAAAGCGTCATACGGAGTGTGTAAATGCTTGTTGCATGACAGCAGGTGATAAATTCGCATTCGGAATCACGGAAGGTAAGTGTATAGTTGAAAACAAATTTGATTTCAACGTCCCAGTAGCCTGTTCTGAATGGATTTTCTTTTTTCTTTGTTATTAAAATACGGCAGAGAGTAAGGTCGTCAAGACTTACCGATGCGGCATTTATAGGTGGAACGATAACATCGCCCTCCTGAATTATTTCACTGCACTGTGCGTTGTTTCTTGCACAACGGGCAGGGCCGAGTATACATGGCGTAAGGCAGATCTGCTTACGGCACTGGTCAAAAATTTTGTAAGCGATTATGCAGTCTTCTGATGCCGAATTGGGCTGTAAGGAGGAGTTATGAGTGTTGTCACAGCAGGGCATATTTTATGCCTCCCACATATTTTTTATGGTATATAATATGAGAAAAAATAAAATTGGTGAAAGGTTGGGTGTGTTTTGCAAAATTTATAAAATTTTGTTTTTGTATTTCCTCTCGCGGCGGTTGACATAAGCCCTTTATGACGATTATAATAAATCAGTTAGACATATGCTTTATACGCTTTTACGGAATACGGGTGATACTTTAATGAAGGAAATACATTTTTCTTTTGATGATGATAATGAAAAACTTAATAAAGTAGATAAACCTGAAGACAGAAATTTCGATGATTTTGACGAAGAGGATGAGAGCGAGCTTCTTGCCTATACAAAACAGCTTGCCGCTGATGTCGCTTCGGATAATTACGAAGATGAGGTATTGGATGAACCTGACGGTTTTGATGAGCCGGAAGATGAGTTTGATGATTATTCCGAGCGGGAAATCAAGGTTACGGAACTGAGCGGAAGTGAAAAAGAAAAACAGCCGCAGTCCGAAAAAAACGATATACAGGTTGTAAAGCCGGAGCTTGTGTATCAGGCTGAACCGGAAAAAAGCGAGAAAGCCGGGCATAAGCATAAGGCAAAAAAAACTATGCCAAAGCCGGCGGTTAATAAGCCTGTGTCTAAAACAGCGGAAAATATTGATATTTCCGAAGATTATGATGATGCGGAAATACATATACCGCACGTTGCCAATACAAATATAAGAAAAAATATTTTCGACAGAAAACAGCAGAGAAAACGACGCATAAAAAAAGCGGCAAAGATAATAGGTGTAATTATCGTTGCGGCAGGTATATTTATGATTTCACCTGTATTTTCGGTAAATGAAATAATCATAAACGATATGCACTATTTCACAAAAGACGAAATATGTGAAACAATAGGTCTGCATGACGGCGTAAACGGTTTTCTGTTCAATAAAGGAAAAGCGGCAAAACTGCTTGAAGAAAATCCGTATATTTCCAAGGTTGAAATAAGCTTTATACTGCCGGACAAAATGACAGTTTCGGTAAGTGAAAACAAAATATGCGGATATATCAAGTATCTTGGCAGTTATCTTTATATTGACAGATACGGCAATGTTATAGACATAAAAAGCGAAACGGCAGAAAGCCTTCCCATTATTGAAGGACTTAAGTTTGATTCCTTTACAATCGGCAGTGAAATTCCCGTTACAAATACGGATTCTTTTGATGCCGCTCTGAGCGTGTCAAATTCCATGAGCAAGTACGGAGTGCTTAACGATGCGGTTAATATAAATGTTTCTGATACGGATAATATTTATGCGTATATACGAGGTATAAGAGTTCTTCTCGGCTCAAACACAAGAATGGACGAAAAGATAAAAACAATGGCAGAGGCAGTAAAGGAAATTCCGGAAGGCGATAAGGGAACGCTGGATTTGTCGGATTTAAACAAGCCGATTATATTCAAGTATGCGACATAATAAAAAACTTAAAAATTTATTTAAAAAATAAAATTGCTATTGAATATTGTTAATAAACACGATACAATGTATAAATAAAGAATGTATAAGTGGGCTCATTTGCCGGAAAAATACATTCATAAGCGTATGTTTTTTAAAAATATTCGCTTGTAAGGTTAAAACGGATAAACGAAATTTTATATATAATTTCAGACCTTATACAGTACTTAGGGAAAAAGCTTAGGAGGATCAGAAAGAATGCTCGAATTAGATATGAACAATGCAAATGTGGCACAAATTAAAGTTGTAGGCGTAGGCGGCGGCGGAAACAATGCTGTTGACCGAATGATCGGCGACGGAATGAGCGGAGTTGAATTCGTTTCTATTAATACAGATAAACAGCAGCTCGACAGATCACTTGCACCCACAAAAATCCAGATTGGCGAAAAGCTTACAAGAGGACTTGGTGCAGGCGGAAATCCTGAGGTTGGAGAAAAGAGCGTTGATGAAACAAAAGAGGAAATCGCCAACGTATTTAAAGATGCCGATATGGTATTTGTTACTGCCGGAATGGGCGGCGGCACAGGCACAGGTGCGGCTCCCAAGGTTGCGGGAATCGCAAAAGAAATGGGCATACTTACTGTCGGCGTTGTTACAAAGCCTTTCCTTTTTGAGGGCAAGAAGAGAATGTCAAATGCCGAAATGGGTATTGCAGAACTCAAAAAGCATGTTGATACTCTTGTTATCATTCCCAACAATAAGCTTTTAAGCATAATCGATAAGAAAACAACAATGGTTGAAGCATTCAGAAAAGCTGATGAAATCCTTCGTCAGGGTGTATCGGGTATTACAGACCTTATTTCAAGTCCCGGTATCATCAACCTTGACTTTGCCGATGTAAGAACAATTATGTCCGATAAGGGTATCGCTCATATGGGTATCGGTGTAGGAACAGGAGAAAATAAGGCAGAAATGGCTGCTAAGACTGCTATTTCAAGTCCTCTTCTTGAAACAACAATCGCCGGAGCTAAATATGTTCTTATCAATATCGCCGGAGATTCTAACCTTGGTCTTCTTGAAGCCGGTGAGGCTGCAAGCATTATCAGCGAGGCTATTGATCCAGATGCTGAAATCATCTTCGGTACAACTCTCAATGAAGAGCTTGATGATAAGGTTATCGTTACTGTTATCGCAACAGGACTTGATGCAAATAACACAGCAAGCGAGCCTGCAAAGAAGCCCGAAGCTAAGCCTGTTGCTGAAGAGCCTAAGAAGGAGGAAGCTCCTGCACAGCCTGCATCAAAGGACGAAACAAAGCCTGTCGAGGAAACAAAGGACACTGTTTCCTACATAGACAATAACGGTGAAAAGGTTGAGCTCGATATTGATATTCCTTCATTCCTCAGAAGAGGTAACAGAAAATAATTCTACAAAAAAAGTTATGTAAATCCTTTTTGACAGATATTTTATTCAGAAGAAAACATAAGAGCTGCTCCGATGATAAAGAGCAGCTTGTTTTTTAAGATGTTTGTAATTTAGACGGGAGGAATCATATGAAGTATCTTATTATAGGAACAGGCGGAACAGGAGCTGCAATCGGAGCCTTTCTTGCGGCAGACGGAAAAGACGTTACATTCGTTGCAAGAGGCAATCATCTTAAGGCTATGCTTGAAAACGGTCTTACGGTTGAATCGGGAATAAGAGAAAATCTTGATATTAAAAATGTCAAAGCGGCGGAAGGCAAGGACATTGAAGGAAAGTTTGATGTTATATTTGTCTGCGTAAAAAGCTATTCTCTTGATGAAATTGTTCCGGTTATCGAAAAGGCAGCTTATGAAAACACTGTTGTTATACCGATACTTAATATGTTCAAAACAGGAGCTGCTCTTAAGGAAAAGCTTCCTAATGTTAAATTCCTCGAAGGCTGTATATACATAAGTGCATATATCGACGGACCGGGAAAGGTTGTACAGGTTGGCAATGTATTTAAACTTTTCTTCGGCAATCCTTATAACGAAAATGTCAAAGCCGGTATGCTTGAAGAGATTGAAAGCGATTTAAAGAATGCCAAAATCACAGCCGGAATATCGGACGATATACTCAGGGATTCATTTAAAAAATTCACATTTATTTCTGCCTTTGCCGCAGTTGGTTCATATTTTGACGTATCAGCCGGAAGCATTCATAAGGAAGGCGAAATAAGAGAATTTTATAAATCACTTCTGAGAGAAATTATTGCTGTCGGCAAGGCTATGGGTGTTACAATGAGTCCTACGCTTTTTGATGATGATATTCAGAGCATTGATAATTTCGGTCCCGATGTAAAGACTTCTCTCCAGCGTGACCTTGAGGCAGGAAAGAATTCGGAGATAGATACGCTTGTTTATTCCGTTGTACGCCTTGCCAAGGAATACGGCATAGATACACCGAGCTATTCGGCAGTTGCGGCTAAATTTCAAATGTCTTAAAATTTGCAAAAGGTATGGTTAATTATATCGTACTATGCTATACTAATGTTTATTAAATTTGCAGTTTTGAGGTGGACATCAAATGGCTGAAAAAAATCATGTTACGGTCATGATAGAAGGCAGAACAATGACTATTGTGGGAACAGAGTCCCCGGAATATATGAAAAGCGTCGTTGATTACATAGAACAAAAAAACAGTGAAATCCGTTCGGGCAAAGGCAAAAAGATGAATGTTGCCATGGCATCAATTCTTACATCTATAAACGTAGCTGATGATTTCTTCAAGGAAAAACAGCATCGTGAGGATATAGAGTCCGAGCTTGAGAACATTAAAAACGAGCTGGAAAAAACAAAGGAAGAGCTGGAAAACGCCAATAAGGAGATTGAACAGCTCAACAGGGATATTTATATACTTAAGGACGACATGAATATGCTTGCGGAAGAAAAAGCACAGGTTGAGGATCAGCTTGACGAGTACTTTGTTGCTCTTGATGCAAGCAAGAATATTTCACATAAAAACAGAAACAATAAATGATTATTAAACGGGCGGGCGTATCAACCCGTCCGTTTAGTGGTTATGGAGGAAAACTATGTCAATTACAATAAAACCGGAGCTGCTTGCGCCCTGCGGTTCGCCTGAAGCACTAAGGGCAGCTGTTATAAACGGTGCAGATGCGGTATATCTCGGAGGAAAAAAGTTCAGTGCAAGAAAATATGCCGGAAATTTCTCCGTTGAAGAGCTTAGCGAGGCTTGTGATTACTGTCATATAAGAGGTGTTAAGGTATATGTTACCGTAAACACACTTTATAAGGATTCGGAGCTTACGGAATTTATAAAATTCGTAAAAGAGCTTTATATGATCGGCGTTGACGCACTTATCGTACAGGACGCCGGTGCAGCCAATCTTATAAAACGCTCATTTCCGGATATGAAAATAAACGCAAGCACACAGCTTACTGCAAATACTGCCGAGGACGTTCTGTTTTTGCAGAAAAATGGCTTTGATAAGGTCATATTGAGCAGAGAGCTTACGCTTGAAGAAATTAAGAACATAAGAAAAAGCACTGATGTGGATATAGAGTGCTTTGTTCACGGCGCATTATGTGTGTCATTTTCCGGCCAGTGCATAATGAGCAGTATTCTCGGCGGAAGAAGCGGAAACCGAGGCTGTTGTGCACAGCCTTGCCGTCTGCCTTATGAGCTGTATGAAAATAGGGATAAGGTATGCGACGGCTATCTTATGAGCCCCAAAGATGTTGAAACGCTTGAGATACTTCCCCAGCTTATTGAGGCAGGAATAAATTCGTTCAAAATAGAAGGACGTATGAAAAATCCGGAATATGTTGCCGGAGTTACATCTATATATCGTAAGTATATAGACCTTTATTTTGATAATCCGGAAAATTATAAAGTAGACAGAAACGATATAAAAATACTTACACAGCTTTTCAACAGAGGTGGATTTACCAACGGATATTTCACATCGCCTTCCGGCAGTGAAATGATGAGCATTGAACGGCCCAAAGCATGGGGACTTAAAACCGGAATTGTTGACAGCTATGACGAAAAGCATGGCAGAGCCAACATAAGAACGAGAGAACCGCTTGTTCCAGGTGACGGCATAGAAATATGGACGCAGACAGAGCCGCACATAGGCTGTGGCATATCCAGACCGTCCAAGGCCGGAGAGATAATAAGCATTCCCATAAAGGGAAACATATCAAAAAATGACTTTGTGTATAAAACCTTTGATAAGGCACTCATGGATTCCATGAAAAAGACCTATGAAAAGGACACACGAAAAACTAAAATCTTCGGAAAGCTTAAGGCTGAAGAAGGCGAACCGCTTGTGCTTAAGCTCTGGCTTGAAAAGGGTACAAGCATTTCCGTTGAAGGCAATATTGTTCAGAAGGCGGAAAACAGACCGACAACAGAGGCAGACCTCAGAAAACAGATAAGTAAAATGGGTTCGACACCCTTCGAGCTTGCTAAGCTGGATATTATCTGCGGTGACGGCATATATGTTGATATAAAGAGCCTTAATGAGCTCAGAAGAAACGCCTGTGAGGCACTCGAAAGCTCTATATGCAAAAAATATAAACACTCCGAGCCGGAATTTGTTGCACTTCCGGAGGTCAGTGTAAGCGGTAACATGAAAAACAAGGCTTTAAATGTCCGCGTAAGAACAATGGACCAGTTCAACGCAGTTGTCGGCATTGACGGAATAGAGAGAATTTATTTCGATATGGGCGATGACTTAAGCGAAAATCTTGAAAGAGCCATAAAATCCGCACATGAAAGAGAAATTAAGCTTTTTGCGGCATTCCCGAGAATATACAGGGAAAATACAGCCGATATTTATGCAGAGCTTATCGCAAAGCTTAAAAACAGCCTTATTGACGGTTTCCTTGTTACATCGGTCGGACTTTTTGATATGGTCAAAGGTTGGGGATTTGATGCGGCAATAGATTACAACATGAATGTTTTCAATAATGAGGCTGTGGAATATTACAGACATAAGGGTGCGGACAGCATTACAATGTCTGTGGAAATGAATGTAAAAGAGCTTCAGACAGCCGCAGACGAAAGCTGTGAAATGGTTGTCTACGGTTATCTTCCGCTTATGACAACGGTTCAGTGTCCCATAGGAAATTATGTCGGCGGAAAGAAAAACGGACGCTACTGCAAGGAGCGTTACACTGACAGCGACTATGTTCTTAAGGACAGAAAAAATGTGGCATTCCCGTTGCTTACGGATTGTGAGCAGTGTGTATGCCAGATACTTAACAGCAAACCTTTGTTTACACTTAAATTTTATGATGAAATCCTTGATACACCGACAGGAAGCGTAAGACTTGATTTTACAAGGGAAACGCCGTCCGAAGCCGCCGACATAACAAGGGCATATGCGGTAATGACAAGAAATAACGGACGAGCAGATTCTTCTGTAAAATCGTTCATGGCTAAAATGGATAAAAAATCGGTGACTAAGGGACATTTCTTCAGAGGAGTTGAGTAATAGCCATATGTTTGATTTACTTGTGCTTTTGAGCAGATATGCCTTTATTGCACTTATCGGATTGTTTATATTCTTCGGACTGATATTCGTTATTGATGAACGAAAGGGTGAAGGAAAAAGACTTCCGATGGTGATTTCCGCACAGCATAAAATAATAGTTGTTATGCACATTATTGCCTATGCGATATTGTCTTGGAATGAAACCGATAAAATTGTTGATGTGCAGACAATAATAATCGGTGTGCTTGTGCTTGTATATTTTTATGTGGCAAATAAGCTCATAAAAAAATCGTATAAGCGAAGTTGTCCGTTCATATGGAACTGTATGTATTTTCTTATGGATATAAGCATGATAATGCTCCAAAGACTTAACCATTCGCTTGCATCAAAACAGCTTGTGTGGCTTACGGCGAGTATGGTTATCATGCTTTTGATTCCGCTTATACTTAAATTAATACCTAAGCTTGAAAAATTTGAAATATTCTATTTTGTTGCGGCAATAGTGTTCATACTTCTTCCGTTTGTATCGGGAAATGAGCTTTACGGTTCACTTAACTGGATAAGCATAGGCGGAATAGGCTTTCAGCCTTCGGAAATAGTTAAATTCCTGTTTCTGCTGTATATTGCCTGTGTGTTCAGAAAACCGCTTGATATGAAAAAGCTCGGAATAATTACAGGCTTTGCAGCATTTATTGTTATTTGTCTTGTTTTGCAGAAGGATTTGGGCGGAGCACTTATATTCTTCACAACGTATATGCTCCTACTTTACATAACAACAAGCAATATACTTCTGCTTCTCGGTGGAGTCGGCTGTATGGGACTGGCATCGGCTGTAGCATATAAGCTTTTTTCGCACGTAAGAGTCCGTGTAAAAACATGGCTCGATCCTTGGAGCGATGCCGGAAATACAGGCTACCAGATAACTCAGTCATTGTTTGCCATAACAACATGGGGCTTTCTGGGCAGCGGACTTACAAGAGGTATGCCGACAAAAATTCCCGTTGTCGAAAGAGATATGATATTCTCGGCAATATGCGAAGAATTCGGATGTATATTTGCGATGGGCCTTGTATGCATTTATGTGCTTATGTTTATTAGAGGAATGCTCATTGCGGTAAGGTCAAAAAGAAGATTTTACAGTATACTTTCAGCCGGAATAGTAATAATGTTCTCCTTCCAGACCTTTATCATTATCGGCGGAGTAATAAAGCTTATTCCGCTTACCGGCGTTACATTGCCTTTTGTTAGCTATGGCGGCAGTTCGATACTTGTCAGCAGTATATTGATGGGACTTCTCCAGTGGAGCAACCAGATGTCGTTGCTTAAGGATAAGAACGGTGATGAGCATGATAATACGGCAGAACTTGATACATATTATGTTCTGAACAACGGCAACGGAAAAATATCACTCAACAAGAAAAATTCTGAAAAGCATTATGCGAAAACAACTGTCGCAAAGAGTAGCCCCTCGGCAGACAGACCAACGGTCAAAAAAGTATCTGCTGCAAATAAAACAAAACGGCTTATGTACAGAAGAGATAAAAGAGATAAATAGTGACAACAGTATTTTGACTTAATGCAAAATGGGGTGACAGATATGCAAAATGGAATGAAAATAAGTATGAAGCGTGTGTTCTGGCTTCTTGTTGTTCTGTTTGTTATGATTCTTGGCAAGCTGTTCAAAACTGTTGCCTATGACAGACAGACGATAGCCTCCAGCAGCTATAACTCAAGGCTCGGATATGACAGCGGAGATTTTAAGCGAGGAACAATATACGATGTCGATGGTAATGTTATGGCAGAGAGCGTTAAAGACGGCGATAGATATAAACGCCAGTATCCTTACGGAAGAGCCGCCGCACATATAACCGGATATACTGGAAGCGGTGCAGTCGGAATTGAGGCTGCGGAAAACTTCACACTTCTGGGATTGAATAACGAAATAAGCCAGAGAGCGGAAAATATACTGCATGGTGTTGAAATGCAGGGAAATGATGTTCATTTGACAGTCGATATGGATATTCAGCAGCTTGCCTATGAACTTCTCGGAAACAATAAAGGAGCGGCTGTTGTTATGAATCCGACAACAGGCGCAATAATCGCTATGGCATCTACTCCGGCGTATAATCCCAATACGGTAAACGCCGATTGGAATGAGCTGGCAAACGACAGCAGCAGTCCTATGCTTAACAGAGCAACACAGGGATTGTATCCGCCGGGATCTACATTTAAAATAATTACGGCACTGGCGGCAATGAGAAATATGGCCAATATAGATGATTTCACCTTTGACTGCGAAGGTGAGGTAGAAATAGGCAACAGCGTTATACATTGCTATAACAGCAGAGTTCATGGCAGACTTAATATTGATGATGCAATGGCGGTTTCCTGTAACTCAACATTTGCAACTTTGGGAAAAACAGTGGGAGCGGCAAAACTCAGGGAAACAGCAGACAACCTTAATGCGAATTCGGCGATAACTCTCGAGGTTCCGCTTTCGCAAAGCTCTGTTTCGCTTTCGAGATTTTCAAGTGACAGTGAACTTGCCGAAACATCAATCGGACAGGGCAAAACAGTGGTTACACCGATTTATATGGCAATGCTGATTTCTTCCGTTGCAAATGACGGACAGATGATGCAGCCATATATGGTTTCTTCGATAACGGACAGTGCCGGAAATACAGTTTCAACAACAGTACCAAAGGTTTACGATACAGTAATGACATCACAGGAGGCAGACAGGCTGACCGAAATGCTTATACAGGTTATAAACCGAGGAACAGGAACAGCGGCACAGCTTAAAGGTTATCAGGCGGCAGGAAAAACAGGTACGGCAGAAAATGAGAATGAAAACGATCATAGCTGGTTTGTAGGCTTTGCATCAACGGATAATCCGCAGGTTGCCGTTGCTGTTATTCTTGAAAACGTAAGCGGAAACGAAAGAGCAACGCCTATCGGTGCAAGACTAATGCAGGCTGTTCTTGACAAACAGAATGCCGGAAAGATTGATAATAATAATTATAATTATCAGGCACAGCCGGTAACACCGGAAGAAAATAAAAATGACGAAATTAACAGCGATACCGAAATAATCGAAAATACCGTAACACCGGACGACGATTATGTAATCGGTTCCGACAACACAGACGGTTCAACAGACGGAACATCAAACGGAAATAATAATGAAAACGGAACGGACGGCACACAAAACGGCAGTCCGGGAACAAACGACGGCTCTTCCGGCGATAATAATACAGGTGGAGGAACTACCGAAACACCGACAATAGGCGGATCGGATAATAATACTGAGGGCGGTAATACCGCCCCCGGTTTGTATAAGGACAATGAAGGACATAGACTTGAGCTTGTCAATAAATAACGTATGGAAATAAGATTATATTTCTGTACGTTTTTTATTTTTTATGAATAATATGTATTGGTTCTGTATATCCCGTAAAGCTTAATATTGTCTAAAAATTTGTGCTATATGTTGAAATGGACATTAAAAAGCGGTATACTAATATCAATGGACAGATAGAATATAAACTACGGAGGTAATCGGGTGATAGAAGCAGTCAGTTGCGGAGGCGTAGTTATATGCAGATGGAAAATACTTCTTCTGTATAAAAACCAGAACGGACGCTACATGGGCTGGGTATTACCCAAAGGCACTGTTGAAGAAGGCGAAAGCTTTATGGAAACGGCATTAAGAGAGGTTAGTGAGGAATCGGGTGCAAAGGGTCATATCATCAAATATATCGGAAAAACGCAGTATGTTTTCCGGGGAAGCGATGATATGGTTAATAAATCAGTGCATTGGTATCTTATGTCGGCAGACTCTTTTTACTGTAAGCCACAAAGCGAGGAATTTTTTGCAGATGCAGGGTTTTACAAGTTCCACGAGGCATATCATCTTTTAAAATTTAATGATGAAAGACAGATGCTCAAGCGTGCTTTTCTTGAATACGCCGATATAAAAAAGGCAGAGGGCATTATGCCAAGAAATGTAATTTTAAAGGGCTATAATTAAACCCTAAGAATATTAAAATGAAGGGAGAAATCATTATGAGAGGTTTTGAAAATTTTACGCCGTCAGATATTAAGGCTTATGTTGCAGCTATGAAGGAAGAAGAAAACAGAGGCAAGCTTATAACAATTATTGCTATCGGTGCTGTAATTATCGGACTTCTTACCGTAGGTATAATATATCTCATCAAGAACAGAAATGATGACGATGAATACGATGAGTGGGACGACTGGGATGATGACAACGACTCTGACGAATATGAGGAAGATGCAGACGGAGAATGCTGCTGCACAGATAAGGACGTAGATAAGAGCGTTAAAGTTGAGCCTATTGACAAATAATTTAGCTTAGCTAAATGAGCCGTGGTAAAAGCCACGGCTTATACTTTTTTTATAGCACTGTAGAAATAGAGACAGAAGGTGTTTGACATGAATGACAAGACAGAATTTTCTATAAAAGACTATATTCCGGTAATAATTATGGGCGTCTGCATAATAGCGGAGGCAATATTTATTTTTGTAAACAGAATAAGCATAAATGATATAAGCAGATTTATAACGGAAAACGAAAAACAGGCGATTGTTATTATTATAGGTCTGTTTGCACTTAAGGGCGTTTGTGCCGTGATATGGTTCAGCGGACTTGTTGCGGCAAGCGGTTTTGTATTTGGTTTTTATGACGGAATTATAGTAAATTCCATAGGTACGCTTATCTGCTTAAGCGTATCGTATATTATGGGGTATTTTACAAAAGCCAATCCTATAAATTCAATAGCAAAGAAGAATAAAAAGATAGCTAAATATGTGGACAAATGTACAAGCAGTTCGTTTCTGGTTTCTTATCTGCTTCACGCTATGGGCTTGTCCACAGAGGCATTGGGAATGATTTTCGGCTTTATGAAAATGCCGTATTTTAAATATCTTTTCAGCAGCTTTATTGCAATGCTCCCGACAATGATATGTATAACGGTTTTTGGCGGAGAGCCGAGCCTTACATCTCCGGCGTTCTGGATTGCGGTCGGAATAAAGGTAATAGTTTTTGCAGCGGCATATTTCAAAAATCATAAATTGGCTGTTGAACATTAATATTAAGCAATTTCGGAGGAAAAATGGAAAATAAAGAATTTCTCGGCACGGAAAAGGTCAGTAAACTTTTTGTTAAGCTTGCTGTACCGACAATAGTTGCACAGCTTGTCAATTTACTTTACAATATGGTTGACAGGATATATATTGGTCATATGAAGGATATAGGCTCGCTTGCACTTACGGGCGTAGGAGTTTGTATGCCTGTTATTATGATAATATCTGCCTTTGCCTGTCTTATCGGTATGGGCGGAGCACCGCAGGTATCAATAAGCCTCGGTAAGGGTGAGCATGAAAGGGCAGAAAGAATTATGAACTGCTGTTTTATGTTTCTTATATTGATAAGCGTTATATTAACTGTGTTTTTGAGAATATTCGGTGATAGACTTCTTCTCCTTTTCGGAGCAAGTGAAAACACAATTCCTTATGCTTCGGCATATATGAATATTTATGTTCTCGGAACGCTGTTTGTCCAGCTTTCGCTCGGCATGAATATGTTTATAACCTGTCAGGGCTTTACGAAAATAAGTATGCTTTCGGTCATAATCGGTGCGGTTATGAACATAATACTTGATCCTATATTCATTTTCGGACTTGATATGGGCGTGCGTGGAGCGGCAATGGCAACCATAGTTTCACAGGCGGTTTCCGCTGTGTGGATAATAAGATTTTTGTTTGGCAAAAAGACAGGAATTAAGCTCCAAAAACGATTTTTTAAATTCGACTTTAAGCTTATACTTCCGTGTATGGCATTGGGTGTTTCGCCATTTATTATGCAGTCAACGGAAAGTATACTTAATATATGTTTTAATTCATCACTGCTTAAATACGGCGGAGATATTGCGGTCGGAGCAATGACGATACTGTCAACGCTTATGCAGTTTTCGCTTCTTCCGCTTCAGGGAATGAGCCAAGGAGCACAGCCGATAACAAGCTATAACCTTGGTGCCGGAAAACCGGAAAGAGTTAAACAGTCGGTTATGCTGCTGCTTAAGGTGTGCTTTGCGTATTCAATGCTTTTCTGGATAACGCTTATGCTGTTTCCGACATTTTATGTAAAGCTCTTTAACTCAAATACGGAGCTTGTTACCTATACTCAGTGGGCAATGCGTATTTATTTTGCGGTACTCGGAATATTCGGTGTGCAGATTGCCTGCCAGCAGTCATTTATTGCTCTCGGCAATGCAAAATCATCTGTGTTCCTTGCACTTTTGAGAAAGGTAATACTTCTGATTCCGCTGATTTATATATTACCGCATTTTCTTGAAAATAAAGCCTTTGCGGTGTATCTTGCCGAGCCGGTAGCAGATATTATTGCGGTTTCAACAACGTCTGTGATGTTTTATAAATATTTTAAAAAGGTTCTTAACAATATGCAGAAGAAAAACAACTGATTTTAACAGGGGGAGTTGTTATGGGGCAGCCGTTTGGAACAATGGATACAAGAACAAGACTTATTTTATACGGACTCAGGTATATGGCGGAAAATGGAACGGATAATATTTCGCTAAGAAAAATTGCTGCCGAATGCGGAGTGTCATGTGCCGCACCGTATAAGCATTTTGAGGATAAGGACGATTTTATTGCCGCAATAATACAGTATGTGGCAGATAAATGGACGGAAATTGCCAACGGAATAATAAATGAATATCCCGATGATATGCGTAAACAGCTTGTGGAGATAAGCATGGCGTATATAGACTTTCTTGTAAAATATCCTTATTTCCGTTCTGTTATAATGGCCGGATTTGAAAGAAAAAACGATGAAATAGAGGCTCAGAAGAAGATCAGTCCTGTATCAAGCGGTATTATAAAAGAATATATCAAGAAGTATAACATAGACGAAAAAACATGTATGGAGAGAATGTTCTTGATACGTTCAATGATATATGGAGCGGCTCTTATGATAGATAACGGACAGCTTGAATATAATGATGCTGTAAAAGAAATGATAAGAAATCTGCTCGACAAGGCGGTTTCAATGGAGATTTGTGATTGAGTTGCGAAAGGAGATCTGCTATGCGTAATAATTCACCGAATAATAGGAAAAATGGGATATACATAATTATTGCATGTGTACTTTTGTGGAACGGAATTCCGATGCTGATAAGTGCAATCACCTTCCTAAACAGAGAATATATGAATTCCGGTATTTCGCTTGGTATGCTTGGTATATCCGTTATCTTAGTATTGACAGGAATCAGATGTATATTCAAGGCAAAGAACAATTCGAGAGAGTCAAAACAAGAACGTTTTGATTACAATACAAATACTAAAAAATCAAATATAAACAATACAAAGCAGTTTAAGACAAAAAGCTTCAGCACAAAGCCTTTTGAAACAAGATATAAAAGTCCGGCTAAGACAACAAAGAGAAAATATTCGGAAGGGGATAATTTCTTTGAGCTTGAGTCTAAGTACGAAAAAAGCTGGATTGACAAAGAACGAGAGGCAGAAAACAAGAGAATTGCAAGACAGAAATCAACGGGTGAGTTCTGATGTTCATTGATTTAAAGAGGATTTTAAGATGGATTTATTTGAATATAATATGTCACAGCAGTTCAATACAAAGGCTCCGCTTGCAGCAAGAATGCGACCGGAAAGTCTTGAGGACTATGTCGGACAGGAGCATATAATAGGCAAAGGGAAAATGCTCTATAACGTAATAAAAGCGGACAGGCTTGGCTCGATAATACTTTACGGGCCTCCCGGAACGGGCAAAACAACGCTTGCAAAGGTGATAGCAAACAGCACAAAGCGTAAGTTTGTACAGCTCAATGCGACAACTTCGGGAATAAAGGATATAAAGGAAACTGTGCAGAAGGCTAAAGAAAATGCCGGAATGTATAATGTCGGCACAATATTGTTTATCGACGAAATTCATAGATTTAATAAAGCACAGCAGGATGCACTTCTTCCGCATGTGGAAAACGGAACGGTCACGCTGATAGGAGCTACAACGGAAAATCCTTATTTTGAGGTAAACAGGGCTTTGGTTTCACGTTCCTATGTATTTGAGCTTAAGCCGCTTACACAGGAGAATATAAAGGAGCTTATACTTCGTGCAATAACCGATAAGGAAAAGGGCTTCGGAAATATGAATATAAATATTTCAGATGAAGCAGTGAAGTTTATTGCGGATATATCAAACGGAGATGCGAGAAGAGCATTGAACGCAGTTGAGCTTGCGGTTCTGTCGTCTGAGGAGGACGAAAACGGAGCAATAAATATAAACATAGATATGGCGCAGGAATGTATACAGCAGAGAGCGCTTAATTACGATAAGGACGGAGATAATCATTATGATACTATTTCCGCTTTCATAAAGAGCATGAGAGGCTCGGATCCCGATGCTGCATTATACTACCTTGCAAAAATGCTTTATGCCGGAGAAGATATTAAGTTCATTGCAAGACGAATTGTTATCTGTGCATCGGAGGACGTTGGCAATGCCGATCCGCATGCTTTGCAGGTGGCTGTTTCGGCGGCAGAGGCAGTAAATATGATAGGTATGCCGGAAAGCCGGATAATATTGGCACAGGCCGTAACCTATGTTGCCTGTGCTCCGAAGAGCAATGCCTCATATATGGGCATTGATGCGGCTTTAAATGATGTTAAAAATATAACCGTAAAGGGCGTTCCTGCACATTTGAGAGATTCGCATTACAGCGGAGCGGCAAAGCTTGAGCATGGAGTAGGCTATAAATATGCACATGATTATCCGGGACATTATGTTAAACAGCAGTATCTTCCCGATGAGCTTGTCGGAAAGATATATTATCAGCCGACAGAAAACGGCATAGAAAAGAAAATAAGCGAATCATTGAGAAGGCTCAGAGGAAAATAACGGAGGAAATATGGAAAATAATCAGAATAACGGACAGCCTGTTCATAAAAGGCGTGTAAGATACAGCGGAACTCACCCAAAGAAATTTGAGGAGAAATATAAAGAGCTTAATCCGGAAAAATATGCCGATACGATAGAAAAGGTAATAAGCAAGGGCAGTACACCGGCAGGTATGCACATATCCATTATGGTTAAGGAAATACTTGATTTTTTGGAGATAAAGCCGGGACAGCATGGATTGGACGCAACTCTCGGATATGGCGGACATACTGAACAGATGCTGAAATGCCTGAACGGAGAAGGACATATATACGGACTGGACGTTGATCCGATAGAGATAGTCAAAACCGAAAGCCGTCTTAGAAAGCTCGGCTATGATGAAAGCATATTGACTGTATGTCCGGTAAATTTTGCAGACATAGATAAGGTTTCGGAAAAATACGGTAAGTTTGATTTTGTTCTTGCCGATCTGGGCGTATCGTCCATGCAGATAGATAATCCGGAAAGAGGCTTTTCTTATAAAGCAGACGGGCCGTTAGATTTAAGATTAAATCCCAATAAGGGTGTTTCTGCGGCAGAAAGACTTAAGGAGATAACAAAGGACGAGTTTGAAGGAATGCTTGTCGAAAATTCAGATGAGCCTTATGCGGCAGAAATAGCAAGGGCAGTTTTTTCAAAAATGAAAAAAGGCGGAAGGATAGAAACAACATCGGATTTAAGACAGATAATTGAAGATACGCTTGAATTTGTTCCAAAGGCAGAGCGTAAAGAGGCTGTTAAAAAATCTTGTATGAGAGTTTTTCAGGCATTGAGAATAGATGTAAACAGCGAATTTGAGGTGCTTGAGCAGTTTATGGAAAAGCTTCCGTATGTTATGAACAGCGGCGGAAGAATAGCTGTGCTTACATTCCATTCCGGTGAGGACAGACTGGTTAAAAAAGCCTTTAAACGAATGAAAAAAGAAGGTCTGTATTTGGATATATCCGAGGACGTAATTAGACCGAGTGCAGAGGAATGCAGAAGAAACGGACGAGCCCGTTCAACAAAAATGAGATGGGCAATAAAAGCATAAATAAAACAAAGCGGCGGACTTGTAATCCGTCGCTTTGTGCGTTTACTGCTCCATTTGTTTGCCTAAAAAGCCTGCGGCTGTCTGTGCAAGCTTTCCTTCAACCTCGCCCATTTTTTTGTCCGGAGAGAGAAATACAACCGCACCGAGAGCATCACCTTCGCATATTATCGGCGTAATAAGCTGATAATTATAGCTGTCGGCGGCTGAATTTTCATCAAGCACAGGTATAAAGCTGCTTTCGTTTTTTGATGCAACGAGAGTGCTTCTCGCATTTATACATTTTTCCATTTCACTACTGATATGCTTTTCGTAGAAATCCTTTTTCGGACCTCCCGAAATGGCTATTATTTGATCCTTGTCCACAATGCAGGTTACATGGCCTGCCGTTTGTGCAAGCGATTCGGCATATTCTCTTGCAAAGGCACTGAGTTCGCCTATGGGTGAGTATTTTTTTAATATAATACCACCTTCCGAATCGGTGTATATTTCAAGCGGATCGCCTTCACGTATCCGTAATGTTCGGCGGATTTCCTTTGGAATGACAACCCTTCCGAGATCGTCAATGCGTCTGACTATTCCGGTAGCTTTCATATATAAAATTCCTCCTGTTTCTATATTATTATCTATATTTTATGCTGTATTACGATGTATAAATAGTATGTGGAAACGGAGAAGAATTATACGCAAAAGACAGAATTATGACGATAAGGAAATATTGATTAAAAAATTAAGAGTAATTGATTTTGTAAATTTGCAAAAAGGTGCAAATAATAAGTGTGAAAAAGTGCGTGTAGGTGCAAATTATTAAAAGCACAGCCTTCGACATTATATACGTTGGCTGTGCTTTTTAATTTAAACAAAATTATTTTTCAGCCAATTCTTCGATTAACGGTTTTATATGTTTATAGACCGTTTCAAAAAACAGCTTATATCCGAGAGTGCTTATATGCACGCCATCCCACTGGAGAAGGGGAGCAAGGTCGCCCTTTGCGGCACCGTTGAAGGCCTTGTTCATGTCGATAAGCATAAGACCGTACTCTTCGGCTTTTCTCTTTATTATATCACAGTATGTATTGAGTACGGAATTTTCGATAAACGGCATTCCGTCGTCCTCAATAACCGGCGGCGGAGTCAGAAGAACAAGCTGTGATCCCGAATCCTGTACGGCATTTATTATTTTGTCATAATTAAATTCAAATTCTTCAACACCTCTGTGCTGATAATCGCTGAAAGCACAGTCGTTTGAACCGAAAAGCATTATGACAAGCTGTGGATTATAATGCAGAACATCACCTTCAAGGCGTCTTAAGCCTTCTCTTGAGGTTTCACCGTTTTCACCTTTGTTTTTTACGGTTATGTCCATCTGTGGAAAATCCTCTTTGAGCTGTTTTCTTAAAAGAGAAACATAATCCGTTCCGTAATCCGCACAATATCCATAGGTTATGCTGTCACCGAAACATACGATTGTCGCTTCCTTCATATAGCTTACGCCTCCCTGAGTGTGTCAAAAAGCTTGTAAAAGCCGGGAAAAGAAATGTTTGAGCATTCCGAATCAAGTATTGTTGTGCTTCCTTCTGCCGCAAGTGCCGCAACGGCAACGCTCATGGCAATTCGGTGGTCGTCATAGCTGTTGCATTCCGCACCGTGAAGTTTGTGAACACCTTTTATAATCATTCCGTCATCGGTAGGAGTTATTTCAGCACCCATTCGGTTGAGTTCTGCTGTTGTTGTTTCAATACGGTTGGATTCCTTTACTTTGAGCTCTTCCGCATCGGCTATTATTGTTTCGCCTTCGGCAAAGCATGCTGCAACGGCGATAATAGGAATTTCGTCTATAAGCTTGGGAATAATGTCGCCTTTTATTACCGTACCGTGAAGTCTGCTTGTTCTTGCAACTATATCGGCAACAGGCTCACCGCATACGATACGCTCGTTTTTCAGTTCAATATCCGCACCCATATCAAGAAGGGCGGTTATTATGCCGATTCTTGTGGGATTAATACCGACATTGAGAACAGTTACTTCGGAATTCGGACATATAAGAGCCGCAACGATAAAATATGCGGCAGAGGATATGTCGGCCGGAACAGAAATATCTCTCGCTGTGAGCTCTTCAACGGGATTAACCGTTATTGCGTTTCCTTCTGTCTTTATGTCTGCACCGAGATAGTTGAGCATTATTTCGGTATGATTTCTTGTTGCCTCCGGCTCTGTTATTGTCGTAGGGCCGTCGGCATACATTCCGGCAAGAATAATTGCACTTTTTACCTGTGCACTTGCTACGGGAAGCGTGTAGTTTATTCCATGAAGTTTACAGCCTTCAATGTCAAGAGGAGCTGTAAGCTTTTCATTTTTTGACGTTATTTTTCCGCCCATAAGCTTTATGGGATCGGCAACTCTGCCCATGGGACGTTTCTGTATTGATGCGTCGCCGGTAACATGGCTGTTAAATGGCTGTGCGGAAAGAAGTCCGCTCATAAGACGGAGAGTTGTTCCGCTGTTTCCGACATCAAGCGTTTCGGTAGGAGCTGTAAGACCATGCAGTCCTTTTCCGTGAATAGTCACATTTGTGCCGTCAACCTCTATGTCAATGCCGAGCTTTTTAAAACAGCTTATTGTGGAAAGACAGTCTGCTCCTGTGAGAAAGCCGGTTACGTGCGTTGTGCCTTTGGCGATTGAGCCGAGCATAACAGAACGGTGCGAAACCGATTTATCTCCGGGAACAACAACTGTTCCGTTAAGGCTTTTTGCCGGGTTTATTACTGTATTCATTAGATCATTCCTTTACGGTTACTTCATAATTCATATCTCTCAGAAGCTGGACGCTTTTCATTCTGTCCTCTTCCGAGTCAAAGGCAAAGCTAAGAACACCGCTGTTGCTTTCACGATTGTTAACAATTCCCATGTTTTTGATGTTAATTCCGTGGCTGGAGAAGAGAACCGTAATAATTGCGATTGAACCGGGACGGTCGAGTACGTCAACGTCAATTTCGTAACGTCTTACGAATGCCTTTGGTGTCGTTGTGTTGAAGGTATTTCTGTACTGCTGTGCATTTAAGAAATAATTGTATACATAGTCAGTATTGTCATTCATAATGTTGCTTCTTATGTCGTTTATAACCTCGCTGAAGGAATCAAGAACGGATATAATATCCTCCTTGTTTTCAAAGGTTATGCTTTCCCACATATCGGCACTTGAAGATGCGATTCTTGTTATGTCCTTAAAGCCGCCTGCTGCAAGAAGGTGCATATATTCCTTATCTGAATCGAGCTTTTTAACATTGTTTACAAGAGCTGCCGCTATTATGTGCGGAACATGGCTGATTGATGCAACGGCATAATCATGCTCATATGGTGATATTATAACAGGTATTGCACCTATTTTTGTTACTGTTTCTTTAAATTCGGCAGTTTTTTCTTTGGGAACATTTTCGCCGGGAGCAATTATATAGTAGGCATTTTCAAACAAATGCTCCTTTGACGCATTGTATCTGAAACGCTCCGAGCCTGCCATAGGGTGTCCGCCTATGTATGTTATCGAATCGCCGAGTGTTTTCATTTTATCATAAAGATGGCCCTTTGTTGAGCCTACATCGCTTATTACACAGTCTTTTCCGACAATGGGAATAAGCTGTTTTGCATAATCAAATATTTTATCGACAGGTGTGCATATGAACACAATGTCACAGCCTTTGAACATATCGGTTACGCTTAAAGCATAATCATCAATCACGCCTTCGCTTTTTGCGGTTATAAGAACGTCCTCGCTTCTGTTGAAAGCAACGATTTCTTTTACACCACAGCGGTTTCTGAGTGCCTTGCAAAGCGAACCGCCGATAAGCCCAAGACCGATAATACCGACTTTAGAGTACATTAAAACTTCCTCCCTGTAAGCTCAACAAACGGACGGAGTTCGTCTGTGAGTTTTTTGAAATCTTCAGGATTAAGGCTCTGAGGGCCGTCCGAAAGTGCTTTTTCGGGGCAGGGATGAACCTCGATAATAAGTCCGTCAACACCGATTGCGGCAGCGGCCTTGCTTAAAGGAGAAATATATTCTCTTACGCCGGCGGCATGGCTGGGATCAATGAATATAGGAAGATGTGTTTTGCTTCTTAAAACGGGAACAGCACTTATATCAAGTGTGTTTCTTGTGCTTGTTTCAAATGTACGAATACCTCTTTCGCAGAGAATAACATTTTCGTTGCCTTCGCTCATAATATACTCAGCCGCATTAAGCCATTCGTCGATTGTTGCCGAAAGACCTCTTTTAAGCATTACGGGCTGTTTAACCTTTCCGGCTTCCTTAAGAAGCTCGAAGTTCTGCATATTTCTTGCACCGATCTGGAGAATATCAACATAGTTTACAGCCGCCTCAAGAGCTTTAAGGCTTGTAACCTCTGTTATTGTTTTAAGTCCGGTTTCCTTTCCGACTTCGTTCATTATTTTAAGACCTTCCTCTTCAAGTCCCTGGAAAGAATAGGGCGAAGTACGGGGTTTGTATGCACCGCCTCTTAAAACCTTTGCACCGCCGGCTTTTGCGGCAAGAGCGGATTCAAAAAGCTGGTCACGGCTTTCTATTGCACATGGGCCTGCCATAACAACAAAGTTGTCACCGCCGATTTTAAGACCGTCAACATCAATAATAGTCTGCTCTGTTTTGAATTTCTTGTTTGCGAGCTTATATGATTCACTTACAGGAATAATACGGTCAACATCGGGGAAAAGCTCCGGGTTTTTTTCAAGAAGCTTTCTTTTGTCGCCGACAACGCCGATAAGAGTTGTTCCTTCACCTCTTGAAAGATGGGCTGTAAGTCCGAGATCTTTAATAGTTTTGATAACATTTCCGAGATTATCTTCGGAAAAGTGCGGTTTCATTACAATAATCATTTTGTTTTCCTCCTTGATGATAATTCACTGCTTACTATCATAGACCAAAAGTATAAGAAAATCAATAATTATTTTTAGAATGCAAAGTGCTAAAGTGAAAAAAGCATACATTTTTATAAAAGGTTAAACCTTTAAAACCAAAGCTTCACACTCTTCAAGTGTGGGAGTATGTACTTTCCGCCGGGAAAGTACCAAAGCGGCGAGCAATTTCGACGTGCTCGATCCACATATTACCGCACAAGATGGTGCGGTTGCGTTAGCAACTTTCGCTTGCGAAAGTAATGAATATACGGTGGACTCCCGTCCCCCGTTACCCCCTTGGCTAATCGGAAATTAGCTACAAAATTTCGATTTGTATTTTCAAAATTGCGTTAAAACCGAGTAGTATTCCTGCGAAGGTTAGCAATTTAAGAGCTTCCTCACTTGCAATACACCCTTGCGACTATGGTCATGACTTTTGCAAAGCAAAAGTGGCTATGCCACCGCACTGTCTTGTGCGGTCAATGAAAGCCGCAAAATATTTTTTAAAAATTACCAATGGGCAATAAAGTATAGCATTTTGAAAATTTTATTTGAACTATAAAATTCGGAATTTTAGGCATTTTGTCAGCTAATTAAGAAGTATTTAAAGCATTTATTTTTAATTATCAAAATAGTATGTCTTAAGAACGGAGGATGGACAATGCTTAAGAATACGGTTTTGGATTGCTTTGGAGAAAAAATGCGGAAAATATTCGGTGGATATGATTGGAGGAATATAAACGAAATAAGAGTGCGTGCGGAAAGACCGGTTATTTTGAAAAGCGGCAGTAACGAATATTTTGTCAATAATGACGGACAGGCTGTTTTTGAGCCGCAGAAGGGCTACATAGCTGAGCACAGCGACTTGGAGCAGATGGTCAATATGATAAGCGATTATTCGCTTTATTCGGTTCAGGAACAGCTCAGAAAGGGTTTTATAACCGTAAGAGGCGGACACAGAGCCGCTTTTGCCGGAAGCTACGCGGTTGAAAACGGACAGGTCTGCACAGTTAAAAACATAGGCAGTATAAACATAAGGATAGCCGGAGAAATAAAAAATTGTGCGGACGATGTGCTAAGATTTTTCGGCAGAGGTGTTTTAAAAAATACGCTGATTATTTCGCCGGTATGCGGAGGAAAAACGACACTTCTCAGAGATATGGCAAGACAGCTTTCCGAAGACGGAGCAACCGTAGGCATAGCGGACGAAAGAGGAGAGATTGCCGCCTGCTATATGGGCGTTCCTCAGCTTGACGTCGGCATAAGAACCGATGTAATAGACGGCTGTCCCAAAGCTGACGCAATTTCGATGCTTATACGAACAATGTCACCGGAGCTTATATGTGCCGATGAAATAGGAGCGGAAGAGGATTTTTCGGCAATGAGAGAGGCGGCTCTTAGCGGTGCGTTTGTAATATGTACGGCTCATGGAAGAGATGAGGAGGACATATATAAAAAATTCGGTTATCAGAGAATTGCCGAAATATTCGACAGGCTTATAGTGCTTGAAGGCAGAAATAATATAGGAAAAATAAAGCATATAGCAAACGGAAGAGGTGAAAAAATATGCTTATAAAAGCAATAGGTGCATTTATAGTGTTCTTTTCCTGTGCGGCCTGCGGTCTGTATTTATCGCTAAAGGACAGATTTCGTGCTGAAGAGCTGAAGGAGATGAAAAGAGGACTTATGCTGTTGAAAAGCAGTATAGGTTATTCCTCAAAGCCGCTTTATGAGGCAATGATAGATATAAGCGAAAAAACTGAAAATACCGTATCGGAAATATTTGAGGATACCGGCAGATTGCTCAAGGCACGAAAGGCGTCTTCCGTAGGTGAGGCATGGCGAAAAACAATATCGGACAGGCGTTCAAGAACATATTTTACCAAAAACGATACGGAGATGTTTTCTGCTTTTGCGGATATACTCGGTGGAGATGACAGCAAATGCCAAATAGAAAATATAGATTCGGTAATTGATTACATAGATAAAACGGCGGAAGAGCTTATGAGAAAAAACAATAAGGACGCAAGGCTTTTCAGAAGTGCCGGAGTGCTCGGCGGAATACTTATTGTTGTTGTGCTTTTCTGATAAATACGGAGGTGCTATATGGATATAAATATTGTTTTCAGAATAGCCGCAGTCGGCATACTTGTTGCGGTGCTGAATCAAGTGCTCGTGCGTGCCGGAAGGGACGACCAGGCAATGCTGACAACGCTTGCCGGACTGATTGTGGTACTTTACTGGATAATAGGCTATATAAGCGAGCTTTTCGGAACTATACAGACACTTTTCAGATTTTAGGGGAGATGTGGTTTGGAGGAAATCATAAGAATTACGGCAGTAGGAATTATCGGAACGGTGCTTGCGGTAACACTAAAAGAGCAGAAAAAGGAATATGCACTTCTTGTCGGCATTGCAACAGGAATACTTATTTTATATATGCTTATGGACAGTATATTGAAAATAAGAAATTTGTTTGAAAAGGCAGTAAATGAGGCAGGTCTGAACAGCGTTTATATGGTGATACTGATTAAGGTAATTGTTATTGCGTATATATGCGAATTTGCCGTCAGATTTTCCGAGGACGCCGGAGAAAAGGCGATTGGTGCAAAAATAGAGCTTGCCGGAAGAATACTTATTCTGGCTGTGTCGCTTCCGATTATAGAAAATCTTTTTAATATGATACTTAACCTTTCTTTTTGAGGTGGGATAAATGGCGTTAATTACAAAAAAGCTGTATATAGCCTTTATAGTGCTTATTTTTTGCTTCGGCTTTGCACAAAGGGTATATGCGGCAGAAACGACAATAGAGAGTGTTGCGGACATGTTCGGACTTGAAGAAATAGATTCGGAGCTTTCGGACATAGCCGAAGATTACGGAGCGGATAATTTCAGCATAAAGGATATTGTTCTGGATATGCTTGCCGGAAACGGTGCTTACGGAATAAAGGATTTATTAAAAACCATTGTCAGAACCGCATTGGGCAGTGTTTCCGACGTTTTGTATTCAATGAGGAAAATAATAATCATAATAATACTTTCGGCATTGCTTGAAATACTTTGCGAATCGTTTACATCGTCCTCGGTCAGCAAAATAGGGCAGTATGTATGCTCGTCGGTTCTTATTGTGACTATTATGCAGTCCTTTGCACAGGCGGCGTCAACTTCCGAAAGGGCTGTGGAAAACATAACCTCGGTTACGGAAACATTACAGCCGCTATATATGCTGATTATGACCGCAACCGGAAGGGCGGCAAAGATGACTGCGGCTGTTCCTGTGCTTTATGCCTCGTCATCAATACTTACATACGGAGCGAAAAACGTAATAATTCCGGGAGTGCTTATGGCGGCACTTATTACATTTATAAACAGCCTTTCGGAAAAGGATATACTCATGCAGTTTGCGGAGCTGATAAGCTCGCTTTGCAAATGGGGTGTAAAAATATATGCCGGAATATTTGTATTTCTTATGTCAGTAATAAAAATAGGTACTCCGTCAACGGCACTTATAGCCGGAAAATCAATAAAAACGGCGGCAGAGGCAGTTCCGGTTGTCGGCAGTCTTATGGCATCTGCGGCAGAAACGGCGGCAATGCTAACCTCTGCAACAGGAAACGCCGTAACGGCGGCAATAATGATTTTCATTGCGGTTATAAGCATAGCTCCGGTTATACGGCTTGCGGCGATAATGTTTATTTACAAAGCTGTTGCGGCACTGACAGAGCCGATAGCGTCAAAAAGAATAGTCAAGTGTCTGAACAGTGCGGCTGACTATACCGGAATATTAATGGGACTGGTGTTTTCGGCAGAAATAATGTTCATAATAATTACCGCACTTATGCTTATGGTATAGGAGGAATGGAAGGTATGTTTCAGACTTTGGGTGCATATATAAAAAATATAGCCTTGCTTATGACGGTTGCTGTCTTTGCGGAGATGACAGCTCCGAGTGAAAATATAAAGAAATATGTGTCGGTTGTTGTCGGGCTGATAATGATATTTACGATAGTCGGAAAATTTAAAATGTTCTCGGCAGATATGCTTTCGGAGGAGGCTGTTTCGGCAAGCAGTGTAATTACCGAAAAAAATATTGAATACAGCAATGACAATATAACCGAAAGGCTGACCGGTATAATTTATGATGAAATGAATGAAGTGGATAATAACAGCTATAAAAATGATGGTTTAGGAATAGAAGTGGAGAAGGTAGCACCATATGATAAATATACAAATGGGGAAGTGGTTGAATGAAGCTGAAGGATATGTTTGGCGGTGACAGTAAAAAAATGTTTGCCAATATAGGGGCTGCGGTTGCTTTCGGCATTGTGCTTATAATGGCAGGCGGACTTTTTAATAAAAATGACAGCGAAAGCGTTACGGAAACCGTTGACAGCGAAATGCAGACATATGACTACACATCGGATATTGAAAGCAAAACAGAGGAGCTGTTGTCCATGGTTGACGGAGCAGGCAGAGTGCAGGTAATGATAACCTTTGCGTCCGAAGGTGAAACGGTCTATGCAGAGGAAAAGAAAAAAAGCACATCACAGATGGACGAAAATGCGGAAATAGGCGACAACAGAAAAACAGATTCGCAGACAGAGGAGAATACAATAGTTATGTCAAATAATGGTGACGGCAGCACATCACCTGTTGTTATAAAGGAAAATTCGGCAGAGGCAGCCGGAATAGTTATCATAGCGGAAGGCGGTGACGACGTAGTAGTTAAGGACTCGCTTATTCGTGCTGCACAGGCACTTTTTGATGTGCCGGCTAATAAAATAGCTGTGTTCAAAATGAAATAAAAACAGGAGGCAGAACTATGTTTGCATTAAAAAGAAATCAGATAGTTGTTACTGCTCTGGCAATTATGATTGCCGTTGCGGGCTATCTGAATTTTACGGAGGCAAAATCGGCGGAAACAAAGGCAGTCGATATTAATGAAGCAACTGATTATGAGGCTTTGCTCAATGATGACGGTTCGATTTCCACTCTTGCGGATGATACCGACGGAGTTGAGCTTGCGTTGGGAGATACGGAAAACACAGATAATACGGAAAATGCAGACGGTACATATTCGGCGGCAGAGGATGACACCGGAGCGGCAATATATGTAAGCACAACACCGGACACATATTTTGTCCAGGCAAAGCTTGACCGTGAGCAGTCCAGAGCAAGCCAGAAACAGATGCTTACCGAAATGATAAACAACGAAAATCTTGACCAGGCGAAGAAACAGGAATGTGCCGACAATCTTCTTGAAATCCAGCAGAGAATTGAAAAGGAAACAGCGGCAGAGGCTATGATTGAGTCGAAGGGCTTCAGCGAGGTATATGTAAGGATAGACGATAATACCGTTGATGTGGTTGTGAATAAAAGTGAGCTTACGGATTCCGAGCTTGCACAGATAATGGATATAGTGACAAGAAAGACGGGAATGAAGGAAAGTCAGATAAGAATAAGCCCGTTGAAAAGCAGCTCAAAGGAAAACAAAAAGCAGTGATATAAATTAAGCCTGAATCGGAAACGGTTCAGGCTTTTGGCGTTATATATTTGTATATTTCTTCCTTCCATGCAGCTGTGAGCCTGTCTTCCGACCATGCTGCATTTGCCGGACTTGTGGACGGAAGCTTTACAGCGGCACGGTTTGTTGACGGATAGCAGTATTTCATATAGAGCTTGTGCGATGTTGCTCCGTTGCAGAAAACGGCCTTTATGTCGGCATAGGATAAAATAAGGTTTATGTCCGACGGAATTACATTTTTTATACTGCTGTCGCTTGAGCCGATTATGTCACAGGAATGTATTGTATCCCATAAAGCAATGTCGTTTTGGAGAAGAAAGGCTTTCTTTTCAGGTATGGACATCGGTTTTTCGCATTCGAAAATGCGGCTTATAACTGACCAGAATCGGTTTCTCGGGTGTCCGTAAAAAAAGCCTTCCTCGCGGGATTTTACTGATGGGAAGGAGCCTAATATAAGAATTTTTGAGTTTTCGGTATATACCGGATCAAAGGTATGTGTAAGATGCTGGTATCTGCTTTCGTCGTTCATGGTTGTACCTCGGAATATAAATATTAAAAAAGCTCTGCACAAATGCAGAGCCAAGCTAAAGATGGGACTCGAACCCACGACCTGCTGATTACGAATCAGCTGCTCTACCAACTGAGCCACTTTAGCACGAATTTTATTAAACACGCATTATATTATATTATATTTTTATTTAAAAATCAATGATTTTATTTTAAATTTCAAATTCCATTTGTGATAACTCACATAAAACATTGTATTTATTTTTACACATTGTATATATACTTTTTATATATTTTCTGCCTTTTTGATTATTGCACAATAAATTTTATCTTACAACATTATTTTTATATATAATATTAATAATTTTTACTTATTTTTATACTTTACTCCAATGTTCAACAAAATATTTTTTGAAATTAATAAAAAAGAGGATATTTATAACAAATGCAGAATATTCTAATTATAGGGTTTTACTAAAGGCTATTAAGGAGAAAAAATCAATGAAATCTTGAATTTAAAAGCTGATATATTCGGCTCACACAATAAGGAGGAATGTATATGAAAAGTTACACATCTAAAGAAATCAGAAATGTGGTTTTGCTGGGTCACAGTGGTTCAGGTAAGACAACAATAACTGAATCTTGTCTTTTTAAATCAGGTGCAACTAAAAGATTTGGCAAGGTTGACGACGGAAATACAGTCAGCGACTATGATCCAGAGGAGATTAAACGCCATGTATCAATTAATTCATCAATTCTTCCGGTTGAGTGGAAAGATGTAAAAATCAATTTCATTGATACACCGGGTTATTTCGATTTTGTCGGCGAGGAAATGCTTTCAACATACGTTGCCGATGCAGCCGTTATCGTTGTATCAGGCAAGGCCGGTGTTGAAGTAGGTACCGAAAAGGCTTGGGACTGTGTTGAAAAATTCGGTACTCCCAGAATGTTCTTTATGAACTTTATGGACGATGAAAATGCAGATTATGAAAGAGTTCTCAGCGAGCTTCGTGATCATTTCGGAAAGAGTGTTGCTCCCGTTCAGATTCCTTTCTATGAGAATGAAAAAATCCGTGGTTTCATCGACGTTATAACAAGAGAGGCTAAATATCTCGATTCGACAAAAACAAAGCTTGAACCCGGTCCTATCCCCGAATTTATGACGGTTGAAGTTGAACACCTCAGAAAGATGATAGTTGAGGTTGCGGCAGAAAGCATTGATGAATTGCTTGATAAATATTTCGCTGATGAAGAACTTACAATAGAAGAAATTTACAGAGGTCTTGAGGTTGGTCTTCTTAATAAGACTATTGCTCCTCTTTTCACAGGTGCGGCAAGCCAGGGACTCGGTATCATGCTCTTTATGAACTCGGTTAAAAACTTTATCGCTCCTTCCGTTGTATGCAGACCCGAGTTTGAATGCACAGATCTTACAACAGGAGAAGAAATAATAAGAAAGAACGATGAAACAGACCATTTTGCAGCTTATGTATTCAAGACAATTTCCGACCCGTATATCGGACGTCTTAATATATTCCGTGTGCTTTCCGGTGAGCTTACAAAGGATAAGGTTATCTATAATCCCGAAAAGGATACACAGGAAAAGGTTGCTCATATATATGTAATCAGAGGTAAAGAACAGATTGAGGTTGATAAGCTTTGTGCCGGCGACATCGGTGCTCTTGCAAAGCTCCAGAACACAGGAACACAGGATACACTCTGCTCAAGCGTAAATCCTGTTCAGCTCAGCAAGATTGAGCTTCCCGAGGCTGTTTATTCAAGAGCTATCGTACCTAAGGCAAAGGGCGATGATGATAAGATTGCGGCTGCACTCGTTAAAATAAGAGAAGAAGATCCTACAATCAGGGTTGAAGTAAATAAAGAAACAAAACAGACACTTATTTATGGTGTTGGTGACCAGCAGCTTGATATAGTTGTTAATAAGCTTAAAAATAAATATAAAATTGACGTTGACCTTATCGACGTTATCATACCTTACAGAGAAACAATCAAGGCTAAGGTTAAGGTACAGGGCAAATATAAGAAACAGTCCGGCGGTCATGGCCAGTTCGGTGATGTATGGATGGAATTCGAGCCTTCTGGCGATATGAGCAAGCAGTATATATTCGAAGAGAAGATATTCGGCGGTTCTGTTCCCAAGCAGTACTTCCCGGCTGTTGAAAAAGGATTACAGGAATGTGTTGCAAACGGCGTTCTTGCCGGCTATCCCGTTGTAGGTCTTAAGGCTACACTTGTTGACGGTTCATATCACCCCGTTGACTCATCGGAAATGGCATTCAAGATGGCTACATCGGTTGCCTTCAAAGATGGTGTTTCAAAGGCTAAACCTACTATTCTTGAACCTATTGCTCATGTTGAGGTTATTGTTCCCGAAAGATTCATGGGCGATATTATGGGCGATATAAACAAACGTCGTGGCAGAATATTGAGCATGGATTCAGTTGACGGCGGAAAGAAGAGTATCGTTGCCGAAATCCCTATGGCTGAAATAGCTAAATACAGTATTGACCTTCGTTCAATGACACAGGGCAGAGGCAGCTACACATATAACTTCGAACGCTATGAAGAGGCTCCGGCAGACGTTCAGCAGAAGGTTATTGCGGCAAGAGCTAAATAAAATATTGATTTTTACAGGGGAGATTACTCAATCTTCCCTGTTTTTTTGCTATTTTCTCTTGAACAGAAATGCAAAAAATGATAAAATACTATGTAATTCAAAATTTTTTTAGGGGGTAACTTTAATGTCCGGACATTCAAAGTTTGCGAATATTAAACATAAGAAAGAGAAAAACGACGCAGCAAAAGGTAAAGTATTTACTATGATCGGTCGTGAAATCGCTGTTGCTGTTAAGGCAGGCGGTCCCGATCCTAATAACAACGGTAAGCTCAGAGAGGTTATCGCAAAGGCAAAGGCAAACAATATGCCTAACGATACAATCGACAGAAGTATCAAAAAAGCTGCCGGAGCAGGCGACGGCGTTGAGTACGAAACAATAACATACGAAGGATATGGCCCTAACGGTGTTGCTGTTATCGTTGAAGTGCTTACAGACAACAGAAACAGAGCTGCCGCAAACGTAAGAAACGCTTTCACAAAGGGCGGCGGAAACATGGGAACAAGCGGCTGTGTATCATTCATGTTCGATGAAAAAGGTCTTATCGTTATTGATAAGGAAGAGGTCGAAATGGACGAGGACGAGCTTATGATGCTTGCTGTTGAGGCAGGAGCAGAGGACTTCGGAGTTGAAGAGGACAGCTACGAAATAACAACTGCACCCGATGATTTCGAGGCAGTAAGAGAGGCTCTTGAGGCACAGAATATTCCTATGGTCAGCGCAGAAATCACAATGATTCCTCAGACATACACAGTTCTTAACAACGAAGAGGATATTAAGAAGATGAATAAGCTCCTTGATATGCTTGACGATGATGATGACGTAAAGAACGTATGGAATAACTGGGACGAATAATTAAATACTTTAATATACGACAAAAGCATGGTTCGGACGAGCCATGCTTTTGTTTATGTATACTTTTTAAAAATATCTTGATGTTCTTTCCAGAATTTTATAAAACATATTCCGAAAATATAGTTTAGGAAAGCAGATAAATAATCAATTCAGAAAATCATTTGTTAAAATGATTTTCAATAAAGTTTAGGTAAATCCTTTTTAAAGGATTTCAGGGTTTGGGACAGAGTCCCATGGTTTTAAAAAGTATATTTTTATTTTTTGAACAAGCCTTTTATAAATGAAGCAGGCGTATATGTTCTTTCACCGCCGTATTTGTGCATTGTCACATAATAGGTTGTAAGCAGGAATATGTCTGCTGCCATCCATGCGATAGGATTGGAGAGACATACACCGACATAGCCTATGTATTTAACAAGTATAAACGCCGTTACCGAACGTCCGGCAAGCTCTGTTACACCGGCGATAGTAGTTATTGCCGATTTGCCGATGCCCTGTAATGTATTTCTGTAAACAAAAACGATTCCGAGCGGAACATAGAGTATGCACTGATAGAACAAAAATTCCATTGAATAGTCAATCATAGCATCCATATAAATGGCGGCTTCACCGGAGCTTCCGTTGAGGAAAAGCTTTGTAAGCTGGCGTCCGAGTCCTAAATCAAAGCCCATGCCGACAAACCAGAATATTATTACGAGCACCATTGCGGCAAATACACCATCTTTTATCCTGCCGAATTTCTTTGCGCCGTAGTTCTGTCCGGCATATGTAGCACAGGCTGTTCCTATTCCGTTGAAGGTCTGCATGGCAATGTTATCTATTTTTGTTGCGGCAGTATAGCCTGTTACAACGCCCGGCATAGCGGCATTAAGTCCGTTGAGAGCTGTCTGCTGGAATACGCAGCCGATAGCCGTTATTGAATACTGCAATGCCATAGGCAGACCAACTGCAATATGTCCCTTAAGCATTACCGGATTGAATGACCAGTCGGATTTTTTCGGTCTGAGCTTTGGATAAGCCTTGAACATATATACTACACAGACTGCACCGGAAATAAACTGGCTTGCTATTGTGGCAACGCCTGCACCTGTGTATGACATCTTAAAGCCGACTATGCAGAGAAAGTCAAGTCCTACGTTAAGTACTGCCGAAAATATAAGGCAGAAAAGTGGAGTACGGCTGTCACCGACGGCTCGCAGAGTGTTGGCGGCAATATTATACAGTATTGTTGCACCTATGCCAAAAAATATAACTATAAGGTAGTAATAAGCATAGTCGTAATATTGTTCAGGTGTTTTCATTGCTCTGAGGAGAGGTCCTGAAAGCGGAACGGCAATGGCGGTAAGAATGATAGTCATTGCTATACAAAGCTCGAAAGATGCGGCAATACTTTTTCGCATACCGTTTTCGTCTTTAGCACCGAAGAACTGGCTCGTTCTTACGGCAAAGCCTGATGTAAGACCCCACACAAGACCGAGAACAAGAAAGCTTATTGAGTTTGTACATCCGACACCGGACATGGCATCTGACGAAACTGTATGACCAACTATTATTGTGTCTGCCATACTGTATAACTGCTGGAATATATTTCCTATTATTATTGGCAGTGAAAACATAAATATCTGTTTAAACGGATTGCCTTCGGTCAAATCCAAACGCATAATATTATCCTCCTTTTAATAGGCTGTTTTATTAACGCATAGATGTTATTTTATTACTGTTATACAAAAAAATCAAGGCAAATTTGTTAAAGCTGCCTTGATAAATATAAGCCTTATTTTTCGGTCAGTCTGTTTTCCGCTGACAAAATTATTGTATCGTAATTGTCTATCTTGTAGTTAAGCCGTTCTAAGGTTGCAGTCATAAAATTGATTTTTTCTTCGAGAATACCACGCTGTTCAATAAGTATTTCCTTTCGGGCTTCTATTGTCGAATTTCCCTGTCTGAATAACGTAACATATTCAATAAGCACCTCAATCGGCAGACCGGCGGATCTCATACATTTTATAAAATCAACCCATTTGCAATCTTCGTCTGTGTAGTCCCTTATTCCGTTTTTGTTTCTGTTTACCGGCGGAATAAGTCCGATACGTTCGTAATAACGCAGTGTGTCGGCACTTATATTATATTGCTTGCTTACTTCAGCTATTGTCATTATAATCACTTCCAAATATATATTTTATATAAGAATAGCACTTGGAGTAAGGTTTAAGTCAATACTTTTAATCACAATTTATGTTCAACATCCATAACAGGCATAATAAGGTCGAGAAGAATAGCCGAAAATTTTCTTGTATGTTTGTTAAGAAGATGTAAAGCCTCTTTTCCGTTTCTCCCTTTTACCCTAAGTGTTGATAAAAAGAACTTCGTCGATTTCACCAAAGGCTGATGGAAAGCTCACTAATGATACAGACATTTCCAGATGAACAGAAACTGGGAACCGAAAAGAGCCGAAGGTAACTTCGGCCTCTTTTCATACCTTGAAAGTAGCACAAAAATATTGTATGATATAGAAAAGTTGGAACAATTTGCTGGCTTTTCCGTCTATACAAATAATGAAGCAGATAGACAAATTGAAATTTAAGGAGGGATTGCTATGAAAAGGGTATTGGTATTATTGGGGGTATTAATTTGCATGTTGTCATTCGTCGCTTGTGATAAAGCAACTGGCAGTGAAGCACCTGTAACAAGTGGAATAATTACTCGTACAGAGGAAGATAAAATTTATGATTTGACCGAAGAAGAAGTAAAAATAATCGCAGACATTATTGAAAATGGCACCTGGAACACAGAAGGGACTGCCGAATGTGCCAATGATTGCAAACTTATAATTGATGAAAGGACATATTATTATCATTCGGAATGTGGAACATTCAATGATAAAGAGAACAATCAGAACTTACCTGTAACAGCCGAAGAGAAAGAAAGTATAAATGCAATATTAGCTCAATATATAACACTTGGTTTAGAGTAATTCAGACGATTATTTTTCAGGCTGTTTTGTTTAGAAACAGAACGAAAAATTCCAGTTTATTGAACTAAATACTGACCGATAGGAGCAAGGTTGAAATATACCTTGCTCCTTTTCATGTGCTTAGAGTTCCGTCAAATCGACGAAGGTTTTGGCGGATAGGCTTATATCAACACAAAAGGTAAAAGGGATTTCCGTTTTCGGCTTCTACGGTTTCAAATTCATCTTTCAGTAATTTGCACAAAACATCACGATTGATGGAGTTATCATCTACTATGAGCACAGTTTTTTTATTAATTTTTTCTTTTGAATTTACGCTCATTTAATCAATCCTTCATAACAAAAAGTTTTAATACGGGTTGTATTAGAAATTGGTATAACTGTCACTATGTACAGTCATAAAGTGCAACGTTTATGTAAGCCCGTTATTTTTGATGCCTTAAGACAGGCAAAGTTAATTATAAAAACCGCAGTCTATATCCTAATATATGCAAATTATAGCATAACTTGAGCGAAATTATAACGAATATAAGATACAAACCCATAATAATATTATTAATTTTTGTAAATATATGTACAAATTTGCTTATGATATGAGGTATTTATATTTCCAAAATTGTATTATAGTTAATTTTACGGAAAGGAGATAAAAATAATGGATATATTTTTCAGAAAGCATCCCGGTGTTCTTATTGTATCGGTATCGGGAGATATAGATCACCATACGGCAGAAACAATAAAGAGAATGACCGAAAGAGAGTTGTATGTTACCGGTTCAAAAAATCTTATTTTTGATATGAGTGAAGTCAGCTTTATGGACAGCTCCGGCATAGGAATGCTGATAGGCAGATATAAAACGGTTATGGCACTTGGCGGAAGAACAGCGGTTGCTGCTCCGTCAAAAGAGGCAGACAGGCTTATGGAAATGTCTGGAATATATAGAATTATAAAGCCGTATCCTACGGTTGATTCGGCACTTATGAATATTGGAAGGGAATGATTGATTTGAAAAACAGTATGACATTGAGCTTTTCGGCAGCGGCACAGAATGAGGCTTTTGCAAGAATGGCAGTTGCGGCGTTTATAATGCCGCTTGATCCGACAATATCTGAAATTACGGACATAAAAACTGCGGTTTCAGAGGCTGTGACCAATGCGATTATACATGGATATGGAAACAACAGTGAGAAGAATGTTGTTCTTTTGTGTTCATACGAAAACAGAAGTGTATACATAGAGATTACCGATTACGGCATAGGTATAGAGGACATAAAGCAGGCAAGGACTCCGTTGTATACATCTGCTCCGGAGCTTGAGCGTTCCGGGCTCGGTTTTACCGTAATGGAAACATTTATGGACAGCGTGGACGTTCTTTCCGAAAAGGGAAAGGGAACAACTGTGAGAATGGCAAAAAAATTAATGGATTCAGACAACAAAAATGACATGGATTGCAGGTGAAGGATTTGGAGGAAAAAGCCTTTAACGACAGCAAATCAACAGATTCAAGAACAATGGAGTTGATAGCACTTGCACAAAATGGCGACAGCAGTGCAAAGGAAAAGCTGCTTCTTGAAAACAGTGGACTTATATGGAGCGTTGTGCGGAAATTTCTCGGAAGAGGATATGAAAGCGAAGATCTGTACCAGATAGGTGCAATAGGACTGATGAAGTGCATAGATAAATTTGACATGAGCTATAATGTGCGTTTTTCGACATATGCCGTTCCTATGGTTATGGGCGAGATACGCCGTTTTATGCGTGATGACGGCATGATAAAGGTAAGCCGTCCGCTTAAGGAGATTGCGGCAAGAGCAAGAATAACAAGAGAAATGATGACGACAAAAAACGGAGATGAGCCGTCTGTCGGTGAGCTTGCGGAAGAAATGGGAATATCGGGCGAAGAGCTTGTGGAGGCTCTGGACGCATCAAGAGATGTGGAAAGCATATATAAAACTGTATATAAAAGCGACGGTTCACCGGTATATTTAATTGATAAAATATCCGACGGAGCAGCATCTGATGATATGACCGACAGCATAACATTGAGAGAGATAATAGGTAAGCTTGATGACAGAGAGAAGAAAATAATATATCTTAGGTATTTTAAGGATAAAACACAGGCGGAAACGGCAAAGGAGATAGGCATATCGCAGGTTCAGGTATCCAGAATGGAGAAGAAAATAATAAACTCAATGAGAGAAAATTTCGGTGCATAGAATGCCTAAGTCGAAATCAGGATTTCGACTTGTTTAAACAGAGGCATGAATAGCTCATTCCATCGGCTAAAGCCTTGAAACTATTGACCATGCAAGATAGCATGGTGGCGAAGCCACTTTCGCTCGCGAAAGTCATGACTAAGCTATTCTCCTCGACGGGAGTGAATTCCGTCTATTGACCGCACAAGACAGTGCGGCGGCAAAGCCGCTTTTGCTTTTACAAAGCAAAAGTCATGACTGGATGGATTCCATTCGGAAAACCACTGACTGTGCAAGATGGCACAGTTGCGAAGCAACTTTCGTTTACGAAAGTCATGACTATTGTTTTCCGAACTTTTCCGCTGCTATTATTAATTATCTTAGGAACATTCTTAAAAGAAGTGTGTTTAAGTTTGTATATGGCTGATAACGCATGGGAAGGTCAAGCCATGTTGATTTGTTTACAATACTCTTTTCGTGGCTGAAGGTTTCAAAGCTCTTTTTGCCATGATATGCACCCATACCGCTTTCTCCGACGCCGCCGAAGCCCATTTCAGATGTGGCGAGATGTATGATTGTGTCGTTTATACAGCCGCCGCCGAACTGTACGTGCTTGAGAATATGCTTCTGCACAGCCTTGTTTTCGGTGAAAAGATAAAGTGCAAGCGGATGAGGTCTTGAATTTACAAAGCTTTCTGCCTCTGCAATGTCATTGAACGTAAGCACAGGAAGAATAGGTCCGAATATTTCTTCACCCATAACCGCATCTTCGGGAGTAACATTGTCCATTACCGTCGGAGCAATCTTTAATGTGCTTACGTCGGTTTCTCCGCCGAATACAACCTTGTTCTGGTCGATAAGTCCGCATATACGGTCAAAATGCTTGCGGTTGATTATTTTTCCATAGGCCTTGTTCTCGAGAGGTTCTTTTCCGTACATTTTTACTATCTGCTCTTCGACAAGCTTTATGAATTTGTCCTTAACACATTCTTCAATGAGAAGATAGTCCGGAGCTACGCAGGTCTGGCCGCAGTTGAGATATTTTCCGAACACAAGTCTTTTTGCGGCAAGCTTAAGGTTGGCTGTTTTGTCAACGATACAGGGGCTTTTGCCGCCCATTTCGAGAGAAACGGGAGTAAGATTTTTTGCCGCCTTTTCCATAACGGTTCTGCCGACGGTTGTTCCGCCGGTAAAGAATATGTAATCGAATTTCTGGTCAAGAAGGGCAGTGTTTTCGGCTCTTCCTCCTTCAACAACGGCAATATAAGCCTCATCAAATGTTTCGGAAATTATCTTTCGTATAACAGCTGAGGTCTTTGGTGAATATGCCGAAGGCTTGAGTATACAGCAATTTCCTGCAGCTATCGCACCGACAAGCGGTTCAAGACAAAGCATAAGCGGATAGTTCCAGGGTGACATTATGAGCACAACACCGTAAGGTGACTGTGTTTTAAAGCTTTTTGAATGGAACTGTGCAAGCGGAGTCATTACGGTCTTGTCAGCCGCCCATGACGCCATGTGCTTTCTCACATATGAAATTTCCGAGAGTGTCATGCCTGTTTCGCACATATAGCTTTCTGTTGAGGATTTTCCTAAATCTTCATAAAGAGCCTCATTTATTTCTGCCTCGTAATAGAGTATTGCCTCTTTGAGGTCGTCAAGGGCTTTCTGTCTGAAAGCAATGTCAAGAGTTTTACCGCTTTCAAAGAACCTTCTCTGCTTTTTGACAAGCTCGGTTATATCGGTTGTTTTTGCCTTAGGCGGCATTATTTTGTAGTACATCTTTTCAAGACGGTTTACGTCCATAAGTCTGGGAACGGGATAAAGCGGATTGCCTTCTTTTGACGCATGAACAGCCATTTTGTGAATATCCTTTTCCTGTATGCCTTCGATGTATTCGGGAATATCCATGGAGCGGTTTGTTTCCTTTATCCATTTTATGAACATTTCCGCCGCTGTCTTTTCATCGGAATCCTTTGGTGCAATGCCGCTTATTTTTGCAAGCTTGGAAAGAGGTTTGTATACCGTACTGCCGTATTCATCAAGAAAATGAGGAAGAATTACCGCATTTGCAAGACCGTGTGCAATTCCGTACTGACCGCCGAGCGAATGTGCAACGGCATGAACGTAGCCAACATATGACTGTGTGAAGGCAACTCCGGCACAGAAAGCTGCTTTGAGCATTGCGGTCCTTGCGGCTTTGTCCGAACCGTCATCATATGCTTTCTTTATGTTGTGGACAATGAGAACGGTTGCGTTTTCTGCCATTTTTCTTGTATAAGGTGTTGTTGAATTTCCGATATAAGCCTCAACTGCATGGGTGAGTGCGTCCATGCCTGTTGTTGCGGTTATGCTCTTAGGCAGTCCTGTTGTTATGCGGTAATCAAGTACGGCATAATCCGGTATAAGAACGAAATCGTTTATGGGATATTTGTATTGCTTGCGGCTGTCGGTTATAACGGCGGCAAGAGTTGTTTCCGAGCCTGTTCCGGCTGTTGTCGGAACAGCAATGAGTAACGGAAGAGCTTTAAGTATTTTAAGAAGGCCCTTCATATTTGAAACGGACTTATCGGGACGGGCGATTCTTGCACCGACTGCCTTTGCACAGTCCATGGATGAGCCGCCGCCGAAAGCGATTATCGCTTTGCATTTTTCGCTTTTGTAAAGCTTTCTTGCCTCTTCGACATTGTCGATTGTCGGGTTGGGAACGGTTCCGTCGTATACACAGCATTTAATTCCGTGCTGGGGAAGCTTTTCCTCCAGCTTGGCGGTAAGACCGGCATTGCGGATACCTTTGTCTGTTACAAGAAGAACGCTTTTGATTTTTTTAGCCTCAAGAAGAGGCCCTATTTTTGAAACATTTGTCAATATTTTAGGCTCTCTGTATGGCATTAAAGGAATAGCTGCCTTGAATGCTGCTTGATATGTACGGCAATAAGCCTTTTCAATTATATTCATAATTTTCTCCTATATATAAAGTTAACATTGTTTACCAAAAATGACGAATAAATTAATTATAACGCAAGGAGAACTGGTGTCAAGTAAGATATAGGCTTTTAAACGGACAAAAATGAAATAATTTAGTTGAAATCTGTTTGCGGGTGTGTTATAATTATCAAGCTTGTGGAGATGTACTCAAGTGGTTGAAGAGTCCGCACTCGAAATGCGGTAGGCCGTGTGAGCGGTGCGAGAGTTCGAATCTCTCCATCTCCGTACAAAAAGGGACAAAGCCGATATGGTTTTGTCCCTGATTTTTTGCTTATTTTTTGTTTTATCAGCACTTAACAACTTCGGGATATTCAACGCCGAAGGTTTCGACTGTAACGTGCTTCATTCTCTGGTCTTCAACCGGTCTGTCTGCACGGCCTGTCTTGCAGTTGGCAATTGCGTTTACTACGTCCATGCCTTCGATAACCTTTCCGAAAGCGGCATATTCGCCGTCAAGATGAGGTGATGTTTCGTGCATGATGAAGAACTGTGAGCCTGCTGAGTCGTTCATCATTGAACGAGCCATTGAAATAACGCCTGCCTCATGCTTGAGTGTGTTCTGAGGGAAACCGTTGCGGATAAATTCGCCTTTGATTCTGTATCCGGGGCCGCCTGTGCCTATTCCATTGGGATCTCCGCCCTGAATCATAAAGCCTTTGATTACTCTGTGGAATATAATTCCGTCATAGAATCCTTTGCTTACAAGAGAGATAAAGTTGTTTACTGTATTAGGCGCATATTCAGGATAAAGTTCAACCTTGATAATGCCGCCGTTTTCCATTTCGATTGTTACTACGGGATTTTTGTTTTCCATTTTAACAAATCCTTTCTTTGATAATATATTTATTTTAAGCCCGTATGGACTCAATTATTATGGCTCCATGTATGGTTTTCCATTTCACGTTTTCGGCGTTCATCCGTAAAATCGGAATTACCGTCGTTACAGTCGTTTTCTTTATTGACACCTTCGGTTTGCTGTTTTTTCTCATTCCATGCCTTGCGGAAAGCCTGTTCCTCCATATATTCCTGCTTAATGTCAAGATAGAAAAGAGTACGTGACATAAAAATATACGGAATAGCATATAA
The DNA here is from genome assembly GCF_018918145.1 of Anaerotignum sp. MSJ-24. Lineage (GTDB taxonomy): Bacteria > Bacillota > Clostridia > Lachnospirales > Anaerotignaceae > Metalachnospira. Next base: position 87,735 of record NZ_JAHLPX010000009.1, read on the forward strand.
TCCGGCAAGACCGCCTGTTACTGCCGTAAGTATTGTCCAGCCTAAGAATGTAAGGTCAAGAATGAAAAGCTTTCCTTTTTTTCCGTTCATCATTTCCTTACTTTGTTTGATAGCATCAGATATTGAAATATCAGGATTTTCCGCAATTATGTATTCTGCCATGCTGTATCTGTAATAAGCTATGAAACCGGGAACAATGAGAAGCAATCCCCATAAACAAATAAAAAAGTTTTTGACAAGGCTGAGAAGAAAGAGCTTTCCGGTATGTTCAAACTGATCGAAGAAATCGGTTATCTCACTGTTTCTTCCGCAGGCAATGTTCAGACAGAACGATATTATTCCCACAACAAAAACCGATTGAAGAACCCATAAGACTATACTTGAAATAACGGGAAATATATCACGATAATGTCTGAAAAGTATACCAAGGTTCTTTTCCGAAAAACTGAGCAAAGCACTTGTGTATATGAATATAATCGCAATCGGAACATAATTTCTTGCATTTCCTTTAAGCATAAATTTTGCTTTTTTCTTTAGTTCGACTCTGTTTATCAAATTAATCACCTCACAGTATGATAATTTTAGCATAAGCAAGCGTGAATGTAAAACAAATTATAGCCGATTAGGCAAAGAGAAAAATTAAATTTTTGTTAAAGCATAGCGTTTTTAGATTATTTTAAAAAGCCTTAAATCCCATAAAATCAAGGTTTAAGGCTCATTAAATACGAATAAGAATGATATAAAATTAATGATAAAGTAACAATAAAGTAACAAGATTATTAAACAAAAAGTTTAGTTAAATAGCGTTGACAGCTGACACGAGTTCGCTAATTGTTTTATGTGTATATACTCTTTCTGTAATGTCTTGCGAGGTGTGACCCATTATCATTTTTATAGATGTTGGATTGACGCCTGCGCTATTTGCTAGACTTGCGAATGTATGTCTTCCGTCGTGGGGCAGATGATCCATATTTAAGCGCTGCATTAATTCTGTGAAATGTTTTTTATAAACTTGATAAGACATAGATATAAAAAATTTATTATTGGCATTATAGCGCTTAAGGACAAGGGGCATTATTTTATTTGATATTGGAATAACTCTATCTTTGCCGGCCTTTGTTTTGACACCGCCTACAATATACTTTTCCGATAGATGTATATTTTCGGTCCTTATGCCTAGTAGCTCAGAAGGGCGCATACCAGTATATATCATTATAAGGACCGTATCCGCCAGATCTTCCGTAAAAATAACGGAAAATAACGTCTTTATTTCTTCTGATGTAAATGGCTTGTGTATATCTGACTGCGGCTTGGCGCCGACCTTTACGAATTTTGAATAATTCTTATCAAGTATATCAAGTTCAATTGCTAGATCATACAATTGATTTAAAAGCGTTTTAACGTGATCTTTGGTCTGCCATGAGCGATCTATATTATCAATCAAATTTTGAAGGTGAAAGGCCTTTAACTCTTTGATAGGCTTATTCCAAACAGGCTTAAGGTGTTTATAGGCGGCATTATATATATTATGGCCGCTGCCGGATAGCACATCAAAACGACGCTGTTTGAATATATCCCACAGATCGGCGATAGTCACTTCTGCAGCCGTCAGATCATAGGGATTTTTATTGTACTCAAGCAGGGCGGTCAAAGCCTCCTGACGTGTCGCATAATAGCCGATAAAATTATAAATAGCCTTGCCGTCTTCCGTGCGGCCAGACTGGATCCGGGCAGCATAGGGCCGGCGCCGGCTGCCGCTTAACTTATAAACGCTGCCCATTCCTTTTGGCAATCGTTGCATTAAAAAAGCCTCCTTTTTCTCTAAAAAAATGTATAGAAAAATAAGGCGGCGTCTGATATAATGTAAGTGCATACAATTTCCGGTGTCATTTTTGACGCCACCTTTTAAGCCTTCCTGTTGGCGCAGGAGGGCTTATTTTTAGTAACTTCCAGTCTGTTACCATATCCCTGAAAGGGGGGTGCAGAATATGGAAGAATTAAAAAATATCATTATTTCAAAAATCAAAATGATAAAAGATATAAATATTCTTTGGATCATTTACGATTTTATCAAACGATTTTGAGAGAGGCGGCCGCAAAGGCCGCTCTTTATTTTTTCATGTAGTCGCTGACGTTTAACAAGATCTTTTTTATAACTTCCATTTCTTCCGGTGACAATTTCAGAAGTTCTAAAATAAACGCCTTTGTCAATTCATCATCAGTTTTTATTAAATCTGCTATGTGTTCGGCCAGTTCATTGTCTAAGCCCTTCTTAGGGCGAAACATAGGGCCGTCACCGGTGCGCAGCCATTCTTCGTTGACATTAAAAACACGGCATATATCAGAAATAGTTCGGTCTGTCAATTCCCTATGATTATTCTCATAACCGGCTATTGTAGTTTGTTTTAAACCTAATTGTTCGCCGAAGTTTGTCTGATTTAAGTTTAAAGCATTTCTTAACTCTTTAATTCTTTTTCCTTCCTTCATATTTTTTTCCTCCTTGAAAATAGAATAGCATATTAAATAACGCTTTGCAATATTTTTTGAAATAAAATATTGACTTCTATAATTCTTTGAGTTAATATTATAGCACAAAGAAGTAAAAAGCGAGGTGAAATTATGGAAGACGAAAAGAAAGAAAAAATCGCAGAAGTAGCAAGGATTTTTGACGAGAAGGAAACAAGCGAAAAAGAGTTTATGCTGGGCGTCATTATGGGAATGAGCCTGCAGAAAAAAATCGACGAGATTAAGAGCGCATAAGGGAGGAGGGGAAAAATGATCTATACAATCGAAAAAAGACATGAGTTCTGTTGCGGAATAATATCAACACACTGGGAAGTTATAAGCTACACGCACATTACACCAATAGGAGTATATGCCGGCGAAAAAACCTTGAAGAGCGGAACAAGAAAGCAGTGTGAAAAGTTTTGCAGTCTCAAGGGAATTATACCGCAAATAAGATAAGGAAAGTAAAAGGAGGGGCGACATGAAAATAACACCGGAAATTGTAGGCAGAGAATTGGGCGTAACGGCGGCCACAGTGCGTCGCCTTATGGACGCCGGTAAATTAAATATCGGAATAGTAGAGATACACAAAGAAAGAAATACATACATCATACTGCCCAAAATGCTGTATGAGGCAACAGGGATCAAAATTGATTATGAACCGCCGGCAGAAATTGACTATCAGCAGATAGCTGCAGCCGTTGCGGAGATTATAGGCAAAGGGGCTTAAAAAATGAAATCCTGGAAACGAGTGACAATATATATCCCGGCAGGGAAAGAAAATGCAATAACAAGATCCAGGCTGTCAGAGCTTACTGGGCTAAGCGATCGTATAAACAGATCGGCCATAGAGGCAGCCAGAAAAGCGGGCGTCAAGATCATAAGCCAGGCCAACGGCAAGGGCTACTATATCGCAGAAAATGACGATGACTGGCTGCTATTTCTGGAAGAGCATAGAAAACGCGCCATAAGCGAATTAAATATTTACAACGAAGGGATCCGTTTTCTTTCGCAGGAATATGTCGTATCTCAGATAGTCCCAGTAAGGGCGCATTTACGGCGCATAAAAGGTGATATGCCGCTGTGTGAAGGTCAGATCAGTTTGGATATAGAAGAGACGGAGGGCGAATAAATGGACGAAAAAATATCAGTTTTGCAATTTAAAACTAACGGAGAATGGGGCGTTTTAGAAATCCGAAATACTTTAGGAGTGCTGCAGGAGGCTGTAGGCGGATATATCGATTGGTTTCCCTCTAAGCGTGAGGCTTATGCCAAAATTAAAGAGGTAAAGGGGGCTTCCAGATGATAATTTTTCTTGAAAATGTGGTAAAAAATATGCTGCGCTTACTGTCGGCAGTCGTTTTTATTGAAGCTGTAATAATATTAAACGCTGGCGACGTTAAAGGCGCTATTGCGTTGATGATAACTGCAGTCGTCGGAGATATAGTTTCAAAAATACAGTAAAGGGGTAGAAAGCTATATAGAAAAGGACGGTGTTAAAAATGAATGACAGTAATTTGACAGATGAAGAAATAAAAGAACCTGTAAACATCTTTGAGGACTGTCCGGAGCTTTTCAGAGCGGCAGCGACTATATTTATTAAAAAAATAAATGCTATATGCAATAAGTATTCGGTACATGACGAGTGTTACACAAACTGCCCATTATACGGCCATAACTGCGGGCTAACAAGACATGGTACATACGAAGAGATCAAAGAGATATTAAGGATCCTTGACGAGTTCGAGGAAGAACCGCAGCCAGTGTGCAAATGCGGATATGCTTTTAATGATGATTATAAATTTTGCCCCCATTGTGGGGCGGAAAAACCTTGATTAATGCAATGCTACTTTACGCCGGCGCTGAAAAGGGAAGCGGCGCCGGCTGGGAGGGGATCAGCAACGAAAAAGAACAGTAAAGGCATACGGCACCAAATATGCAGCTGTTGCGGCCGTGAATGGAATATAAGCATAAAAGCGAAAGTAGGGCGACATGGATATATTTGTCCAAAATGTCGCGGAAAGAAGGTACATAATGAAAGTTAAAGATATAGCGGCTATTTGCCGCAGAGAAAATCAGATCATTATATATGACAATACGAACGGATCAAGTGTGCAGCAGTATATCGGCACAGGAGCCGCCGTTTATAAACTGGAAAATTTACCGTATTTAAACGAAGACAACATCATTACTCTTTTTGACATAAGCGAGAAAAAAAGAGAGGACATATATATTAATCTTGTACAGGCACCGGGTGTGCTTAATCTTGAAGACTTCGCGCCAGGTGAAGTCATAGCAGAGAAATTAAATATAGTCATTACATACGCCGGAACGGCTTTTAATGCCATTAAAACGGCTGATGGGGTGTATTTTATCAATTCGGCATACTTACGCCCATTTAAAAATATTGAGCAAACGGAAATCTATTTCAGACAAGGTAAGATCTCATACTTTGCGGTCAAAGTAGGACTTTTATTGCAAGCTGTAATAATGCCTTTAGTTATACCGGCTGAAATGTGTAATTTAATGTCCTATATACTTAAAGAAAAAATATGAAGTATATAAAATCATCAATGACGGCCGCAGCCGATATGGACATAGAAGGACAAATGACTTTAGGAAAAAAGTAATTTTATGAAAAAATACATAACAGCAGAACAGGCAATCAATATTATTCCGGAAAAAGAATATATACATACATTCTATAGTATTGGAGTTTTAATCGGAGCTGATTGGGAACGTATAGAAATTATCAAAAAAATAAAGTCAAGCGATATATTAGAACTTACCGGAGAAACAGCACGGAAAATAGGACATGGCCTAGCTATTTATAACAAAAATACAAAATATTTATCACAAGTGTTATTTGTTGAAACGAACGAAGAAAAGCTCAAGAAATTAGAAAGGACAATAATATTTTAGAGGTGGGCAGTATGTACAATATGACGCGCAAAGAGGCGGAGCGCTTAGGCCTTAGATCTGGGCGCAAATTTGAACATTATTATATAAATCCAAACGGCAAGCTGGAACACAGAAGGACTGGCCGTGTTGAAAATCTGCATAAATTCTTTTTTGTGGCAAAAGTAAAAGGGAAAAATGGGACAGATCATACAGAATGTTTCCTTTACTATTTGCTCAGAAACCAGGATAGAAACGAAAGACTTTATATTAAAGAATAAGGCACCTTAAAGGGTGCCTTAACCCTTATATAAGTAAAAAACATGTTTCTACATTATAATAGTGAATTTTGAACCAAACAAAAACAAGGGGCGGCGGTCCCTATAAACTCGATATAGCAATTAACTTAACGACCATACAAAAGAGAAGGTGTTTAAATATGCCTAAGTATAGAAAAAAGATATGGGCTGGGGACATATACGAAGTAGAGGAATTTTATAGCCCTAGGACTATAGGAAAAAAATACGAAAGATTGTTAAGGGGAAATCTGACTACTGAGGAGCAGCAAAAAAGAAATTTAGAGATAGCAAGAAAAAAGTTAACAAGAACTATAAATGCGAATTTTGGAGCAGCGGACTATTTTTTAACATTGACGTATGACGGAGCGATCGAGGCGGCCGACGCAAAAAAGAAGATCGCAAATTTTTTTAGGAGGCTTAAAAGGTGGAGACTGAAAAACGGGCAGGGTGACTTGAAATACATATCCGTGTTAGAGACAAAAGGCAGATGTCACCACCATGTTATTTTAAACGGACTTATGGGGCTAAGCTTAAAAGAGGCCTGGGAAATCCTCTTCGATCTATGGGGAGAAGGATATATATTTTTAAAACGATTGAAAAAATCCCAGGAAGACACACGCCTAGCCAGTTATATCACAAAAGAAAATATTAAGAAAAACGCTAAGAGGTGGAGCCAGAGCCGAAATCTGCAAAAGCCCAAAGTAAAAATTGAGGAAGTAGCCGAACATAAAACCCATAGGCCGCTGACGGTACCTAAAAACTATATACGGCTGCTATATACAGAAAATTATTTTTCTGAAATAGGCTGGGTCAGATATTTAAAAGCAATCAGAGAAGGCGGGGAAGACTACGGGGAATACATACAGAGAGAATAAGAGAGGGGAAAAGAGAAAATATCAAGCTGTAGTTATCTGCAAGGCAGGGCCGTTTGTCCGTTTTATTTAATGGACACTACGCAACCGCCGAACATACACTGTGAAGGCCTGGAAGAGGGAAACAAAATCATTATGCAATTTAGAAAAAGCAATCAGAAAAAGAGCTATTTTGACGACTACTGCACGGGCTATTATTGGCAGTGTCCTGTATATCAAATTGTTAATCAAAAATATACACCATTAGCGGAGGTGGAATGGAATAATGCTGACACATAAGAAATTAAAAGAGGCAGCCGGCACGCAGGCATTTATCCTGGCGTTACAAAAAGAAATTAAGAACCAGGAGGAACACTGCACGAATAAACGAAAGGCGGCAAAAATCATAACTGGCTACAAACAGGAAATAACCAGGCTACAAAACCAAAGAAACGAAGTGCTGCAGGAAGTAACACAGCTAAGCAATATAAGAATTAAAACAGCGATCATCATGCACTATTTCAACGGCCTGGCCTGGCGTGACATAGCTCAGAGAATAGGAATGGGCGATAGTGAAGAGTCGATCAGAAAAGCCGTAAAAAGGTTTTTTGATGAACAGGAGGCAAAGGGTAATGAAAAAAGCCTGTAGTATATGCGGACGTATACACAAGGTAGGGGAACGCTGTCCGCAAAAGCCGGCGAAAAAATATAAAAAGTATTCAGAATTAACAGATTTTGAAAAGAAGTATAAATCTTTTTTGTCCTCTTCTGAATGGCAAAAGAAGCGCGAAGAGATAAAAGAACGTGATCTATATCTTTGTCCGATATGTACGCACGGCATACGGTATGATAGAAAAAGAAAATATGATCCGCAAGATTTACAAGTTCACCATATTGAAAGTGTGCGCACGGCGTGGACAAAGCGACTGGAAAATAATAACCTTATTACGTTATGCGAGAAGCACCACAGAGAGGCAGAGGAAGGGAAGATCTCAAAAGAGACATTGCGGACATATATAAAATAAATATCCCCCCCTACTTAAACGCCTAAAAACGGGCGTTTAACTCCACACCATACCGTGCCTAAAAGATTTAAAAATTTTTTTAGAAATGAGGCGGATAATATGGCAGGCAGACCGGCTAAGCCGATTGACATGGCGGTGGGTGCGCGTACGAAAGACGAAATCGAAAGCCGCGCAGCCGCCGAAGAAAAATTGAAAAGTGCCGGCGCACCGAAGCCGCCGCGCACCTTGTCTAAAAATCAAAAAAAGATATTCCGAGAGATAGTCAAGCGCTTGGGTGCTGCAGATACCCTGTGCAGCCTTGACGATTGGATCCTTGCAAAAACCGCAACGGCAATAGACAAGTTGGCCGAGATAGACGCAGAAATAGAGGCGGCCCCGGCGAAAAAATATGATCGCGAAGTTATGAACGCCAGAGCAAAATATACACAAGATTTTTACCGCGGTTGCAATGAATTAGGGCTGTCACCGCAGAGCAGGGCAAAGCTGGCTATATCTATTGCGGAACGTGAAACGGATCCCCTCCTTGACGCCCTTGGAGATGATGAGGATTGATAAACAAAGCTGTAGAATATGCCGAAGCTGTTACAAACGGCCAGATAGAGGCGCCGAAGTATGTAAAAAAGCAAATGGGCGAGATAGTCCGGATTGCTAGAGACGAAGCCGCCGAATTTATTTTAAGCGAAAAAAAGTATCAGAAAATCTGCAAAATTTTAAAGCTGCTCATTATGCCAAAGGGAGCCAATAAGGGTAAAAATCTATACGATTGCCTGGCCGGTTTTCAATGGGCATTGATAGTTAGTGTGCTATGTGTTGTTTATAGATCGGATCCGCGCCGCAGACGCTATCAAAACGCGGTCTTAGAGATAGCCAGGAAGAATGGTAAAACCTTCATTGTAGCTGTAATATTCATTATCCTGCTGCTGACAGAGGACAGATTTTCAAAACTCTACAGTGTAGCGCCAGACGGTACACTGAGCCGATCTATTAAATCAGACATTGAGGAAATACTGGACTGCAGCCCGGCACTGGCTGGAACTTACAAGGGCAAACTCAAATTCAAAATGCTTAGAGACTATATAAAGTGCAGTATAACTGATAACGTATTTTATCCGCTGAACTATTCAAGAAATCGAATGGACTCCAGACAGCCGGCCGTCTTCTTGGTTGATGAAACAGGAGCGTTGCCGAACGTGTACCCTATAGAGGCTATGAGATCAGGGCAGATCCAGGTATTTAATAAACTGGGCTTTATTATTTCGACAAAATATCCGACTGTATTTAACCCATTTGAAGAAGAAGTCGCAGCCGCAAAAAAAGTCCTTGACGGTCTAAAAGATGATAAAGCGACCTTTGCCCTTCTTTACGAGCCGGACGACACAAAGAACTGGACGGACAACGACGATATTATAAAACACGCAAACCCGCTGGCATTGGAAGTACCGGAAATAATGGACGTACTTTTGAAAAAACGCCAGGACGCTATAGACATACCGTCTAGGCGTGAAAATTTCTTGACGAAACACTGTAATATTGTTTACCAGGGCGTCGGAACTGAAAATTATGTATCCGTTGAGGATCTGCAGAAATGCAGGGTCAATGAAATAGACTGGACAGGCCGCCGCGTATATGTCGGCTTTGACTTATCAATGACGACAGATAACAGCGCCTTTGCAATGGCAGCCTATGACGAATACACAGGCGGGATTTTAGCCGACGTATACGGCTATATCCCGTATGACAGGATAGACGAAAAAAACAAGCTAGAGCGTATAGACTACAGAGAATTTATTAACGCGGGCAAGTGTACCGCCTGCGGAGATCGCGTCATTGATTATTCAGTCATTGAGAAGGACATTTTATCCATTGAACAAAAATTCGGCTGCACCGTGGCCGGTGTTGGATATGACAGATACAACGGTCTATCATCAGCCCAGAAATTAGAGGCGGCCGGCCTAGAAACAGTAATCGTACGGCAGCACTCAAGCGTATTACATGCACCTATCAAATGGTTGGAAGAAATGATCCTGCAGGGCAAATTTGCCTATGAAGAAAATAAATTACTTGAAATAAACTTTGAAAATGCCCGCTGTACATACGACACAAATTTAAACCGGTATATCAACAAAAAGAAGTCAATCGGAAAGATTGACATGTTAATGGCGTTAATAAATGCCGTCTATCTTGTGCAGCAAAATGAAGTACTGGAAGAGGCCCAGAGCTGGGGCGGTGTAGTTCTTTAAGGTGGTGAGAAATTGGGACTATTTGATTTTTTAAAAGACAAAAAACAGGAGACAAGGGAAATAAAACAGGAGACAAGGGAAATAACCGGAGAAACACTGTTAACACAGTTAAACGGCGGCTATTACATAACTGCACAGCAGGCACAGGAGATCCCGGCAGTCGCCGCCTGCCTGGAATATGTAGGAAACAAAGTAGCGCTTTTGCCGCTCAAACTATATGAACGCGACAAAGACGGCAGGATCAGCGAGATAAAAAACGATAAAAGGACAAGGCTATTTAATATTCAGCCTTCGGAATACTTCGACGGATTTTTATTTAAAAAAATGCTAACAAAAGACTATATCTTATATGGCCGCTGTTATGCATACATTAAGCGCAGATATAACGACATTGAAGAATTAATCTATCTGCAGCCGGGAGACGTTACCCAGAACGCCAATACAGACGCGCTTAACCGCTATATCAAATACTGGGTAGAGGGTAAGAGTGTAGACAGTTTAAATATTTTTTCAGCCCTTAGATCATCAACGGACGGCGGCACCGGCCGTGGGCTGTTAGATGATAACGCCGAGGCGCTCAAGACGGCTTATAGCGAATTGCTGTTTGAACAGAATATGATTGATAAACAGGGTATGAAAAAAGGCTATCTGTCAGTTGATAACAAGATTAACGATACAGCCTTAAAGGACCTAAAGGAAAAATGGAACAGGACATACAGCGGAGACAGCAACGAAACTATGGTTTTAAATGCTGGAATAAAGTTCAATGAACTGGCGTCAACACCGGCAGAAATGCAAGTAATAGAGGCTAGGAAAGCAAGCTATAACAATATCTGCGGTTTGTTTGGTATAGCGCCGTCAGTGCTGGAAGGTACAGCGACGCCGGAGACAGAAACGGCTACATTTGAAACAGCCGTACTTCCGCCGGCAAAGGCCATAGAGGCAGCCATAAACAGAGTGCTTTTACTTGAAAGAGAAAAGGACACAAGATTTTTTGCCTTTGATATGGACGAGGCAAGAAAGGGCAGCTTGTCAGAACGCTTTGAGAGCTACGAAAAAGCCGTTGCAAATGGTATATATCAGCCGGACGAAATCAGAGAAATGGAGAATAAGCCGCCATTAGGATTGAACTATATCAAATTAGGCCTGCAGGACGTTTTATACGATCCTAAAAAAGAAATTATCTATGTCCCGAATATGGGACAGTCAATAAAGTTAGGGGGTGAAGCTAAGCAATGAAAATTGAGATCAGGGAAAAGGAAGTCATTATTTCAGGCTATGTCAATGCCGTATGCCGTGACAGCAGAGTAATGAAGCTGCCGGACGGTACCCGGTTTGTTGAACAGGTGCAAGAAGGGGTCTTCTCAAAAGCAATCGCGGCTAACAATGACATCAAATTAAAATTTAATCATGAAAAGATCATAGGCAGCACAGCAGACGGAAACCTGGAACTTAAGGAAGATAGTATCGGCCTTTACGCTACCGCCAGGGTAACGGATCCAGACGTTATAGCAGCAGCCGACGCCGGAAAAATAACCGGGTGGTCTTTCGGATTTAATGTCATTGGCGACGACTGGGAAGACTGGACAATGGACGGCGTTAAACGCCGCCGTTTAAAAGACATTCAGCTGAATGAAGTGTCGATCCTGTCAGATAGGATCCCGGCGTATGCTGGCACGTCGTACGAACTGAGGGGCGAAGACGTAGCGACAATGGAGACAAGAGGCCTTCACGAAACAGTAGTTGAAAAGACAGACACAAGAACACCGGCACCAACTTTTGACGCTGAAAAAATAAGAAAAATGAGACTTAATATCAAGAAAATGGAGGTATGAGAAATGTCAAAAATCAAAGAACTTAAAGAAAAAAGAAACGATCTTCTTATTAAGGCTGCAGGGATCCTTGACAAAGTAGAGGAAGAGACAAGGGCCTTAACAGCCGATGAAGAGAAGGAATATAACAAGTACATAGAAGAGGCGGACGGCTTAAGCCGCACTATTAAAGCCCTTGAAGAGCGCCGCCAGATCGAAGGCGGAGAGCCTAAAGACCCAACAAAAGAAGAGGAAATCAGATCTTTTGAAAAGTTCTGCAGAGGCGAAACAAGGGCCTTAAAAGTAGGCACAAATGGAGGCCTTCTGCCCCGTAGCGTAGCCAATATGATTGTTGAGGCGATGAAAAATATCAGTCCTCTTTTTGAAAGAGCAATGAAATTTAATGTTAAAGGTGAATTGTCAATCCCTGTATATGACGAAACAAGCAGCGCTATTACAGCGGCTTATGTTGACGAGCTGACAGAGCTTACCGAAAAATCCGGAGAATTAAAAGTAGTGTCTCTGCAGCCGTATATAGTCGGCGCCCTTTCCACCATTTCAAACAAATTAATTAATAACATGGATTTTGACATTGTCGGCTTTGTAGTCGATAAAATGGCGAAAGACCTTGCAGAATTTGCCGAAAAAGAAGGTTTAACAGGCTCAGCCGGAAAAATCAAAGGTCTTTTCCCTAACGTAACAAAAAAGATAACAGCAACAGGAAGTACACTTGAGGCGGACGACATTATCGATACACAGCTTGCCGTGCCTACAGGCGCACAGAGAGACGCAGTGTGGATAATGCACCCTAGCACATTTGCAGAGGCTAAAAAGTTAAAGACAACAGACGGACAGTATCTTCTTATTCCGAATATGGTGGACGGCAGCGGTTACACCATGTTCGGAAAACCTGTTTTTGTTTCAGACAATGCGCCGGCGTTTGCGGCGTCAACAAATGTAATGATTTACGGCGATTTATCCGGATATGCCTATAATATGTCAAAGGAGATCGAAGTAAATATTTTAAAAGAAAAGTACGCTACACAGTACGGAACAGGCGTTATCGGATATATGGAGATAGACGGAGCCATTATCGATCAGTCAAAATTCGCAGTTCTTGCAATGAACGCTTAAGGACGTGATAGAACATGAAAGTATCTGACATAACAACGGCCGATCTAGCAGATTATGTCAGAGCAGACGGCACGGACGAAACAACGGTTAGATTTTTAGCGGCGGCACTTGCTGCCGCTAAGGGATATATAAAGGGGCATACATCATTAACAGATGATGAAATGGACGAATATGAGGAAATCAGTATAGCAGTATTTGCGATCGTGGCCGATATGTACGACGTAAGAAGCACAACGGCCGATACAACAGCCGAGAACAAAACCGTTTCGGCAATTTTACACTTACACGACAAGAATTTTATTTAAGAAGGGGGCGGCGGCTATGCGGAATTTAGCGGGCAGACTTAACCGAAAAATAGAACTGTGGGAGAATGTAAAAACGGAAAGTGTCAACGCCATAGGCCAGACGAAGTGGGAAGGCCGCAAGGTCAGGGACTTATGGGCCGAAGTTAGGCCACAGACCGGCAGCCTGCTAAACCGCACCGCCGAAACAAAACTTTCCAGGACTACACACAAAATAATTATTAGATACATTCAGGACGTCACGCCCGGCATGTGGTTTATGGCCGGCGGCCAGAGGTACGACATTATATATATCCTGGATCCGTACCTTGCCCATGATACATTGGAGATTTTCTGTGAGGCGGTGGAATAATGGCACAGGCAGAATTAAAAGAGGATTTTGAAAAACTTGAAAAGGATATTATCCGACTTTCAGCAGACGTGGCGCCGAAAGAGTGTAAAGCCTTTATGCGAAAAGAAGGAAACAAACTTAAAAATAAAATCAAAGTGGCATTAAAAGCCGGATATAGGAAAAAGACGGGAAACCTTGTCAACGGTAAGTATTTAAAACGTGGCAAGGTATACCTATATAAGCCGGAAAATTCGTACGAAACAAGAATACACTTTGCGCCACACGCCCATTTATTAGAGCTTGGATTTAACCATGTAAAGAGTGGGCGCCACATAGCCGGACGACACCTTATAGGTAAGACGCAGGACGCCTTTGCCGGCGAATATGAAAAAGACGTTGAAGGGCTTGTTGATGACTTAACAAAAGGTTGGTGAAAAATGGCAGACGTAGGAGATATTTTAACAAAAGTAACCGATATGCTGCAGTATACCTTCAACATTGAGGTTATAGACAAGGACATAGAAGAAGACATACCGCGCCCGGCTTTTGTAATCGACACAGACGATATAACAAAAGATAAGTTTGGGCTTATGGATCATATATCCTTTAGGCTGCACGTCTATTATTTTGCGCCGTCTATTCACAGCGGTTTTGCGGACTTGTACGGCGTTTTAGACGATTTAATGGCTTTATTCGCCGGGCATATAAAAATCAATGATACTTTTAATTTCACTTTAGAAGAACAGCAGGGAACTATATATAGGGCGGATATGGCCGTAGAATTTGCCGGCTTTGTCGATATAGTAAATCCTTATATAGAAGACGCAGAAGGCGTCGATATGCTGGATCTTGACGTTGAATTAAATAAGGAAGGTGAATAATAATGGCACAGAATATGCCTAACATTGAAGTTATATTCAAACAGAAGGCCGTCACGGCCGTTCAGAGAAGCAAAAGAGGCGTTGTCTGTATTATCGTTAATGATGATACAGCAGGCGCGGCCACGACAAATAAATATGAGTTGTCCGCCGATGTAAAAGAGGCGGAATATACAGCCGATAATTACAAGGCTATTATAGGCGCATTTATTGGCCTTCCTAGGGGAGTGTATGTCGTTAAAATCGGAGCGTCAAAGAAGTTTGCAGACGCGAAAACAGCTATTGAAGGTATAGACTTTAACTGGCTTTGCTTTTTAAATGCTGACAGCACAGAGCAGGACGCCGTCGCGGCATACATCAAAGAGACAAACGCTAAAAACAAAAGAAAGAAAAGAAAAGCTGTCGTATATAAAGCTACAACAACAGATGATATGCACGTTGTCAACTTTACAAACGAAGCTATTACTTTTAAAAATACGGCGTCTGCATACCCTGTACAGAATTATACTGCAAGAATAGCAGGCCTTCTTGCCGGAATACCATTCACAAGGGCTGCTACATATACGGTTATGCAGGAGCTTGAGAGCGTAACAGAACCGGAAGACCTGGACGCGGCTGTAAACAAAGGAGAGTTTATCCTTTGGAATGACAGCGGGGAGGTAAGAGTGGGACGCGCTGTCAATTCTCTTACAACGCTTGGCGAAGATCAGACAGCTGATATGCAGAAAATAACCATTGTTGAGGCTATGGACTTAATTCTTGAAGATATAGTGGCGACATTTAATGACTATTACTGCGGCAAATATAAAAACAGTTACGACAATCAGGCCTTGTTTATAGCAGCTGTAAATGTCTATTTTAAACAGTTAGGCCGTGAAAGTATACTTGATCCGAATTATGATAACCTGGCCACAGTCAACATCGAAAAACAGAGGGAAGACTGGATCTCTAACGGAACACCGGAGGCGGCAGAATGGGACGATCAGAAAGTCAAGAATATGACTTTTAGATCTTTAGTCAATTTAATGGCTAATATTAAGATCCTTGACGCTATGGAAGACCTTAAATTTATCATAACAATGGCATAAGGAGGGCGTAAATAATGGCAGATAGTATAAAGACTAATCAGATCATACGCGGGACCTATGGCCGCGTATGGATCGACGGCGAGCTTTTCGCCAATGTAAAGAGTTTTGAAGCGAAATTGACTTTAAATTATGAAGAAGTAGACCTGTCAAACGACCTTGGGAAACATCAGCGTTACATGGGCTTTACCGGGGAAGGCACCATGACGCTGCATAAGGTCAACTCAAAGATTTTTGCAAAGGTGGCAAAGGCTATAAAATCCGGTGAAATGCCGGAAATATCCGTAGTCGGCAAACTGGAAGACCCTACAGCATTAGGCGCCGAACGTGTTTCCTTTACAGAAGTAACTATTGACGAGGTTATGGCCTTAAAATTTGAAAATGCAACAATCGGTGAAGAAGAAGTACCCTTCAAATTTGCGGACTATGAACCGCTTGATCTTATTGCATAAGGGGGCGGCATAGATGAAATTAACTATTGAAGATCTTGTGTCCCGTAGCCTGCAGTCTGACTTAGATAAATATAAAACAGTGCCTATAATCATTGACGATGAAGGCAACTATATTATGGCCGAAAAGAAGAACGTCAAAACCGTGTCAAGAATAATAGACGACAGCGGCACAAGCGCCGAAGAAAACGCAGAACAGACGGCCATGTTAATCTATGAACATTGCCCGATCTTACACAGTGACGAACTGCGTCGAAACTATGGCGTTTCTGAGCCTGTAGAAGTAGTCGAAAAAGTATTCATGTCAAATATGGAGCTTATGGAGTCTGCAGCAGCCAAAATAATGACTATGTATGGTTTAGGACGTGAAAAAACAGAAAAAGAGGAAAACACGGTTGACGCCGTGGAAGCGGTAAAAAACTGATTAAGGGCGGCGGCGAGGCCGCCCTTTTCCATTATTACCTACAAAGAGGACACAGCAAAGCGGAACTAGAGAGCCTGTCAACATTTGAACAGATTTTCTATATAGCGTCTATGGAAGTTGAGGCAGAAGCCTGGGAGGCGGTGACAAAGAATGAGTAAAAAAATGAATGTCCTAATGAAATTGCAGGACAAATTTACAAAGCCTTTAGGCAACACAACAAAAGAATTACAGAAAAGCCGCCTAGAAATCAAAAAAGGACATCAAGAGATTAATAAATGGGCGGCTACAGCCAATAGCAAGTTTAAAAGCGTAGCGTCTACAGCGGCAAAAACTATAGGCGGATTGGGCATAACGCTGGGATCATTGGCCGCCGGTGTAGGCTTTAACGAGGCCTTTAATATGGAAACCTATAAGGCACAGCTTGAAACGGCCACAGGAGACACGCAGAAAGCCGCTGACATAATGAAATATGCCATTAACATGGCCAATAAGACGCCGTTTGAGGGCGGCGCATTGGTAGAGGCTGCGGCAAAATTTGAGGCTATGGGAATGTCTGCAGAGGAATGGCTGGGACGTGCCGGAGATATGGCTGGAGCTACCGGAAAAGACATTATACAGGCGACAGAAGCCATTATTGACGCCCAGTCCGGAGAATGGGAACGAATGAAGGAGTTCGGTATAAAAGGCGTTGACGATATGGACGAATTAGTCCAGGTGATGAACAGTCGTTTTGCCGGCGGTATGGAAAAACTTTCAACGACAACTAAGGGTATGTGGTCTACAGTTACGGGCGTTATTAAAAATTCACTTGCCAAAATAGTCGGCATAATGGATGACGGCACGGTCAGACAGGGCAGCGCCTTGGATATATTAAGACAAAAAATATCATTAGTAGCTGATACCCTTATTAAATGGCAGAATGACGGAACGATTGAGGCTATAGCAGATAAGGCAACTAATATTTTAGGTAAGGGCCTGGACTTCCTGGGAAAATCAATCGCTTGGGTAAGAGACAACGCAAACTGGCTTATACCTGTACTTTCCGGCCTTGCAGGAACATTTGTAGCCTTTAATATCCTTTCGACCGTAGCTAAGTTATGGGGAGTATATCAAACAGTCGTTGCAGGGGTCACAGCGGCACAAGGCGCGCTTAATTTTGTGATGTCGGCTAACCCTATCGGCTTAGTAGCAGTTGCAATAGGCGCTTTAATAGCGGCAGGCGTGGCGCTTTACCAAAACTGGGACACTGTAAAGGCTGCAGCATTAAGCCTGTGGGAAAGTATAACGAGTGTATTTAATGGGATAAAAGACGCCATAGTAGGAGCTTTTGAGGCTGTTAAAAATGCTGTATCTCCTTTCTTTGACTGGATTTCAGAAAAATTTAACGGCTTAAAAGAGAAATTAACCAATCTGCCATTGATAGGCGGTGGAATACAGAAGTTGACAGGCTGGGGAAGTAACAAAAATACTTCCGGACACGCCACAGGAACGCCATATTTCCGCGGTGGTTGGACAAGAGTAAACGAAGGCGGCAGAGGCGAATTAATAACGCTGCCGTCAGGCGCAAAAATATATCCGGCTGATAAAACAAAAGAAAAGATGAAATCAGACGGTAAGAAAGTTAATATCAATAATTTGAAAATCGAGGTTAAAGGCGGAGACGATCCGCACGAAACGGGACGCATAATAGCTAAGGAGTTTATAGAAGCCATTCAAGCGGTATAAGGACGGTGAATATATGGATATTGTATTTTCTATTAATAACAATGCTGAAATAATGGTGCTGCCGGTATCGCCGGAATGGGAAATGGCCGAGGATCAAGGCAATGAAACATATAATGGACTGTCTTTCAATATTAGAATGATAGGCAATCCCGGACTTAGGACAATGGAACTTTCGTCTTTTTTACCGTCTAAAAGATACCCGTTTGTAAATCCGTACGCAGACATTAACCCACAGGCGTATATAGACTTTTTTCGCCGCATAAAGTCTGACAAAATACCGGCAAGAATAGTAATAACAGATAGACAGAGTGTGGAGCGTCTTAATATGGCAGTCTCGATCGACAATTTCACCTATCAGTACAGGGCCAATGGCGACGCCGATTTTTCGCTGTCAATGACGGAATATTTTTTTTTATAGGCGGTGATAAAATGCCAAAAGTAATTTTAAACAGGACAACAGACATAACCCGTTTTTGCGGAAATTTAAGTATAACTGATAACCTGGACAGTATAACCGTTGAGTTATCATTTACAACGGCGAAAAATCCACAGGACAGATATATAACAGCTGCCAGACCTGTAATAGTACCGGGCGACAAAGTGGACGTTATAGGCGATACAAGGACGCTTTTTAGCGGAATAATAACAGAAGTAAGCCTTTCCGGGGAATATAAGGCGCTGGACTATGGTTTTTACTTGTCGAACAATGACGTTATTATCCAATTTAATAAGACGTCGTGTGCTACAGCCATTAAACAGCTATGCACAAAAGCCGGCCTGCCGCTTGGCAGCCTGCCTGGACTTCCCGGAACAATAGACGGCCTGTATATAGAAAAATCTGTACTTGAAATTTTACAGGACATTATAGATACAGCAACAGCAGCAGCGGGGAAAAACTATTTTATGAGGGTCAGAGACAATGCGCTTAATATATACGAATACCCACAAACGCTGACATTTGCTAAACATAAATTTGAGGCCGGTAATGAAATAGACGTAACCTATGCCCTGGGAAGTGTTGACGGATCCGACAGCATAACGGATATGAGAAATAATATAATCGTTGTATCAGAGGACAACGGCACGGCAAAGGTACTGGCTACAGCGCAGAACGCTGCAGCCGTTGCAAAATTCGGTAAGCTGACGAAGACGGTTAAAAAGTCAAGTGACGAAGAAAACCCGGCCACAAAAGCGGCTAATACATTAAAAGAACTGGGGAACATTAAAACAACTAGGAGTGTAGGCGATATGCTGGGATCAGAGGCAGTCACGGCCGGGGTGCTGTTATTGTTTTCGTCTGATAAGTACGATTTAACAGGCGCGTATCTTGTAAAATCAGTAACCCATACATTCGGCGCGGCTCATAGAATGTCGCTTGATCTTGAAAATGCGGAGGCGGTATAAATGCAGGACTATGCTTTAAAAATGGCAAAAGCGGTTAAACAGGAAGGGAGAAAAAACAGAAACGGCCTAACATTTATAATCGGTATTATAAGAAAACAGGAACCAATGATAGTTGAAGCCCTGGACGGTGCAGCCGTTTTTACTGAAAATGACAACTTAACATTAACCGAAGGAATGAAAAATAAAATGACGTCGGATCCGGAGCGAAAGGAATATATAGGCCGCAGAGCAATTATTATAGGTTTGTCCGAAATGGTCACATTTGATGTGTTAGAGTAATAAGAAAGGGGGGCTGCATAATGTTTCCGATCGAAAATAAGACAATCGAAGAGGCGGCAGCAGCCGTCATAAGACCGCGCCCGGTGGAGGAAATAGGACGCAGTATTAAATTTGATTATGATAAACGCGAATTTATCTTTTTAAACGGCGTGGCCGAAGAAGTGACACAAGTTGAAGCTGTTAAGCAGTGGCTTGAGCTTATGTGCCGTACTCTTCCGGATAAATACGCCGTATACGGTAACAGCGGTTTTGGCATAGAGACAGACGAGATCATAGGATATAAGACACTTCCTAAGGGCTTTTTGTATTCAGAGATACAAAGACAGATCAAAGAAAATGCAAAAATACCGCGCTGCATAAAAAGCATAATTAATTTTTCGGCCGAAAACGTGGACGGGGAATTAAACATATATTTTACAGCCGTACTTTACACAGGGGAAGAGGTGAACATAAATGCGAACATCTGAGGATATTTTAAACGATATGCTGGCCGATATGCCTAATACATACGCTAAGTCTATAGGCTTTCCTGTATATGATCTGCTTAATTCTGTTGCTATTGAAAGCGAAAAGCTGTATATAAGGGCTGACGAGATCGAGGCAAAACTGGATATAGAAAATCTGTCCGGTGACGAGCTGACAAGGCGTGTATTTGATCTTACGGGCATAGTACGCCGCCCCGCTGTTAAGGCCATAGGAGAAGTTACAGTCACGGGAACTGCTACCATTCAGCCGGGTGCGTTATTTTCGACAGTCAATAATATTCTTTTTGAGGCAACGGCCGTAACGATCATTAAAGGTACCGGGAAGGTACCTATACAGGCGGTAGAGGCAGGAGCAGAAGGAAACGTCGGTACAGGATCCATTATTAAAATACCAGTCTCAATCCCTGGGATAACAGCCGTTACAAATGAAGAACCGACAAGGAACGGCTACAGAGAAGAAAACGACGAAGAATTAAAAGCCCGTTTCTATGCCGAATTGCAAAAACCAATTGTATCCGGCAATGAGGCCCATTATGAGCGCTGGGCGCTTGAAGTGGCAGGCGTAGGACGTGCGAAGGCCTTCGGCCTGGCGTTTGGTGATAATACCGTTGAAGTCTGTATAATTGGAAATGACGGTCTGCCGGCGTCTCCTGAACTTGTGGCCGCTGTTCAACAATATATTGATCCTGGCAGCCAGGGGAAAGGTGAAGGCCAGGCACCGGCCGGGGCATACTGTACAGTCACGGCAGCAACAGAGAAAAAGTTAAATATAGACGGAACGCTTGTACTTTTAGAAGGATATGAGCTGGCGGCGGTAGTAGAGGCCATAAAAACGAATATAAAGGCCATACTGCAGGAAAAGGCGTTTAATGTTGACTATATCAGTTACGCCCTTATAGCCAATACGATATTTGACACGCCGGGAGTAATTGACTATAGCAATTTAACTATAAACGGCGACGTGGCAAATATACCAGTCGGCAGCCGCGAAGTGGCAACGCTGGGGGCGGTGAATTTAATTGAATGATGTTAAAGAAAGACTGATATATAACAATAATAAATTGTACAGAAAAGCCGTTTTCGTCAATGATTTTTATACTGTTGTAGCGATAGTATATGAAAGCCTTCTTTCACGCCTGGACGAAGCGGAAAAACAGCTTTTTTTTGATACTATGACACTTCCAGGCATAGAAATTTTTGAGCGGTACCTGGGGATCACGGTACCGGCTGGAACGAGTATTGAAGAGCGTCGAAACAATGTAAAGGCAAACTGGCTGGCGGCCAGGGGAAAGAAATTCACATTAAAAATGATCCAGGAGATATGCCTGGCCTGGGACAAAGGGCGCGTTGACGTGTCCTTTACTTCCGGGAAAATAAAGATCGCTTTTCTTGAGATCTACGGCATACCGCCATTTATCGATAATTTGAAAAAAACGATCGATAGGATCAAGCCGGCGCACTTGCCGTATGAATTTATTTATCAGCTGCACACCTGGGGCGACGTTAAAACCCATACATGGGACTTTTTTAGAACGAATACATGGGAATATGTAAAGAGCGGAGATTGGCAAAACGGATAAGGAGGGGAAGAAATGGCAAGCAATACAGAACATTATAATTTAGTAAAGCCTGATTATACGGACGCGGCCGACGTTGCACAGCTTAACGGCAATATGGACATTATCGACAATTTAATATGGCAGTTAGCAAATGCAGACGGAGACGAAGAAATATTAGCACTTCTTAGGCAGATTATAGCCACAGTCGGGGAAACGGCAGACACTGACGGTGATACTATAAGCGGTAGTGTCATGGCAAAACTAAATGCAATATTAGTAAAAAACACATCACTAATTGATTATATGCCGCTTTTGAATAGTACAATTGGTACAGATAATCCGGTACCTTTAGACACAATAATTTTACAGGCGGTTGTGGGGAATGTTTTTGAATATACAACAGCCGGCACCTATATATTACAGATACCTGCAACAGTAACAAAAATAAAAGTAACTGCTTGCGGAGCTGGCGGTGGCGGCGGCGGTAGCAACGATGGCGGTGGCGGCGGCGGTGGCGGCGAAGCTATAGTTGAACAGGAATATTCTGTTACACCGCAAAGTCAGCTAAGTATAACAATAGGAGCTGGCGGAGCTGGCGGAAGTGATAATGCAGCCGGTAAAGCAGGCGGTTCAACTGTAATTGGTTCGCTTGTTACACTTAGAGGAGGAAACGGAGGTTCAGTTGCCAGCCAAGGCAATGCACAAGGAGCTGTAGCTGTTGGAAACGGCGGTGCTGGTGGTAATAGTAAATATGTACCAAGAAGAACTGAAATAACAACGCCAAGTGGCGATGGAACAAATGGCCTCATAGGTTCGGGAGGAAGTGGAGTTTTACCTGTAGGCAATACTACTGGCACATATGCGTCAGCTGCCTGCGCTGGCGGCGGCGGTGGCGGCTCAATAGGAAATGGCGGCAATGGGCAAACAGGAAACGGAGGTGGCACTACTCCGACAAAAGGCGGAGGAGGCGGTGGTGGCGGCAGAGGCTATATAGCATCACAAAACCGAACAGCAGATGGAATTGATGGTGCGCCGGGTTATGCAAAAATTGAATGGGGGTATAAATAATGTTATACGCTATGATAAACGAATACAGAGTTATTGATATTGTTAATGCAGAAACAGCTCCCTCGTGGCCACCTAACCAAATAGGAAACCCAGTTACCGCTATTGAGTGTAGTGAAGAAGTAAAAATCGGAATGAGTTATAATGAAGAAACGGGCGAATTTTCGGAATATATACCTATGCCAATACCTACACAACTTGACCGCATAGAGGAACAATTAAAATTGACATATACAGAAGCGCAGGAACAGGCAGTAGACGCCTACACAAAGGAACTCTTAGATGGGGGGATAATATGACAACTTTTGTTGAAAGTCTCCGCCGTTTATATTTAAGCGGAAATGTAACAGACGAAAAGCTGGACAGCTTAGAGTCTGCCGGGAAAATAACAGCAGACGAGAAAACATATATAAAAGAAGGCGGCGGCCCTTCTCCTGATCCAGACCTTGAAGGGCTTAGAACATTTCACAGCGAAGTAATGGGAATGATAGGAGGTGAATGAAATGCCTGATTATGCAAAAGACGCCGAAACGGTAAGACGACAATTTGATATGCTGCAGGCTGCCGGCGGAGCGCTGGCCTCTGATGAGCCGAAATATATGCCGGAAGTGGCCGTCATTGACATTCTGCCGGAATGGATCGCAGACAGCGGCACGCAGAAAAAAGGCACTTACTGTCAGTATAACGGTAATAAATATTATACATCAACGGACATACAGCGAATAGAAAATTATAACCCGGAGGCAGCGCCGAATAACTATTATTTGATACCTACGCCTGTAGGCGGGATATATCCGTACGTTATGGGTATGATGTGTAAAAGAGATATGCTTATTAAGGATCCAAACGGAAAAGTATATAAATGTACCTTAACAGCTGGGGCGACTTATAAATTAGTAAATGAGCCGTCAACGGCGGCGAGCATATTTGTTGAGGCTGATATTTAGGGGGCTGCTATGGGCACAGTAGAAATTATTAAGACCTTTATATCTCCTGTATGTATTTTGATCCTTGGAATATATCTGAATAAGCAAGTGACAAAAACAACGGAGAAAGAGGACACAAAGGAAAAGATGTGGTTATTAACTGTCAGAGGCCTGACGGCTTGTATGTCTCTTACGCTGCAGCTTGCGGAAGAAATAACAGCAATACATGGTGACGTGGCAGAAAATGAACAGCTTACAGAAAGCATTTTATATGCAAAAAGTATTAAAAACGAACTGAAAGATTTTATTAACTCAAAAGCGGTGGAGCATTTTAAATAAGGGGGAAATATACATGAGACAAATAATAGTAGCTACAATCGAAAAAAAGGATCAGCACAGTGACTACATATACAAGGAAGGACACAAGATATTAAAAGACGACAACGGACAGCGCTACTTATGTATAAATGAAAAAGGCGAACTTCACGCCTATAAGTGGCCGGATCAGGCGTCAGACGAAGGGGACGGCGTTTTTATGGCTACCGACGAAGTAGGAGCAGCAGGCGGCTATCCTGAGATTGACGGCGTTAAATATAGAATATGCGGAGCTGGATCGAACTTTGTTTATACAGACACAGAAAGAAAAAATAAAGTGTCTACTGCGGACACAGTTACAGACGACAAAGTGGTTGTTGTATCTCCTAACAATCCAGAGAAAAAAGAAGCAAGGGAACTCTTACGCGGCATGTATGTAGGACTTGAAAGCACTATGAAAGAGCGTGACAAATGGGGTGATAGACCATGACAGAGGCGCTTATCAATATAATTAATAACCTTGCGCAGCTCATAAAGGTGAAAACGCTTGTCACTCTTATATTGACAGTTGTATTTGCTGTGTTAGCCATTAATGGCGGTATTAACCCAGAACAGTTTTTAACAGTTTTCACGGTTGTTATATCATTCTATTTCGGAACGCAGTATGAGCGAAAGACAGCAAATGCGGGGGAGGTGCAACAGAATAATGTCAACTCTTCTAATAGCAATTGACGACGGACACGGCAGTGACACAGCGGGGAAAAGGACGCCTTATTTTAATGACGGCAGCATAATGAAAGAAAACGAATTTAATTCAGCAACGGCAGCACACCTTAAAAAAGCGCTTGAGAGGTGCAATTTTAAAACCCTGTTTGTGGCCCCGGAGGAAACAGACACACCATTAAACAAGAGGATAACCCGTGCCAATAATGCGGACGCAGATTTCTACATAAGCATACACGCGAACGCCTTCGGCAATAGTTGGAACAATGCGGAAGGCATAGAGACATATATTTATAATATGGCTGACGTATTAACCAGGAGAGCCGCAGAGCTGATCCAGACCGAACTGATCCAGGCAACAGGAGCAATAGACAGGGGCGTCAAAGAAAATCCGGAATTATATGTTTTAAATTCCACAAAAATGACGGCTGCACTTGTTGAATGTGGTTTTATGACAAACAGAGCAGAGGCCGCCAGGTTAAGGACTGCAGAATATCGCTCGATATGTGCGGAGGCTATTTGCAAGGGTATTTGTAAATACTTCAATATGCCATATATCCCAGAGCCTACAGCCTGCAGCTTGATTAAAATAGTAGTTGACGGGACAGAACATATAATAGACGGCTTAGAAGTAACCGACAGCGACGGAAATATAACTAATTTTGCGAAAATACGCAGCCTTGCACATTTGCTGGGCTATGATGTAAACAGCGTCGGCGCTATGCCGGTTTTAACTAAGAAGTTTTTAACTAAGAAGTAAACGAGAACAAAGGCGGAGCAAGTCCGCCTTTGTTTTTTTTGATATAAAGCATTTTAAAATAAAGTAACAATAAAGTAACAAAAAGTAAAAAGAAGCCTTGAAATACGGGAAAAATTATCCAATAAATTTAAATTTTTGTTAAAATTGAGCTTGGTATGTAATTCCGTATAAGGACAAATGTATATTTTGTTAAGTTTAATATAAGTACCGATGCGGTTTGTTGACACTTTAGATAAAAAATGATACCATATTTTAAAGGCAGTACAAGTGTTTAAACGGAGGTGCAACATGGATAATGCAGAGATTTTAAAGCATATAGACCATACTCTTCTTAAGGCGGTTTCCGACGAAAAGGGAATACTCGATATATGTAAAGAGGCAGTTGAGCACAAAACTGCATCTGTATGTATACCGCCATCATATGTTAAGCTTGCAAAGGAAAAATATCCTTCGCTTAACGTGTGTACGGTTATAGGCTTTCCTCTCGGATATTCCACAACTGCGGTTAAGGTTTTCGAAACCGAGGACGCAGTTAAAAACGGAGCCGATGAGATTGATATGGTAATAAATATCGGTGACGTTAAAAACGGAAGCTTCGATAAGGTTACCGAGGAAATTTCGGCAGTAAGAAAGGCTGCTGAAGGAAAGATACTTAAGGTTATTATAGAAACCTGCTATCTTACGGAAGAGGAAAAAATCAGACTTTGCAAATGCGTTACAGACGGCGGAGCCGATTATATAAAAACCTCAACCGGTTTTGGAACTGCCGGAGCACAGAAGGAGGATATTGTCCTTTTCAAAAACAATATCGGCAAAGATGTAAAAATCAAAGCTGCCGGCGGAATACGCACAAAGGAAGCAATGGAAGAATTTATTGAGCTTGGCTGTGACCGAATCGGCACAAGCGGAGCAAATTTATTATTTTAATTAACGGAGGATAAAATTATGTCAGAATTAAATGTACCTACAGCTCATAACGATGCGAAATACGGAGAAATAGCAAAAACAGTTCTTATGCCCGGAGATCCCTTAAGAGCAAAATTTGTTGCAGAAAATTTCCTTACAGATGTTAAGCAGTTCAATGGTGTAAGAAATATGTTCGGCTACACAGGAAAATACAACGGAAAAGAAGTATCTGTAATGGGAAGCGGTATGGGTATGCCTTCAATTGGTATCTATTCATATGAGCTTTTCAACTTCTATGATGTTGATAACATTATCCGTATCGGCACAACAGGCGGTATCCATGACGATCTTCAGCTTGGAGACCTTGTTATCGCACAGGGCTCATGCACAGATTCAAACTATGCCGCTCATTACAACCTTCCCGGAACATTCGCTCCCATTGCAAGCTATAAGCTTTTAAGAGGTGCTGTTGATGCAGCAGAAAAGCTTGGCGTTCATTATATGGTAGGCAATGTTCTTTCAAGCGATGTATTCTATGTAGAGGATATGGCAAGAACACTTGCATGGAAGAAGATGGGCGTATTATGTGTTGAAATGGAATCAGCCGCTCTTTACATGAATGCCGCAAGAGCAGGCAAGAATGCACTTTGCGTACTTACTGTTTCCGATATTCCCGCAAAGGGACTTGCAACAACAGCAGAGGAAAGACAGAACTCATTCACTAACATGATGAAGGTTGCTTTATCATTAGCTTAATTAAAAACGATTAATTAAATTTTATTGGGAAGCTATATGCTTCCCAAACTCTTTTGTATATAAAATTATCGTTAGCATTTATGAATGATTATGAGGTGATATTATGGCAAATTCAGTAACTGATCGTCAGCTTGTACTTGAGGCAATCGAGGCAAGAAAGCAATCCTATTCACCTTATTCCAACTACATGGTTGGTGCGGCATTATTGACGAAGGACGGCAAGGTATATCGTGGCTGCAACATAGAATCTGCCGCATATTCACCGACAAACTGTGCCGAAAGAACTGCCTTTTTCAAAGCGGTTTCCGAAGGAGAGCGGCAGTTTGAGGCGATAGCCGTTATCGGAGCACACAGAGATGCAAAGCCGGAGGATTATGGATATTTTTACCCCTGCGGTGTATGCCGCCAGGTTATGATGGAATTCTGCAATCCTAAGACCTTCAGAATACTTACGGCAAAAAGTGCGGACGATTTTACATCGTTTACGTTGGAAGAAATACTGCCGCATGGTTTCGGGCCGGAGGATTTGAATTATTGATAGGATATTGCTATGAGAAACACAACATTATGTTATATCGAAAAAGACGGTAAGTATCTTATGCTTCACCGTACCAAAAAGGAAAATGACGAAAACAAGGATAAATGGATAGGTATAGGCGGTAAGTTTGAAGAAGGCGAAAGTCCGGAGGACTGTGCCTTAAGAGAAATAAAGGAAGAAACAGGACTTACCGTTACGTCCTATCAATATAAAGGAATTGTCACATTTGTTTCCGATGAATGGGGAACAGAATATATGCATCTGTTCAGAGCCGATGAATTTGCCGGAGAGATAATCGAATGTGATGAAGGCGAGCTGGAATGGATAGCAAAGGAAGATTTGCTTAAACTGCCTATGTGGGAAGGAGATAAAATATTTCTCAAACTTCTGGACAGTGATGTTCCGTTTTTCTCGCTTAAGCTTAAATATAGCGGTGATGTGCTTACGGCAGCTGTGCTTAACGGAAAAGAGTTTGAGGTGTAACAATGGAAAGTATACTGGTAAGTGCCTGTCTTCTCGGAGTTTCGTGCAGATATGACGCAAAAAGCAAGCCCAATGAGAATGTTATCGGACTTATAAAAAAATATAATCTTATACCGGTTTGTCCCGAAATATTGGGCGGTATGGCAACTCCAAGACTGCCGTCGGAAAGGAAGGGCAATAAAGTCGTTTCAAAATGCGGTGACGATGTTACAAAGCATTTTGTCCACGGTGCAGAGGAAGCACTCAGGCTTGCAAATATGTATGGCTGTAAAAAAGCTGTACTTAAGGAAAAAAGCCCGTCCTGCGGTTTCGGAAAGATATATGACGGAACCTTCAGCGGAACTCTGATAGACGGAAACGGTGTTGCGGCCGATTTGTTGTCAGCCGCAGGCATAGCTGTTTTTGGTGAAAGCAGTTCCGAGCTTATTGACATGGTCAATAACGATTAATAAATTTGATTTTTTTTCGGTACTGTTATATAATACATCTGTTATTATATATATGGGAGGCATGCAAATGGTTTTTGGTGTTGCGGTTCGTGCGGTTGAGTACAATGAAAACGATGCTCTTCGTATTCATCATCTTATAAGAGTTCATACTTTTGCAAGAATTATCGGTAAGTCTGACGGTTTTGATGAAAGCAACCAGAAGATAGCTGAGCTTGCTGCGCTTCTGCATGATATAGGCATTCACAATGCCGAAAAGAAATATGATTCGACAGACGGAAAGTATCAGGAAATAGAAGGCGGTCCGGTAGCAAGAGCTATTATGAGGGACGCTCACATTCCCGAATGGATTATCGACAGGGTATGCTACATAGTTGAGCATCATCATACACTCAGTGCCATTGACGGACAGGATTTTCAGGCTGTTGTTGAGGCTGACCTGCTTGTAAATATGTATGATGACCACCTTGATAAGGAAACCATACGAAAAATCCGTGACAGGATATTCAAAACAAGAAAAGGTACGCAGCTTGTTAATGAGATGTACCTCAGCGATAAATATACTTACAGCAAACCGAGATATAAATAAAACAATATGGCCGCACCTAATGGTTGCGGTCATTTGTTTACAGATAAACTGACAAAACAGGAGTTGTTTTAATATGGCATTTGACGGAATAGCCGTTTCAAATATAGTTTACGAGCTTAAAAACAAGCTTGAAGGCGGAAGAATAGACAAAATATACCAGCCGAGAGCCGACGAAATTATTTTTTCTGTGCGTTCATTGAAGGAAGGCAATTTCAGAGTACTTATTTCCGCCAATTCTATGAATCCGAGAATACACATTACGGAAATAAAAAAAGAAAATCCCATAACCGCACCAATGTTTTCTATGGTTATGCGAAAACATATCGCCGGCGGAAGAATACTCGATATTCGTCAGCCGGATTTTGAGCGAATAATAATACTTGACGTTGAAAGCATGAACGAAATGGGCGATTTGGGCGTTAAGCACATTATTGTCGAGATAATGGGAAAATACAGCAACATAATACTTACCGACGAGAACGACAAAATACTTGATTCCATAAAACACGTAAGCCATGATAAAAGCTCGGTAAGAGAGGTGCTTCCCGGCGGACAGTATGTTTTTCCGCCTTCACAGGGCAAGTTAAATCCTCTTGATGCCGATTATGATAAATTCAAAGATGTTATGCAGGAGAAAGCCTCGCAAAAGCTCCAGGCGGCAATATATAAAAGCTTTACGGGAATAAGCCCGTCATATGCCTCGGAGATATGCTACAATGCCGGCCTTGATGCCTCCGACAGACCTGAACAGCTTGACGAAAGCGGCATTGAAAGGCTTTGGAAAAGCTTTAAGCATGACATGGACAGAATTAAAAACGGAGATTATACACCGAATATTGTTTATGACAAGAATGAGAATGTCGTGGATTTCTTCTCACTTTCTGCAAACCAATATAAGGGTTTTGAGATAAAGAGCTTTGAAACCTTTTCGGAGCTTTTGGAGATGTTTTATAAAAAGAGAGATAATCTCTATCATGTAAAGCAGAGAGCCCATGACGTTAGAAGAATTGTTGTGTCCAATATAGAGCGATGTGTAAAAAAACGTGATATTCAGATGAAGGCATTTAAGGACACAGAGGACAGGGATAAATACAGACTTTACGGAGAGCTTATCACAGCGAATATATATGCCGTTGAGCCGGGAAGTAAGGAGCTTGTTACGGCAAATTACTATGAAGAAAGTATGCCGCAGATAACAATTCCGCTTGATCCGGAGCTTTCGGCATCTGAAAATGCCGCAAAGTATTTTTCAAGATACAACAAAGCGAAAAGAACCTATGCGGCGACTGTTATACAAAAGGAGCAGAACGACGCAGAGCTTGAATATCTGGAAAGCGTTCTGTCTGCCATTGATGCCTCGGATGACGATAACGATATAACAGAAATAAGAAGAGAGCTAATAAACGAAGGCTATATAAGGGCAAAAAAACAGGATAAGGCAAAAAATAATAAAAAAACAAAGCCTGTTCATTTTGTGTCTTCGGACGGCTTTGATATTTATGCCGGAAAGAGCAATATACAAAATGATGAGCTTACACTGCATTTTGCCGACAGCGACGATATATGGCTTCATACAAAAAATATTCCCGGCTCGCACGTTATAATCAAATGCGGCGAAAATAGTGTTCCGGACAGAACGATAGAAGAAGCAGCAACCATTGCGGCATATTACAGCAAGGCAAAGGAGTCAACAAAGGTTCCTGTGGATTATACGCCGAGAAAATATGTTAAAAAACCGAACGGTGCAAAGCCGGGAATGGTTATATATGTTCAGAATAAAACTATACTCGTCGATCCGGATGAGGGTGTTGTGAACAGACTGAATGCCGAAAAGTAAAAATATCAAAATTTCAAATAAGATAAAATGTTACAGGTGTAATCTATAAAAGTCAAATTTATGGATTACGCCTGTTTTATGTTGTAAGCCTTTGATGCTATTGACAACTATAACGCAAACCATATCCAATATAATGATGTGATACCGAAAGGAAAGAGTAAGTATTCATCTGATGTATCTAATGTTGATGTTAATATAGGGGGCAAATTGGCAACGGGTTATTTTAATGATAATGCTGATGTATTGCCGAGAGCAGTTAATACAGAAACAACTAATGATACTCGCTCTGTTATAACAAAATTAAAGGAAAGTGTACCTGAATTATCTGAAATGAAGCCCGTATCTATAATAACAGGTACAGAGTTCCAGAAAGGTAGTAAAAAAATTACTGAAACAGTAGGTGAGTTTTTTGCATCTCTGGGGAATAAGGTTGTAAGAAAAGGGTTTGGAGAAGTTTTACTCACTAAAAAAGGTATTAAATCGAGCATATCACATGGTGTCAGTGGAGTAAAAGCTTCAGTGTTCAAAGCAGTTCCAGATGTAATAAAAAACGGAAAACTAATAGACTATCAAGAGGACTGGAAGAACAGGGGTTATGATACATATATATTTGCAGCACCAGTAAATATTAATGGAAATACTGCTTATTTAGCAGCCGTAGTAAGACATGATAACACATCAAATAGGTTTTATTTGCACGAAATAGTTGATGAAACCGGAAGGCTATTTAATCAGACTAAAGAAAATAACGGCTTGAATACCTTCAAGACCACGTCAGCAAATAATGCCTCAAGTGGAGTATCCTCACCGTCAATTAATATTATATCCGACACAGACACGAATTACAACACCGATACAGAAAAAAATATAGCCACTTTACCAACAGCAGCCGACACAAACAGCAATAACAATCTCGGCATAGTAAATCAAGATGCACAACAGCTTTTTGAGGACTTACAGAATGCTAAGACAGACATCAGGAGCAAAGCAAGAAAAGCATATCAGTCAACTATATCCGGCTGGGCACCGTTTGAAAGAATGACAAAAGCTGATACACGAAGAGGCGGCAGAAACATAACCGATCCGGTAAATAAGTTATCCCAGAAAAACGGTGTGTTTGACACTATCAAAAAGAAAGCCTTATTCGACATTAACGCAAATAAAGTCAGCGACCTTAGTCTTGACAGTGTTGTAAAGCAAGTTCCGACTAATCAGTTGAACGACTTTAACACATACTGGCATGAATTACACAATATAGACCGTTTGGCACAGAATAAACCTGTTACAGAGCATACAGCGGATGAGAGCCGACAAATAGTTCAACGGAAGGAAAATACTTATGGATTAATTCTGCAATTTGTAGAAGCTTTTCTGTCGTTAGAACAAACGGATTTGCATACAAAATCTGAGCCTCGAGTAAATCGCTTTTGATGTCATTGACAGGTGACATTCTGAATTTGAAGTATTTATTATTGTTTTCTGGTATGCTCTTTGATGTATTCCGCAACAGCGGTTACAAATTGTGAATTAGTCGGCTTTTTTGTCGGCATAAAACCAAGATAGTGTTCAAATATATCTTCATTTCCGGTTTTCCATGCCGTTTCTATTGCATGACGAATAGAACGTTCTATTTTAGCAGTTGAGGAAGAGTATTTTTTAGCTATAAACGGATAAATATGTTTTGTTATACTTACAGTTGTTTCTTTGCTTTCAAGTATGTAATTTATTGCATCGATAAGGTAGCCATATCCCTTAAGGTTAGGAGAAACGCCCATTTTGCGGAGTATTGTTTGTATGGTTTCGGCTTCTTCCGCCGAGTCGGTGCTTAAGCTTAATTCATCAGCGAAGAAATCACGGCTGAAGGATACCGAAGCGACACTTGAAAACGAAGCAAGCGCTGACATTATTGCGGATAGTTCATGTATGTTTTTTAATGTTATGATTAATGAGCAGCTTTCGTTTTGATTCATATCACTTCACCTCTATTGATTATATTAGTATATTTTCAGATATTTTGCATCATTTTGCAAGATTTTGTGGATTGTTTTTTTCGACAATCATTTTATGTTAAGAAAAATGCCTGTTTTGTCGCATTTGTCTTAAATTACCAAACACATTTGATTGAAATTTATGTATAAAAATATTGATTATTGTTGTTTAAAATAGAATTTAATCGAATTATATTTTGATAACAAAAATCGAAATATGATGTAAATTGATGAAATTTAGAATATTTTGTATAATCATTGCGTTTTTAATCGCATATTTTATAAGAATTATTTAATATAAATCGCATTTTTCGACAAAAAATTCGGATAAAATAGTTTAAAATAAAAGATTATCAAAAAATTTAATCAATAAAAAACAATAGCTTTTGAAAATAAATTTATATATTTTATGTTGTAATCGGTATATTTTGCCTGTAAAATATATATTGAAAGGGTGATACTCGATGGAAAAGAATATAATGGACGATCAGCTTTTTCTTGATGCAATGATTTCGGAGTTTCAGATTGAAGATTTGAATGTGCTTTATGCACAGATAAGAAAAGACGGAAAAGTAACCGGTGAATATAAAAGAACACCGAACAAAACAAGACTTAATCTTTTTTCCGTAAGTAAAAGTGTCGTTTCCTGCGGTGCCGGAATTGCCATTGACGAAGGACTTATATCTAAGGATGAATATATATGTGATGAATTTAAGGAATATGTTCCTAAAAATGCTTCGGAAAATCTTCTCGGAATAAAGGTTGAAAACCTTCTTACAATGACAAGCGGACTTAAAACAAGCCTGTTTTTTGCCGATAACAGCGAAAGGTATACGGTAAAGGACTGGATAGCTCATTTCTTTAATGCGGAGTTTGATGCAAAAGCCGGAGAAAAATTTTTGTACAGCAATTTCAATACATATATTTTAAGCTGTATGATAGAGCGAAGAGCCGGAGTAAACCTTCTTAACTATATGCGTGACAGATTTTTTGAACCGCTTGGAGTCGGCAATCCGGATTGGACATTGTGCCCTAAGGGACATGTTCATGCGGCAAACGGACTTTATTTCAATATTGACGAGCTTGGAAACTTCGGACAGATGCTGCTTGATAACGGAAAATTCAACGGCATACAGCTTGTACCGGAAGAATATCTTAAGGAGGCTGTCAAAAAACAGGTTGAAAGCGTACCTATACTTGGGCTTGATAATCCGGAGGAGAAAAACGGATACGGCTATCAGTTCTGGATGACGCATATTCCCGACACATATCTCTGTTACGGAAACTATGGTCAGTTCTGCCTTGTTATGCCTAAAAAGAATACGGTAATAAGCATACAGTCGTTTGAAAGCAACGCAAGCCACATGCGTGATATATTGCTTGAGTTTGCGGAAGATATTTGATAAACATGACTTGGATTTGATTTTTTAATCAAATTCAGGTCTTTTTTATTTATACTGAATAAATTCGGCTTATACATTAAAAACTGTATATGAGGTGTTTCGTATGGTATGTATAGGCATTTACGGTGACAAAACGGACGGTTTTACAAAACAACTTTTAAAGCGTTATTTTGATGCCGGTATTTCTGCGGCGGCATGTACTTATGGAGACTGTGACAGGGCATATATTGTAGCAAGTGCAATGGGAAAAGATGTGTTTATAACAAACCGCTGTTTATGGACGGATATTAAGTTCGATATATGCGTATTTTTTTCATGGCATGAAAATAATAATATATCAATAAAGAAAAACGGATATGCGGTAATAAATGCCGACAGCTGTAAAAATGTTCCGCTTTCACCGGGAGTAACAAGAGTTACCTGCGGAATAAACAGCCATGCCGGAGTGACCGTATCGGCGGTAAGCGACAACATAGACGGTGAAGAAAAACTCCAATGCTGTATTCAGCACAAAATAAGAACCATGTCGGGAAGAATTATTGAGCCGCAAGAGTTTGCCGTTGTCGTAAGAGGTATTAATTATCCGTTATCCGAGGTATTGTCACTTATTACGACGGCAATAGCCGGAGATATAGAAGAAACGGTTACAGATAGCCTCTCATTCTTAAGCATTTGATGTTCTTAAATTAAAGTTCGTGAATAGAATTAACTATCTAACGGATTTTGAGGAAAAGGGAAGGGGAAAAACAAAATGGAGAGCATCAAATCAAACAATCATGTAAATCTTATCGGTACTGCGGCAGATGTATGCAGTTTCAGCCATGAGGTTTACGGTGAAGGATTCTATACATTTCCGCTCAAGGTAAAAAGACTGAGCGACAATTTTGATACTATACCTGTTACCGTATCGGACAGACTGCTTGATGTTGAAACAATAACGGAAGGCGTCACCTTGTATATAAGCGGACAGCTGAGAAGCTATAACCATTATTCGTCAAAGAAAAATAAACTTGTGCTCACTGTTTTTGCAAGGTCGATAAGCTTTGACGAAACAGACGATTACAGCTCCAATGAAATTTTTCTGAACGGATTTATATGTAAAAAGCCTGTATACAGAACAACACCATTCGGCAGGGAGATAACGGATATGCTTGTTGCGGTAAACAGAAATTACGGAAAGAGCGATTATATTCCTTGTATTGCATGGGGCAGAAACGCTAAATTTGCCGGAAATCTTGAGGTCGGTGACAACATTGAGCTTTGGGGAAGAATACAGAGCAGAACATATATAAAAAGAGATGAAAACGGCGAAGCAGAGGAAAGAACGGCATATGAGGTTTCGCTATCTAAAATAGAAAAAATAGAAAAGCAGTAAAGCCGGAAGGTTCGGAAAAGCTCCGAACCTTTTTGGGTTTAAATAATATACAATTATTTTTATAAAACGGTATTGCAAGACAATATTTTACGGTCTATAATTAGTAATTAATTTCAGTTATTTTAAGCAATAAGGAGAAAGCAATGATAAGAAAAGGTACAAAAGACGATATAAAAGCGGTAGCAGAAATTTACAGCAGAATACATGATATGGAGGAAGCCGGAAAGGTGACAATCGGCTGGGTAAGAGCGATATATCCTACACAGAAAACAGCTGAGGACGCACTTGCCAAGGACGAGCTTTTCGTGCTTGAGGACTGCGGAGAGGTTGTTGCGGCGGCAAAGATAAACCGTGAACAGGTTCCCGAATATGCCGACTGCAAATGGGAAAACGATGCTCCTGATGACGAAGTTATGGTTCTGCATACACTTGTTGTTGATCCGCTCAAGGGCGGCAAAGGCTATGGAACACAGTTTGTAGATTTCTATGAAAAATACGCACTTGAAAACGGCTGTAAATATCTCCGCATGGATACAAACGAGAAAAATGCAAATGCCAGAAAGCTTTATAAAAAGCTCGGATATAAAGAGCCGGGAATTGTTCCCTGTGTGTTTAACGGAATAGACGGCGTACAGCTTGTTTGTCTTGAAAAAACATTAAAGTAAAAAAGAAGCTCCCATTTATGTTAATCATATTTGGGAGCTGTTTTTATAAGAGTTTAGATAAAACCTTTTTAAAAGTTTTTGGTGTTTGGGGCAAAGCCCCATAAGCTTTTGAATTGTTTTAATGCACAAATTCCGAATATATAGCCTGTAAAACCTTTTCGTAATCCTCTTCCTTAACGCCGATAATGATGTTCATTTCTCCTGAACCCTGGTCAATCATTTTTATGTTTACACCGCTTTCGGCAGCAGCTTTGAATACTCTGTAAGCAGTACCGATTCCGTTTACCATGTTTCGTCCAACAACGGCAATAAGAGCAATTCCGTCATCTATTGAAATATAGTCCGGGTGAACATATTTTTTGATTTCATCTGCAACAATAAGCTTTTTGTCCTTGATTTCGTCTGTGCTTACAATGATTGACATTGCGTCAATTCCGGAAGGAAGATGCTCAAAGCTTACGTTGTTGTTCATAAGAACCTCAAGAACTTTTTTACCAAAACCGATTTCGTTGTTCATCATATCCTTTTCAAGAACAATTATTGAGAAACCTTTTTTGCCGGCAATACCTGTGATAATGTCGGAATTTTTATTTGCAGGCGCATTCTGGACAATCATTGTACCTTTATCGGCAGGACGGTTTGTATTTCTTATATTGATGGGGATTCCGGCAACTCTTACAGGGAAGATTGCTTCATCATGGAGAACGGAGGCGCCCATGTATGAAAGCTCTCTGAGCTCTTTGTATGTAATTACATCGATTGCACGAGGATTTTTTACATAACGTGGATCGGCCATAAGAACGCCTGATACGTCAGTCCAGTTTTCGTAAATATCGGCTCTTGCGGCTCTTGCAACAACCGAACCTGTGAAGTCCGAACCTCCTCTTGTGAATGTCTTTATTGTGCCGTTGGGCATTGAACCATAGAAACCGGGAATAACGGCGTTTTTGTGTTTTTCAAGTATAGCCGAGAGAGTTTTGTTTGTGTTTTCGGCATCAAATGAGCCGTCTTCGCAGAAGAAAATTCCTTTTTCCGCATCAATGAAATCATATCCGAGATATTTTGAAAGAACAATGGCATTGAGATATTCTCCACGGCTTGCGATATAGTCACGGCCGGCATGGTGAAGTATTGCAAGTTTAATTTTTGAAAATTCATTGTCAAGTGAAAAATCCATTTTGAGGTCTTTGATTATTTTGTCATATCTTCTTTTTATGCAAAGGAATATATTGTCAATGCTTTCGCCGTTTCTTGTAAGGTCGTAGCATTTATATAACATATCGGTTACTTTTTCGTCATCGGAATTTCTTTTTCCGGGAGCTGATGCAACAACAAATCTTCTTTCGGGATCGCTATTGATAATATCGGCAACCTTTCTGAAATGCTCGGCATCGGCAAGTGAGCTTCCTCCGAATTTAACTACCTTTATACCTGAACTCATTTTATTTTCATCCTTTCGGTTTTTCTTGTTTTTTATATTATAAATCGTTAAGCATTAAATCTGCATAGCTTTCTCTTCTTACGGCAACGTAGCTTTCTCCGTCCTTAAGCATAACAACGGGTGGACGAGGAATACGGTTATAGTTTGATGCCATTGAATAGTTATATGCACCTGTTGTCATAACGGCGAGTATATCGCCTTTTTTTGCTGTCGGAAGCATTACGTGCTCCTGTATAAGGTCACCGCTTTCGCAGCAGCGTCCGCCGACTGTGTATTCCTTTTCGGGTGCTTTGTCTGCCTTGTTGGCAAGCTTGATTGTGTATGCAGCTTCGTAAAGAGTGTATCGAGGATTGTCTGTCATGCCGCCATCGATTGATACATAGTTCTTGTATCCGGGAATTTCCTTTGTTCCGCCGACTGTGTATAATGTCATTCCTGCATCGGCAACGATACTTCTTCCGGGCTCCATAAGAACAAGAGGCATATTTATGCCAAGCTCGGCGGAACGTTTTTTCATCATGTCGGCAATGCCTTTGATGTTTGCGGCATAATCAATTTCGGGATCGCTTTCTACATATTTAACGCCCATACCGCCGCCTAAGTTGAGAATGTGCGCCTCATATCCGAGAACCTCCTTGATATGTGCTATGAACTTAAGCATTATTTCCGCACCGTCAACAAAAGGCTTGATGTCGAATGTCTGTGAGCCGATATGGCAGTGATAGCCGCAAAGCTCAATGTTTTTCTTTCCGAGAGCAATTTTGATTGCTTCTTCTGCCTGTCCTGTTTCGATGGCAATACCGAATTTTGAATCAACCTTGCCTGTTGATATTTTTACATGTGTATGAGGATCGATACCGGGAGTAAGTCTGAAAATAATTTTCTGTTTGATACCGTGTTTTCCTGCAATTTCGTCTATGGCGTCAAGCTCGTCAAGGTTATCGCAGATAAAATATCCTATTCTGTTTTCGATAGCGAATTCAATATCTGCGTCTGTCTTATTGTTTCCGTGGAAATACACCTTTTCCATAGGGAATCCTGCCTGAAGAGCCGTATAAATTTCACCGGGAGAAACTGCATCAACGCCCATGTGCTCTTCATTAGCTATTTTATAGATTTTTTTGAAGCATAATGCCTTACTGGCATAAAGGGGAAGAGCGTTTTCGCCAAAGTTTTCCTTCATTGCCTTTACATATGTGCTCATTTTTTCACGGATTTTGTTTTCATCAATGAGATAAAGCGGTGTTCCGTATTGTGCCGCAAGCTCTGTTGTGTCCTGTCCGGCAAAGGTGAGATGTCCCTTTGCGTTAATTCCGATGTTGTTGCAGATCATGATGCAGGTCTCCTTTTTAAAATATTTTATACAAAAAAACAGCCTTTTACGAGGCTGCGTGTCAACAATGATAAATAATTATATCCTGTGACAGCACTCCGCAAATGCGACAGTTAAACAGATATTATTCCGTTTACCCAGGCCGACCTTAACGCCTCGGCCGCCTTCGGCAACAATCCCTTTCGACTGAACAGGCTTTGCGAAAGCCGTAATCAAAATTCAGTCTACTGATGATATGCTGCGCCTCTGTCTTAAAATGTATGAAACAAGTATATATTCAAATTTACACTATTGCAATAGGTTTATTTCATTTTTTACAGGTTCGCCATAATAATATATAATTTTGATGTTTAAAGCGTTAAATTTTATATTTAATGGGGAAATTATGTATTACAGTTGTATAAATTAGCTATAATTCGATTATAAATATAGATAAATTAATGATTTGGGTTTATAATAATTATATGAATATACAAAAATAATTTTATTTTATGTGATAGAAATAATTGAAATGTAGAATATTGTTCCAATTTGTTATTTTACTTTAATTTTACATAAATAACATATTAATTTTACATAAATATATTAATGTTCATGGTGGATTAGAATAAGAAAATTAAATGATTGGCGGGAAAATAATGGACATTTTTGGTTTATTGAATGTAGTCGGAGGTTTGGCATTAACACTATACGGTATGCACCTCATGGGACAGGGACTTGAAAAGGTTTCCGGCGGTAAGCTTGAGCATTTGCTCGAAACCTTTACCAAAAACAGATTTATGGCTGTTCTTCTCGGTGCTGCGGTTACGGCAGTTGTTCAGAGTTCGTCTACAACAACGGTTATGGTTGTCGGATTTGTAAACTCCGGAATAATGAAGCTTAACCAGGCTATCGGCATCATAATGGGTGCCAACATCGGTACAACCGTTACATCTTGGCTGCTTAGCCTTACATCTATCGAAGGTTCAAGCGTTTTTATAAAAATGCTTAAGCCGTCATCGTTTTCACCTGTGCTTGCACTTATCGGTGTTGCGTTTCTTCTTTTCGCAAAGAAAGAGAAAAAGAAAAACATCGGCGGCATTCTTGTAAGCTTTGCAATACTTATGTACGGCATGCAGATGATGAGCGATGCGGTTAAACCGCTTGCTGATGTTCCTGAATTTACTAACATACTTACAAGGTTCTCAAATCCTATTCTCGGACTTCTTCTCGGAACCTGTGTAACCGGTATTATCCAGAGCTCTG
Source organism: Anaerotignum sp. MSJ-24 (assembly GCF_018918145.1). Taxonomy (GTDB): domain Bacteria; phylum Bacillota; class Clostridia; order Lachnospirales; family Anaerotignaceae; genus Metalachnospira. The sequence goes on from NZ_JAHLPX010000009.1 coordinate 128,213, forward strand.
CCGCATCAATCGGTATTCTTCAGGCACTCTGCTTTACCGGTGCAATTAAGTTCGGAAGTGCAATCCCTATTATCATGGGACAGAATATCGGTACATGTGTAACTGCTATTATTTCGAGTATAGGTGCCGGAAGAGATGCAAAGAGAGCGGCTGCCGTTCATCTTTACTTTAACCTTATCGGTACGATAATATTTATGTGTGCATTCTACGGACTTAATGCTATTCTTCATTTCGACTTTATGGATAATACTATAAATGCTGCGGGAATTGCATCCGTCCATTCAATATTCAATGTGGCAACAACCATCATGCTCATGCCCTTCGGCAATCAGCTTGAAAAGCTTGCCTGCCTTACAATCAAGGATAAGAAAACGAATAAAATTTCTCCCGAAGACAAGGATCTTCAGATGCTTGATGACCGTTTCCTTGATTCACCCGGATATGCGATTATGCTCTGCCAGAATGCCGTTGCGGAAATGGCAAAGCTTTCTAAAGAGGCGATTCATGAGGCAATCGGTATTCTTATAGACTATAACGAGGAACAGGCCGAAAACATATATAGACTTGAAGATGAAGTCGATAAATATGAGGACAGGCTTACAAGCTATCTCGTTAAGGTAAGCAGCAAAAACCTCAATTTTGATGAAGGACATACGGTTTCAATGCTTCTTCATTCACTCAATGATTTCGAGAGAATTTCGGATCATGCAATCAATATTCTTGATTCCGCAAAGGAGCTTTATGATAAAGGCTTAAGATTCAGCGAAAAGGGAATTAATGAAATTAATGTTTATTCAAAGGCTGTCGAAGAAATACTTGATATAACAATAGACGCCTTCGGAAATATGGATAAGAAAAAGGCACTCGAGGTTGAGCCTCTTGAGGACGTAATCGATGACCTTAATATAGTAATAAAGGAAAAGCATATCAAGCGTTTAAGAAACGGCGAATGTACCGCAGAGCTTGGCTTTATACTTTCTGACATTACAACGAATTATGAGAGAGTTGCAGACCATTGCTCAAATCTTGCCATTTATATTCTTCAGGCAGACATGGAGGAAATGGATACACACAACTTCCTTATACAGCATGGTATGGAGGACAGTAAGGAATTCCAGAATAGATATATTGAATTCAAAAATAAATATTATATAGACTGAGGTGCGTGCAATGGCAGATATTTACGTAGTTGAAGATGATGTTAATATAAGTGAAATTGAATCCATAGCACTGCAAAACAGTGGACACAGAGTGGAAACCTTTGAGAACGCCAAGCTTTTCTTTGAGCGTTTGTCGGTTATGCGTCCGGAGCTTATTATACTCGATATTATGCTTCCGGACGAGGATGGTTTGGAAATTCTGCGTAAATTAAGATCAAAACCGGATACAAGACGTATACCGGTTATACTTATAAGTGCGAAATCTACGGAAATTGATAAGGTAAAAGGTCTTGAGCTTGGTGCCGACGATTATCTTGCAAAGCCTTTCGGCGTTATGGAGCTTATTGCAAGAGTTAAGGCACTTTTGAGAAGAACCGAAGAGGAAAGAAAAATATCCGGCAAAGAAAAGTATATACATATGGGCGATGTGTTTATTGACGATGTCCGCAGAGTTGTGTTTGTTGCCAATGAAAAATGCGAGCTTACATATAAGGAATATGAACTGCTTAAGCTGCTTATATTCAATGAAGGTATTGTCCTTACAAGAGATGTAATTATGGAAAAGGTTTGGGGCATTGAGTTTGAAAGCGAATCCAGAACAGTCGATATGCACATCAAAACATTAAGACAAAAGCTTGGTGCTTCGGGAAATATGATAAAAACAGTGAGAAACGTAGGCTATGTTGCAGAGCTTTAAAAGCGGTGAAGGCATATGAAGAAAAAAATTACGCTCTATATGTTTGTCGTTTCATTGCTTGCGATTATATCCGCAGTTGTTATAACGTCAACTGTTTTTCAGCGTGTTACGGAAAATGAGTTTTACGAAAGCCTGAAAACAAGCTGTATAATGCTTGAGGAAATATGGGACGCCGATTCCGGAAAAAAATATGACCTCGACAGAATGCGTATAACAGTTGTCGATAACGAAAACAATCTGATATATGACAGTTACAGCGATGTTAAGGATGTCAGCAGAGATCCGGAGATAATTGCGGCAAGAGAAAAGGGCGAAGGCAGGGCAGAAAGAAAGTCTGATGCCGGAACGGAAGTATATTACTATGCACAGCGTTTTGATAACGGCAGAATATACCGAGTATCAATGGAGGCAAGCAGCTTTCTCAGCATGATCGGCAATATGCTTCCTGCAATGTTTTGTATGCTTTTTATTATGATTTTGATATGTTTCTTTGTTACAAAATATCTTACAATTGATATTTTAAGACCTATTGAAAAGGTTGCTGACAGCCTTGATTACAGTGAAGAGCCGGAATACCATGAGCTTGTACCTATTGTAAACAGACTTAAGGAACAGCACGAAAGAGTGCTGAACAGTGCAAGAGTACGGCAGGAGTTTTCCGCAAATGTTTCGCATGAGCTTAAGACACCGCTTGCGGTTATTTCCGGTTATTCGGAGATAATAGAAAACAACATGGTTTCTAAGGACGAAATTGTGCGTATAGCAGGAGAGATACACCATAGCTCTAACCGTCTGCTTGCGTTGATTGATGATGTTATAAGGCTTTCTGAGCTGGATTACAGCGAGCCGGAAACGATATATGAAAAGATTGACTTGTTTGATGTGATAAATGAACTTGCATCGGTTATGGAATCAAGTGCCGAACAGCATGAAATAGCATTGCATATAGATTGCGAGCACTGCTTTATAAGCGGTGAAAAGAGAATGATTGAAGAAATTGTATCTAATCTTATTAATAATGCTATAATATACAATCGTCCGGGCGGCAATGTCTGGGTAAGAGTATATAATGAAAATAATGATAAAATACTTGTGGTCAAGGACGATGGTATAGGAATACCGCAGAAGGACCATGAGAGGATATTCGAAAGATTTTATCGTGTTGACAAAAGCCGGTCTAAGAAGGTCGGCGGTACAGGTCTTGGACTTGCCATTGTTAAGCACGCTGTATCAAGCCTGAACGGAAAGATAGAGCTGAAGAGTGAGGAAGGCAAAGGTACGGAGATAAAGATAATATTTTAAAGAATAAAGCGGCGATACTGAGTAAAATCGGTATCTCCGCTTTTGTTTTGTGCGCTTAAGCATGAAGCAACCACCAGCTATGCTGGTGGAATAAGATACTTATAGAAGTAGACCTCCTTTGATATAATGGAAGAGGTTCCCCAACCGTCTTCATAAATCAAAGGAGGTTTTGTCATGAATGACATTAAAAGTTTATCACATTCAAAATGGAGATGTAAATATCATATTGTATTTGCACCCAAATACA
>NZ_JAHLPX010000002.1 GCF_018918145.1 Anaerotignum sp. MSJ-24
GGCTGCCAGAGATAGTAATGCGGTTGGCGGAATCCATTCAATGCATCTTAAGATGCTGCGCCTGTAATACGCCCTTCTAGGGCGAGTACAAACCACTAGTTTAACTAGTGGTTTTGATTCGTTGAAAATAAGTTGCGTCAAATTCGCGTCAAAAGGCGATTTTGATAGCATCGAAATCCGCAAAAGCCTTGTATTTAAAGGCTTTTCTGGCTTCTGCAATTATTCCCACTCGAGCGCCAGACCTTAATTTCTCGTGATAATATGCACTGATAGTGCACTTTTCGCCCACATATTCCACATATTTCAAGCTATCCGTAGCGTCTCGAAGAATTCTGTAGCCATTTTGTAGCCACGGCTATAAGTGCAACCTCCGCTGGCTGATTCACCTCAAAGCCACTTGGTACTATCTTATTTCAAATAATATATGGAGGTTTGCAATATGGAAAAATGCATCTACAACAACAGCAATGGTCTTTGGTATGAACTGCACGGAGATTATTATATGCCGTGTTTGGTCATTCCGGAAGAAGAAGTCCACACCATCGGTATCTGGGGCAGAAAGCACCAGCAGTATCTCAGAGAACATCGTCCTATCATTTACTCTAATCTGATTCTCAGCGGCAAGCTGTATAGCTATCTCGCTGACATTGACACTCAGGCTCGAAATAAGCTCGACCTGCTTGTAATTCAGTTGGCAGAAAAAGAAGGTATCAATGACCAACTGAAAGAACAGAATCAGCTGGCTTGGATTGGAGCCATGAACAATATCCGCAACCGTGCCGAGGAAATCGTCCTCAACGAATTGATCTATGGGGAGGATGCAGTATGAGAATCCTTGAAGAATTCTGGTATGGCAATATTGAGCCGACAGAGTATGACACATCTTCCTGCAAGGAGTACAAGAAACTACTGGAGCTGATTTGCCGGAATGAGGAAAAGATCCAAACCGCCATGACAGACGAACAGAAAGAACTGTTCTCCCGCTACACAGATGCCGTTCGTGAACACCAGATGACAACCGATTGCCTGATATTCCAGAACGGTTTTAAGCTGGGTGCCAGGATAATGCTGGAGGTCATGGAAGAATAACAGTAAGGAGAACAGCCGGGCAGTGATTAGTTGCTCGGCTGATCGTTTATTCTACTCTTCAGCTATGCCTTTTCCCACTTCGTCGCAAACCATTCTAACAACGAAATTAGCATCATGTCTGCACTTGGAAATGATATACTCTTTTGTTTCATCAGTAATCCCGTTCATTTTATGAAGGTGTCGTATAATCAAGTTTTTGATATATACGCTATTAGAATCAACAAGATTCACCAACTGATGGTTTACGATACCGCAATTCTCCGGATTACGAGACATGGTAAGAAGAATGCGGGTGGCATTCCATCTGATATCTGTATATTCAGAATGGAGCCACTGTAAAACATTTTGAAGGATAATTGCCTCCACTCTGCACGGTAATATAACATTTTCTGAACTTTCCAAATATTCGACGATCAGGTGAGTTACTGAGATTGTTGTTGAAACATCGCCCTGAATATACGGCATTAACTCAAGTATATCAGCATACACATCTTTTCCCATAGCGGTATACAATAACTGCAATCCGATTTTCAAGGAAATGCTGTCGATATTAGATGAAATAATCGGATTGTCGGCAACTTCAATGGTCTTCTGCTGCTCAAACAGTTTTTCATATACCCATTGATTTCTTGTATAGTCTTCAGGATATTTTACTGCAATACAAATGAGAAGCGCTATCGCATCAAGTTTTGTAGAAATTCCTTCTTTGGAAATCAGAAGAGTATCTGCAACTACCGAGATAAGCATGTCCATGGTATCTGTATCGAATGTGAGCTCTTTTCCTAACAAAATGGATCTAACTGTTGCAATCTCACATGTGCCATGTCCGAAATAAACACCATCTTTTCCCTGTGTTTCATTGCTTTTTCTAATACATTCTACATATTCTTTCACGAACACAGGCATATCTTGATTTTCATCTTCGTTGGTTTCTAATTTATAGGTACCTTCGTAATAGCTTGATAAGTATTCAGCTATCTTTTTATCCATTTCCTCTGTAAGAGAACGATTTTGCTTTCTGAGAACACACAAAAAGACAGGAGAATGTTTTATCTGCTCTCGTTCTTTTTCACTGCCAAGCACACAATTAATATGTTCAACCAGCGCTTTTGCAGAAGCATCACTCATTTTTCTAAGATCAATGCAATTAGTAATGAACTTAAACATATCCATATACCAGCGACTATAATGCCTGTCAATGAATTGACAGCATATTTCACCGAGCATATCTTGTGACATACGATAAGCTACTCCGGAGAGACACTTGAATATGTTTTGTCCTATAGCCACAACAGAAGTATCACTACTCAACCACGATTTGATTTCTCCAACAATGGATTTTTCGCAAGATTCATAGCATTTATCATCCAGAAAATATCCTACTGAACCGAATGCCAACAGTTGGATGCTTAATCTCTTGTACTTTATTGGATGGTTCAAACAAAAATCCATAATTGATGCTGCTTCGTCAGCGGTTAAATTATTCAAAACCTCCGGATAAGAGTCCTGAATACCTTTGACTTCCTTTTCTTTTCCTTCAAAAATCGCAAATTTGTACAGATTGAGTCTAAGATTCCAATCATCATATTTACAGCTCAAATAAAATACAAAATTCCTGATTTTCTCGTAAATAAGTAAAATATGAGTCAATGAACCATTATACATAGATACAATAAGAGAACTTGCAAGCATTTCACCATACTGGTCTAAGTTGTTGCCTATGGTAACTGAATAAGGAGAACTTGTTTTCTTCTTATACAAACCCTCTATGTATTTTTCATGTAACGATTCATGGATGCGGTCCAGAATCGGATAATAAAGTTCTTCGCTACTTTCTGTTAACTCCTTTTGTGCAGGTGTATCAGAATACTCATTTCTTGCAGTGCAACGAGTCCAGTGCTGATTGCGCAAATCCACCAGAATATCTTTTATGATCCATGTAGGTTGATTAGTTTCTTTTGCAAGATTTAATGCTGCTTCAAGATGCTCTACACACTTTTCGATATCTCCAGCAAAATATGCCTGAATTGCTTGCCAGCGAATCTGAACGACTTGATAATGTTCATTATCTTGCTGTGCTTTCAATGCATCCAGATACATTGCAGTATTGAAGTGTTTGATAGATTTACCTTCAAATAATATAGGGAGAAACTGGATGCCCCAATCATCAAATTCACTTGTTTTTTCCGCTTCATCTTGGTATCTGCCTCGGGGATATCCAAGTACAAATTTCAAAAAGTAATCTCTACATTTATCCACATTTTTTAATGTAGATTTAGGAATAGTAGGAAGCTGATACTTTTCTGTACCAACAACGTCTACTGCTTGAATTTCATCATTTTCACCGGAGTTCAAAACTATTCTTCCAGTACAGTAGTAGTGATATATAGCAACGATATCATCTATCAACGCCTGCGCTCCATCTTGGCTTAATTCGCTAAAACTGTGAACGGTTTTACTTTTGGCAAAATGTGCTCCCATCAAGCTTTGTTCCAATGCAGTTTTTTCTTTTTGTGTTTCATCACAGAAATAGTACAAAGCCTTAATATTATGTTTTTTGACAGTGTCGATTTCCGCCTGTACCCCTGGATTGATTCCGTCTGCATTATCTATTAAGAAAATGCAAATATCACTATCTTCCAATGCCCATGTGTAATGGGATCCAGCAGACAGTGTAGAGGCACCCTTACTCTCAAAAGTGTATGCATCTGCTAATTGTGTGCTCTCAATAGCACTTTTTAAGTCAGCTCTTACTTTATCGTATTTCTCTACACCACAAATCGAACTAATAAAAACTTTAATTTTTTGACCCGGGAATATCGGCAGAGAAGTAGCGTGCCCCTCTGCCTTGGTATATTCCCAGGAAACTCCACCCACAGGTGTGCTTATGCTCGTTAACCTTACACCCATAATGCTCCTTCTAAACGAATGTATAATTTGCTCTCATAAATTATTCCTGTGCGCCCTTCTTCAAATTGCAATCACGGCAAAGCATCTGGCAGTTTTCCGGTGTAGTTTTACCACCCTTAGACCATGGTGTGATATGGTCTGCGTGCATCTGCTCAAACTCGAATGCTTCACCACAGATAGGACACTTATGCCCCTGTTTCTCATAAGCCGCCAGTGCATCACGGCGGTCAAATGTACGAATGGACAATTTCTTTTCTTCGCCTGTCAGCAAATACTCATATATACCGGATTTCTTTGTAACATCTTCGTCACCCATAAGGCGTTGAATTTCCAATTCCAGCTTTTTAGGATCGAGGTCAGTTCTCTTGCCATGTACATTGTAGAACAATCCCCAAGGCAGCCCTTTCATTTCTTTACGTTTCTTAGGGAAGATAGCCTGAACCCAATCAATCACAGAACGGAAATAGTTCCAGAGGATAACTGCACTTGGGTCATTCTGGTGCTGAGCCATATAGGCTTCAATCGTTTTTCCTTCAGCACTGGCAGCCCATAGAATTGCCGTTTCCAGATATTCCTGACGGATAGAAGCTCCCTTTAGGTAGTCTCCAGCAAGTGTGTCTGCAGCACATCCGGTCTTTGAAAAATATCTCTTCGCATCAGAAACCCATGAACCGGCATACACCGCATTTCGCAGTTCCTGATCTGTGAGCTGTTCGCCAGCAATATTGATGATTCTGAACCATTCCAGTTTCTCAGAATCAGTTCCATCGCACACATAAACGAATAGAGGATAATCCAAAATCTGCTTTTTCTTATCCACAGGCAGATTATAGAAATACTTATCATCAACAGAGAAAGAGCCATCCACATATTCGCATACGGAAATGGTACGCTGCTGACCATCAAGCACTTCAAATCCGTCTGTTCCGTCCTCTTTCTTGACCTTGCACCAATAAATGACATTCAGCGGCAAGCCTTTCATTACGGTGCGGATTACTTCATCACGTTGCTTGTCTTTATAAACAAATTCCCTCTGATATTTAGGACGAATATCAAGAAGCTCATTATAACCAACAACGCCTTCCTCTGCATCATTGAAATATCCTTCATAAACTTCGCCTATTGTAACTTTTAATTCTTTTATTTCCACAATTTATCTCTCCTTAGGCTGTTCGGGATTTCTGTTTCGTATAATAACCCTACGATATGGAACAACGCATTTTCCATCCGAATCGTAGTAACACAAATCAGGGTGCCCCTCTGAAATCTGTGCTGTCCCGCCTTGAGCAAAATAATCTTGAACAAATTCGGCACTCATACCAGTCTTGCCAGGCAAAGTCATCTCTCTGCTCAATCCCAAGATTTCAAACTGTTCTGGATTATATTGACTCATGAATGTAATAGGCACACCCATCAATCCTGCGAAATCACAAGGAATGTCCACAATTTTATTCACATTGATACTGTTTTCAAGATTTTCGTATGAAGGGTACTCCTCGGGAGAATACCTTTTCACAAGTATCATTTTTTCATGTCTAAGACGAAAATCCAGATTAGTATACCAACAACAATTACGGAATTTAACTCTGCGTGTTTCTGGATCATAAACACCTTTCGCATATTGAGAGGTATCAACACCCTCTGGAATATAAAAATACGCATTTCCAGACTGGAATGGTGCACCCAACCACATTTTATCACTTTGCATCAATGGGAAAATCTCTTTCATGGAAATGGCATTGGTGCTTCCGATTATTATAAAGCTTTTCTCATAATCCATAAGGGTAGCAATATATTCTCTGAACAATGAGAAAGGCGGATTTGTAGCAACAATATCAGCCTCTTTCAGTAGTTCTATGCACTCTGTGCTTCGGAAATCTCCGTCCCCATTAAGCTCTGTCAGTTCGTTTTCTCCTGACTTGAACAACTCCGCAACATCAACCATGTCTACGCCACCATCACCAGTTGTATCATAAACCTTTGTTACAATGGCTTTATATGGTCGTTTAGAATTTTCGTCCTCAATGCAGTTTTCGCCAAAGCTAAAAGCTAACTGTCCATCACTATTTTCATAATACTGTAGTTGCTGCCCTGCAACAGGAGAGGAAAAATAGCAAGTTGCGATCAATTTTTTCAAGCCTAAGCGATTAAAATTCAAGACAAAATACTTAAAGAAATTGCTTTCAAAAGGGTCATCACAGTTACAGAGTACTGTTTTCCCATTGAAGTGTTGCTTGAAATAGCGCATTTCTCTTTCTATATCAGTAAGCTGTGTATAAAACTCATCCTGCTTTGCCTTTCTTGCACGATCAAAGCTGGCGTTCTTTGCCATTATTCCTTCACCTCACTTTCCTGTTGTTCCTGCAACCACAAACGGATTAACGCAGAAACCGTCATATCTTTATTAAGCGCAATCTGCTTTAGAGCTTTTCGTTCCTCTTTTGTCATTGTAATCATAAGATTCACCATATTTCTTTCAGCCATAATCTTATACCTCGTAACACATTTACTTGTGTATCTGTGTAACAGTGTAACATAAGCATTCTTAAAAATCAATCTATCCTCTGTGCTGAAAAAATCATTTCGCATAGGTTAATGTTCTCTCGTTTTACAAATCGGCAAGCAGTGTAAACCTGTACAGGTTCACTCATTTTCTCGATTTTCCCTCTGGGTCAATCTTCACAAATTTGCTTGTTGGGGAAGCATCCCCAAGCCCCTTTGAACGGTATCTGCGATACCGGCTGCACGATTTTCCAATCGTTTTATAAGAAACAAAATTTTTCATTTTCATCTTTACAACAAAAAAGTGATGACCGCAAAATCACTAAGTGGGGAACACCCACTTTCGGTGGAACCGCTGCAATCATCACTCTCTTATCTGCAACTAACAGGAGCGTGGCACGCTCCTGTCATCTCTCCCAAGGAGAAGTTGTCCATCGGAAGCTCTGCGGAACTCCACGTTCATCCAAATAGCGCTGGCGGGCTGCTTCTCGTTCTTCCAGGGTAGGGGCAGTCTTGTACTTTGCATACCATTCATGCCGCACCATAGCTTCCAATTTTTGCTCCAAGCCATATCGGATTTCATCCGCATAATCGTCATCCATCATCAGATGATATTGGAGCAAAGCGACAAATAAATCATAAGGGATTTGCACATTTTTCATTTTCGATTCGTTCCTTTCCTGTCCGTGTCGGTGGTGACGATGGTGACGGTGTTTTAGGTACCGCCACCACTATCAAAATCATCGTCACAACCGTCACGCTGCTCTGAAACTCGTTTTAAGATGATTCTTCTCCCTGCGTGAGTGCGAATATTTTCATATTGAGTCTGGCACTCGTGAAGCAACCTGCTTGCATTGACATTCAGGTGTTTTGTCAAAAGATTGGGCTTTACCTCTAACTGTAAGGCTTCTGCCAGTTCCGTTGGTGTTCCACTCCACTCTGGAATTTCTTCCGACAGCAAAGCTGCAACCTTTTCCAGAATCGGATCTGGCGGAATCTGCCACAGTTCTGTTTCGGATTTTTCCAGCTCCCAAACAAGACGTTCCATATCCTTTTTTAGAATTAGTCTTTGCTCTGGTTGGTCTCTGCCGGACACTTCCAGTACAGCCGTATTGACTGTGCGTTTTTCTTTTTGCAGAACGAAAGCTCCGTCGGCAGCGCCGAGCAATCCATTGGTGCCGGAAATCATATCAAACTTATCATCAGCTTGCTGTTTTCGGGTGTGATGCACCAGCAGCAGCGCAATGCCAGTCTGATCTGCAAAGTGTTTTAGCTGACCAATCATTTCATAATCGCTTGCATAGCTGTATCTGTCTCCGTTGGCTTCTCTGATTTTCTGCAAAGTATCAATGATAATCAACCGAGTGTCTCTGTGCTCTGATACAAAACGAGTCAGCTGTTCGTAAAGCCCTGCACCGAGCTGTTTGGCGCAAGTTGCGAAGTGGAGGGTATCTGTACCCTCTACTCCGAACATACGGGATAAACGCTCCTGTAAACGCCTGTAGTCATCCTCCAAGGCAAGGTATAAGACCGTACCCGCATGGACAGGATAGTTCCAGAGTGCTTGTCCTGTGCTGACATGATAGGCGATCTGCGCCATCAGGAATGATTTGCCGACCTTGGGAGCGCCTACAAACAGATAGGTGCCGGGATAAAGCAAACCGTCAATAATTGGTAGTCTGCTTTCGTATACAGTATCATACAGCTGGCTCATAGTCATGGTAGCCAGATAGGACGGGTCCGACATTCTCTGCATCTGACGAAGCATCTCCTCCATACTTTCATCTATGGGATCGATTTCTTCGTTGCCAGTTGCTATAATTTCATTTGTTACATAGGAAAGCGACTGTTCCCCATCTGCGCCAACAGATGGAATCGGGACGGTCGTTTTTTCTTTTTCTCCCATCAAGCGCTTTCACCTCCAATTTCCAGGTCGTAGAACTTTTGCTTGAAGAACTGGATAGGGCATTTGCCGGCAATGGTGTGATAGCCCATACTTTTCAGTTCTTTGTTCAGATCTCGGATGACCTGATAGGACTTGCTGCGGCTCACATTCAAAATCTGCTGGACTTCTTCTGCGGTGATAAACTGTGCTCTCATTAGTACCTCCTGTGTTCAAAAGATGATTTGCGTATGTATAATTCACTAATTTCCATAGCATTTTATAAATACGCACTTTTAATACGTTTTCATTATACGAACAAAGGATGCTTTTGTCAATACTTGCAGAATAAAAATATGTACTTGCAATTCGCATTATCCTGTGATATGATATGGACGAGGTGAATGATATATGGACAATTTCGATTATTCCATAATCGGCCAGCGGATAAAAACACTACGAAAACGCAAAGGGCTGAATCAGACACAACTGGCAAACCTAATCGGCAAATCTCTGCGCACCATGCAGAAGTATGAAACCGGAGAAATCGAGGTTTCCATTGATGTCGTCAATGCACTGGCAAAACATCTTGATACTACGCCGACCTTTATTCTTGGCTATGAAACCAATACGGCGCCGATCAGAAGTCTTGCAGACATAATGAACTTCCTGTTTGAACTGGACAAGGTTTCTTCGCTTAAATTCAATGTAGATGTGCAGAAACCGCCCCGCAGCAATGAGTGGACCTGTTCCATCCGTTTCAACGGCAAGGAAATGGATGCCGACCACAATGCGGATATGTGCCTGTTCTTGGAACAATGGGAAGAGATGCGTGAGGATATGCGCAGCTACAACTGTACTCCTGCAGCATTACATAGCTGGCAAGAGCAGACCCTTGCGTACTATGCTGGGGCTTCCGTGGAATGTGTGAAACCGGAAGAACTTGACGAGGACGAGCGCTTGGCTCGTCGCAGAGCTTATCTTGAAAAGGAGTTCGGCTCTGAGAAGTAATTAAGGTCTGACATTGGGATAGAAAAGGAGAACACAATGTCAGTAACAAGAGACAAAAGCACAGGAAAATGGATGTCTCAAATCCGAGTAAAGGATTGGACAGGAAAGGAGATTCACAAAAAGAAAAGAGGCTTCAATACCAAGAAAGAAGCCGTACAATGGGAACGTGATTTTATCAGTCAGGCAGATGGTAGCCTGGGCATGAAGTTTAAGGATTTCGTTGCACTCTATATGAAAGATGCTGATCCTCGTCTCAGAGAAACAACTTTAGCCAACAAGCGCTACCTGTTCGATAAGAAGGTCCTTCCTTACTTCGGTGAGATGCCGATCAATGCCATCAAGCCGACCGATATTCGCAATTGGCAAAACGAGCTGATTCACTACCGCCGTCCCAACGGCAAATGTTATTCGCCAACCTATTTGCGAACCATCAACAACCAGCTCACCGCAGCCTTCAACTTTGCGGTGAAGTTCTATGGGCTGAGAGAGAACCCCTGTCACAAGGCAGGAACTATGGGTAAGAAAAACGCCGATGAAATGCTGTTCTGGACGAACGAGGAATTCAAGGTGTTTATCGAAGCCATGGAGGAAAGACCTGTTGGATACGCAATCTTTACGGTGATGTACTACACCGGGTTGCGTGTTGGCGAGCTACTGGCTCTGACACCAGAGGATATCGACTTTGACAGACACATTATTTCTGTCAACAAGAACTACCAGCGTCTGAACGGAAAAGACTATATCTATCCGCCTAAGACAGAAGCTGGCTACCGTGAGGTGGTCATGCCTAAGGTACTGGAAAGCTGTCTGAAAGACTATCTGGCAAAGCTCTACGATGTACAGCCGACAGACCGTATTTTCCCTTATGATAGGGGCTGGGTCGGCAGACAGATGAAGTATGGTTGTGACCACTCCGGAACACAGAAAATCAGGGTGCACGATGTACGTCATACCCACGCCAGTTTGCTGATTGACATGGGCTGTACGCCACTTCTGGTAGCAAAACGCTTGGGACACGAAAGGGTGCAAACCACCATGGAAACCTACAGCCATCTGTACCCGAACAAGCAGACCGAAGTTGCCGCTCAGCTTGATGCCATAGCCACAAACGATGATGGCTACGAAAAAATGCCTGATGTAGCCAATTTGTAGCCAGTAAAAAACAAGAATCCCGGAAAACCCTGTAATATCAAGGTTTTCCGGGACTCAAAAGCCTAATTTAATTTATTCCCACTCTTCTTACGAAGCTTAACTTAACACATTTTGTTTAGCGATTATTGCTTCGTATCCTCTTGATTATCTAATGTATTCGTATTATCCTGACTTAAAAAGCTCCTGTTATCATTTTGTTATCGAGGTTGATAACAAGAATAGTAACATCGTGGATAATAACAAGTGGTATATAAGTATTATAAACGATTTTGCTTGGAATTTCAAGGGTTACAAGGAAATATCTATAAACCAAAAGCCTTGCCTTATCTTAAATCACACATCACCTTCGCAATATCAGTATCTATATTTCACTCTTATTACTTATCAAATTTTTATTTATCAATATCCCAATTTTTCTCCAATCAAAATAATCTCAAACTCGCCCGTCATCGGCTTTGACCATAACACCGACAGTCCTCGGCAGATACGTTCGGGACTTTTGCAATCATAGCAACGAAGCTCACCAACGGCGCAGGGCGTTTTGAGTCCGAAGCGGCGGGCGTTCAGAGGCGATGCGATATTTCTCGCACGCCAAAGTGCGCTGTCGTAGTCTTTGGCAATTTTGTTTTCGCCTGCGACAAGATACACCTTTTCGTGTCCGTAAAAGATTGATGCCACACGATTGCAGTTGCCGTCGATATTGATGATCTCGCCCGTTTCGGCAAGTCCGTTGACCGAGGACACGTAGATCTCGGCGGCATTTGCGGCAAGGCGCACCTCTTTACTCGTTTTGCCTTCAGGAATACGCTGATGCCAACGCACGTCGTTATGTGTGGAAAGTGCCTTGTAAAGCCCCATTTCTTCTAACGTCATAGAGCCACCGAAGCCGACGGTCTTGCCATCAATCTCGCCGTTTATGTACTCGGTCGCTTCTGCTGTCGTATCAAAGCAGGATACCTTGTAACCGAGGGCTTCTAATTTCTTTTTTATCGTATCGAAGTTCATTTTAAGTATCCTTTCGTACCATTTCCACAAGGGCTTTGTTGCGGTAGGTAAGGTCGTTCCTGACCGTAAAACCTTGCTTTTCCCAAAAGGCGTTGCCGCCTTGATTTCGCTCAAACACCACAAGCGCTACTTTAGTTATGCCGACAGACCTCAAGGTTTCCAGTGCCGCCGACACGAGCGCCGATCCAATGCCTTGTCTGTGATAGTCGGGATGCACCGCTGTGTGATAGATAAATCCGCGCCTACCGTCGTTGCCTGCCATAATGACACCGACAAGCCTACCGTCGCGCTCTGCGACAAAGCAGGTATCGGGGTTGCGGTCAAGAAAACGGACAATGCCACTTTCTGAATCGTCTACATCGTTTAGCCCCATGCCTTTATTGGCAAGCCATAGGTTATATACATCGCTGTAATCTGCTATTTGCATTTTGCGTATCATTGTCGTTTTCCTCACTTATTTGTTCGTATAGTAGAAGAAAATATCCTTCTTGTTCTCCTGCGACGTGCCGTTATACACGTGGGTGTTCAGCCCACCGATCTCAAAGCCGTTGCCAAGATAAAAGTGGCAGGCACCGAGATTGTTGTCCTGACCTTGCGTGTAAACGCCGATGTAGCCGTTATCCTTTGCGACCTTTTTGGACTCGTCAATCAGCATTTTGCCGACACCTTTACTGCGATACTCGGCGTTGACCTTCAAGTCATAAAGGTACATATATTTGAACATATCGTGGCGCAGAATGGCAAGACCAATGCATTTGTCCCCGTCGTATGCGCCGATAAAAATGTGCTTCTTTGCCATCTTATCATAATTGTAATTCTCGTCGGGAAAGCACATTTGGGTGTGGTTTTCGGGCGGGAATACAAGCTCCGTATGATCCCATTTGCCGTTGTTGTAGGACGGCAGCATCAGTCCGAATAGTCGGAAAGGGTGATTGGGAATGTTAATATCGTCTTTTCTATCACTATCTATAATTTTTACAGTTATCATTAAAATCACCTTCAAATTCACTTTTTTGCAAGTCGGTAGCTTTCGTCAATCCGAGTGCAAACTTCCTCGGTCTGTATGCGACCGTCAAGGATAATCGTGTACCAATTCTTTTTGTTCATGTGCCAACCGGGGAAATAGCGGACGTTGTCAATCGTCTGCTCCATAAGTTCCTTTTCAAGCCGCAGGTCTATAATTTCAAGAATTTCATCGGTCGGGAGTCCCAACTTGCGTCCCGATACGGTAAGAATTGCGCCGTACCATTTTTGGTTGTCTTTTCTTCTCCATACGGCATTGTCGGGAAACTTTTCCCATAGATATTCAAGTTCATCACCGTATGTATCCCGAACATAATCGATAACCGCAAGCGTTTGGTCGTTTTTGAAAACGGAAAAATCAAAGCATTTACCAGCGATCTCTGAAAGAACGCTCCCGATCTCGGTTCTTACTTCACCTACAAAAGAGCCTGCCGCACTCGTCTTATACAAAACATACGGCTCATCGGTTTCTTTTTCTACAAGTCGTGTATCGACATTGCCGTTCTTCGTCACCAAAACGGTAAGCAAAAAGGCTTCGTTCATAATAGGCACAGTATATTCAAAGCTACCATTTCGCATTTCAAAACCGAAACTCTGTAGTTTTTCGATATTTAGCTTTCTTCTATGGAAAATATCTTCAAACATAACTGTGCCTGCCTTTGTTTTCAAACTTGAAAGTTCATTTTTAATGTATTATATCACAGAAATATGACTTTTTCTACCTGTTTTACAAAGTAAAGCGGCGGCAAGGAGTTTTATTCTCCCTGCCGCCGTTAATCATAGTGATAAATTTTACTTGTTCCATTCGGAGAGCAGTTTCACCACATCTGCCGTTTTCAACACCTTGCCCATTGAAACCACCTGCTCGTTCACCACAAGCGCCGGAATGTGCATAACACCATATTCCATAACCTTTTTCAAGTCCGTAATATATTCTACTTCTACGGAAATCCCCATTGCTTTAACGGCGGATTGTGTGTTCTCATAAAGAGCATGACAACACCCTGAACCTAATACCTTGATACAGCAAATTCTGCCTTGTATGTCTTGACAACAGTTATTCAAATTTTCCGGTTCAACTGTTTCAGACACGGAACAGTTACCATTGCAAGTACAAACAGGAGCGTTTATTTCTTTTTCTTTCTTCTTTCCAAAACCAAATAATGCCATAATTATTACCTCCAAATTTTATATAATCAAAGGTTGGATCAGATTAAAGAAATATCCAACCACAATAATTCCTACCGTACATACTCCAATAAAGATGGCAAGCAGCTTTGGCTTAACTGCCTTGCGAAGCATAATCATAGAAGGCAGGGACAGCGTTGTAACACCCATCATAAAGGACAAAACTACACCAAGCAAAGCACCCTTTGCAAGTAAAGCTTCTGCAATCGGAATTGTGCCGAAAATATCTGCATACATAGGAATACCTGCGACAGTTGCAAGGATAACACCGAACGGATTGTTATCGCCAAGCACCTTTACGATAAAGTCTTCCGGTATCCAGTTATGGATAAAGGTGCCGACACCGACTCCAACCAATACATAGGGAAATACCTTCTTTGCAGTTTCAGCCACCTGCTCCCACGCAAATTTCATACGGTCTTTGAAATGCAGTTCCTCTTGCGGTACTTCAAGGGTATGACCGTTTCGGATATATTCCTCCACTTGATTTTCAAGGTGAAGCTTCTCGATAATTGTGCCGCCAAGAACGGCAATAACAAGACCGAGTATGACGTAGAGTACAGCAACTTTCCAACCGAAAATGCTCATCAACAACACAAGGCTGCCGAGATCGACCATCGGGGAAGAAATAAGGAACGAAAATGTTACACCGAGAGGAAGTCCCGCACTTGTAAAGCCGATAAATAACGGGATAGACGAGCAAGAACAGAAAGGCGTTACTGTACCAAGCAAAGCGGCAACAATATTTGCTCCAATTCCGTGAAATCTGCCGAGTATCTTCTTTGTTCGCTCCGGCGGGAAATAGCTTTGAATATACGAAATAATCAAAATCACCACACCGAGCAATACCATAATTTTGATGGTATCATAGATAAAGAAATGAATGCTGCTGCCGATCTTGCCGGTTGTATCCAACCCAACGGCATTCAGAATCGTTGCAAGAAGCCGATCCAGCCAATTCATTCCGAGAACTTCATCTTGGATGAAGTTCCACACAGTTTTTAGTGCTTCCATAAGAAAAAGCTCCTTTCATACATAAATATATTGAGATGTGTCTATATATAGGTGTTAAAGGAAGTCGTGCGGAAAAGATTGGACTTCCTGCTTTTCACATCACGACTTGTTATCCCTTTGGGGCGGATGTTAACTCCTTTATACAATCCGCAGCGACTTTCGCCCCTTCTGCCGAAATGGAATAATACATCCACTTACCTTCTTTGCGACCAAGCACAATACCGGAGTCACAAAGAATTTTCATATGATGGGACAGCGTAGGCTGTGTTACATTGAGTTCATCAAGCATTTTACAAGCACACTTTTCGCCGCTTCGGAGCATTTTCAAAATGCGGATACGGTTTTCATCGCAAAATGCTTTGAAGATCAACGCCATCTTTTTTTCATCCATCCGAAACACCTCCAATAGACAATCATCTATATGTATTATATGCAATACATAGATGTTTGTCAATAGGTTTTGCAAAAAAAAAGAAGCGGCGGCAGAGAAATTTTATTCTCCCTGCCGTCACTGACGTTATGCGAATATCAATTTTGCTTATTGACAATTATCTCGTCAACCTTTCAAGTGCCTCATCCTGCGTAGCAACAAAGAACACATCCTTGCCTTTATTACTCTCGTAAATAAAATCCTTCAGCGGCTTGCTTGTATAGTGAGAATAATCTCCGAAGATGGCGAGTTTTGCTTGATAGGTGATGAATTTTTCGAGCATCTCGCCCGCAAGACCTCGACTAAGGATAAAGAAGTCATCGGCTACGGCACTTTTTTCAATGGCAATCAGATTTGTGCCTACCTCATATTTAGCGGTCATAATGAGGTCAAGTGCCGATTGCACATCGGTCAATACTTTTTCAGCTCCCGTGATCACGGCAACCGTTTTTTCATTTCTTATAAATTTCTCAACATTCATTTTCTGTTTCTCCATTTGTTATTTCACGATTGGCAGTTTCCTCCTGCAATATCCTGCGAACCGCCTCTTTCAATTTTGCATTAGCCGACGATGACGGATCAAAGCACATCGAAAGAAACGATGATAATTGCGTGTCCTCTAACGGCTTCGGCTGAGCATCGTACAACTGTCCATGCGGCTCGTCACATCTTCCGAAAATATAATCCAACGATACATTGAAAAAATCCGCATACTTCATCAACACACCGTAAGGCGGAAAGGATTGAGCGTTTTCATAGCGAAAGATGGCAGGCTGATCTAAATCAAAAACAGCCGCAAGCCTTGCTTGTGAGACGTGTATCCCTTCTCTCAGCTCGGTCAATCTATGTGCAACAATGGCAGGTTTCTTTTCCATAATATTCTCCCATAATCGTGATAATATAAATATTATATACGAAATTTATATTATTGTCAATACGCATAATGAATTAACGGCAGGGATTTTTATCTCCCTGCCGCCGCTGACGTTATGCGAATATCAATTCTGCATTTACAATTTCTGTGGCTCTGCTGCGGATATTATTCATACGACCAACCCACTCCATTTGATTATCCGCTTTGAGTTTTTCCGTCACTCCCTCACGCTCTGCCATCTGTTTTACGAGCCGAAAAAACATATCCTCAGCCTGCTTGTCGATCTCGGTAAGGTGGTCATTGAGTTTTCCGGTGGTGAGCAAATTGGTGTATAAAACCTTCCGGTTTTGCTTTAGATACCGTAAATGCCGCTGCCCCCATAAGCCGATTTCGGTTTCTTTTTCGGGTGGTAATTGCAGATCGGGCAGATAATAATCGCCTTGCAAAGTGTAGCGGATGCCGGTTCTTTCGTCTGTGAAATGCTGTTTCATTGTGTGTTCCTACCTTTCATAATTTCTATTTTTTGAGCGTTGCCCACGCTCTTGGGGTTGATTTTTGGGTGCAGGAATCGGCTCATACATAATGCTCTTTTCCTGCTTTTTGAAGCGTTCAAGAATACCGTCTATAAATTCCTTAACCGCTTTCGGAGCTGCTTTTAATGCTTCAAGGTATGGGCGGCACTTCTCAGTCAGCTCAGATAACGCTTCCTTCAGCCGAGAAACTTCCGACTGTAACGACCATATTTGCCGTGACAAATATCGGTTTTGGTCTTGCAATTTTCGCACCTCGGACTCTGCCGAGTAGCTACGCTTCGCAAGAGAAGTCAGCTTCTGATAGTCCTCTGCCGACACGGTGTATTTTCCCGTGAGAGATTTTTTGCCGGAATTGTCTATCTCCATAAAAGTCATTGAAGCGGTTTTCTTGTCATCATAACGCACCTGCACATCGGCAATTTTCTCTTGCAGATCGGACAGCCGCTTTTGATCCTGCTTAATTTTGTGTTCAAGCGAGGTGAGATTTTCAGCGGTGCTGCCACGCTCTCCACGGCTAAAACCGTTAAAGCCTGCACTCTGCATATGCTCATAAAATTTGTCTTGCAGAACACTGTAGGAAGCGTGATAAACTTGTTTCCCTTTGCTGTTGAGAATGGGATTTCCGTCTTCGTCAAGTGCTTTTTCGGAACGCCATTTCTTTGAATGGCTTACTTGATGAATGACCTCTTTGACCGTTCCCACAAGTTCGGGGCTCTTGCACCGCTTTGACCAACGGACTTCTTTATCCACCACCGGCAATGCCATAATGTGCAAATGGTAGTGATAAATCGGTCTGCCGTATTTCTCGGTCATTGCTACGTTCAGCTCGTCAGCGTGCATTACGGCTGAAATAATATTGTCCTTGCCGTATATTTTTTCTGCAAAGCGGAACGCTTCTTCATAGAATCTGCAAGCAAAATCATAGCCGCCGTTCTTCTCAAAATACTCGGTGTTGACATCCATAATCATCTCGTCAAAGACCTTCGCATCGGGTTTCAAGCCTTTCAGCGATACCGTTTCTGCGGCAATCATTTGGTCGAGATATTCATTATAGGTCAGCTCACCGCAACCCTTAAAGCTAACGTTCATCGGGGTACGGGAGAGGTCAACGTTCATATTTTCATAACTCTCGTTTTTGCGTTCAATGTGTCGCTCAAACTTGCCGACAGATGCTCTCGTTCGGGTTTCCACACGAGCGACACTAAAATTTTCCTTCGCCATCTTCTCACTTCCTTTCCATAGGCGAAATTTTGGAGAGCCGCTGTTACACAACTTTTTCAAAGTGTGTAACCCACTATGACACTTTCAGCAATTCTGCTGCAAAGATGTCGTGGGCTCTCCGAGGGGGGTGTAGGGCGTTGCCCTGCTTACTGCGGTAAGCACCCAGCAGAGCTGCCCTTTGAAAATGGCACCCTGCACCCCGCCGAAACTTTCGTATTGCTCACTACCACCCGAAAAAGAACATTGCAAGATTGCGAAAGTCCCGCACCTTTGCAATGTTGCAACCTTAAAAGTTGCCTGCTTCTTTTTCATCGGGTAGTTCCCAATACCATTGACTGCCTTCCTTAACAGACCGCACCCTCAGCGTTTTCTTCGCTTCGTCAAGCACTCGTTTGGAGATACCCAAACGCTGTGCTTTCTGCAGCACGATTTGTTGCGGATACTTCCCATCGGAAAGGCAGTCAACGATGAGGCTTTCAGCCATATCGGATTTCTTCTCACGACTAACACCGCTGAGAAGATCGTCGATAGAAATATCATAATGACCGAGCCATCGAAACCCGTTTGCTTCGCTCAGTTCAAAGGCAATAGGTTTACCTTCCGGTGCAAGTGATGACTTTTGATGTGCTGCCACACGCACCTCCGGCTTGTCCTTTACTCTGCCGACCACAAGGACGCTTCGTGCCGTTGCTTGAAAGTCAATAGAGCCAAGACCTCTATAATTGGATTTATTACCCTGCGCCTTGTTCAAATGCCCTACAAGGATAATCGCACAGCGATATTTCTCTGCGATCCTGCCAAGTTGGGAGAGAATATTTCTGACTTCGTTCGCTCGGTTCATATCGACCTTAGCGCCGATATACGCCTGCATCGGATCCAAGATAATTACCCTTGCTCCCGTTTCAGCAATAGCCTTTTCTACACGCTCGTCAAGCATTGTAAGCGCCGCTTCGGATTCGTCTATCACCTTAATCTGTGAGCAGTCCGCATTGCCTGCAAGCAGGCGGGGCTTGATGGTATCACCAAGTCCATCCTCTGCGGTCTGATAGATGATTTTGATCGGCTCACGTGCGGTATCGTCGCAGGGAAGTTTTTCTCCCCTCGACAACAGCGCCGCCAACCGCAAAATCAAGGTTGTTTTACCTTCGCCGCCGTCACCGTGAATGATTGTCAGTTTCCCGTATGGGATATAGGGATACCACAACCATTCCACTTCCTCGACGGCAACCTCATCCATACTGATGATTTTAAGTTCTGCCATAGGCATTACCTCCTTTCAATTTTCATCAAAACTATTGAAATTGAAGGAGAAGTCGGTTATAATAAGGACAGTACATTTTTGAGAAGACTGTTCCGTATCTGCGCCAACAGATACATTGGGAACAGTCTTTTCGGTTTTATACGCCAACGCCGCCGTCTCCTTTCATTCCATATAAGGTGGTGTTTATCTGCTCAATGGTGTCGAGCAGTTCATCGGTTACGTTGCCGCCGCTTTCGATACGCTTCAGTTCTGAAAGAACAGCGGCAAGCTCATTGCGAAGTGCCTTATACACTCTCGGATTACCGACTACCGTTATCTCCTGCTGCAAGGAGCGAGAACAAAGGTAGTCTTGTTTAGTCAGTCCCGACAGCCTTACGTTCGTATCGAGCTGATCGGCTTCTTCGGGAGACATACGGAAAGCAACAGTTTTGCTTCTCCAACGGTTGTGACGGTCAAGATTTTTAGCAGACATTGGTTATATCCATCCTTTCATAATCTAATTTCTTTGCCATTTCCACTTGCTTTGATGGAAACAGATGTGCGTATCGGTAGGTTATCTCAATGCTTTCGTGTCCTACACGGTCAGCGATTGCCACCGCCGAAAATCCCATATCAATTAAAAGGGAAATATGGCTGTGTCTGAGATCGTGAATACGAATACGCTTTACCCCTGCGGCTTTTGAGCCACGCTCCATCTCTCTGCTCAAATAATGCTTTGAGATATTGAAAATGCGGTCTTTTTTGCCCACGCCGTAGAGCATACCGAGATAATCCTGCATTTCTTCACAAAGAAACTGCGGCATTTTAATGGTACGGTTGCTTTTCTTGGTTTTAGGTGTGGTAATCACATCCCGCCCTTTCAAACGCTGATAGGATTTGTTAATGGTAAGCGTACCTTTTACAAAATCGAAATCGGCAGAGGTTAATGCCAACAGTTCGCCTTCACGGATGCCGCACCAATATAAAACCTCAAAAGCATAGTAGGAAACGGGTTTGTCCATCATTTCATCCGCAAACTTTTTATACTCGTCTTTTGTCCAAAACTTCATTTCCTTGCGTTCCTCTGTGCCCATATTTCCGGCTTTGGAAGCGGGGTTGGAACGAAGGTCATAGTGTCTGACAGCGTGGTTAAAAATGGCGCTGAGTTGATTGTGGACGGTCTTGAGATAGGTCTGCGAATATGGCTTGCGGTTTTCGTCACGGTAGGCAAGCAGTTCATTCTGCCACGCCATAACATCCTTCGTGGTTATCTCGCTGATAATTCGCTTTGCAAAGTAAGGCATAATCTTGGTTTCCACGATATGCTCTTTGGTCAGCCAAGTGTTTTCTTTCAAGCGGGGCTTAATATCGTTTGCATAAAGCTCAAAGAAGGCTTCAAAGGTCATATCCATATCGGCGGCGTTCTGCTGCTGAAAGGTACGCTCCCATTCGACTGCTTCTTTTCTTGTTTCAAATCCTCGCTTGCATTTCTGCTTGCGTTCGCCCTTCCAATCTAAATATCGGGTAAGGACATACCAAGTGCCGTTGTCGCTCTTGTATACCGGCATTTATATCACCACCTTTCCATTGTGATAAAGTCTTTCGTAGAAATACTCTCGGTTGATACGCCCTGCGATTGTTATGAAGCCTTTAGCTTTTAACTCATCGTTCAACTGTCTTATGACCTTATAGGCGAATGAAGTTGAAACTTCGAGGACTTCCGCAACTTCTTCTACTCGCATAAATTTGTTTTCCATTCTGATCTTCCTTTCTTAATAGTAATTGTGATTTGTGCTGCCGTTCTGCCGTCACAAGTTCCTGCAGGCATTCCCACTTGTCGATGGGCGCTGTGCAGTCCCCTTACGGAGCGCTCACTTCCTTTCGGAAGGTCTTGGCGGTTTGTGCTTGATCGGACGGTCATTTAATTTTCTGCAAATACACTAACGGTATTTGTTTAACCATTATACCAAGCAAATTCCGTTAAGTCAAGAGGTTTGCAAGAAAATATTTAACTTTTTTGCTTTGGTTATCTTGACAACGCCCAAGCGTATATGCTATACTATGTTCACAGCACATAGATTGGAGAAGATAACTATGGCAATCGGTGAAAGAATACGTTTTTTGCGTAACCTAAAAGGTATGACTCAAAAGTGGCTCGGTATTGCTGTCGGTTTTCCCGAAAAGACCGCCGACATTCGTATGGCTCAATATGAGTCCGGCTCAAGAACACCCAAAGCAGATTTAACGCAATCGCTTGCACAAGTATTAGAGGTTTCGCCTTTGGCTTTGACCGTACCGGACATTGACAGCGAACTCGGTCTTATGCATACGCTTTTTACATTAGAGGATATTTACGGCTTCAAGATCGACAAGGTCGATGATGAAGTTTGTATCCGTCTTGACGGCAGAGTAGGTAGCAACGCTTCTATTCAGAAATACTTTGCTGCTTGGCAGAAGCAAGCTGAAAAGTACAGAAACGGCGAAATCTCCAAAGAGGAATATGACCGTTGGCGTTACAACTATCCTAAGTTCGATACCGAAAGCGGATGGGTTAAAGTCCCTTCACAAGAACTCAGCGATGCAATGGTCGAAGCATTCAAAGACCACTTAAAAGACAAATAAAGACGACAAAAAGCCCTTAACTGCGTTATCCACAGTTAAGGGCTTTCATCGTCTTATAATACGGTTACATTAGTCCCAATCCACGCATTGTTTATTCTGATAACCTGCAAACCATACGGGATATAGAATAAAGGGTGCTTCAAAGGGTGTTATCAAATTGTTATCAAAAGGGGTGGTCGAAGTCCGAAAAACCTTGATATTACTGGGTTTTTGAGCCTTCGTTAATTATTCCCACTCAATAGTTGCGGGCGGTTTACTTGTTATATCATAGCATACTCTATTTACATGCTTAACTTCATTAACAATTCTTACGCTTACTCTATCAAGCACATCATAAGGTATTCTTGCCCAATCGGCTGTCATAAAGTCAGTCGTTGTAACGCCTCTGAGTGCTATTGTATAGTCATATGTTCTGCCATCACCCATAACGCCTACCGAGCGAAGATCTGTGATTACTGCAAAATACTGGTTAATGCTTCTGTCAAGTCCCGCGTTCTTGATTTCTTCTCTGAAAATAGCATCTGCATCACGAAGAATTTCAAGCTTATCCTCTGTTACCTCGCCGATAACACGGATACCAAGTCCCGGACCTGGGAAAGGCTGTCTCCAAACGATATAATCGGGAAGTCCAAGCTCTGTACCCATCTGACGAACCTCGTCCTTGAAAAGAAGTCTTAAAGGCTCAATAAGCTCTTTGAAATCTACAACTGAAGGAAGACCGCCGACATTATGATGTGACTTTATAACAGCACTGTCACCAAGACCGCTTTCGATTACGTCCGGATAAATTGTTCCCTGTACAAGGAAATCAACCTTACCGATTTTCTTAGCCTCATCTTCAAACACACGGATGAATTCCTCACCGATGATTTTTCTCTTCTTTTCGGGATCCTTAACGCCTTTAAGCTTATCAAGGAATCTGTCCTTTGCATTTACTCTGACAAAGTTTGAATCAAAGAAACCGTCAAATACGTGCTCAACCTCATCGCCTTCATTCTTACGCATAAGACCGTGGTCAACAAATACACAAGTAAGCTGTTTACCGATTGCTTTACTTACAAGAGCGGCAACAACGCTTGAGTCAACTCCGCCTGAAAGTGCACAAAGAGCTTTACCGTCGCCAACCTTTTCTCTGATTGCCTTAATCTGCTCTTCAATGTAGTTTTTCATTACCCAATCGCCTGTACAGCCGCATACATCATAAAGGAAGTTTTTAAGCATAGTCCTTCCATTAGGTGTATGGTTTACTTCGGGATGGAACTGAACAGCATAGAAGTTTTTCTCAGGGCATTCCATTGCCGCTGTCGGGCATGTTGAAGATGTAGCTGTTACTTTAAAGCCTTCGGGAACCTGTGATACATAATCGGTATGGCTCATCCAGCATATTTCTTCTTTATTTACACCCTTGAAAAGCTTGCTTGCCGTATCAAGTGTAACCTCTGTTTTACCGTATTCGCTCTTTGAGTTTGCCGATGTAACAGTACCGCCGAGTGTATATGCCATAATCTGACAACCATAGCAGATTCCAAGCACAGGCACACCAAGTTCAAATACTTCTTTTGAAATATGAGGAGATTTTTCATCATAAACACTGTTAGGGCCACCTGTGAAAATAATTCCGACAGGATTTTTTTCTTTAATCTCATCGATAGACATTGTGTAAGGCTTTACCTCACAATATACATTACATTCACGGACTCTTCTTGCAATAAGCTGATTATACTGTCCGCCGAAGTCAAGTATAAGTACAAACTGATTTTTCATTATATATCCTCCAAATTAATACTCTACACTGTAATTAGGTGCCTCTTTTGTAATCTGGATGTCATGAGGATGGCTTTCTCTGAGACCTGCACTTGTCATTTTGATAAATCTGCCATTCTCTCTTAATTCGTCAATAGTTCTTGCTCCGCAGTAGCCCATACCTGAACGAAGACCGCCCATAAGCTGGTATACTGAATCCTCTACGCTGCCTTTATATGCAATACGTCCTTCAACGCCTTCGGGAACAAGTTTTTTAGCGTCTTCTTGGAAATATCTGTCCTTACTTCCACATTCCATAGCGGCAAGTGAACCCATTCCTCTGTATACTTTATATTTTCTTCCCTGGTAAAGTTCTGTTTCTCCCGGGCTTTCCTCACAACCTGCGAAGTAACTTCCGAGCATACATACATTTGCTCCGGCAGCAATAGCTTTAACAATATCTCCTGAATATTTGATACCGCCGTCGGCGATGATAGGAATATTGTATTCTTTGGCAACCTCTGCACAGTCAAGCACTGCTGTAAGCTGAGGAACACCAATACCTGCAACAACTCGTGTTGTACAAATAGAACCGGGTCCGATACCAACCTTAACGCAGTCTGCACCGGCTTCGATAAGCGCTCTTGTTGCTTCGCCTGTTGCTACGTTTCCGGCAATAAGCTGAACATCGGGATAAACTGTCTTAATCTTCTTAATAGTTTCGATAACACCTGCTGAATGGCCATGAGCGGTATCGATAACGATAACGTCTACATTAGCCTCGATAAGAGCTGCCATTCTGTTAAGAACATCGGCTGTTGCTCCTACTGCCGCACCGGCAAGAAGTCTGCCCTGTGCATCCTTTGCAGAATTAGGATATTTGATAGCCTTTTCAATATCCTTGATTGTTATAAGACCTTTAAGATAACCGTCCTTATCAACGATTGGAAGTTTTTCGATTTTATGCTTTGTAAGGATTTTCTTAGCATCAAGAAGTGTTGTTCCTACGGGTGCTGTTATAAGGTTATCCTTAGTCATTACGTCGGTAATTCTCTTATTATAGTTTGTTTCAAAACGCATATCACGGTTTGTAAGAATACCTTTAAGCTTACCATGCTCTGTAATAGGAACGCCTGATATACGGTATTTTTCCATAAGGGCAACTGCATCATATAAATAATGATCCTCCGAAAGATAAAAAGGATCTGTAATTACGCCGTTTTCGGAACGCTTAACCTTATCTACCTCTTCTGCCTGTCTTGCAATAGACATATTTTTATGGATAATTCCGATACCGCCCTGTCTTGCCATGGCAATTGCCATTTTTGAATCTGTTACGGTATCCATTCCGGCACTCATAATAGGTGCGTTAAGAGTGATTTTATTTGTAAGTCTTGTTGTAAGATCAACGTCTTTGGGAAGAACATTGCTCTTAGCAGGAATGAGAAGCACATCGTCAAATGTTAAGCCTTCTTTTACAATCTTATTCATAGCCGTTAGTCCCCTTCTTTATATATTTTTTGATTTGGCAGAGCATTTTTGCACATATTAATACAAATATCACATCACAGCCTTGCCGTTAATTTGATTAACAATTTTAACAAAAAAACAACCTCTTTGTCAACGAAAATACGACATCTTCCGACCGATTTGCGATTTTTGTAAAACTCGTATTTATTCTTTACATTAAATATGTTTTTAATGTGCAACTTTTCACTTGTGCCGTTATTTTTTTCTATTAATCAGCAAAAATCCTTCGGTATGGAAATCCGAAACCGAAGGATAATTTTTTAGTAATTAGGACCTGCCTTAACTACATTTTCAGGCATATGTGTATATTTTTTGAAGTTCTCATTGAACTTAGCCGAAAGAGCCTTTGCTGTCTTATCATAAGCCTCTTTATCTTCCCATGTGTTCTTAGGATTAAGAATTTCTTCCGGTACATTAGGGCATGTTTTGGGAATAAATACATTAAATATATCATCAAGAACATATTCAACCTTATCAAGATCGCCTTTAAGTGCCGCGGAAACCATAGCTCTTGTATATTTTAACTTAATTCTGCTGCCTGTGCCGTATGAACCGCCTGACCAGCCTGTATTGATAAGGAATACTCTGGCATTGTTTCTCTTAATTCTTTCTCCGAGCATTTCCGCATATACGCTTGGATCAAGAGGAAGGAAAGGAGCTCCGAAGCATGTTGAGAACGTTGTCTGAGGCTCTGTAATTCCTCTTTCTGTTCCGGCAAGCTTGCTTGTGTAGCCCGATACAAAATGGAACATGGCCATATCGTTATCAAGTCTTGAGATAGGCGGAAGTACACCGAAAGCATCAGCTGTAAGGAAAATAACAGTTGAAGGCTGTGCACCCTTTCCGCTCATTTCTGCATTGGGAATATATGATACCGGATAACCGGCTCTTGTATTTTCAGTAAGTGATTTATCGCTGAAATCCGGTGTACGTGTTTCGGGATCGATAATTACATTTTCAAGAAGTGTTCCGAACTTGATTGCTCTGAATATTTCAGGTTCATTTTCTTCAGTAAGGTCTATACATTTTGCATAACAGCCACCTTCGATATTGAATACACCGTCATCAGACCAGCCATGCTCGTCATCACCGATAAGCTTTCTTTCGGGATCTGCAGAAAGAGTTGTTTTTCCTGTTCCGGAAAGTCCGAAGAATACAACAGTATCGCCATCCTTACCAATGTTTGCCGAGCAGTGCATTGAAAGAACGCCGTTCTTAGGAAGAACATAGTTCATAACAGAGAATACGCTCTTTTTGATTTCTCCGCTGTACTGTGAACCGGCAATAAGCACTGTTTTTGCCTCATAGTCTATTGCAATGCAAGCCTCGCTGTTTGTTCCGTCAACTTCAGGAATACATTTGAATCCGGGAGCTGCGATGATTGTATAATCGGGAACAAAGTCCTCTAAATCCTCTGCCTCAGGCTCAACAAGGAGGTTCTGAATGAAAAGGTTCTGTGAAGCAAGCTCATTTATAATTCTGAATTTCTTTGAGTACTTTCTGTCTGCTCCGGCAAAACCGTCAAATACATAAAGCTCACGATTCTGAAGATAGGCGAGCATTTTACTCTTTATAAGGTCAAACTTTTCTTTTTCGATGGGACGGTTTACACTTCCCCATGCAATGTCATCATGTACTGCAGGTGTATCAACGATATATTTATCGTCAGGTGAACGACCTGTATATTTACCTGTGTTCACAACAAGAGCACCTGTGTCCGAAAGCACACCTTCTCCATGTTTCAATGCGATTTCAACAAGCTGGGGTGCAGTAAGATTACGGTATACAACACCGTTGCCGCCGATACCGAGCTCAATGGCATTTAATGTTTTCATTAAAATTTCCTCCTAATATAATCTATAAGTCGAAAACAGGTTTTCGACTTGTTTAAATTAAGGCATGAACGTCTATTCCATCGGCTTTTAAATAAAAGCCTTGAAACACGCCGTTCTCCTCGACGGAAGTGAATCCCGTCTATTGACCGCACAAGACAGTGCGGCGGCAAAGCCGCTTTTGCTTTTTCAAAGCAAAAGTCATGACAGTATGGATTCCACTCGGAAAACCGTTGACTGTGCAAGACAGCACAGTTGCGAAGCAACTTTCGTTTACGAAAGTCATGACTATTGTTTTCCGAACCTTTCCGCTTATAAGCCTTTAGCTCTTAAAAATTTATTTTAAAAACCTTTAACAGAAAACTTTCTAAACAAGTATATCATAAATTTTTCAGTCATTCCACCCATATTTTATCAATTGGAATAAACTTTTTACATTATTTTTACTGCTTTTTATTATACACCAATACTTTACCACAATAGTGAACAAAAAACACATTTTTCAAAAAAATTTTTTTACACTTTTTCAAAATTGTACAACAATTTAAACTTAATTCAGATTAAATTCACAAATTGCGACTATTATTGTTATTTTGTGTAAAGATTGTATTATATCATTTTCATAATAAGCAAATATACAAGTTTTAATTGTTTTACATTACATATGCTGATATAATTAAATAAAAATTAAAAGGGGGCTTACTATGCTTAAATTTACTAAAAAGGCAATGTCCGTTGTTGCTCCGGTTATCCTTTCCGCAGCCATGGTTTTTCCCGTTTCTGCGGCAGAGCAGAAAATTTCGGTTTACCTCAATAATGTTCCCATTGTGTTTGATACCGAACCGTCAATAAATGACGGAACTACATACGTACCTATGAGAGGAATATTTGAGGCTCTCGGTGCAGATGTAAAATGGAACGACAGCGAAAAAAGCATTACCGTCATAAACAACAGTGACACAATAAAGCTTTATGTCGGCAAAAACGACATTGTTATAAACGGCAAAAAATCCGCAAAATCGCCCTATCCCGTAATTTCCGACGGAAGGACTCTCGTACCGTTAAGAAGCATATCCGAGCTGCTGGGTGCTGATGTTGACTGGAATTCGGCAACAAGACGTATTGATATTTCAACCGAAGATAACATTAAATATAAATCAATCGAAGGTGAATGGGTAAACTGTGCATACAACCGTTACTACGGAATGACGATAACCGTAGTTAAAAGCGGTAACAGCTATAACGCAGTTATAAGTGGCATTTCTCCGGCAACAAAGCTTGACACCAAATATGTAACAGGTCACAATATAGTGAAAGACATAACCGGAAGCAAGGGCTCATATAAAGGAACAAGCTATGATAATGATAATAAAAAATCCGTAAATTCTTCTATACAGGTAAACGATAATTTTACGGAAATGGTTATTAATCCAAGCACAAAATATCAGTTCTATGATAATTATTTCAAATTCCGAAGATTATCACCTACTGACGATACAGTAAAAATGCAGAAGCTTGCCGACAACATAAATGTTCCTTCTCCTGCAACAAAAAGCGTTTATTTCGGAAAAGAACGCTACAAAACAATGGACGAGCTGAACAAAATAATCGATGATTTTGTTACGGCTAAATTCAGATATAACGAAGCAATGGCCGAACGTGACAGAATTACGTCTGTTATAAAAACAGACAAGCTTAATGCGGATTCAATCAGAAAAAAGCTTAACTCGCCGACAACACCAAAATATCAGATAGAAACCTATACAAAACAGCTTGCAGAGCTTGAATCTGCAATTGCCAAAAACGAGAGACTTCTCAGTGAGCAAGAGAAAATCGTTGAAAAATCAAGAATAGATTACGACAACAAGGAAGAAATTTACACCGCTACCAAAAAGGCTGTTGGTGGAGAAATAAAATAATTTTCAAAATATGCAAGGAGCTGACATCAATGACATCAACAGATATACTTTTAAAAATGATTGACTTTTCAGACGGAAATCTTCACGACATAGCACACTTTATGAAGGTGCATGGTTATGCACAGGCAATAGCCAAAGCCGAAGGACTTGACAAAGATACCGTTGAACTTATCGAGGTTGCCGCATTGGTTCATGACATAGCCTGTCCGCTCTGCCGTCTTAAATACGGCAACACAAACGGAAAATATCAGGAGCTTGAAGGCATTGAGCTGACAAAGGAATTTCTTAAGGACACCGGCTATTCGGACAAATTCATAGAAAGAGTTGCCTATCTTGTAGGTCATCACCATACATTAAACGCAATAGACGGCATTGATTACCAGATACTTATTGAGGCCGATTATCTTGTAAATGCCGACGAAAGTAAGTATTCAAAAGAAAATATCGCTAATATGGCAGAGAGATATTTCAAGACAAAAACAGGTCTTGCCATGCTGAAATCAATTTATAAGCTTTAAACACAAAACGGACACCAATTCATTTAGAAAAGATGTCCGTTTATTTATGTTATGCCATTATGCGGCCGTTGTTTTTGTGCTTTCTGTTGCACTTTCTGCATATGTTACATTTGTAAAGTTTCTTGTCTCTCTCGTAAAAACAAAGTCTGAGCTTTCCTCTTCAGCTGAATTATTCATACCCATATGGTCTCCGAAGCCGCCTTCCGGCTTTTCCTTAGGCTCTCCGTTTCCTTCCGGTTTTTCGGGAGGTGTTGTCTGAGAGTTGTCCGTATTAGGTTCATTTTCCGGTTTTTCAGGAGGTGTCTTGGAGCTGTCTGAAGAACCTTCTGAATTATTAGTGTTTTCCGGCTTTTCCGGTGGTGTAGGCTGTGTTCCGTCTGAATTTGGTGAATTTTTAGGCATTTCTCCATTGTTATCCGATCTTGCAGGCGGTTCTCCGTTCATTCCGCCCTTTAATTCTCCACCATGCTTAAGCTGTGTTCCGTCCGTATATGATGTTATGCTTGTATAAAGTCCGTCCTCCTCTGTTCCTTCAATGCTTCCGCCTATATAAACATGGTATGTTCCTTCCGCAAGCTTCGGTGTACTGAATACTATATATGTATAATCATAAGGGAAATCATATGCAAATACAGGATTGTCGTTTTCATCTGTCACAACTATTGTATCATCGGTATCTTCCGCAAACTGCATAAACATAAAGAGCTGTTCAGAATCATTTTCAATTTCATCATACATTTCGCCTGCACCTACAACTGTACCGCCGTTTATATATGTTCCCATATCGGAATCAATTCCGCCGTCCATTGAATTGGGATTTGCAAGAGAAATAACAGTACCGCCGTTTATTACAATCCAGCCGTTTGAGTCAATGCCGTCGCCTTCTGCTCCGTTTCCGGCAAAGATATAAAGATAACCGCCGTTTATCGTTGTTACGCTTACTCCGTCCTCATTTGTATTGATACCGTCATCAGCAGAATTTATATGTATAATTCCACCGTTAATAGTAAGGTGAAGCTCACTGTCAAGGCCTTCGTTATCGGCTGTTATGTTAAGTCTGCCTGTTCCGAGTGTTCCTCCGTCAATATTCATTGACATTTTAGAATAGAAAGCCCCGTCAAATTTATATTTTTTATCAGTTGTTCCATCCTTATAGATTTTTGCCACATGCGAGCCTGTTATGTTGTTTACAGTTCCGTCTGCTATTATTACATTTGCTCCTGCCGCTGATGTATCAACATCGCTTGTTGCGGTTTCCGTATCACCAGAACCGCATTCATACACATTATAGAATATTACAGCCGGTGCAACCGAGCAGTTAATATCAACACCGTCAAGCACAAGCGTTACAACCGCATTTGGATCGTCCTCTGCATCTTCGCCAAGGTCACTGGCAAGCTGTCCGTTTGAAAGCGTTCCTTTTATTTCATATGTGCCCGGCTCTGTTATTGTAACCACCGTATTTGCGGCAGCCTCCTCTGCCGAATGCTTTTCGGCCTCCGTTCCTGCACCGTAGCTTTCGTCTGTTCCGTCCTCATAATAAATTATGTCTGCACCGGTATAGACTGCCGAACTGCTGTCTGTCGATGCTTTCTCTCCGTCAACAAGTATTTCGCTGTCGCTCAGCTCAATTACCGAATCGGCCTTTATGTCCTCAGTCATTGCCGATGAAGCCGGCACACAAGCCGTTGTCATAAGAGAAACCGTTCCCAGTGCAACTATTTTATTCAAAATTTTTGTTCTCATTTACATCATCCTTTCGTTTATTTTTTATTACGGATATTATTCTAATATAAAAGTTATTTAGAAACCATTTAACAGAATTAAAATATAAATTAGAATAACTTTAAACCGTTCTAATTTAGAATTGTTGTATATAAACATATTCAGACAATATATTTCTAAAACTTTTTTTGAATGCCTAACTTTTTTTCTGAAAAACTCTTGATTTTCATTCTCCGTATGTTATTATTGTAATATAAAAATATGAGAGGATTGAGGCATTTATGGATAAAAAGATGCTCGATTTCCTTACCCGGCTCAGTCATGGTCTTGCCGCACAGTTCGGTGAGAACTGCGAAATTGTTATACATGACATCAATCCGCACGACGGAAGCTTAAGCAGTATCGCCGCCATCGAAAACGGACAGATTTCCGGCAGAAAGCTCGGTGACGGTCCTTCACAGGCTGTACTTGATGCCATTATGGGTGAGGACAGAGCTGAAGATCATATTTCTTATCTTACCCATACCGAAGACGGAAAAATTCTCCGTTCTACCACAATCTATATCAGAAATGATGAAGATAAAATCGAAGGCGTATTTGCCATAAATTATGATATTACATATCTTGCCATGGCAGAAAACGTAATACGCTCTTTCACCGGAACGGTAGATACAAAAACCGAAACACCGAAAATTGCCGCCAATGTGGAGGAACTGCTCGATGAGCTTATCAAGCAGTCCGTTATACAGGTTGGAAAGCCTGTTGCTCTTATGAGTAAAGACGACAAAATAAAGGCAATCAATTTCCTTAATGATTCCGGAGCCTTTCTTATTACAAAATCCGGAGATAAGGTTGCCAGCTATTTCGGTATTTCAAAATTCACTTTATATAATTACATTGACATCGGAAAGAAAAAAGATAAACAGGAGGACTGAAACTATGGATTACGCAAAAATCAACGAAGCAGCAAAGGCTTATCTTCCGCAGATGACTAAATTTTTAAGAGATCTTATTGCTATTCCCGGCGAAAGCTGCGGCGAAGAAGGCGTTATCAAACGTATCGAGGCTGAAATGAAGGAAGTAGGCTTTGATAAGGTTGTTATCGATCCTATGGGAAACGTAATGGGTTACATGGGAAAAGGCGAAAAAATCATTGCTTTTGACGCTCATATCGATACAGTAGGCATCGGCGAAATCATCAACTGGACATTCGATCCTTACGAAGGCTATGAAACAGACGAAGAAATCGGCGGCCGTGGTGCATCTGACCAGCTCGGCGGTATCGTAAGCTCTGTTTACGGTGCTAAAATAATGAAGGATTTAGGTCTTATTCCCGATGATGTTACAGTTCTCGTTACAGGTACTGTTCAGGAGGAAGACTGCGACGGTCTTTGCTGGCAGTATATTATAAATGAAGATAAGGTTAAACCTGAATTTGTAGTTATAACGGAGCCGACTGACAACAAGATTTACAGAGGCCACAGAGGACGTATGGAAATCCGTGTACAGGTTGAAGGCATAAGCTGTCACGGTTCTGCTCCCGAAAGAGGCGACAACGCAATCTACAAGATGAGCGAAATCATTCAGGAAGTAAGAGATCTTAATGACAAGCTTCATTATGATGAATTTCTCGGAAAAGGCACTCTTGCCGTTTCACAGATTTTCTTCAACTCTCCTTCACGCTGTGCAGTTGCCGATATGTGTGCTATCTCAATCGACAGACGACTTACAGACGGCGAAACATACTTAACAGCTCTTGATGAAATCAAGGCACTTCCTTCAGTTAAGAAATACAATGCAGAGGTCACAATGTATGACTATGCACGTCCCAGCTGGAAAGGTCTTACATATCCGACAGAGGCATTCTTCCCTACTTGGGTTATTCCCGAAGACCACCCTGCATGCAAGGCTCTTGTTGCATCGCACAAGGCTCTTATCGGCGAACCCGTTGTTGACAAATGGACGTTCTCAACAAACGGTGTATCAATAATGGGACGTTACGGCATTCCCTGCATAGGCTTTGGCCCCGGCAGAGAGGCACAGGCCCATGCTCCCAACGAAAGAACATGGAAACAGGATTTAATCAACTGTGCGGCAGTTTATGCGGCTGTACCTATGCTCTACAACAAATAATCTAAGGCTGAACATAAATAGGAGGACAACATCAATGGATAACTTCAACGAATATATTGAAAAGCTTGAAAAACTTGAATACAGAAATATGTATAAAAATGACTTTTTCCTTACATGGGAAAAGACAGATGAGGAACTTGAGGCTGTTTTCACAGTTGCAGATGCACTCAGAAATCTCAGAAAACAGAACAAATCAACAAAGATTTTTGACAGCGGTCTTGGTATCTCAATATTCAGAGATAATTCAACAAGAACACGTTTTTCATATGCTTCAGCCTGCAACCTTCTCGGTCTTGAGGTGCAAGACCTTGATGAAAGCAAATCACAGATTGCTCATGGCGAAACATTAAGAGAAACAGCAAACATGGTTTCATTTATGGCTGACACGGTTGGTATTCGTGATGATATGTACATCGGCAAGGGTAACAAATATATGCACGACTTTGCTGACGCCGTTGACGAAGGCTACAAAGCCGGAATTCTCGAACAGCGCCCCACTCTTGTAAACCTTCAGTGTGATATTGACCACCCTACACAGGTAATGGCAGATACTCTTCACATTATCCATGAGTTTGGCGGAGTTGAAAACCTCAAGGGCAAAAAAGTTGCCATGACTTGGGCATATTCACCTTCATACGGCAAGCCTCTTTCAGTTCCCCAGGGTGTTATCGGTCTTATGACACGTTTCGGCATGGACGTTGTTCTTGCTCATCCCGAAGGCTACGAGGTTATGGACAATGTTATGGAAGTTGCAAAAGAAAACGCTGAAAAGAGCGGTGGTTCTTTCAGAGTAACAAACAGCATGGAAGATGCTTTCAAGGATGCCGACATCGTATATCCTAAGAGCTGGGCTCCTTTCAAAGCTATGGAAGAAAGAACAGAGCTTTTCGGAAACGGAGATATGGAAGGTATTAAGGAGCTTGAGGCACGTCTTCTTGCACAGAACGCTGAGCACAAGGATTGGGAATGTACAGAAGAAATGATGAAGCTTACAAAGGACGGCAAGGCATTATATCTTCATTGTCTCCCTGCCGACATCACAGGAGTAAGCTGTGAAGCCGGAGAAGTTGCCGCTTCTGTATTCGACAGATATCGTGAGCCACTTTACAAAGAGGCAAGCTTTAAGCCTTATATCATTGCAGCTATGATTTTCCTTGCAAAGGTTAAAGATCCCGTTGCAATGCTCAAAAAGCTTAACGAAGGCGACGAGAGATTAAAGCATTAAGTCGAAAACAGCTTCTCGA
This sequence comes from Anaerotignum sp. MSJ-24, assembly GCF_018918145.1. Taxonomy (GTDB): domain Bacteria; phylum Bacillota; class Clostridia; order Lachnospirales; family Anaerotignaceae; genus Metalachnospira. The sequence continues at coordinate 34,341 of NZ_JAHLPX010000002.1, forward strand.
CTTGTTCACTAAATTTTACTAAAATATTTGAAAGTCAACAATGGGGTTGTTTACACAACCCTTTTGTCAATTAAAGATTTTTCAACATATATAGATTGGGGGCTATTTTATGAAGGTTGTAATTGCACTCGGTGGCAATGCTCTTGGTGATACGCTGCCGGAACAGATGGTAAATGTAAAAAAAACAGTTAAAGTTATTGCTGATTTAATAGAAGACGGAAACACCGTAATACTTTCACACGGAAACGGCCCACAGGTCGGCATGATTAATATTGCCATGGGCGAGCTCCACAAGGCACAGCCAGACCTTCCGGTTATTCCCATGTCGGTCTGCGATGCCATGAGTCAGGGCTATATCGGATATGACTTACAGAATGCACTTCGTGAAGAGCTTTTGGACAGAGGCATTCACAAAGGCGTATGTACACTGATAACACAGGTTGTTGTTGACAAGGACGATCCGGCTTTTCTCTCCCCTACTAAGCCTATCGGACGTTTCATGGACAAAGCGGAGGCTGATGAGCTTATAAAGCTCGGCTACACTGTTATGGAAGATGCCGGCAGAGGTTACAGACGAACAATAGCATCGCCCAAACCCGTCGAGATCGTTGAGCTTGATGTAATAAAATCACTTGTAGACAACGGAAATGTTGTAATTGCGGCAGGCGGTGGCGGTATTCCGGTTGTTCATGCAAAAGGCAACCATTTACGCGGTGTCGGCGCAGTCATAGATAAAGACTTTGCAAGCTGTCTAATGGCTAAAAATCTTGATGCAGACTGCCTTGTAATACTTACTGCGGTTGAAACAGTAGCAATCAATTTCGGCAAACCGAATGAAAAAGAGCTTTATAATGTAACCGTTGACGAAATGAATAAATATATTGAGGAAGGACATTTTGCCGCAGGCTCAATGCTCCCCAAAGTTCAGGCTGCTATCGATTTTGCATCATCAAAGCCTGGCAGAACCGCACTTATCACTCACCTTAACAAAGCAAGGGACGGTATCAACGGAAAAACTGGCACAAGAATAATTAAATAAACAAGTTTAATGCACCACTTATCTGTTTTATAAGTTTCAGGTAAGTGGTTTTCTTTTTTATAGCTGTTATTTTGACAACTATATACAAATCTACATTGAAATAATACAATTTCCACTATATAATAGTAATAAGAAATGTAAAATTTTGATGTAATATTTATCATTATAGGAGGTTAGGTTAAATGGCTCTTTCCGAACTAATAAAGTATGAAGGCGATAATTCAACCTTTATTTGGAAATATCCTCATGAAGATTTTAACAACATGACCGAATTAATCGTACATGAAAGCCAAGAAGCGATTTTCTTTGCAAATGGACAAGCAGCAGATACTTTCGGTCCCGGCAGATACAAATTAGATGCAGATAATATTCCCATACTTACAAAGTTAGTTAATATTGTTACCGGTATCAGTGTATTCCATTGCGAAGTTTATTTCATTAATAAAACCGTTCAAATGGCTGTTAAATGGGGAACTGATTCGAAAGTGAGATTTAATGAACCGACTTTAGGGGTTCCCATTGAGTTAGGTGCATCAGGCAGCATGAACCTATCGATTGCAGACGGCAAAAAGCTTCTTGTCAACCTCGTCGGAACAATGAAGGGAATAGCATGGGAAAATGAAGGAGCTGGCTTCACCAAGTCATTGCAACTCTCTTTCAGACCTCTTATTACAACAGCGGTTAAATCCAATCTTTCCTCAGCAATTAAGCAAAAAAATATTGACATTGTAGAAATAGATGAGCATTTAACAGAGCTTTCAGAAGTACTTAAGACAGAAATTGCTCCCGGATTTGACGAATACGGTCTTTCAATTCAGCAATTTTATGTAACAAACATTGTTCTTCCGGAAGATGACCCTAATTTCAGGCGTCTTCGTGAATTACATACAATTACCTTACAGAAACAAATGGCGGCTGCCGAAGCTGAAGTACGTGCCTCACAGGCACAAAACCGCGCTTCATATATGGCTGCCGAAGCCGAAGCCGAGGCTAAAATTAAAGCAGCCCAGAGAGGTGCTATTCTCGAAGGACAAACAACCGAAACCGAAATTGCCAAACGTGAGGCTGAACGAAAACTTATTCAAGCCCAGGCTGATGCACAGGCTGCACAAATAAGCGGCATGGCTGAAGCTACCGTTATGCAGGCTAAGGGATACAATCAAAAAGATGTTCTTCAAGCAGAGGTACAAAAGGCATATGCAGAAGGTATCGGAAACATGGGTTCCGGCGTTTCATCCGGAAGCGGTTCTCCCATGGGTGATATGTTAGGTCTTGGTATGAGTATGGCAGCAATGAATGCAATGGCTCCTCAAGTTGGAGCTATAATGAAAAATTTCAATATCGGAAACACAGACAACACTTCTGCTTCAAATTCAGAATCTTTACAAAATCAGAACACAAAATGTCCTAACTGTGGCAGTTTATTGCCTTCAAACGCAAAGTTTTGTCTTGAATGCGGAACAAAAATTGAAACTCTTTCTGATAACGAAATTATTTGTCCTAATTGCGGAAAGAAAACACCAAAAGGTAAATTCTGTATAGAATGCGGTCAACCTTTAATTAATAAATGTCCTAATTGCGGAGCAGAAGTTCCACCAAACGGTAAATTTTGTTTGGAGTGTGGAACTAAACTAATATAAAGTTTGTTTTATTAAATAATTTTACAGCTTATTAAGGGGGATAAAAATATGTCTGTATTTAAATGTAAAATGTGCGGTGGTACATTGGAATTTAATCCGGGTGACACCGTTGCAGTCTGTGACAGCTGTGGTACAAAACAAACATTACCAAAGCTTGATGATGAAAGACGGGCAAATCTCTATGATCGTGCAAACCATTTTCGCCGCAACAATGACTATGACAAAGCAATGAGTATGTATGAACAGATACTAAGCGAGGACAAAACAGATGCCGAAGCATACTGGTCACTTGTGCTTTGTCGTTACGGAATTGAATATGTGGAAGACCCGACTACGCATAAACGTGTTCCGACTGTTAATCGTTCTCAGTTCACATCTATATTTGATGATGACAATTATAAATCAGCCTTAGAGTACGCCGATTCTGCTCAGCAAGAAGTTTACGAAGAAGAAGCAAATGCCATCAATGAAATACAAAAAGGTATTCTTGCAATTTCACAAAAGGAAGACCCATTTGATATATTTATTTGCTACAAGGAAACAGACAACAGCGGAAGACGAACTCCCGACTCTGTTTTAGCAACAGATTTATACCATCAGCTGACACAGGAAGGCTTCAAAGTATTTTTCTCCAGAATCACTCTTGAAGATAAGCTCGGCATTGATTATGAGCCATACATATTTGCTGCATTAAACAGTGCAAAAATCATGGTAGTTCTCGGCACAAAACCGGAATATTTTAATGCCGTATGGGTTAAAAACGAATGGAGCCGTTATCTTGCCCTTATCAAAAACGGAGCAAAAAAAGTCCTTATTCCGGCATATCGTGACATGGATCCATATGACCTTCCAGATGAATTTTCTCATTTACAGGCTCTTGATATGTCAAAGCTTGGATTTATGCAGGATTTAATCCGTGGCATCAAAAAAATTATTGCTGATACCGAACCAAAAACCGTTATTCATGAAAAAGTTATAGAAAGCACCCCTATTTCAAACGCCGCTCCCCTTCTTGAGCGAGCATATTTATTTCTTGAAGACGGAAACTGGAAAGAAGCAGATGAATATTGCGAAAAAGTTCTTGATATTGAGCCGAAAAACGCAATGGCATATCTCGGAAAGCTTATGGCTGACGAACACGCAAAAACAAAAGAAGCTCTTAAGAACTCTCCTTACAAATTTGATAATAACGATAATTACCGTAAAGCTATACGCTTTGGCAATGATGAGCTTAAAGCAGAGCTTGAAGGCTACATTGATTTTATCGTAAACCGCAACCTTGAAAACGCTTACAATGCTGCCGTAAAATCAATGAATGATGCAAATAATGAAGACAGCTATAAAAAAGCGGCATCAAAATTTGAATCTATTTTAAACTATAAGGATTCGGAACAGCTTAAAATTAAATGTCTTGATTTAGCTGAAAATTCCAGAAAAGAAGCTATTTATGTATCAGCTGTAAATTGGATGGAAAATTCAAAAACCGAGGAATCCTATAAGGCTACTGCATCACATTTCAAGTCTATTATAGACTATAAAGATTCGGAACAACTCAGAACTAAATGCCTTGATTTAGCTGAAAATTGCAGAAAAGGAGCTATTTATGAAGCCGCAACAATAGATATGAATGCCGGCAATCATAAAGAGGCAATATCAAAATTTGAATCCATAATTGATTACAAGGACTCGACAGCTCTCATTGAACATTGCAAAGATAGAATCGCAAGCTTGGAAGCCGAAAGGTTAAGAAAAGAAAAAGAAGACAAAGAAAAAGCAGCTAAAAAAGCTAAAACAATAAAAATTGCTATTCCAATAGTACTTGCCTGCTTTGCAATCATTATGCTTGTTGTAAATGTTGTAATTCCAAGTCAAAAATACAATAAGGCTATGGCATTTATTGAAGCAGAAGATTATGATTCAGCTTATAAAATTTTAACTGATTTAAACTATAAAGACAGCAATGAGAAACTTACTGAACTTATATCAAATAATTATAAATTGGCTGAAGTCGGAGATACTATCAAATTTGGTTCTTATGAACAAGATAACAACTTATCTGACGGAAAAGAACCAATCGAATGGATAGTAATAAAAAAAGACAATAACAAATTATGGTTAATTAGTAAATATTGCTTAGATGCTAAACCATTTGATAACTCATTTAATAGTTCAATTATACATTGGTATTCTTGTTCATTGCAAAATTGGTTAAACAACGACTTTTTTAATACAGCTTTTGATAATACCGAACAATCAGTAGTTTTAGATACAGAACTGAACAAAAATACTTATGATAATAAAGATACTATAACTTATAAAGTTTTTTTAATCAGTAACCATGAATACGATAGTTATAATATTGCTAACTTAGGTTTAAGATTTGCAACCGAATATGCCAAAGCTAACGGCATAAATGATAAAAATGAATGGTGGAAACGAATGACACCGTCGAATCTAAGGGATTCTTCCGGTGGTGTTCGTCCGTCAATGTGGATAAGCCTTGAAGACTAAATCCACTCCAAAAGAGCGGCAATGCCGCTCTTTTCTTTATCATAACATGAAAATGACGCATCTCTTTCGAAATGCGTCATTTAAGTAGATTATATTTTTTTACAATTTAGGGATCAAACATAATTATTTCTTATATTTAAATGAGGATATAAGCACTTTAGATCAAAGTATTTCTGAGAATGACTGAAGTCTTGTCTTTGTCTGCTCATATGATGTAGCTTCCTGGTCAACTTCAATCTGGATATTTTTAACGCCTGCTTTTTCAAATTCCTGAATAAGGATAGGATAATCCCACTCTTCGGGATCGCAGAACTTCATCATGCAAACGATAACTGCATCTGCATTGTATTTCTTAGCCATGTCGATAAGCATTTTTCCACGAGGTTTTTCGGGATCTGTTGCAAGTGAACATCCGTCAAGTGCCTGCCATGCTTTTGCAAGAGCCATAAGAGGATCGCCTGTGTTTTCCTCAACGTCAACTCTGAACTGTCTGCCTTCCTGAGCAAGGTCATCAGCAACAACAGCAAAGTTGTTAGCCTGGAGAATGTCAAGAAGTCCGTCGGGCTCTGCCATGATACCTGTAAGAATAACTTTCTTACCTGTCCAAGGCTGTTTTTCTGTCTTTTTAACAGCTTCGATAAGCTCGTTTACAAGAGCTGTATGCTGTGATTTTTCCATGAAATGTCTTGCTTTGATTACTGCATGACGTTTTGCGGGTGTGATAATGTTAGGATACTCTGCTGCAAGGTCTGAGAATGCTCTCATAGCCTGTCTGTTTGCATTGTATACCTTAATGCTGTTTTCTATAGCTTCATCTGTGATTTTTACACCGAGAATCTGCTCAAACTTTTCTTTAACTACTTCATATTCGCCCTTTGTGAATACATTAGCAGCAGCGATTTTTCTGTTCTGAGGATGTGTAAATGTGATTGTAGGGCATTTACCTTTCCATTTCTGGCTCATACATTTTAATGTATCGCAAGGAACTGAGAATACAACTGCTTCAAGGTCATCATATGCACCTTCAAGCTCAAGCTCCATAACTTCCTGCATGATTGAACATGCGAAAGGAGGAAGGAATGCTCTTGCCTTTGAAATGCTCTTGCTGCCGCCCCACATACCCATGGGAAGGTAACCTGCTGCGTGTACAAGCTCTTCAGGTGAATAAACGGGCATGATACCAACTGCACCTTTACCTGTTGCTTTTTTATAATCATCCATTGCTTTCTTAGGGTTTGAAGCAACGGCCTGTAATTCAGCTATAATGCTGTCGATTGTTCTCATGACGTTATTCCTCCTTATTTTCTTTCCTGTATCATTTCAACGAGAGCCTGAACTCTTGTTTCATACTGTGCTTCTGAATAATTTCTGGGGTCTGTCTGGTCGCCGTCGAAGCTTACATAAGGGATACCAAGCTCTTTTGTAAGATATTCGCCGCCCTCATTGTTGAGGAAGCCCATGAGCTTACAGCTTCTGTTAAGATGCATAACAGCACCTTCGCTGTGTGATTTTTCTGCTGTTTCTTTAAGTACGTTTGCTCTGTTTTCAAGGCAAGTGTTGATATAAATCTTTGTGTATGCCTCAGCCATTGAAAGCATATCGCCGGGTTTGTAAACAAGGCTCCACATTCCTGGGTAGCATGAACCAACCATAACTGCACCCTCTTTTTTGAGTGTCTTGAATGTGTGTCCGAGGTATGTCCAAACTGCGATACCTTCCCAAGCAACACGGCATTTTTCGTTTTCGGCAGCACCGAAAGCATACTGTCCTGCTTCATATTTAGCCTGAAGCTCATCAGCAAACTTCTTGAATGTGATTTCAGCATAATCTCTTGCTCTTGCGCAAACGATAAGGCCCATGTAGTTGAAGAGGTCGAAACCGTTAAGAGGTGAAGGCTCTAACTGAGCGAATGAAGCAACTCTGTTCCACTGCTCAACTGAACGCTGAACCTGTTTCTGAACCTCAAGGAATTTGTCATAGTCAAATTTTCTTCCGCAAACCTTTTCAAGGATTTTGATAGCTTCTTCAAACTGAGCTGCGATATATTCCTTGCAACGTCTCTGTATAGGCATTGTGTGGTTGAAAGGAACGTCGATTATAATGCAGGGAATGTCAAGCTCTTTTGCAAGGTTTTCATACCACTTAAGAAGTGTATTACAGATATTGTTACATGTAATAACGAGATCGGGAAGAGGTACTCTTGCTGCGGGAGAGTTAGCGAGCTTTTCGGGTGTTTCGCCTGTCATAGCCTCCTGTTTAAGAAGTTCCATATATCCGAGGTTTACTCTTGCGTATGAACAGATGTCAAGGTTGTAGCCCTTCTGTTCTGCAACTGCAAGCATATCAAGTGAACCCTTTCTTGCACCGATTCCGGCTGCATGTGTTTCGGGATAAACCATAGCGATGTCCATAGCTACGCACATTTCCGGAGGAGCAACTGATGCTGACCAGCATACAAGCTTGCCTGCTTTTTTTGCTTCTCTTGCTTCCTCATCAAGCTTTGCCTGATAGTAGCCAAGTAATTCTTTAGCACTTGCTTCATTAATGTTAATCACGTTCATATCATCCTTTCCGATAATTTATAAACATTAGTATTTTCAGTGCGGCATAACCGGCAATGTTTTGATTTTTGTTCATTAACATTTTCTGTCATGTCCGACTTGATTAATCTTTATTGCATACTGCTGTAAATATTCAAAATACCCAGCACTGTATTGTCAAAATAATCACAGCAGTATTACTTTTTAATTTGTTTTACAACATTTTCAACATCTGTTTGCATTATATACCACTTTTTATTGCAATGGAATGAAATCAAGTAGCCTTTAGTTTATTCAACTTTCTTGCCTTTGTTTTTATTTCTCACTTTTGAATGTCAAATATTCAAATTGAATTCATATATTCAAATTAATTTTAGTTATCAAAACATACTTAATTGAGATTAGCACGTAAGTTCATGCAGAAAATTGTTTTGTTTTTTCTGCTCTCACAAAATAACGATAGTATTGTTCATAGGCTTTGTGGTATAATTCGAATGAATAAACGGAACAGCAAACTGAATTAAGTGAGGTGTTTTAATGAAAAATAAGCGTATTGGTTTATGTGTTATAGTCTTTTTTCTGGTAGTGATTTTCAGTTATTACAATATACAGAAAAATCATACATATACCTTTTCAAGCAATGAAGGTAAAATAAAGTCAGAACAAATACAGCCACTTTGGGGAACTGTAAAAGTAAGCGGTGATTGCGATACAGATGTGCTTTTTACTGATATCGAAACGGGAGAGCAATATATAATCGGATATATTACACACGGTATGACAGAAAAAATAAGACTCGAAAGAGGAAAATGGTATAAGGTGGAAGGTGCGGGCAATCTCAGGCTGAGGCCGATAAATGTTCGAGTTGAATAACTCCCGATTTTACAGAACGTTTAACTGTGTGATAAATTTGAATTTATGGAGGTCATCTTTTGCGAACGTATGAAAATAAAGAAGAACTTAAAACGGAAATTCGTAAAACATTCGAAAAATATATTTCTGAATTTGATAATATACCAGAAGCATTAAAAGATATAAGAGTTGATGAGGTTGACCGAACTCCGGCAGAAAACCTTGCTTATAATGTGGGATGGACAACGTTGGTTCTTAAATGGGAAGAAGATGAAAGAAACGGACTTCCGGTAAAAACTCCATCAGATGAATTCAAATGGAATCAGCTTGGCGGATTATATCAGTGGTTTACCGATACTTATGCCCCATTATCATTAACAGAGCTAAAAAATATGTTAAACGAAAATGTTACGGCACTCTACGCCATGATTGATTCCATGAGTGAGGACGAGCTGTTTCAACCGCACATGAGAAAGTGGGCAGATGATGCCACAAAAACAGCGGTATGGGAAGTTTACAAGTTTATTCATGTGAATACCGTTGCTCCTTTCGGAACTTTTAGAACTAAGATTAGAAAATGGAAAAAGGCCGCACTGTAACTTATGGTTTGTTATTATATAATAAGAAAAATTATATGCATACATTTAGCAGTGCAAACAATGCCAAAATGTGAAAAACCGACTGATGATAACCATCGGTCGGTTTTTTGTCTTATGACATAAGATATTTGATAATGCCCGGTTTCGCTTAAAACGTAAGTCTCATTTCGTGCCACACAACTCCGCCATGCTCGGAATCCGAAACACCTTCATCAACAAAGCCCAGCTTTCCATAAAAATGTATGAGTTTTTCCTTACAGGTCAGCACAAGACCCTTTCTACTCTGTTCTTTTGCATCGGAAATGACATTTCTGAGAACAGCTTCCGCATAGCCGTTTTTTCGGTATTTCGGCAATGTATTAACGCCGAAAATCATCTGCCATGCGCCGTTTTCATTGTGCATTGACGCATTTTCATACATTTTGTCCGTCAGATGCTCTTCGTCTGTAACCATTCCGTTTACAAAGCTGATAATTTTGCCGTTATCGTCCTCCAATATCCAAAAATGGTCTGCATAATGCTTAAGTCTGTCCTCAAAGGACTTTCTTTCCGCAGCCTCTGCCGCCGGAAAGCACTCTGCCTCTATTGCGGTCAATTCATCAACATCGGAAATTCTTCCGTTTCTTATATTCATTTTTGTACCTCATTTATTTTTTAATGCCTCTGCCATTCTGTTAAGTCCCTTTTCTATTATTGATCTCGGCATAGCAAAATTAAGTCTTACAAAACCATCTGCATTACCTACAAACATATCGTTTCCGCCCTCAAGGAGAACTCCTGCATTGTTTGCGAAAAATTCCGATAAATTTTCACCCTTTACAAAATATCCTCTCATGTCAACCCATGCAAGATATGTTGATTCCGGTATATAGAAATTAGCCTTTGGCATATTCTCCTTAAAAAATTTATCCGCAAATGCAAAATTTCCGTCAAGGTATTCCTTAAGTCCGTCAAGCCATTCATCGCCTTTTTCATAAGCAGCCTGTGCAGCCGCAAGAGAAATCGGGTTGAGCGAACCGGAAGTAAAATCTGTGCTTCTCATGGCGTTTCTGAGTGCCTTATCTCTTATAATTATATTGGACAGCATAAGTCCGGCAAGATTAAATGTTTTGCTCGGAGCCATACAGGTAACAAGCTTATCATAATCGCCCATAATCTTTGCCATAGGAATATGCTTATTTCCTGTTCTTATAACATCACAGTGAATTTCATCCGATATAATCCAGAGATTATATTTTTTTACTATATCGGCAACCTTCTTAAGCTCGTCCTCTGTCCACATTCTGCCTGTCGGGTTGTGAGGATTACACCAGATAACGGCTTTTACGTTTTTATTCGACGCCTTTTTCTCAAAATCATCAAAATCTATCGTAAAATATCCGTTTGTATTGATTAGATCCGAGCATACGTAATCAATTCCGTTGAACTGTGCCGCACCTCTGAACTGCTTATATGACGGTGTTGTTATAAGCAGACTGCCTTTCTTTTCCGTCATTATTCCGATAAGCTGATATATTGCTGCAACAACACCCTGAGTGAACATAAGCTCTTCTTTCGGGAACTCCCAGTCATATTTTTTTCTGCACCAATCGCAGAAGGCGTTATAATAATCATCATTGAATGTTCTTGTATATCCGAAAATGCCGTGGTCTGCTCTTTCCTTTATTGCATCTATTATTTCCGGAGCGGTTTTAAATTCCATATCGGCAACCCACATACGGACAAAATCTTCGTCCGCATAATTAAACTTCTTGTCCGGTCCTGCATGGAATATGTACTGACGGAAACCGTCTGTATTGAGTGCATTGGTATTTCTTCTGTCAATTATTTCGTCAAAATTGTATTTCAATTTACTGCCTCCAAAATATATAATCTTTTATTTTTCAATTTTGTTTATTATATCACATATTACATCTGCTCTTGAAAACGGTGTCATAAAATAATATCCGTCAGCAATGTCCTTAACCTTTTCAGCAATATCAACGGATATTTTTATTCCGAGCTCAACACTTTCTTCCTTGCTCAGTCCTTTGAACATTTCAATAATCTTATCTTCAACATTTATGCCCGATATTTCGCTTTCCATAAAGCAAGCATTCCTATAGCTCATTACAGGAATTATTCCGGCAAGTATCTTTCCGCTAAGCTCCTGTTTTGCTCTTTTAAGATTTTCAAAGCCTTTTTCCGTAAGCACCGGCTGAGTAAGAAAGCCTTCCATTCCGTTAAGCTCCTTTTCCTTAGCCATTTTGAGCTGGACATCAAAATTCTTTGCGTTTATGTTCAATGCGCCGAATGTATGGAATCCGTCGGGAAAAACAGTTTCGTTAAGCGTTCTTACATATTTTGCAAGCATACGCGAATTGAAATTAAACACGCTCTTTACTTCATCTCTCTGTGCCGAAGGAATAGGATCGCCGGTAACGATAAGCACATTTCTTATGTTCTCTATATTCAGGCCGAGAAGAAGTGCTTTTGTTGCATTTATGTTTCTGTCACGACAGGTAAGATGAGGAATAACATCAATATTAAGCTCTCTTTTCAGCTTACAGGCAAGAAGCGAGCTGTCCACTCTTGCCCTTGCTATCGGGCAGTCGGCAATGGTTATTATATCCACTCCGGCATTTTTGAGCATTCCGGCATTTTTCATAAACTTGCTTATATCGGCATTTTCCGGAGGATCCAGTTCAACCGCTATAACCTTTTTGCCTTCGGAAAGCTTTCTGTTGAACTGTGGAACATATCTGATTATTTCAGAAGAATTGCTGTCGTTCTCCTCTTCCTTTATATCACTGGATATGCTTTCGGAAAGCACTTCTATTGTTCTCCTTATGTAGTCCGGAGTTGTTCCGCAGCAGCCTCCGAGTATTGATGCACCGCATTCTGCCATATCACGCATTTTAAAAGCGAAATAATCCGGACTGCTTTCAAAATATGTTCTGTTGTTTATAACCGTAGGATAGCCGGAGTTCGGCATAACGCTGAACGGCTTGCTGAATTTCTTAAGGCTCTTGAAATAGCTGAACATATGGTGAGGACCGGAAACGCAGTTAATACCTATCGCATCTATCCATTTGCATTCATCTGCCGCCGAAAGCAACTCTTCTCCAAGCTCTCCTTCCTTTGTGTATCCGTCGGGAAAAACCGCAAAGGAAACAAGCACAAATGCGTCCGGATTGACCGATTTTATATATTCGGCAGTTTCCGCAATGCCTCTGTAATTGGAAAGCGTTTCAAGCAGAAAGTTCTCGGCACCGAGCTCAAGAAATATCTCTGCATTCTTTTTGTATTTAACGGCAACATTAACATCTTCCGTTGCCTGAATATGTCCTATATCCGCAAAAACATATGTATCGCTGTCGTTTGCGACAAGCTCTGCATTTTTCCAGCCTGCCTCAAGAACGGCTTTAAGCTGTGCTTCATCACCGTTATAGTTATCTATATTTGCGGCAAATGTATTTGTCTTTATTGCATGACTGCCTGCCTCGATATATTCCCTGTGTATGCCGTATATTTTCATAAAATCCGTAACATTCACATTTTCGCAGCGTTCTGCCATTGTTCTGTATTTTGAGGCAAAGTATGTACCCATACTTCCATCAAATATAAGCTTATCATGTTTAAGAAAATCTCTTATATTTTCCATCAGCCGAATACCTCCTTTGCAAAATCAACCGTAGCCTTTGCGTCCTTTGCATAGCAATCGGCACCTATCATTTTTGCATATTCCTCCGTAAGAACAGCACCTCCGACAACTATTTTGCATCCATGTCCGCTTGCTCTTAACATATCGACTGTTTCCTTCATACTGTTTAATGTTGTTGTCATAAGCGCACTTAAGCCGACAAGCTTAACATCTTCTTTAATTGCCGTTTCAACAACAGTTTCGGGAGGTACATCTCGTCCGAGGTCAATAACCTGATAGCCGTAATTTTCAAGAATTACTTTAACTATGTTTTTGCCTATGTCGTGAATATCACCTTTAACTGTGGCAAGAATTATTTTTCCTTTCGATACCGAGCCTGTTCCTTTCGCGAGTATGCTCTTTTTTATTACCTCAAAGGCCTCGCATGATGCCGCCGCCGAATTGATAAGCTGAGGAAGGAATATTTCCTGTTTTTCGTATCTTTCGCCTACTCGGTCAAGTGCCGGAATAAGCAGTTCATTTATTATTTCAAGCTCTGTTTTTTCTTTAAGAAGCTCTTTGGTTAATCGAGCCGTTTCCTCTTTCAGACCTTTGGAGACCGCATAGCCTATTCCTGTTTCGCTATCGGCTCCGTTAGACTTTTTTTCCGTTGTCTGCACAACCTTCTGCTCGGTCCTTCCCGAAAAACGCTCGATATATTTTTCGCTGTTTACATCCTCACCGCTTAATACACGATAGGAGCATACAGCGTCCATAACAGCCTGCTGATTTGGATTGATTATAGGCAAATCAAGTCCGGCATACATGGCCTGTGTAAGGAAGTTTGTTGTTATATATTCTCTTGCCGGAAGTCCGAAGGAAATATTCGATACACCGAGAACATTGTGAAGTCCGAGCTTTTCCTTTACATATCTTACCGCTTTAAGCGTTTCCACTGCCTGCTCCTGCTGCGCCGAAACCGTAAGCGTAAGGCAGTCGATAAATACATCTTCCTTATTTATTCCCATGCTCATTGCTTTATCAAGTATTCTTTCGGCAATGGCAATTCTCTTTTCGGCTGTATCGGGTATGCCGTTTTCGTCCATGGCAAGTCCGATTACAGACGCACCGTATTTTTTAACGATAGGCAGTATTGTATTAATCTTTTCATCTTCGCCGTTTACGGAATTTACAATAGCCTTTCCGTTGAATATTCTTAAGCCTGCCTCAATGGCTTCAGGATCTGACGAGTCTATCTGGAGAGGAAGGTCGCATACAGACTGAATTGTCTTAACAACCTTAATCATCATTTCTTTTTCATTTATACCGGGCATACCGACATTAACGTCAAGTATGTCAGCACCGGCCTCTGCCTGTTCAATGGCTCTTTCGGCAATATATGCCATATCGCCTTCACGAAGTGCCTGCTGAAAACGCTTTTTGCCTGTAGGGTTTATTCTTTCGCCGATAACTCTTACTCCGTCAACCGTAACAACCTTTGACGGCGAACAAAGAACTGTTTTTCTTTCAACCTTTGCTCTTTCATTCTTTATTGGCAAAACAGCTTTTACTACCTCTTTTATGTATTCGGGAGTTGTTCCGCAGCAGCCGCCCATTACTCTTATACCTATTTTGGCATACTGTTTCATGCTTTCCGCAAACTTATCGGCAGTAATGTCATAGGTATTTGTTATGGGATCGGGAAGTCCGGCATTTGCCTTTACGACAACGGGAAGTGTCGTTGCCATTGCAAGTCTTTTTGCTATCGGGAAAATCTCATCGGGGCCAAGCGAACAGTTTATGCCTACTCCGTCAGCACCGAGTCCTTCCAGAACAGCCGCCATTGCCTCAACGGAACAGCCGGTAAATGTTCTTCCGTTTTCCTCAAAGGTCATTGTACAAATAACGGGAAGTGATGTATTTTCCTTAGCCGCAAGAAGTCCGGCCTTTACCTCATACAAATCCGTCATTGTTTCAAAAACGATAATATCACAGCCGGCTTTTTCTCCTATAACAACCATTTCCTTGAAAATATCGTAAGCACTTTCAAAGGACAATGTTCCCGAAGGCTCAAGCAATTCTCCGATAGGGCCTATATCAAGCGCAACCATTGCATTAGTGCCTTCAACGGCATTTTTTGCACATTTAACAGCCGCCTCTATTACCTTATCGACCTCAAGACCTGTCCCTTCAAGCTTATGTCTGTTTGCACCGAAGGTATTTGCATAGACAATTTGGCTTCCTGCCTCAACATACTGTCTGTGTATATCCGTAATTATTTCCGGCTTTTCTATACATATTGCCTCCGGTCTTTCACCGAGCTTAAGACCTGCTTTCTGGAGCATTGTTCCCATTGCTCCGTCAAGGAACAGAAATCCGTCCTTCATTAATTTATCTAATCTGTTTACTTTATCTGCCACAACTTTTATCTCCTTTTCGGTACTCACAATTTTCAAACATGGAACAGCTTTCACAGCCTCGGAACCGTTTTTCTTTAGGCTTATCGGAAATTCCCATTATAGCTGTAACCGTCTTTCTCGGTATCATTATTCCGCCGGAGCTTAGGCTGACGCCTATATTTTTTTCGGTTCTCAGCATTGTGCAAATATCCTTCTGCTGTTCAAAGGGCATATCTCCGTATCCCGGAGAAAATCTGTCGGTTAAAAACAAGCCCTGTTTATTCACCTTTTCTTCAAGCTCATTCTGGAAATTGTCACATACGTTTTCAATGGCCGAGCTTGCACAGCAATCAAATATCAAAGCCGAATACATATCCGTAATCTGTATTGCCCTGAGCTTTTTTTCTATCTCCATTCCGAGAGTAGCCGCCATGAGCACCGCTTTTTTACAGCCCTCAAGCATTTTCTTTATGTCATTTCCGCCGGGAATAAAATTTGTTCCCGAAAAACAGAAATTATCTTCAATATCAAAAACCATATATGTTACAGCCGGCTGTGCCGTTTTTATAACATCTTCGGAAATTCTCTGTATATCGTTTATTGTTTTTTCGTCCGTAGCTCCGCCCTTATAGCCGAGGTATTTCAGCACTTCATTGCGGTTTACGGAATTAAGTGTACCTTTCATAACATCACCGTAAAAGCTTATAGTGGATTAATTTTAGCACAAAACCTACTTTATTGCTATACTTTTGTATCAATCGTCATTTGTAAAATACAAATTCACAAAAATTAAAGCATCTGACGAAACACATCAGATGCTGTTAAAAATCATATATTCTTTAAAACCATTTTAACATAAATATTAATTGTACAAATCAAATTTACTTGCGTGTCGCCTGTATCGGCACAAATTCAATCTTTAACTGCATTCCCATACCTGTCGCAAGCTTCTTCAAAAGCTTTAACGACGGATTTTTTGTTCCGTTTTCAAGCTTACTTATATCTGCCTGATCAATTCCGGTACGTGAAGCAAGTTCTTTTTGTGTCAAATTTTGTTTAATACGCATATCTACCATTGCACGAATAACATCCATTTCAGGCTGTATCTCATTCCATTCCTTTTCAAATTCCGGATCCTTTAATTGTTCATTCAACAACTCTCTGAATTCACTCATTATCTATCATTCCCTTCTAAAAAATCTCTTCTATATTTTTTAGCAAGAGCAATTTCATTTTGCGGAGTTTTTTGTATTTTCTTAACAAATCCGTTTGTTAAGATTATTCTCCCTTCATAATAGAAAAAAATACAGAACTCTCTAAATATCCGAGCCAACCTTTGCACGTAATTCAAATATACCGTCATCTAACGATTTACTATATGGCTCTCTTAATTGATTGCCGTACTGTTCCAAAATATCAATCAAGCCGAAAATTTTAGTATACCGATTTTAGCCAAAATTGAAGTTAAAGCGGCAAATACAGATGAAAGGACCGCAAACAACAGCCACATAAAGCATCCCAAAATTTAAATAATAACAAAGGCACTGTCAAAGACAGTGCCTAAAAGTAATTAATTTATTTCGGTTAATTAGATTTCGATTTTAGCACCCATAAGTTTAACGAATTCTCTTACGATTGCCGCATCTCCGGGCCATGCAGGTGATGTAACAAGGTTGCCGTCAACAACTGCCTGATCTGCCGGTACTTCAACATATGTACCGCCGGCAAGAGTGATGTCAGGGCCAACTGCAGGATAGCATGTAGCCTTTCTTCCTTTAAGTACATTAGCTGCTGTAAGAATCTGAGGTCCATGGCAGATAGATGCAACAGGAAGATTGTTGTTCATGAAATACTGAACGATTTCGATTACTCTGGGATTAAGTCTGATATATTCGGGAGCTCTGCCGCCTGTCATGAAAAGACCTGCATACTCTGTAACATCAACCTTATCAAAATCTGCTGTAAGTGCGAAGTTATGACCGCTCTTTTCAACATATGTCTGGTCGCCTACAAAGTCATGAACAGCTGTCTTAACGATGTCGCCTGCCTTTTTATCGGGGCAAACTACGTCTACCTGATAACCGAGCATCTGCATACTCTGGAAAGGTACCATTGTCTCATAATCCTCTGTAAAATCGCCTGCAAGCATTAATACTTTTTTAGCCATAATGAATTCCTCCTTATATTTTTATGAACTAATTATAATACAATTTATTCATATAAACAAGTATACATCGGTCTTTTTTTATAAAATTCTGATTAAATATTCATTAAAGCTAAAGCTGTATATCAAAAAGCATCTTTCATTATTACATCTTTCAGAAAGCTGTTAAATTCATTATATTCAGCATCGGTAAGCTTATTCGGACGGCTCATAACAATCAGCTCATGTCCGGAATTTCCGATATGATACGGAGGATGAATATGAGAATACTGATTTTTAACAAAACCGCATCTTTCATAAAAGCCCTTTCTTCTTATTGAAATATCGTCAACAGGAGGATCTATTTCAAGAATCAGTCCTATTTCTTTCAATAAATCCAATATTCTCTCTCCATAAATAATTATATAATAAAACCCATCCGGGACTGCTCCCGAATGGGTTTGTATTTTACCTAAATTTACCTAAGGCAAACTATATTACTCATAAAGAGGATATTTCTTTGTAAGTGCATCAACTCTTGCGATAGCCTCTGCCTTAAAGCCTTCAAAGTCTTTAAGTGTGCCTGAAATAATTGCTGCGATTTCCTTCATATCTTCTTCTTTCATGCCTCTTGTTGTAACGGCAGGTGTACCAAGACGAACACCGCTTGTTACGAAAGGTGACTGAGGATCGAAAGGAATTGTATTCTTATTGCATGTAACTCTTACTTCGTCAAGCATCTTTTCAGCATCTTTGCCTGTTACATTGTATTTTCTGAGGTCAACAAGCATAAGGTGGTTATCTGTTCCGCCTGAAACGATGTCAAGGCCGTTTGCCATAAGTCCTTCTGCAAGAGCCTTAGCGTTCTTAACAACCTGTGTCATATATTCCTTATATTCGGGTGTAAGAGCCTCTTTGAAGCATACAGCCTTAGCCGCAATGATGTGCATAAGAGGACCGCCCTGTATTCCGGGGAAAATAGCTTTGTCAATCTTCTGTGCATACTCTTCCTTGCACATAATCATACCGCCTCTGGGGCCTCTGAGTGTCTTATGTGTTGTTGTTGTAACGAAATCAGCATAAGGTACAGGTGAAGGATGAAGTCCTGTTGCAACAAGACCTGCGATATGAGCAATATCTACCATAAGATATGCTCCTACCTTCTTGGCAATCTTTGAAATTCTTTCAAAGTCGATTGTTCTTGCATATGCACTTGCTCCGGCAACGATAAGTTTGGGCTTTGCTTCAACAGCAATTCTCTCAAATTCATCATAATCGATGAAGCCTGTTTCGTCTACACCGTAAGGTACAACGTGGAAATATTTACCCGAAATATTAACCGGTGAACCGTGTGAAAGATGTCCGCCATGGCTTAAGTTCATACCAAGGATAGTATCTCCCGGCTCAAGCATAGCAAAATAAACAGCAATGTTTGCCTGGCTGCCTGAATGAGGCTGAACATTAACATGTTCACAGCCGAAAAGCTGTTTTGCTCTTTCCCTTGCAAGGTTTTCAACAACGTCTACGTTTACACAGCCGCCGTAATAACGCTTTCCGGGATAGCCTTCTGCATATTTATTTGTAAGATGTGTTCCCATTGCATCCATAACAGCAGGTGAAACAAAGTTTTCAGATGCAATAAGCTCGATATTATCTCTCTGACGCTTAAGTTCTGCCTCCATAGCCTGTACAATTTCAGGATCTTCAGCAGCAATTCTTGAGAAATCAAGTACGCTCATTTAAAATATCCTCCTTGAATTATATTTGTAATTTCTAAACTTACAACGAATAATATTATATACCAAAATTCGGCTAATGTCACCAAATTTTTTGTATCAGCCGTTTTATGCTCTGTTCTGTCAAATATGTATAACAAAACGTCAAAAAATTTGTTTATAATTGTCATTATATTTTTATCTGACATTCTGTTATCATGTATGTTATGCAAATTTTCAATTAAACCATGCAGTTTGATACAGTCAGGAGATGCAGTTTAGGTGAACAGTCGAAATATCCTCGAATTTGCCGTAACCACCGGCGAAAGAATGCTTGCCAACGGTTGCGGAACACATAGAATAGAAGGTCTTATAAACAAAATACTTGAGCCCTGCAAGTTCAGAAACCATGAAATTTTCGTTACAACAACCGGTATTGTTATAACAGTGGAATCTGTCGATGAAGGCGTTATAACCGTTATGAAACAGGTGCCGAAGAAAAAAATGCACACGGAGCATATATCCCTTATTGAAGACATAGTAAATTCATTTGTTGCCGGCGAACTCACAGCTGAACAGGCACTTGTGGAACTTAAAAATGCCGATTCAAAGGCGACCTATCCGTACTGGATAACAATACTTGCCTATGGTATGGCAGGCTGTTTTAGAACGCTTATGTTCGGAGGCCAGATAATAGACGGCCTTGTTTCAGTATGCGTAGGAGTATGTATGGGAATTTTTGTGCAGGCATTAAACGCCAAAAACACATTTACGTTTCTTGTAAACTGCTGCGGAGGCTTTGTGGTCGGTTTCCTTGCGGTATTGTTTATGCGTTTCGGTATGGGTTCAATGCTTGATAAAATAATAATCGGAACACTGATGCCCATTGCTCCGGGAGTACCCTTTGTTCATTCGGTAAACGACATTCTTCACGGCGATTATACATCCGGCATGACCCGTGCATATGAAGCAATACTTACCGCCGCCGCAATAAGCACCGGAGTTGCCTTTGCTATGATATTATGGAAGCTTTTGGGAGGTAATGTTTCATTATGAGAACAGTTTTAATAGAAATGCTGCTTGCATCGCTTGCATGTATGTTTTTTGCGATTGTGTACAATACGCCCAAAAAAGAATTGGTTTTCTGCTGGCTTTTCGGCGGCATAGGTTACGGAATATATTATTATCTTGTTAAGTTTTGCAGTATGGGAACATTTGCGAATTTCTTCGGCGCCTTCGCCATAGCAATTCTTGCAAGATTTACATCTAATAGACGAGAGATACCTGTGATGGTATATGTTCTTCCTTCTGTGTTTCCGCTTTCGCCCGGCGGAAATATGTATAACGCCTGTTATGCGCTTATTATGAACAACCTTGATATGGCAATGACAGAAACAATGAAGTGCATAAAAATAGTTGGTATGTGCGTAATAGCGATATTGATTGTGCTTTCACTGCCGGAAGGAATATTCAAAAACAGAGACAAAGCCAAAGCTTAAAATACAGAAAAAGCTCATGTGTGATTACATGGGCTTTTCTTATGTTTTTTAAATTATTATTTAATTCAAATTCATACAATTTTAAAATTAAATATAATTCAGAAAATTTAGATCGAGCAATGAACCGCAAAGTATGCACCCCGAAGAAAACGGGGCGGTCGCAGACCGTTTTGCGTAGCAAAATGCTTTGACCATGATGCGGTGGTCGAAGACCACTTTGCGAAGCAAAGTTCTGACAGTTTTAAAGGTTCGCAGGGTATGGGACAGAGTCCCATAGGTTTTTCAATAGTTTTATTCTTCTCTTGGCAGAAGCTTTTTCCTTTTTGCGAAATAATATCCGTAACCCATTATGTCCGCAAGCACCCAGCCTATCGGTATTGCCATCCATATACCTATCTCACCTATCGGTCCGGCAAGCGTATATGCCAATACAACACGCATTCCGAGTGATATTACCGTAAGCACAACCGACATTCCCGGTCGTTTAACCGCACGATAAAATCCATAAAGCAGAAACAAACAGCCTATTCCTACATAAAACGCTCCTTCAATATGCAGATACTGTACACCGACGGCAAGCACCTGTGTTTCCTCGGCTTTTATAAAAATCCTCATAAGCGGCTCAGCAAATACAAATACAAGTGCAGAGATCACCGCTGAAAAGCCTGCCGACAATGCCGTTGCCTTCTTAAAGCCTTCACGTATACGTGATGTATACCCTGCACCATAATTCTGTGCAATAAATGTAGAAAACGCATTTCCGAAATCCTGAACCGGAAGATATGCAAATGTATCAATCTTTACTGCCGCTGCAAATGCCGCCATTGTTACCGCACCAAAACTGTCAACAAGACGTTGTATAAGCAGTATACCGAAATTCATTGCCGACTGCTGAACACAAGTGAGCATGGACATATCGCATATTTCCTTTAAAATAGCTTTATTCCATTTCATGTGCTTTCTGCTCGGAATAAAATCCTTGCATTTCGTAAGATAATATATCGATATGCCTATTCCCGAAACATACTGTGCCGCAACCGTTGCCGCAGCCGCACCGCCAATTCCCCAATGAAAAACAAGCACAAACAACATATCCAGACCTATATTAAGCAATGCAGATGTTCCGAGAAACCACAACGGCGTCATAGAATTTCCGACTGCCCTAAGCAGACAGGCAAAGAAATTATAAAGCGAGGTTGCGATAAGTCCGGCAAATATAATTATTATATACTCCTTCATTGAACCGTAAAGCTCATCGGGAACCTGCAAAAAAGTAAGTATCGGATTAACGCATATGTAAACGATAATATTCATAACAATCGTTACAGACATAATAAGCCCGAAGGCATGGACTATTGCACTTTTCAGCGAATCTCTGTCGTTTTTTCCAAGATAAATAGAAAACAATGCTCCCGCTCCCATTGAAAGCCCTATAAAAATCGAAGTAAGAAATGTCATCAGCGTATAAGCCGAACCGACTGCCGCAAGTGCGTTTTTTCCGAGAGCCTGACCGACAATCAGCGTATCGGCAATGTTATAAAGCTGTTGCAGCAGATTTCCTGCCATCATGGGCAGTGCAAACAGTACAAGTCCTTTGGTTATACTTCCTTTGGTTAAATCTCGATACATATAATCACCCATAACATTATAATTAATTATAGTAAGCATTATACCATTTTTGCTTACATAATGCAATATATAACTTTCATATTGAAATACAACTACAACTATGCTATACTGTCATAGAGGTGATATTTATGTATCTTGACGGCTTAGACGAAATCGACCAGAAAATAATTACACTGCTTATAGAAAATGCGAGATACACCTATTCGGAAATCGGCGACCGATTGGGACTTTCCCGTGTTGCAATAAAAAACCATATAGATGCTCTTGAAGCACAGGGAATTATAGAAGAATACACAACAATAATAAATCCACAAAAGCTCGGCGGTGCTGTTTCATGCTATTTTGAAATAGAAACATCACCTTCAAGCTTTACAAAGGTTATACAGCTTTTGTGTGACTGTCCTACCGTAACGCAAATTTACCGCACTACCGGCAAATGCCGGCTTCATGTACATGCCGTTGCCGCAAACCACGATGAGCTTGAAGGCTTTCTTTCCGAGGTAATCGACAAGCTTCCGGACATTGTTTCAATAAGCACAAATGTTATTCTATCAAGCATAAAGGACATAAAAGGCTTAAGATTATAGGACGCAAAAATGCACCGAACTTCTTCATTCGGTGCATTAATTTTTGCTTAATTCTCAAATATATTTTTTTCTTTTGCCAGCTTGGCTATATCCTCATAAAATCTGCCCAAAATGCCGTTATAATCATCTTTCCATGGCTTATTTTCACCATAATAGTGAATAATGACTGAGTTTTCCCAAACCCAATTTATATCAATATATTCATTCTTTGGATTTAGATTGTTCATTTTTATAATTCTGTCACTGATATTATACTTCAGAGTATCAAGCAGATTTATTTTATCTCCGTATAATGCGGAAATTATATCCTGATCAGGAAGAATAAAGTGCTTTCCATATTTCTTGACGTAATCAAACACTTCCTTTATTGTCTGGTTTCTTCTAAGTTCATCAAGATTCATAAGCATAACTCCCGAATTGATATACGGTGTGTTTTTCTTCATTCCGAGCCTTATTCTGTTCACATCATTCAAAAACGTCTTTGTGTGGCTGCATGCCGCATAATAATATCCGTCAAGATTGGTATTATAAAGCTCTTCAAGGGAATTTATGACAATTATATCCGGATCAAGATAAAGCACCCTGTCCATATTTTTCGGCAGAAATTCCGATGCAAATATGCGGTAATAAACCACTTTGGAATATCTGACAGTTTCCGGAAATCCCTTAAATATACTGTCATCAGCCTCTATCAGATGAATTTTCAATCCTTCCTTAAGCCGTTCCATATTTCCCACAAAGTCGTTAAAATCCTCGGTATTCTTGGTTATTATATAGACATTCCAGCCGTCCTTTGACGGAAAACGCATAATAGAAAGCAGGCACATTTTCAGCGGTTCAATATAATTCTTATCAAGTGTGAAGAGAAAATTCATTTAATCAATCCTTTTTACTGAGTATCTGCATAAATTCTTCGCCTGTTATTGTTTCATTCTCATAGAGATATTTAGAAATTTCATGGAGCTTCATTATGTTATCTTCAAGAAGCTTTTTAGCCTTATCGTGCTGTGTTTCGACAATATTGACAACCATTTCATCAATTTTTGTCTGTGTTTCGGCTGAACAGGTAAGGCTTGTATCTCCGCCGAGATACTGGTTGTTCATTGTTTCCATTGCAACCATGCCGAATTTATCCGTCATACCAAAACGAGAAACCATTGCCTTTGCAAGCTTTGTTGCCTGTTCAATATCGTTTGACGCACCTGTCGTTATTTCCTTGAATATTATTTCTTCTGCGGCACGACCGCCTGTGAATGTTGCAATCTTATTTTCGATTTCGGTTTTTGACATAAGGTAATGCTCGCCTTCATCAACCTGCATTGTATAACCCAAAGCACCCGATGTTCTCGGTATAATAGTTATTTTCTGCACAGGTGCGGAGTTTGTCTGGAGTGCTGCAACAAGCGCATGACCTACCTCATGGTAAGAAACAATAAGCTTTTCTTTATCGGAAAGTATTTTGTTTTTCTTCTGATAGCCCGCAATTACTACCTCAACACTTTCCATAAGGTCCTGCTGTTCTACCTTTCTTCTTCCCATTCTTACGGCACGAAGAGCCGCCTCATTGATTATATTGGCAAGCTCGGCACCTGATGCACCGGCAGCTGCCCTCGCTATTTCAGAATAGTCAACGCCATTGGCTGTTTTAATTTTTGCACCATGAACCTTAAGTATATCGATACGTCCCTGTAAATCCGGAAGCTCAACGGGAATACGTCTGTCAAAACGGCCGGGTCTGAGAAGTGCCGGATCAAGAGATTCCGGACGGTTTGTAGCCGCAAGAATGACAACACCGTTGTTTCCGTCGAAGCCATCCATTTCTGTAAGGAGCTGGTTTAATGTCTGCTCACGTTCATCATTTCCGCCTATCTGACCATCACGTTTTTTACCTATTGTATCAATCTCATCTATGAATACTATACAGGGGGCCTTTTCCTTTGCTTGTTTAAAGAGATCTCTTACTTTAGCGGCGCCCATACCAACGAACATCTGAACAAACTCAGAACCTGAGATTGAGAAGAAGGGAACATCTGCCTCACCTGCAACAGCTTTCGCAAGAAGCGTTTTACCTGTACCGGGAGGGCCTACAAGCAAAGCACCCTTGGGAAGTGATGCACCGATTTCCGTATATTTTTGAGGATTATGAAGATAATCGACTATTTCCTGCAAAAGTTCCTTGGCTTCTTCCTCACCTGCAACATCCTTAAACTTAATACCTGTATCACTCTTTACATATATCTTTGCTCCGTTGTTTCCGCCCATACCGAACTGCATCATAGTCGGATTGCTTCCAAGCTTATCGGCCATTTTCTTTGAAACCCATCTGGAAAGAGCAACCATTATAAGTATCGGAACAACAAGACTGAGGAAATAATATGTCAAAGGACTCATTTGTTTAACTATTTCCTTATTAAAAGACGCTCCGGATTCAAAAAGTCTGTCAACCAAATTGGGATCGTTAAGGTTACCGGTTTTATAAATCTGTGTTCCGGCTTTATCGGTAAACACGATTTCGTCTGTATCTATCGTAACATCACCGATATTTTTGTCATCCATCATGGTCATAAATGTTCCGTAATCAACCTCTTTAACTCTTGAATTAACAGCTGCCGGGAAAACAACCATATTCAAAATACATAAAACAACCAATGCAATAAGCCAAAACATATACATTGGTTTTTTGTCCGGTTTAACTTCCTGCATAAAAAATCACGCTCCTCGTCTGCTAAAATTATATCCTGTTTTATAAAAATATATTTGTTACAATCGTTGTGAATCACCACTAATGTTACACTTGTAACTTTCTATTTTTTGTATTATAATATAGCTAAAGACGAAATTCAATAGTGAATACAAAATTTGTTACAGAAAGGAGATTATGCAACATATGTCCGCAGATTCAACAAAAGAATGTATCTATACTGCACTGATACTGCTTATGGAACAACACAGCTACGATAAAATAACCGTAACTGACATAACAAAAAAAGCCGGAGTATCAAGAATGAGCTTTTACCGCCATTTTGATTCAAAGGACGATGTTATATTCAAAGCGGCAGAAGAACGTCTTAGAGAATTAAATGAAAAAGATGATATAAATGTCTATAAAAACTCAGACGAATTTGAAAAAAGGTACCTTCTCAATATAAAGGATTGCCGAACATTGCTGAAAAGCCTCGACAGAGCCGGAAAAATTGACCTGCTTTTTCCAATACTGCTTAAAGGAAACACTATGCTTGCAAAAAAACATATGGGACTGGAATCGGACAGCGAAGAGGCCCGTCTTGCAATCGTATATCACACAGGCGGAATTTTTCAGCTTATAAAGGAATGGCTGCATAACGATTTTAAAGCACCGCCCGACGAGGTTGTTAAAACAATCAAAAAAATGTGCAAACCTGAATAAAACACGCATAAA
This sequence comes from Anaerotignum sp. MSJ-24, assembly GCF_018918145.1. Classification (GTDB taxonomy): domain Bacteria; phylum Bacillota; class Clostridia; order Lachnospirales; family Anaerotignaceae; genus Metalachnospira. Next base: position 60,534 of record NZ_JAHLPX010000002.1, read on the forward strand.
TCCTTATATCGCAACATAAAAAATATACGCAATCCAATCGGAAAGCGTATATTTTTTAATTTATCACTATTTCATTTATGTTTTTTATCTTCGTCTTTCGTTCCTTCATTCAATGTTGTTACAATAACCTCAACATTTATGGGCTTTGCTATATATCCGTTCATACCGGCATCGCGACAGCGTTTTCTGTCCGAAGCAAATGTATTAGCTGTCATTGCAAAGATAGGTATTCCGTTATCAGGTTGGTTGCTGTTACGGATAGTCTTTGTTGCCTCAACACCGTCCATAACCGGCATCTGCATATCCATGAATATAGCAAAATACTCATCAGGCTTTGAATTATTGAAACGATCTACCGCAATAGCACCGTTTTCTGCCCAGTCAACCGTCAAGCCGATACTCTGAAGAAGCTCTGTTGCGATTTCAGCATTAAGTTCATTATCCTCTACCAGAAGAACCTTTTTGCCCGTAAATTTTTCATAAATATCAGTTTCGTTTTCGGCAGGATTTAATATATCCTCTATCTGCTCTTTTGTTGCCTGCATGAAAGGAATTTCAACAACGAATGTTGAACCTTCCCCGAGCTTACTCTTTATTGATAATGTCCCGTTCATAAGCTCGGTAAAGCCTTTAACAACCGACATACCAAGACCGGTTCCCTGTATTTTGGAAACACGGCTGTCCTCCGCTCTTACGTAATCCTCCGTTATATGGCTTACAAAATCCTCAGTCATACCTATTCCGTTATCTTTGCAGATAAATTTACATCTCAAATCCGGAGAACATTCAAGACTTACGTTTATTGTTCCTCCGTCTTCTGTATACTTTATTGCATTGGAAACAATATTAATTATTATCTGGCTGAATCGGTTGGAATCTCCGATAACAACAAAATTATCGCAGTTGTATTTTACATTAAGCTTCTGTTCTTTTTTATCCGCGAGTGGTTTAAGTATATCCGTACTCTGTCTTACGCATTCGGTAACATTAAACGGAGTATTTACCAATTCCATATGTCCATGCTCAAGCTGATTTACATCAAGAATCGAATTAATAAGCACCAAAAGATAATTACCTTCCGATGTTATACTGTCGAGAGCCTCTGACAATCTAGGCATATCATTTTTATATTTCTGTGCAATCTGAGTCATTCCGAGCACAACATTAAGAGGAGTTCGTATGTCATGGCTCATTTTCGAAAAAAATTCATTTTTGGCCTCTGTCGCCACTTCTGCATCATTAAGCGCAACAGCAAGCTTTTTTGAAATTTCCGTCTGGATATTTTTGCTTTTTACCGACTGGAAATACAAAACAATCAGGAATATTATCAACAATACAACCGCAACAATTATAATGAATACAGTCGGATGGTCAAACAGATATTCAATAGGTGTAGTCGTTGATGCTTCTTCAACATATGACTGAACAATTTCAGATCTTATATCAGCAGAAACCAATGAAAGCGTTTTTGACCAGATACCGTAAAAATTATAATCAACATTTGCATTTATGCCCATACATAAATCAAACTCTACTCCCGGAACAATGTCAACTCTCAGTCTGTTCTGAACATCATCGCGTGCAAGTCTTTGTGCAGTATAGGTAGGAAGCAAAGCACCGTCAACCTTTCCGGAAACTATCTGCTGTATACACCGGTCCGTGCTTGTAACGCTGACTATTTCCACATCAGGCCAATTTGATGATAAAATTTCTTTGACATCAACATTATTGTCAAGCACTGCAATTTTTTTAATCTTTCCCGATGCACCTCTGCTGCGCAGTACCGATACGGAGCTTGTAAGATAAGGATCAGTAAATTTATATTTAAACTGATTGTCGTCTATGTAATCACATTCGGAATCAATCCATATGTCGGCCTTGCCATTTAAGATAATGTCCATATACTCCTGTCGGCTGGCAACCGGCATTATTTCATATTTAAGTCCGAGTTTTTCAGCCGTTGCGATAAAAATTTCAGCATCAATTCCCGATGCGGTTCCGTTATCAAAAAACGAATATGGCTTTCTATCGGGATTCATAACGGCAGTAATAACTGTACCGTCGGCAATGAGTTTATCAAGCAATGCCTGTTCATCATTAGTAAATTCAATACTGGCGTTTTGTGTTCCGTAATATCTATTATAAAGATCAACTCTCCAGTTAGGATTTTCGACATTCATTCTGTCTATCGCATCATCTATTTTATCAATAAGAGCCTGATCCTCTTTTCGAGCCATAATGTAATAAGGTGTCTGTCCGAAGTTCTCAATGATACGTTCATCCTCCGGTGTACATATATAGCTGTTGACAATTGCGTCAATCTCATTATCTATAAGAGCCTTAGAAAGCTCGGTCTGTGTTTCATAGTATTTTATTTCATAAGTAAAGCCCTTTGATTCAGCCCATTCAAGAAACTGCGGATTATATGTATGTTTTGCAAGCAGACCGATACGCAGCCCGTTATATGTTGAATAATCGCCTTCCACAACTTTGTCATTTCCGACTTTAACATTCATACATGTTGTGGCCGTAATTGACAGGTGCTTTGAAATTGCAAATTCACTTTGTCTTTCCGGTGTACTTCTTGCCGCAGTATATATATCAAGCTCACCATTTCGGAGCATATCTACACATTCGTTTGCTGTCTTGTCGTATCCGACATAGGAAAATGTACATTGCATATATTTTGACAAATTCTGCATCATTTCGTATCCGTATCCATAACGCATACCGTTTTTGTCTTGCATATTAAAACAATCAAATGCATAAAAAGCCACCTTATAATCAGGCGTTTCCTCTTTGGGTACATTAGCCGCATATGCCGTATTTGCAAGCATGCATATCATCATTAATACAGAAACAAAAGATGTTAATATATGTTTAATTATGCCTTTCTGTTTTTTATTAATACACACGTTTGCAATCATACACCTTTCCCCTTAATAAAAATTGTAAATACACAATATAATTATTTATTATACACTTATATATTTCTATGTCAATTTATGCCAACCAATTAATTAAATAAAACAAATGCTACTATTATTGTATATATTACCTGTAAACAGTCTATGATTCTTTTAACGACATTTCATTCTTTATGTAGTCTTCTTCCAGTTTATTTTTATGTATTCCTTTATAATCTTTTAATTCTTTCCTGCTGTATCTGCATAGTATCATCTACACCTGAAATTTCTGTTTATGTATTTATGCTTTTAATTTGCATGCCTATTGAATATCATTAGTGCAATCTTACTTTTGAGTGTCCCTACAAATTGTGATACACTCATATACGGTGGTAAGCTTACTAACATATGTATGTGGTCTGGGCATGCTTCTGCTGCTATTATCTCTACTTTTAATTCATTACATATTTTGCAGTATTGCTCCTATATCACGTTTTAATTCCTTATAGATTATCTTTCTTCTATACTTCGGTGCAAATATCACGTGATATTCACATCTGTATGTTGAATGTGCTGTATGTCTTATTTCACTTTTCTTGTAAAAACCTCCTTGATTCCTATATGTGATGCGGTGGCTAAACCTTCACTTATACTATCACGGAGGCTTTTATTTACCAAGGTATTTTTATCTACCCATGGCAGAACCAGTGGTTTATTCATGCTATAAGCGCCAAAAATACCCTCCTTACTGGTTTGTCCAGTAAAGAGGGTACATATCACTAACGGCTAAATACCACTTTGTATGCAAACTGAGAAAATCATTCAGACTTTCCCTTTTAATTTTAATATATTGATTATATTTATGCAAATTACAACAGAGCCTGAGGTATCTACGTCCCGAACGCTGAGCTCCTTTCATTACATGTAAATAGCAAGTTGCGACAATCTGAAATGTATGAAGCAATGATAGAATTAATTTTTAATTCCATGCACCTACGTAAATTGCGACGTACGTAATAAGGATGATGCACTAAACATATTTAATTTTTAATTCCATGCACCTACGCAAATTGCGACGTAAATATTTTTCATTATCTGTCTTGTCAGAATTCTTTTCATCCCATGCACCTACGTAAATTGCGACTTGTGGTTGTTTTATGTCGAGTAAAAATCTCATGTCTTTTCATTCCATGCACCTACGCAAATCGCGACAATCCATACTTTACAATTTGCTTGCTTTGAGGGCTTTTCATTCCATGCACCTACGCAAATTGCGACGATGTCAGCATACAGTCCGACGCCGATATGGCGTATTTTCATTCCATGCACCTACGCAAATTGCGACCTTAGGATAAAATGTTGCATTGACGTATGTAACAATCTTTTCATCCCATGCACCTACGCAAATCGCGACTGTCACGCCACATGTCTGCTTCAGTGCTCATGCTTTTTTCATCCCATGCACCTACGCAAATCGCGACTCAATAACATGGCCTTTTAAGCTGTCTGAATAACCATTTTCATCCCATGCACCTACGCAAATCGCGACTTAATATTCTGCATAAAAGCGGGAAATTCTTTGTCTTTTCATCCCATGCACCTACGCAAATCGCGACAAAAGCGTGCTGCTGAATTAGATTTTAACGACATCTTTTCATCCCATGCACCTACGCAAATCGCGACACTTACTGGTACTGTATCAAAAAAAAGGTTAGTGCGTTTTCATCCCATGCACCTACGCAAATCGCGACTGGGCGGACATACCCGGCATTTATGTGAGAATCGAATTTTCATCCCATGCACCTACGCAAATCGCGACGCTTCTGTACCTAAAAACGGTAAATCCGCATCACTTTTTCATCCCATGCACCTACGCAAATCGCGACGTAACAGTTGACACATCAATTTATAAAGTCATCTTTTCATCCCATGCACCTACGCAAATCGCGACAGCAAAGCACAACATTTTGTAATGTACGATACCATATATTGCACAGCAATGTTACTTTTCAAGAAAAGCTCGGCACAATCAAATTAATTATCGGCGCAAATGCAATGTGAGCTTACGGTTCGCACTTGTTCGCAACTTATGTAGATGCACGGTTTTATGAGTGGATATTGCAAAAATACTTAAATTTCTTTTTACACCCTCATATTTCGGACGTGAAATCGCCCGCAGACAGTAACAAAAACAGTTAATTTAGTTTTTATGGTGTTACTGCTGTGTTATAAATTATTTTTTTACAAAATCAGTTGAAAGTGCTATATTTCGTGCAGCATTAAAATCGGCATTCGCTGTATATCCGCATGCTTTGCATTCAAATTCAGACTGGCTTTTTCGTTGGCCTTCTTCCCAATGACCACATTGTGAGCATATCTGTGATGTATGATACGGATTAACTTTTCTGACAACAATCCCATACATTTCCGCCTTATATTCTATTTGTTGCTGTAATTCATAATATGACCAGTTTCTTAAAATATACTCTGAACCATTATTCTTATAGTCAGACAAATCTTCCACATTAATATACTTTGCATTGTTTTTTACAGCGAAATCAACTACTCTTCTGCTAATCATGTGATTATAAGTCTGGACAAAGTTTCTTTCTCTCTTAGATAGTTTATCTAACGGAGCTAACTTTTTCTTTCTTCCATGTCCGCCGTTAGTGTCCCTAAGTTTCCTTTGAAGTCTCTTTTTTTCAGATTGAAGCTGAGTTCGTATTCGCAAAAATTCATTAGCCGAGCCGATAGATTTTTTAATATACCGGCTGTTATTTAATGCACAAACAGCAGGAATCGCAATACCGAGGTCTACTCCGACAACAACATCTTCTTTTAATTCTATCTGTTTTTCCGGAATATTAATAGCAAGATATAACATAATCTTATTGTTTACTATTTGAATTGATGAATCAAGCTTTTTATAGTTCTCATCAAAAACACGCTCTAATTCAGCCCTGATTGCTGCAGATTTATGAGGATTTCCCAGAACAACTTCAAAAACACATATATTAGCCAGCTTCATATATATTTTCAAATCTTCACTGTACAGATTCTCAGAAAGTTCTTTGTTATCAGCATAATTATGATAAAATTCATATTTCTGTTTAATCCACATAGGTGCATCTAACCTTCTGCATGCAAGTGCAACTTTCCCTTTGAAAAGACCGTCTTTTTTCTGTTTACTCAAATCACTGATTGCATGTTGACCTAATGCACTGGCTTGCGGAATTCCTTTTATAAAGTTAATCTTTCCGTATTCATAAAGACTATAACTCGGATCATCTTTTTTAGGATTTCTTTCACCAATCAATGTCAATTTTGCAAGTTCTTCTTTTGAAGCACCAAGTAAAATAGCTGTATATCTTCTACTGATAAATATGTTATAGGCTTTATTCTGTGCATAAATACCATCTCTCAGTATTTTATAAACTCTGTCTACTTCCTTTTTAGCCTCTTCCTTACTCATTCCTTCAGCGCAAGGTACAAGTTGAAGTTTTCTTGTTAAGACCATTTTTCTTACCTCCTTTCTTGTATGATATGTATTAATATAACACAGTTATAAATTAAATTCAATTACATATTTTATCACACTTAAAAAGCGCAGCAATCATCACGACTGCTACGCCCAAATCAAACCCTATTAAAACAAATCGGTTTTACTTATTCTCTTTTTCTTCCTTATCTTCCTTTATAAGCTCTTTAAACGATGTGGCAAGTCCTGCCATACCCTGAATTTCCGAAGGAATGATAATTTTTGTTGCCTTGCCGTCGGACATCTTCTGCAATGCCTCAAGGCTCTTTATCGCTATTACATTTGCTTCGGGAGATGCTGCATTGAGCATTTTAAGGCCTTCGGCTGTTGCGTTCTGTACCTTAAGAATAGCCTCTGCCTCACCTTCCGCACGTCTGATTGCGGCTTCCTTATCAGCCTCTGCCTTAAGAATTGCTGCCTCTTTATTTGCCTCTGCACGAAGTATTGCCGCCTCTTTTTCACCTTCCGCAACAAGGACTGCCGAACGCTTTTCACCTTCTGCCTGAAGTATTTTCTCTCGTCTTTCACGCTCTGCCTTCATCTGCTTTTCCATGGAATCCTGTATTTCCTTAGGAGGCATGATGTTTTTAAGCTCAACTCGATTTATTTTTATTCCCCATGCGTCCGTTGCCTCATCAAGTATTACTCGCATTTTTGAGTTGATAATATCTCTCGATGTAAGTGTCTGGTCAAGCTCAAGCTCACCGATTATGTTACGGAGAGTTGTTGCCGTAAGGTTTTCGATAGCCTTTATTGGATTATCGACACCATAGCAGTACAGCTTGGGGTCTGTTACCTGTAAATAAATAACCGTATCTATCTGCATTGTTACGTTATCCTTAGTAATAACCGGCTGAGGCGGAAAGTCCGCAACCTGTTCCTTAAGACTTATTTTCTTTGCAATCCTGTCAAGTATGGGAATCGTTATATGCAGACCTGTGCTCCATGTTACATAGTATGCGCCAAGTCTCTCAACTACATATGCTCTTGCCTGAGGAACGATTTTAATGTTTGCCAAAAGAATGATGGCAATAATAATTATTAAGATTAAAATAAACATATATATTTTATTCTCCTTTCAAGATTTTAATAAACACTAATTCATCAAATTTTGCTGACAATAAGCTTAACACCTTCTATTTTGAGTATGTTCACCTCGCTTCCTTCCGGAATGATTACATCCTCACTTACCGAACGGGCAGTCCAAAGCTTTCCGTCTGCCTTTACGGCGCCTGTTTCGGCAATATTATTTATTTCTTCCGTAACTATTCCGTGTGTACCTATCACTGCATCTGCGTTTGTGCTGACAATATGTTTATGTATATGTCTGTTAACAAATGGCTTAAGTGCAATAAGAAGTATAACCGAAACCGCAACAAATATTATAGACTGAACGGCAAACGATATTCCCGCAAGGGCGGCGAGCCATGCCGCGAATGCACCGGCACAGAACCATATTGACACAAGTGTCCCTGTTGTTACTATCTCAATAAAAAGAAAAACAATCAATGCTATTATCCAAATTGTGGTCGGATTTAATGATGGCATATAAAACACCTCCTATAATATTTTCATTATATTTTATATCAGTTAAAATAGCAATGCAGTCAATAAAGGTTTCATAAAAATTTAATTATTTTGTGTATTTATTCCAAAACATAACCCATTAACATTTTTAACATTATAGTCAACTCTAATATTCTTGATTTTTATTATTGATATAGTGTAAACTTCATACAGGAGATTATTATAAAGGAATTATATACAATATGTGAAGTTTCAAAGCTGATAGGAATATCATCACAGACTTTAAGATATTACGACAAAATAGGTGTTGTCAAGCCTGCCTTTGTGAACGAAGCAACTGGTTACAGGCGTTATACCTACGACCAGATTAACTACATCGACAGAATTAAATATTTACAGGATTTCGGTCTTTCTCTGGACGAGATACGCTCTTCGCTGGAAAGCAACTCAGTTGACGACCTTGTGGAAAAGCTGGAAAAGCATACTTTAACAATAGATGCGGAAATAAAAAGGCTTACGGAAATAAAAAACGACATATGCAGCTATATAAAATATTACAGACATACGGACGACTGCGGTTTTAATTCTCTGCCGTTTCGCGATAAAAGACCGGACACATATGTACTTGCCGAGCCTGTAAATTCAAATGAACCCATATACGGCTATGCCGGATACCGGCTTACGCAGAAAAAGAATTCGGCAGAATTTAAAAACTGCCGCTTTATAAGGCAGAACGGATATATTCTTGATTATAAATCACTTATAGAAGGAAAAATAGTTCCGACACATTACTACATATATATGAAGGAAAAACCGCAGGAGAAGCACGACGGAATAATAAAAATTCCTGCCGGAAACTATTTCTGTCTGCGTTCAAAAATACTCAGCGACGGGCTTTCGGATTCACCCGAGCTTATAAAAAATGCCGCCGACAAAATATGGGACGACATAAACTCTCCTCCGATAGTAATAGCCGATGAATATGAGGATAATTTCAACAGCTTTAATAACTGCATATATGAGATACAGATACATATGCCGAAAGATAAAAACAGAGAATAAAAACATAAATATGGAGAAAAGCTATGGCATCAAGTAAAGAATATCTTAATTATATTTTGGAACAATTATCGGGATTAGATGAAATTACATACAGACAGATGATGGGAGAATTTATATTATACTATCGTGGAAAAATTATCGGCGTCATATATGATGACAGACTGCTTGTAAAGCCTGTAAAATCGGCTGTTTCCTATATGCCGACAGCTGTTTATGAAAAGCCTTATGACGGTGCAAAGGATATGCTGCTGGTTGATGAGGTTGATAATAAGGATTTTCTGACAGGTTTATTCCATGCCATGTACAGTGAACTGCCTGAACCTAAGGTCAAAAAAACTGCCCGTTCCAAAAAATTATAGAATAGCTTTATTCCAAACTGCCTATTTTTAAGCATTTTGTATTTAAAACCAATAAAACACTTGAATTTTCGGTTCATATATGTTAATCTAATACACATATTGAAAAAAACTGTGATAAGGAATAGTAAGCATTACAGCATTTTCCAGAGAGTCTGCGTCCGGTGCAAGCAGACAGATGTTTTTTGCCGAACTCGCCTTTGAGTACCATGCCGAACAATATATTTAAGTAAGCATTGGCGTATGCACTGCGTTAAAGGCATCGAGGTGTACTGTTTCTTTTTTTAACAGTAAACTTAGAGTGGTACCGCGAAGATATCCTTCGTCTCTAACGAGATGAAGGATTTTTTTATGCAATCCTTAATTTCTAACTGGGAGGTTTTACAGATGAGTTCACGTTACGAATTTCGTGAAATTGAAAAAAAATGGCGTGCCGAATGGGAGAAAAATCCCGTAAACAAAGAAGCTGAAGGCAAGCCGAATTACTATTGTCTTGATATGTTTCCGTACCCTTCGGGCACAGGTCTTCATGTAGGCCACTGGAGAGGCTACGTTCTAAGCGATGTTATAAGCAGATATAAAATTTTACAGGGATACTATGTTCTTCATCCCATGGGCTGGGACGCATTCGGTCTTCCTGCCGAAAACTTTGCTATCAAGCATAACATCCACCCTGCTATTTCAACAGCAGAAAACATTGCCAACGTAAAACGTCAGCTTCATGAAATCAGTGCCGTTTACGATTGGGACAGAGAAGTAAACACAACAGATCCTTCATTCTATAAATGGACACAGTGGATATTCGTCCAGATGTTCAAAAAAGGTCTTGCATACGAAAAGGAAATGCCCCTTAACTGGTGCCCGAGCTGTAAATGCGTTCTTGCAAACGAAGAGGCAACAAACGGCGTATGCGAAAGATGCGGCTCACAGGTAACAAAGAAGAACCTTCGTCAGTGGATGCTCAAGATTACAGCATACGCAGACAGACTTCTTGATGACCTCAGCCAGCTTGAATGGCCCGAAAAGGTTAAAAAGATGCAGACAGACTGGATCGGCAGAAGCTACGGTGCAGAAGTAGACTTTGAGGTTGCCGGAACAGACAAAAAGCTTACTGTATACACAACACGTCCCGATACACTTTACGGTGCAACATTCATGGTTATTTCACCTGAGCACAAGGTTGTTAAGGACATTACTACACCTGAGCAGAAGGACGCAATGGAAGCATACTGCTATGCCGCATCAACAAAATCATCTGTTGACCGTATGTCAGACAGAGAGAAGACCGGTGTGTTCACAGGCAGCTATGCAATCAATCCTCTTAACAAAAAAGAAATTCCTATCTGGGTTTCAGACTATGTTCTTGCTGATTACGGTACCGGTGCAATCATGTGTGTACCTGCACATGACCAGCGTGACTTTGACTTTGCAAAGAAATTCAACCTTCCTATCATTGAGGTTATCAGACCCGAAGGTGCGGAAGAAAAAGAGCTTGAAGAGGCTTACACAGGTGACGGCGTAATTGTAAACTCACCTATTTTCGACGGAATGACAGCTTTCGAGGCTAAGAAAAAAGCTCCTGAAATGCTTGAAAAAATGGGTATCGGCAAAAAGACAGTCAACTACAAGCTTCGTGACTGGGTATTCTCAAGGCAGAGATATTGGGGCGAGCCTATTCCCATCGTTCACTGCCCCAAGTGCGGTGCGGTTCCCGTTCCCGAGGATCAGCTTCCCGTACTTCTTCCCGAGGTTGAAAGCTATCAGCCGACAGACACAGGCGAATCTCCCCTTTCAGCTATTGATGATTGGGTAAACACAACATGCCCTTGCTGCGGCGGCCCTGCCAAGAGAGAAACAAATACAATGCCTCAGTGGGCAGGCTCAAGCTGGTATTTCCTTCGTTACACAGATCCTCACAACGACAAGGAGCTTGCAAGCAAGGAAAACCTCAAGAAATATGCACCTGTTGACCTTTATGTAGGCGGTATCGAGCATGCGGTTCTTCATCTGCTTTATGCAAGATTCTATACAAAATTTCTCTATGACATCGGTGTTGTAGAATTCACAGAGCCGTTCCACAGACTGTTCAATCAGGGTATGATTAACAAAGACGGTGCTAAGATGAGTAAATCAAAGGGCAACGTAGTTTCACCCGATGAGCTTGTTGCAAAATACGGCTGCGACTCACTCCGTATGTACGAGCTTTTCGTTGGCCCGCCCGAACTTGATTCGGAATGGGACGACAGAGGTATCGACGGTGTATTCCGTTATCTCAACAAGGTATGGAAGTTCTATGACGAATATAAGGACAAGCCTGCTAAACCTACTGCAGAAAGCGAATTTGTAAAGAACAAGCTTGTAAAGGAAATCACAACAAGACTTAATGCTCTTACAATGAACACTGTTGTCAGCGGCTTCATGGAATATACAAACTCACTTATTGATGTTGCAAAGAAACAGGGCGGCATTGATAAGAGCGATCTTGAAACACTTATTATCCTTCTTGCACCCTTCACTCCGCATATTGCAGAGGAAATGTGGCATGGTCTTGGACATGAGGAAACAGTATTCTCGGCTAAATGGCCCGAATATGATGACAGCAAGCTTGTTGTAAACACTGTTTCTGTTGCGGTTCAGGTAAACGGCAAGGTAAGAGAAAACCTTACTGTTGAAAAGGACGAGGATAAGGACAGCGTTATAGCAAAGGCTAAAGATGCTCTCGGAAGCAGACTTGACGGAAAAACAATCGTTAAGGAAATCTATGTTCCCGGAAGAATCGTAAACATTGTAGTAAAATAAAAATTAATAATTAACTTTATATCCGCCTTTCAGCACGATTGGCGGATATATTTTTAATAATATTTCACAAAAATCATTTCTATTAAATGATTTTCATAAAATTTACGTCCACGAATGAACCGCAAAGTATGCACCCCGAAGAAAACGGGGCGGTCGCAGACCGTTTTGCGTAGCAAAGTTCTGAATGGTTTAAAGGGTGGCAGGATTTGGGACAGAGTCCCAAGGTTTTAGGAGACTTTAAATATGAAGGAAATAAACATAAATGAAATAGACGGCTTTAAAATCGGCAATGCCCAGGACTACGACGCCATGACCGGTGTAACCGTCATTCTCTGCGAAAAAGGCGGTATGGCCGGCATCGATATAAGCGGCGGCGGCCCTGCATCAAGGGAAACTCCCCTTCTCTCGCCATTAACCGCAGATAATCCGATAAATGCCGTTGTGCTTTCCGGTGGCTCTGCCTTCGGTCTTGCGGCGGCAGACGGTGTTATGCAGTGGCTCGAAGAACGAAAAATCGGCTTTGACACCAAGTTCGCATATGTTCCGCTTGTTGTCCAGAGCTGTATATTTGATCTTGCTGTCGGTCGTGCGGATATTCGCCCAGATGCAGCTATGGGAAAAGCAGCTTGCGAAAACGCAATGCTTAACACACCTAAATCCGGCATAGTCGGCGGCGGTACAGGTGCGGCTGTCGGCAAAGTACGAGGTATATCGCATTCAACCAAAAGCGGCCTTGGATTATATGCCGTTCAAGTCGGTGATTTAAAGATAGGTGCGGTTGTTGTGCTTAATGCCTTCGGAGATATTTTCGATTACGAAACAGGCGAGCAGATTGCCGGCGCAAAAGATGAAAACGGAAGCTATATTGATTCTGCGGCAGAACTATTTAATATAAAAGCCGGAGAAAATTTATTCAGAGGAAATAAACAGAACACGACTATTGCGTGCATAATGACCAACGGAAATTTCACCTGTGCGCAGATGAACAAGATAGCGGCTATGGCAAGAGGTGCATATTCGAGATGTATACGTCCGGTCGGAACCATGGCAGACGGTGACAGTATTTATGCCGTATGCAGCGGCGAGGTTTATGCCGATATAAATGCAGTCGGAACACTTGCGGCTGATGTACTCGGCTATGCAATAAAAGACGCTGTTTTTAAAGCAAAGTAAAGTCCATGGTGCATGGGGCGTTGCCCCATACCCTATAAGCCTTTAAAAAGGCTTAATCTAAACTTTAAAAACCTCCATTCATACGAATGGAGGTTTGACTTGCAAATTTATCCAATTATCATACCAGCATTGTTATAAGTGGTATTGTTATCATTCCCAAAAGCGTTGACACGAACACAAACTTAGATGACAGCAATACATCACCGCCATACTCGGCAGTAAACATTGTGCAATAGCTTGCAACGCTCGTTCCCTGTCCGATGACAATAACAGCCAGTGCAAGCTCAGTTGCAACAAACGGCTTAAGCGCAAAGGCAAGAACAACAGGTATCACTATAAGACGGATTGCCGAAACAATATATACCCTGTAATCATTGAACATATCACGGAATTTATTTTTAGTAAGTATTGCGCCTATGTAAATCATTGCAAGCGGCGTAACCAGACCACCCAGTCCGGACAGCGTACCATTGACTGCGGAAGGCAGACGTTTTCCGGTCATAAAAAGTATTATGCCTAAAAGCATCGAAATATTAACCGGTGTAATAAGCAGTTTCCTGAGCGATATATTTGCCTTGCCACCGTTTGCATATTTAGAAATGACCAGAACGCCGACAGTAAAACTGAATATCTGGAAACCGAGATTTCCGAACACCGCAAGGAACATTCCTTCCTGACCGTAAAGTGCCTGAATTACAGGCCAGCCCATAAAGCCGTGGTTCGGAAACATAACGGAAAAAATCCATATACCTGTAACACTCAGCTCAATTTTAAAAAGCTTTGCCGTTGCAAAACCGACAATATAGCTTATGCCGTAAGCAACACAGGTCAACAAAAAAACATTAAGTCCGACCTTAACTATTTCCGGCGAAATATCCGTCTGGAATGTGTTAAGAACCATAGCCGGCATACCGACAAGCATAAGCACCTTAACAATTCCGTTGGTAAAGCCGTCGGATATAAACTCCTTTTTACGCAATATATAGCCGACTACTATATACAGGAACAATGTTATCATTTTTTCGACTGCAGTGAAGAAAATCGCCATTTGTACTCCTCCAATCATAGGACAGCGTCCAACAATATTTTATTTTTTGTAATATTCGATTATTGCCTGAGTACCAAGGTCGCCCTTTCCGTCATTTTCGAGCTGAACATACTCATCACATACCTGTTTAAGCACATCAAGCGTAACATCTTTGGTCTCTGCACACTCAATAGCAATTTTCATATCCTTAATAAAATGCTTTATATAAAATCCCGGTGCATAGTCCTCCTTTGCCATTTTAGGGCCGTTATTGGACATCTGCCAGCTTCCGGCGGCACCGTTGGAAATAGTATCAAGCATAGTATCCACATCAACGCCCATGGCCATTGCATATCTAACTGCCTCTGCAACACCGCTTACCGCTCCGGCAATAGCTATCTGGTTAGCCATTTTCACATGCTGGCCGTTGCCGGCTTTGCCTTCATAGCGTATATTGGTACCCATTGCCTCAAACACCGGCATACATTCATCAAATGCAGCTTTATCTCCGCCGACCATTATCGCAAGCGTACCGTTTCTTGCTCCGGTATCTCCGCCGGAAACAGGTGCGTCAAGTGCATATATGCCCTTTTCGGCTGCGGCTTTATATATTTTTTCGGAAAGCATAGGACTTGTTGTTGTCATATCAATTACATATGCACCCTTTTTAGCCGCATTAAGTATGCCGTTTTCGCCGAAATAGACTTCTTCAACATCTTTTGGGAAACCGACAATAGTTATAACCACGTCCTTGTCCTTTGCACATTC
Organism: Anaerotignum sp. MSJ-24; assembly: GCF_018918145.1. GTDB lineage: Bacteria > Bacillota > Clostridia > Lachnospirales > Anaerotignaceae > Metalachnospira. The sequence continues at coordinate 75,690 of NZ_JAHLPX010000002.1, forward strand.
CGCAACGGTATCGCACCATTTTGCACCGGCGGCTATGCACGCCTCGGCTTTGGACTTTGTTCTGTTGTATACCGAAAGCTCGTAGCCATGCTTAATAAGGTTAAGCACCATGGAGCTGCCCATAACGCCTGTTCCGACAAATCCTATTTTCTTCATTTATATAATCCTCCTTTGTACATTCAAAAGAAATTAAAGCCAAGGGCTTATGCCCTTTCTCCGTTACATATGTGCTTTAAAATAATCTTCAAGCTTAGAAAGTGTTGTTACAAAGCTATTGGCTATATTGTTTCCTATTCTCTCGGCCGCTCTGTCGTCATATATATACAATGTTGAGTTTCGTGCCTCAAGCATAGCAAGCCATGTTTTTTCATCATCTATAATCCTATTCTCATATGCCGATTTAAGCACCTGCTTAGGAAATTGCATTTCGTTTCTTACGCCTTGATCTATCATATATTTCTTCATTGCTTTCCACGAAAGCTCAAATGTAAACTCAAAACGCTGTATCATTGCATCACGGGCTATATCATCGGTTCTATTGTTTTTATATCTTTCAACAGCCTCTTTAAGTCGATTTACAGCTTTTAAAAAATTCTCAATTTTTTTCATACAAAACAACTCCGTCTTTTCTTATACTTTCCAGTAAGTCAGTGTCCGTATTATCATCTACGTGAACAATATCAAACTTAAGAAGTGTCGGAAGTTCTTCAATGTCATACCAAAACAAACTTTTATCTTCTTCCTGAATACCATAGACCGCTAAATCTATATCGCTTCTGTCATGGTTATCGCCTCTTGCTCTTGAACCAAAAAGTATAAGCCTATCGGCAGAATATTTTTTAGCAACATTACAAATTGATTTATATAATGGCTCCATAAGAACCTCCTATAATCTTCAGTTTTCTTTTTTCTTTTTCTCGTTTATAAGCTTATTCAGCTCTTCCATAAACGTATTTATATCCTTAAACTGTCTGTAAACCGAGGCAAATCTGACATATGCCACCTCATCAAGCTCCTTAAGTCTGTCCATAACCATATTTCCGAGGCTGTCGGAATTGACCTCCTTGGAAACTGATGCCATTATTGAATTTTCTATATCATCAACAAGATTTTCCATCTGTTCCATTGATATATTACGTTTATTACAGGCTTTAACTATGCCGTTCAAAAGCTTGCTTTTTTCAAACATTTCTCTTGTGCCGTCACGCTTAACAACGACAAGCGGAACGGTATCTATTCTTTCATAGGTAGTGAATCTTTTTCCGCATTTTTCGCAAAGACGTCTTCGTCTGATAACCGAATTATCGTCCTGTGCTCTGGAATCAACTACCTTTGTATCTTCATAGCCGCAAAAGGGACATTTCATAGCGTTTTCCTCCTCAAAATGCCTTTATAACCTTCATTTTAATTTCATTAAACAAGTAAAGTAACTATACATATTTATTATAATATACCAGTCTTTTACGGTCAACTGTATTATGTATACATCTTAAATATTGATTTTCAGTCAATCTTTCTGCACACCTCCGCAGTATTAACCTCCACCAAAATTATGTCTTTCCCGATACGGCAGATTTTTTCCCAAGGAATCACATATTCCTTATCCTTTGAGTAAAATATGCCGTTTTTAGTCTGCACAGGCACTATTAAATCCGTTATTTTTCCGCAGCAGGTATCGATTCCTAAATTATTAACATACCCAAAGCGAAATCCGTCGCACACATTTATTACTTCTTTCTGTTTTAAGTCACAAAAGGTTTCCATAACTCTGCCACCTCCAAAATTTATAACAAAGTACCAATCGGTTTTTGTCTATACTATACATTGACTATTTATTACATGGGTTGTAGAATACTATATGTTGACACAAAAACGCAGACACCCCAATATATTGTTTATTTCGTTCATTCATAACAATATATTCTATGGGTACGGTAAATATTCGTAAAATACACTAAGACGGAGGTAATTGAATCATGATTACTACTATAAAAAAGCGTGACGGTCGTACCGCTTATTTTGACATCAACAAAATAGCCAGTGCAATCAACAAAGCATTTGCCGCTACAAAGGTTGAAAAGGACTATGGCGAATGTCTTGCACTCGCAGATGAGGTTGAACATCAGCTTGAGGATGACGGCCTTGAATCACCTACTGTTGAACAGATACAGGATAAGGTTGAAAGCACTCTTATTGCTCACGGCTTTGTAAGCACAGCAAAGAACTATATTCTTTACAGAGCAGAGCGTACAAGAGTAAGAGATATGAACACACGCCTTATGAAAACCTTTGAGGATATTACCTATTCGGATGCAAAGGAAAGCGACATCAAGCGTGAAAATGCCAATATCGATGGTAACACACCCATGGGTGCAATGCTCAAATACGGTTCTGAAGGTGCAAAGCATTTCAACGAAATGTACGTGCTCAATCCCAAGCATTCGGAAGCACACAGAAACGGTGATATTCACATCCATGATCTTGACTTCTACACACTGACAACCACATGCTGCCAGATTGATATTATCAAGCTTTTCAAGGGCGGATTTTCAACAGGCCACGGCGTTCTTCGTGAGCCCAACGATATTGCAAGCTATTCGGCTCTTGCCTGCATAGCTATCCAGTCAAACCAGAACGACCAGCATGGCGGCCAGTCAATCGTAAACTTTGATTATGGCCTTGCTCCCGGCGTTAAAAAGACATACAAAAAACGCTATTACAGACTTCTCAAGAACGCTCTTGAGCTTCTTGACGAAAAGATTGTTGACGATGACATAAACGCATTAAAGGAAACTCTCAAGGCAGAAGACTTAGAGCCAGCTCTTGACGAAGACGAAAAATATGATGCAAGAGAAAAAGAGCTTCTTGTTGAAAAAGGTTTCAAGCCCGAAGAAATCGACAAGGTTCAGAAATTTACACGCCGTAAGGCTGCCGAGGAAACCGACAGAGCCACATATCAGGCAATGGAGGCATTTATACACAACCTCAACACAATGCATTCAAGAGCAGGTGCACAGACACCCTTCTCTTCAATTAACTACGGCATGGATACATCAACCGAAGGTCGTATGGTAATGAAAAATATACTTCTTGTGACGGAAGCAGGTTTAGGACATGGCGAAACACCCATATTCCCTATCCAGATTTTCCGTGTTAAGGAAGGCATAAACTACAATCCGGGAGAACCTAACTATGACTTATTCAAGCTTGCATGCCGAGTAAGCGCAAAAAGACTCTTCCCCAACTTCTCATTCCAGGATGCACCCTACAACCTTCAGTATTACAAGGGAACACCCGAAACAGAAATTTCATACATGGGTTGCCGTACAAGAGTTATGGCAAATGTATATGATCCTACAAAAGAAATTTCAAACGGCAGAGGCAACTTAAGCTTTACAAGTATCAACCTTCCGAGAATAGCAATCGAGGCAAACAAAAACATCGACTGGTTCTATCAGGAGCTTGACCGCAAGATTGACCTTGTTATTGAACAGCTTCTTGAGCGTTTTGAGATACAGGCTAAAAAGAAAGTACACAATTATCCCTTCCTCATGGGCGAAGGTGTATGGATTGACAGTGACAAGCTTGATATAAATGATGAAGTGCGTGAAGTACTTAAGCACGGTACTCTTTCGGTTGGCTTTATCGGTCTTGCCGAAACACTTAAGGCACTTATCGGTTATCACCATGGAGAAAGCGAAATTGCACAGAATCTCGGTCTTGAAATTATCTCACATATGAGAAAACGTATGGATGATATTTCCGAGCAGATGCACCTCAACTTCTCACTTCTTGCAACACCGGCAGAAGGTCTTTCCGGCAGATTTGTAAGAATAGACAAGGAAAAATACGGTATTATCGAAGGTGTAACAGACAGAGATTACTACACAAACAGCTTCCATGTGCCTGTATACTACCCTATCAGTGCCTTCAAAAAGATTAAGATAGAAGCACCTTACCATGCACTCACAAACGCAGGACACATTTCATATGTTGAGCTTGACGGAGATCCTTCACAGAACCTTGATGCATTCGAGAAGGTTGTACGTTGTATGAAGGAATCAGGCATCGGCTATGGCTCAATCAACCATCCTGTTGACAGAGATCCATGCTGTGGATTTAATGGTATAATAGGTGATACTTGTCCTAAGTGCGGAAGACATGAGGACGAAGGTGTGCATTTCCAGAGAATCAGACGTATTACAGGCTACCTTGTAGGTGATATGTCAAAATGGAATGATGCCAAGACAAGTGAAGAGCACGACAGAGTAAAGCACAGCATAAATATAGAATAAAACCGTGGGACTCTGTCCCACACACTGTAAACCTTAGTATGGTCAAAACTTTGCTTCGCAAAGCGGTCTTCGACCGCCCCGTTTTTCTTCGGGGTGCATACTTTGCGGTTTATAAAAGGTTTAATCTAAACTTTATTAAACTATTTCGCAGAAATAGTTTTGGTAAATACAATTAAATTATGTGACATAACAGCAAAAGCCTCGGAATAAAATCCGAGGCCTTTTGTTTAGAAACCATTATAAAGCTTACATCATCACTCTGCTATATTCAAATCAACTGAACAAATCTGTATCCGTATTCATTATCCAGTTATCACCTTGTTTTTCAAATTCCAGATTCAATGTCTTGTCATACTCGCTGAAATACAGCATATCCACTGTTGCATACTGCTTTCCGTCCATTTCCTTATCATACTTAAGACTGTTCATATCAAGCGAATACGCACCATAACCTTTTCCTCCACGAACAAGGTACAGCTTACCATCAAACTCAAGAAAATCATCATGGAACACTTCGTCAACCAATTCCTTAGCCATATATTTTTCTAAGTTTTCTCGAACCTCGGCATTGGTTGTATATCCGCTAACCGGATACAAATCCGAAAGTGTAGGATCTATGAAATATTTCTTAGCAATTTCCTCATAATCTTCTCTTTGGAATAATATTGCAGGTGTACCACTTCCGTTATCATATGCCGCTTCACTTTCATAAGCCGCTAAATAGCTTGTTCCGAAGTCCGGTGATGTAACGAATATCGCGTCCAGACATGAATTAAGATATTCAACATTAGGCGTTATTTCCTCAATGAATACCGCACTGTCAAAACCCGTATTGCTTTCGTCAGCAGTCGTTGCATCGTTTTTTGTATTATCTTCCGTTCCATCAGATGCACAGCCTGTAATGAGCATTGCTGTAATAAGTGCCACTGTAAGAATTGTTTTCTTCATTAATATTCACCTTCCTTAGAATTAGTCATTGTTACTTAATTTAAGTATATACAATTGAAATTCGGAAAACAATAACATTTATCTTAAGGTTTATAAACTTAAAAAGGATATGCCGAAGCATATCCTTACAGACTGTAGACAAAGTTATTTTTGTACAGCGGAAGGTATTAGGAAACGAAGAGTTTCCTAAGTGGAATCCATACTGTCATGACTTTTGCTTTGAAAAAGCAAAAGCGGCTTTGCCGCCGCACTGTCTTGTGCGGTCAATAGACGGGATTCACTTCCGTCGAGGAGAATAGCGAGTTTCAAGGCTTTTAGCCGATGGAATGAGCTATTCATGCTTCTGTTTAAACAAGTCGAAATCCTGATTTCGACTTAGGTGTCGACTTTGTCGACACCTAAAAAGGATATGCCGAAGCATATCCTCAATAATTATTAATTTTCTCTTTCCGCAACTTCTTTTATAATGCTGATACATTCATCAATTCCGAGTCTTGATGAATCAAGGCATATATCATAATAATCAGCCATGCCAAACTCACTCTTAGTATAGAAAGTACAGTATTTTTTACGTTTTTTGTCTATTGTTCGTATTTCATTCGCTACCTGGTCATATGTGAAATCCGGCATTTTTTCCTTCATTCGCTCCAGACGCCAATCAAAATCAGCATGGATAAACACATTAAGACAACCATCAAATTCCTTTAATATAGCATTGGCATTACGTCCGGTGATAACACATTTACCACGCTGTCCGATATCAATAATAACTTTTTTCTGTGCCTCAAACACCTGCTCGCTCATAGGTCGATTATAAAAATCAAAAAGGCTCTGTGTAAAGCCAAATGTAAACGGAACTTTTTCATCCCATTCCATAAGCGAATACATATCAATGTTGCTGTCTGCTGCTGTTTTTAGTATTATCTCTTTGTTATAATACTCCCATCCAAGAGCCTGTGCAACCTTAGAACCGATTTCACCGCCGCCGGCTCCAAATTCACGGCTTATTGTGATTATTTTCTTCATAATAATCCTGTTGCCTCCCTTATTAGACAGCTCCACGGAGCTTATTTTAGAGAACCTTATTAAGGAAGTCGATTGTTCTCGGTTCCTTAGGATTCTTTATTACTTCGTCGGGTGTACCCTGTTCAACTATATATCCGCCGTCCATGAATATTACTCTGTCCGCAACCTCACGGGCAAAGCCGATTTCATGTGTAACAACAAGCATTGTCATGCCAGATGCGGCAAGCTCCTTCATAACTGCGAGAACCTCGCCAACCATTTCCGGGTCAAGTGCCGATGTAGGCTCGTCAAAAAGCATAATATCAGGATTCATAGCCAAAGAACGTGCAATAGCAACTCTCTGTTTCTGTCCGCCGGAAAGCTGAGGAGGATATACGCTTGCTTTATCCGCAAGGCCTACTCTTTTTAAAAGCTCCATGCCCTTTGCATGAGCCTCTTCCTTAGTCATTTTCTTAAGCTCAACCGGAGCAAGCATAATGTTTTCCAGAACCGTCATATGCGGAAACAAATTAAAGTGCTGGAACACCATTCCTATATTTTCTCTAACCTTATTTATATCTACATTTTTTTCTGCGATGTTTACGCCGTTTATAACAACCTCGCCTGCCGTTATATCCTCAAGACGGTTAAGACATCTTAAAAAAGTTGATTTACCGCTGCCGGAAGGACCGATAAGAACCACTACCTCACCTTCGGTAACATCGGCGGAAATACTTTTTAAAACCTCAAGCGAACCAAAATTCTTTTTGAGGTTACTTACATGGATTTTTATTTTATCGCTCTTTTCCAACGTTAAGTCTCCTTTCTATTCGCTTAGCAAGCTTTGAAAGTATTGTAATTACTATCATGTACATAATAGCAACTATGGCCCATACCTCAAGTACTTTAAATGTATTACCGACTATAATGTTGCCGGCTTTAGTAAGTTCCGGAAAACCGATAACAGAAAGTATGGATGTATCCTTAAGAGAGATGATAAACTGGTTAATGATAGAAGGTACCATAGTACGTATAGCCTGTGGAAGAATAACCTTCTGCATAGCCTTACCGTAACCAAGGCCAAGGCTTCTTGCCGCCTCCATCTGACCTTTATCAACCGACTGGATACCTGCACGGAAAATCTCTGCCATATATGCACCGGCATTCATAGAAAGTGCAATTGTACCGGCCTGCAAAGCGGAAAGCTTGAAGCTTGCAACGCCCATTGCCTTAATGCCGGCAGGAACACCAAAATAAATGAAGTATGCAAGTACTATAAGCGGTACACCACGTACAGCATCAACATAAAGCGTTCCGATAAAATTAAGCACTTTACTCTTACTTACATTCATAAGGCCGAATATAAGACCGATAACAAATGCAAACGCAAGCGAAAGCAGTGTCAGGAGCATTGTCTGACCCAAAGATTCAAGGAGCATTCCGGAATACGTTTTTAAAATAGCAGCCATTCAGGCCACCTCCGTTTCTCGTTTTTTGATTTGGTTAATTGTTTAAATAAGGTTTACCGCTGTTTACAAAGCAATACTTATCATTGCCCATTCCGGTCACTTTTTTTATAAATAACATTTCTATGAAATATTATTTAAATATAAATGTTCACTGATAACGCATATTGTTTTGTAAGCAGCGGTTGTAACTTAAATAAAAACCATGCCCGCTGATTTCATGGGCAGGCATGGTTAATATGTCATACAAAAAGTATTTTTACCGGATTACTTTGTGTATTTGTCAACGATTTCGTCGAACTTACCGTTAGCCTTGATGTTTTCAAGACCTGCGTTGAACTTTTCAAGAAGCTCTGCATTTTCGCCCTTAGCAACAGCGAAGCCATAGTCTGAACCTGCTCCGAGCATACCATCGGGAATAACAAGAGCTGCACCCTGCTGAATGTTATAAGCCATTACAGGATAATCTTCAAAACAAGCAGCTGTGTTGCCTGCGATAACGTCCTGATACATTGTAGGTGAATCTTTGAATTCAACTACTGTGAAACCATACTGGTCAGCGATTGATTTAGCAAAGTCAGCACCGTTTGTAGCTGTCTTAACCGCAACCTTCTTGCCAGCGAGATCTTCGAATGATTTGATGTCTGAATCAGCAGCAACCGCAACAGTAACGTCTGCTGTGTAATAAGGCTCTGAGAAATCGAATGTTTCTTTTCTTTCGTCTGTAATTGAGCATCCGGCGATAATACCGTCAGCCTGTCCTGACTGAACAGCAAGAAGAGCTGCGTCAAAGCCGAGTGACTGAAGGTCGATTGTAATACCCTGATCCTCAGCGATTGCATTGATGATGTCAACGTCGATACCAACGAAGTCACCGTTTGCATCTGTGAACTCGAAGGGAGGGAAAACTGTATCTGTTGCAACGATATATGTTTCGCCGTCAGCAGTTGTTTCGCCGTCTGTTGTTTCTTCCTTTTTCTCATCAGCGGGTTTCTCTTCTGTCTTTGAAGAGCAGCCTGCAAGTACGCCTGCTGTCATAACAGCAATAAGTGATAAAGCTAAAAATTTCTTCATTCTTTCTTCTTCCTTTCCATAATGGATTAAAATATTTACAGCCGCACAATGCCACATTCACACAAAAAAACACAAAAGTCTTGCTCCCTTGTGCAGAACTGAAACATCTATGTCGGTAAACTGTTATGTATATTATATAAAAGTGGCGGAAATCTGTCAATATTTAATCAATATCAGTTCATGCTATGTAAATAATTTGAATATAAAATTATCTGAAATGTTTTTTCAATATGTAGACATTATATCTTAAGACCGTATTAATATTATAATGCAGAGCTGCAAAAAATAAGCGGCACCTCTGCCACCCATAAGGGTGGCGACACATATAAAACTTGTCCCACATCACACTTAATAAATTTCAACTCACGCTACCCATAAGGGTGGCGACGATGATAAATTTGAATTCTATTCTCAGATGATAACATTTCAACTCACGCCACCCATGTGGGTGGCGACACTAACAATGGCAAGACATTTTTTATTTACGGTTGTTATTTCAACTCACGCCACCCATGTGGGTGGCGACAATTCTGTGAGTGTTGCTGTGTCGATTAAATCTCTTATTTCAACTCACGCCACCCATGTGGGTGGCGACTTTTTCTGTCCGCTTTAAGTGACAGGGCGAATATATTTCAACTCACGCCACCCATGTGGGTGGCGACGGTAATGTTAAGGTGACAACAGTTCCAGAAAACTTATTTCAACTCACGCCACCCATGTGGGTGGCGACTGACAATAAGCCCAACAACAAATATTCCATACAAATTTCAACTCACGCCACCCATGTGGGTGGCGACTTTATGACAAAAATAAAACCACAGCGGAAATGATATTTCAACTCACGCCACCCATGTGGGTGGCGACGTTCATTTTTTGATAAAGTGGCAGGGGCAAACGACAATTTCAACTCACGCCACCCATGTGGGTGGCGACTTGTTGCAGTTGGGGTACAAATGTTTAGGTGGGTATTTCAACTCACGCCACCCATGTGGGTGGCGACGACTTTGTACGCCAAAGATACTCCAACATTTTTAACAATTTCAACTCACGCCACCCATGTGGGTGGCGACCTAAAAACTCCAAAACAATGTCAACAAGTTCATCATTTCAACTCACGCCACCCATGTGGGTGGCGACTTGTGGTTCGGTTGATGATAAACCGATAATGAAGATTTCAACTCACGCCACCCATGTGGGTGGCGACAAGTAAGAGTTCCTTACCTGTAACGACAAAAGGCTATTTCAACTCACGCCACCCATGTGGGTGGCGACAATGGTCGTGATATGCCCGGTCTTATACTCTTGATTTCAACTCACGCCACCCATGTGGGTGGCGACAGTGTCTTTACTCGTTCACGCCACGCATAGTTAGATTTCAACTCACGCCACCCATGTGGGTGGCGACAATGGTCGTGATATGCCCGGTCTTATACTCTTGATTTCAACTCACGCCACCCATGTGGGTGGCGACAGTGTCTTTACTCGTTCACGCCACGCATAGTTAGATTTCAACTCACGCCACCCATGTGGGTGGCGACGCTTAGATTTAATGCTAAGTCAGCGGGCAAAGTTATTTCAACTCACGCCACCCATGTGGGTGGCGACACACGTTAAGGACGGTGAAGTTATGACAAGCACAATTTCAACTCACGCCACCCATGTGGGTGGCGACAGCTATGACAAGTCAGGGAAGGTTGTAAGTTCCATTTCAACTCACGCCACCCATGTGGGTGGCGACACCTATGATGGTAGTATATCCTGTTTCGGTGGTATTATTTCAACTCACGCCACCCATGTGGGTGGCGACTGCAATTGGTAAATGTTCGTGGAGTAATAATTTTATTTCAACTCACGCCACCCATGTGGGTGGCGACAAACAAGGAAACGTAACACTATAAAATTAATGCGATTTCAACTCACACCACCCATAAGGGTGGCGACCGTTATTTTAACTTGAACACCAATGGCACTTGCATTTCAACTCACACCACCCATAAGGGTGGCGACCCTTTTCTTTCCATTTTCATCGGTCACTGTATACATTTCAACTCACACCACCCATAAGGGTGGCGACACTTTAATACAGCGTCCATTGGTGGGGGTGGGGTATTTCAACTCACACCACCCATAAGGGTGGCGACGTAATGTTAAGGTGACATCAGTTCCAAGTAATTTATTTCAACTCACACCACCCATAAGGGTGGCGACGCCGATACACAGAACAAATATCTTGCCGAAAGTATTTCAACTCACACCACCCATAAGGGTGGCGACCCTTGAGCCTATTGCTGCACATAACGACAATACAAATATTTCAACTCACACCACCCATAAGGGTGGCGACGCTTCTTTAATAACTGCATCATCCAGATACCACTATTTCAACTCACACCACCCATAAGGGTGGCGACGTTACACTGGCACTTGACGGAGGTATACAAAAGCTATTTCAACTCACACCACCCATAAGGGTGGCGACTTAAGTCAGTTGAAACTTCAGTGCAACTTGAAAATATTTCAACTCACACCACCCATAAGGGTGGCGACATGCCGCCGCTTTGTTTAACGGTCTTTCCTCAATATTTCAACTCACACCACCCATAAGGGTGGCGACATTATCTCCGGTCCTTTTTCGATAAGTATAGGCAGCATTTCAACTCACACCACCCATAAGGGTGGCGACGATATTTCACTGTGCATCATCCTTTTTAAGCTCCATTTCAACTCACACCACCCATAAGGGTGGCGACCATATGCCCCATGATGTATTTTGAGGACTATCAGGATTTCAACTCACACCACCCATAAGGGTGGCGACACTGTATAAGGGAAACTTATATGCCGGCGATAATATTTCAACTCACACCACCCATAAGGGTGGCGACTTCATTAAGGCTGTCCATCTCAAGCTTTACATTATTTCAACTCACACCACCCATAAGGGTGGCGACTTATGCGGAATATGAACAGCTTGTCGGCGGTGTTATTTCAACTCACACCACCCATAAGGGTGGCGACTCCCGTATAACATCTGTTACAGCTGACCAATTAGAATTTCAACTCACACCACCCATAAGGGTGGCGACATCGTTTAATAATTAAACAATAGCTTATAGATATATTTCAACTCACACCACCCATAAGGGTGGCGACGCTAATTGCCTAAGTGTTTCGATGTTTGTAATGATATTTCAACTCACACCACCCATAAGGGTGGCGACGGAGGTGTGTTAATGACTATTAAACAGCTTTATATTTCAACTCACACCACCCATAAGGGTGGCGACAACTTATGACACTGACACATCAGTACAGAACAAAGTTATTTCAACTCACACCACCCATAAGGGTGGCGACTATGAGTGTAGCCATGTTACGTAGATTAAAAACAATTTCAACTCACACCACCCATAAGGGTGGCGACGACGCAGCTCTTAAAAAACGTGAACGGTTGGGTATTTCAACTCACACCACCCATAAGGGTGGCGACCCATAACAAGGAAATACGAAAGATGTTCTGTGCTATTTCAACTCACACCACCCATAAGGGTGGCGACCATAAAAGTATCCGTTGTTAAGTTGTACTTTATCCATTTCAACTCACACCACCCATAAGGGTGGCGACAGCAATTTCAGACAAAAACATATCCGAAACTGCATATTACATCCACCGAAGTTTACAAAAAACTTCAAAGCGGCATCAATATTAATATTATTTTACCATAATATCTTCATAAATTGATACAAAAAATATATTTTCAGATACAAATTCCGGTGCGAATACAGTCTATAATTTATGTGTACTCAACATTCGCACCTAATCGGAAATACTTTACTTTACAACTACATTATCAGTGTATCTGTTACATCAAAGCCAGGATTAGCTCCTATATGCTCAACTTTATTTTTGTAATTATCGCCCAAATAATAAAATCTTAGGCTATCAACTTTTTTATCAATTATTTTTTCAAGAATGTTCTTAACCTGTCTGCATTTCGTTGTATCCATATGGCACTCAAATACCGAATTCTGCACACGCTGACCATAGTTAACACATTCCTTAGCTACTCTTCTCAGTCTTTTTCTTCCGGCCTCGGTCTGTGTATTAACATCATAAGTAATCAAAACAAGCATATTTTCACCTACTTCCAGAAAAACGGAGGATATTCATTCATATCTCCTCTTAGGAATCTTGCCAAAAGCATTGCCTGTACATACGGAACCATTCCCCATTCTATTTTTTCGTCTATATAGGGATGCTTTATGGTTTCCTTTTTCTTATTCTGCCATTCCTGTATAAATATCTTACGCCCTTCATCTGTCAAAAGGACAGCTCCATTCTCTTTATTGACAAAATGCTCCGGTTTTATTTTTCTTTTATTAATAAGCGATAAAACTATTCTATCCGCCATGACACTTCTGAATTCTTCCATAAGGTCTAAAGCAAGTGACATTCTCCCCGGCCGATCCGTATGGAAAAATCCGACGTATGGATCCAATCCGACTGCTTCCAATGCCGAACCGCACATTCCGGCGAGCATAGAATATGCAAATGATAATAGCGCATTAACATTATCAAGCGGAGGTCTTTTATTTCGTCCATTGAAATAAAAGCTATCTTTTTGCTGTAATATCAATTCATCAAACACAGAAAAATATACCGATGCGGCTTCACCTTCGAGTCCAAGCAATACTGACGATTCTTCGCACTGCCTTATATGCTCAAGGCTTTTAGCTAAAACTGCTGACCTCTCTTTTATTCTTTCGGCATCAACCGACAGTTTATGATCTCTTGTTGCCCTTTCAAGCACCCATCTGGAATTATGTACTTTAGCCAATATAAAATTTCTTGCTATATGTACACTTTTTTCTTTATCATCGCTAACTCGGTATTGCTCTTTTCTCAGCAGAACATTGCCTTTGACCTTTCCTGTTACTCTTGCCAGAAAATATCCGTTAGACTTCATAAAGCACAAATCTATATTTCTTTCGGCACAGGCTCCCATAAGTGCCGGACTTGCACCTGTGTAGCCAAATGTAACTATCGACTCCAGATTGTGCAGCGGTACACGTCCGACCTTTTCATTATCCGCTAAAACAACGACATTTTCACCTTCTAACGCCAGATATTTATTTTCCGAAAAAACATATAACGTATTCAATAACCTTTTCATTATTCACCAGTTTCTGAAATAAACTTATCTATATATTCGGCAACGGATTTGTTTTTATTCAACACAGGAACACATAAATCCTTAAGCGAACAGGCATTGCATTTTTTACTTATTTTCACCTTAGGTGTATATCCACGTCTATAATATAGGTGCATTTCTTCAAACAACTTGACAACTTCATTTCTTATTTCATCGTCAAAATCAACTTTAAGTCTATGCCTTGTTTCCCCATAATAAATATATCCATAATTTATATCAGTACAAAACATTTCCTCAAGGCACAACGCCTGTGCTGCAAGCTGAAGTATATCGATATTGTTGCTTTTAGGCTCTCCTCTTTTATACTCAACAGGTACAGGCATATATACACCTTCTCTTCCATTGATATGTGCACCTTTATCCGACTTATGAAATTCCACAACATCACATTCGCCGCTGACTCCCATTTTTCGTGAATGGACAGGCATTGCCCTTACGACAATTACATTGCCTCGTTTCTCATTCATTTCCGGATTATGAGCATTTTCATGCAGTATTTGCCCTTCTACTGTCCTGAGATTTTCCTTCCACTGCATTTCTATATGTATTAACGCCCATTGTCTGCGGCAGAATGCAAAATGTTGTATTCCCGAAAGCTGAAGAAATTCATCTTCATTATACAAAATCTATTACCTCCGGTTTATCGCATCCGTCAACATACCATTCAATGCCATAATCCTCAAAATCCTTATGATCGGCAACATCTTTCATTGTAAAGCCTCTCTGTATTTTTCCGCTTGAAACAGCCGGAGTCTTTTCGTTATGCTGCCACCAGTACATTCTGCAAACCTCTATACTACCCTCAGGTCTTGCCGATGACGCATCGTTTTCAAAGAGTGTTTCCAGTGCTTTTTTAAGAAGTTCGGCATCTTCCTGGCTGAAGCCGGTCTTTTCGGCAAGCTGAACATTAACACTTCCCATAATCTTATAAACAGCAAAAGGAATAAAATGCTTTGTTCCCATCGTATCAGATGCCTTGCTCTCTTTTCCTGCCTCACTGTTTACGCTCTTTGTTATCTGCATACTTACAACATCAACCGGTGAAAGACTTACAGCCTGATGAATAGAAACCGGACCTCTTACGCCAAAAGATACGGAAGTTCCTTTAAATGCAAAAACCTGACCGAAAGCTCTTACGTCTATCCATTCTTTACATGCAATTTCAGCACATAAGTCACGATTTGCATTTTTCTTTGCATCTATCTGTGCTTTAAGCTCTTTGCAGCCGTCAGCTCTGTCCTTAAGGCTTGTATATCCGTCGTCTGAACGGTCATCTGACTGAACAAAGATTCTCTGTCCCATATCCTGTAAACGGTTTCTGATTTTTCTCTTTATACATACATCTGAAATTTCTCCGTAGCCGTCCATGTTTGTTCTCGGACGGTTTCCGTTGAGCGGATCACCGTTGGGATTTGCGTTTCTGACGCTTACAAACAATGTAAAATCTATTTTTCCTTTTAAATCTGTCATTTTCTTTTCCTCCGTTTCTTTATATAATCCCTACATTAATTATCTTCTTCATTTTTGCTTTTTGAATTTCTAAGTTCATATGTCTGGCAGTGATAGCCAAGCAGATATAAACCGTTCAATTTACTGTTGTCAACAAAATCTTTAGTATCAAAAAGCTCCATTATTTCGTTAATACGCTTTTCATACCATGATCTAAGTCCCATATCAAGCTTGCTGAGATATGGATTGAGATTTTCTTCTATTACCTTCCATGTATCAAAAGGGCGCTGTGAAAATCTATTCATATATTTCATTGCATTCGTAATTCTGGTCTTATCCTTATCAAAATCATAAGTTGAATACTCTATCTGGTTTGCTAACGCAAGCAGACGTCCATATAAGTAATTCCTGTCCTTACAGTCTTTATCAAGTGCCATATTCCATTCCTCCTTATTTCTGTCATATCTGTATCTTTTAACAAATGAACAAGCCAATGCCAATGTTTTTTCCCAATTTCGTCTTTCATTATAACTAAGTGGCTGTGATGCCCTTAAAACAGCTCTTTCAACATAATCATAAGGTATACGCTGACCTTCCCATATACATGGAATAAGTCTTCTCGCTGTTTCAGCATAAAGACTCTTACTGTTCGCATCAATAATTGACAAAAAACCTTTATCATTTTCTTTGCCGAAAAGTATATCGGCAATATCTCTTACACTAAGAATACCGTAAAACACATCGAACTTACCGTCATTAAATTTTTCATATCGCCATTTACAGCTTTCGTGCCAGTTCTTTATGTTTTTAAGATATTTTGCAGAACTAAGCGTTTTTTCCTCAACAAGCGCAAGACGTCCCGTTGTTGCCGCATCAATGCCGAGCAAGGTCATATTTGAATTATCGGATATGCTTTTGCCATAGCCGAGCAAAGCATTATTAAATTTCTGTGCAATAATGTCATTTGAATAATATTCATCTTCACTGTCATCATATTCATCATAACTTTCAGCTATTGTATAAGTGTCCTTATCCCAATCAGGCATAGACTTTAAAGCAGATTCCCATGCAACAAGCGTAAGTGTATCAAAATAGGTTCCCTGCTTTCGTATAATCCATTTGAGTGCATTATGCAGTTTTTGCGACGCTTCATTTCCGATTGCAAAAGCCTCTTCCTTATTTGCGAATCTGCCTCTGAATGTGAAACAAACTTCGTCATTTGCGGAAATAAGTTTTCCCGAATCGCCTTCATTTCTGACTTTTCTTGAATGAAGATAAGTTATCGGCTCAACATTACCGCTGAGATAACATAACGAACCGCCTTCCGATGTTGATTCGGCATATTTTATATAAGAATTTTGCAATGTTTTATCCAGCCAGCATTCATCGGGGATATATTCATCTTCTTCGGATATTTTTCCCCTGACTATAAATCTGACAAAAGCTTTTGTCTGCGGAATATTCTGTATCTTAAAGCTATCGGACAAAACTCCATTGTCATCTAAAGAAAGTACACCACTTTTCAATAAATCACTTATCAATGTCTGTTTTTTAAGATATTCATATATCGCATTAACCTTATAATGGGAATAGTCTGAATTTGCCCATTTTCCTAACTGATTTATATACAAATCAAAGCATTCGCCGTTGTCATCAACATAATTCTTATAATCCCCGGCTATATACTTAAGATTATCGCAAAGCGGATGCGGTTCTTTTCCGGCTGTTCGGCTTCCGGATTTTTCGGTAACGGGTATTACGGTAAATTTATCATTGGCATCAACAGCTGAGGCATTCATAAAATTTCCGTCTTCATATATTGTTACCTCAATCTGTGCCGTAACCGTACTATGGTACAGCGGCAGCAGAGTATAAGGTGTTTCTCCTTTATACTCAATTTCTCCGGCTTTATCCGCATTGACATCATAAAGCCTTATCAGCTCTTCTTTCCAATTCATTCACCCACCTCCTCATCGGTAAATTCTTTAAGACCGATAAAGTTGCCTTCACCGAATATTTTTCTTTCCATATCTTTGATATGTCTTTTCATAGTGCATTCTTCCGGACTTAAAAACTCAATTATTCCTCCTTTTTTGAGAACAGGGCGCCAGAAACGCACCGTCATTTTGTTTTTATCCTCCGGCAGAACCGCTTCGTCGGCATAGGTTATGCCATGATACATGAATCCGCATTCCATATCTTCGGTTATGTTGTCATAATAGCTTTCGCCTTCTCCGAAAACACACGGTTCAACAAATCCCTGACATTCTCTTGTGCCGAGAAAGATGTCGCGTCTTCCGCCTCTTTCAACCATTCTTTTGGCAATATTATGGTGCTTATTTTCATTTCTGTCCTGTTCGAGTTCAGGATGGTTCAAATTAAATTCAAAATGAGCACGAACCTGATAACGAACATTCTTCAGATATGTGTAATATGAAAGGTCATTTCCGCCGTTATAGGCTATCGGTCTTACACCCTTTGTTTCGGTCTGAATTCGGTTCATAACACGAATTTCGTCTATTATCCAACGGATCGTTGGTTTCCAATAAATGCTTTCTGTTATTCCTTTTACAGCCTCATATGTAGGTATGCTGTAAGAGGATTTTTCTCCTCCTACTCGCATAACAGGATCAGAAAACAATGCGTAATCACCATAAACCTCATACTCTATTGTATTTCTGTGTTTTTTCAAAACAATTCACCTCCATTATTTTAATTTATAAACAGCATTTTGAGTTCCGGTTCGTCTAAAACGCCAACCTCCTTGCTGTAATAATCACTGCTTAAAATCAATATTTCATTGTTTATACATTCAACTGCATTATTCAGCTTATCTCTTCTGTAAGCCGGAATACCGACTGTATATCTCTGCAATTTTCCGAGTATACTCATCTTTTTGCTTATACTCATATATTTGTCATCTCTCAGACAATCAATATATTCAACCGCTTTATCATCGTAAGGAATGATTACAGGAACTTTATAATCATTGGAAATAACCTCAAAACCGTTTCCTGCTGTTTTAAAAGCCTGTCCGAAAAGTATATTTGTTTTAATATTGTTGTGAGTTGACTCAAACTGCTTTCTGGCTATGTTATCTTTGCCGAGAAATTCAACTATTGTTCCGTATTTTATAGGAAATTTCATTTTATCCTCGGGAAAATGATAAAAATAACTCCGATAATATTCCTTTATGGCTATCTGCGAATCAAGTGCACTGTCAAAGTAATCCGAATTATTCTTAAAATCATCAAGCACCTTCTGCAAAGCCTTCTGTGAACTTTTTATTTCTTCAAGGCATGACAAACGCTCATCATCATTATTCATATATACAATATAAACATTTCCTTTTCTGCCCAATGTCATGTGTCTGTTGCATCTTCCTGCCGCCTGTATAACATTATCCAATCCGGCTTTGGAACGTATTACGCAATCAAAAGAAAAGTTTACGCCTGCCTCAACAACCTGTGTACTGACACAGATTATTTTTTGATTATCTTTCAGTGCCTTATTAATTTTATCGAGATTATCCATTTTGTTGGCAGGACACATATTATTACTTATATGATACACCGGAATATCTTCGTTTTTCAATGAATCAAATACATCTATAGCACATTTTACTGTATTAAGTATAACAAGAACACTGCCTTCGGTTTCAAGCTTATCAAGAACAAAATCCTTTAAATCCGAAATACTCATACCGTTGGGACAGATATTTGTCGCATCAATAATATTTGTTCTTTTAAAGGCATTATAATATTTATTGAAATCCGGAACCATTTCGTAACAATCACAAATGTTATTTTCTTTTATTCTTGTAAGCGACGGCTGTGTTGCCGAGCACAAAACAACCGTTGTGTTGCAAAACTGCGTAAGAAAATTTACGGCAAGATTGAAAAGCTCTTTACATTTATCCGGTATAGCCTGAACTTCATCAAAAATAATTACACTGTTGCAAAGTGTGTGCATTCTTCTTACAGAGCTTTTACTGCCCGAATAAAGAGTATTCAAAAGCTGAACCGCAGACGTAGAAATAATAGGAGCATTCCATATTTCCGTCAGCTTTTTATATTCGTATTCTTTGTCTTCTTCATCGTCATCAAAAACCACATTGCAATGATGTTCGAGAACGATATTCTCATCTCCGACAGCCGCTCTTATCTCATTCGAGTTTTGTTCGATTATGGAGTTGAAAGGAGCAATATAAAAAATATGCTGCTTTTTATCGTTAAGTGCTTTATGTAATGCAAATCTAAGGCTGCTCAATGTTTTTCCGGAGCCAGTCGGCACTGTGAGCCTATAAAGATTTTTATTGTCATAGGCTGCGTTTTTACATATATCCGATATTTCCTGTCTATAGATTTTCAGCTTTTCACCGTTATCCTTATTATTTTGAACAACCTCGGAAATATAATTTTCAAAGTAATCAATGCTTCTTTTCCATACATTTTCCGTATCGGTAAGCCTTTCCGATATAGGTTCTCCGCTAAAAAAGCTTTCTGTATCAGACCAGTCGCTGTCAATAAGCATTGAAAGCAAAAGTCTAAAATACATTCCCATGAAAAAATATCTACTGCCATATCCTTTTTTATGGTCTTTGACATATTTTTTAACCTGCATATCAATACAGTCAAAATCTTCCTTTGCCTTTGCCAGAAGCTCTTTAATATAATCTTCGCCATAAAGCTCGAAAAGCCTGCTCTTAACGAGCTCGTATTCAATATCGTTGTCATCGCGAATCTCGTTCAATGTCTTTCCGTTGTCCAGGCTTATACAATCATTCAAACCATGATGTGAATATATAAGCAAGCTAAGCAAATCCGAAAATTCATTTTCACCCATAAGCTCACGCACGAGTCTTCCACCTGCCGTTGAATGGTCAATACCGCCTTTATGTGCATCATCACCGAGCTTAAGTACATTCAGCATGTCTGTTTGAAACTTTTCCCTAAGCTTTCCGACATCATGCAATTTGCACTCAGCTTCAATAATATTTTTAAGATTTGATAACGGACAAATACTTTTGGCAAACTCCGTAGTATTATCAAGATGTTCTTTCACCGATTGAATACTCTGGTTTTTATAATTCACATGAGCCAAGTAATTATTTTCCACAATATGCCTCCTCTTTTACAGACACCTGTATCAACTCCATATCCATGTTTTATCTTTTTATATTATAATGTATCAAATTCTCATTACTATTTTATATTATCACAACAGGTGTCCCATTAACCGGACTTCTAATTTAGATTTTAAACACTTTAATTGTAAAATTCAATACAAAATTACCTCCTTTTACCTTTATACGTCAGTTTTAATTTTTTATTTATTAATTGTTTTATTAACTCATTTAATACAACAAAAAATCACCGGTATTTGTCGCATTTCATGCTACAAACAAAACCTTCGACATAATAAAGGACATGATTAAATTTTACTTTAACCATGTCCTTATAATTAAACTATATTATGCTGTTTAGCTTCTCGGAACGAGAACAATTACAACAACTTCGTTTCCGTATACATATCCTGTTACTGTATACTGGTCTGTATTGCTTGCCGTATTGATATTTGTCATTTCATAGCTTTCTACGCCTGTCTTGACATATACCTGTACGTCCTCGCTGAGGTTATATTTCTGTGTCTGGCTTGATGCTGTGCCATAGCCGACATTTGTAAGCGATGTTCCGCTAAGTCTGCCGATATATACAAGCTTGCCGTTGTTGAACTGGAAGTATGCCGGGCCTCTTGATGCACCGTAGTCATCGCCTGTGAAGGTTGCCTCGCCGGGAACACCGTTGATGAGGTATTTATATGTTATCTGGCAGGTTTCCTCGCCGTCATTGTCATAGCCTGTTATTATCTTATCCGTATCAACGATAACACCGAACTGCTTGCCTTCGTTGAGTACATCATAAAGTATGAGGTCTGTAATCTCGTTATTGCCGTTTGT
>NZ_JAHLPX010000008.1 GCF_018918145.1 Anaerotignum sp. MSJ-24
GTGTACGCACAGTAATGTGTTTAGCTTACTGATACTAATAGGTCGAGGGCTTGACCAAAGAAAAGATGTGTGATAGAATTGATGAAGTAAGTACATGTTCGGTTTTGAAGGTGCTTGAAGAGCATTTTAGATAAATGCCGATGTGGCTCAATTGGCAGAGCAGCTGACTTGTAATCAGCAGGTTAACGGTTCGAGTCCGTTCATCGGCTTTTAATCATATGGTTGGGTTCCCGAGTGGCCAAAGGGGGCAGACTGTAAATCTGTTGCGATAGCTTCGAAGGTCCGAATCCTTCCCCAACCATTTTAATTAATTTTATATTGACGCGGGATGGAGCAGTTCGGTAGCTCGTTGGGCTCATAACCCAAAGGTCGTAGGTTCAAATCCTGCTCCCGCAATTCAAAAGCTAAGATTTGTTTCTTAGCTTTTTTGCTGTCTGTAAATAATTTGTCTTGACATAGCCTGACACTGATACTAATATAAAATTTGTCCGTTTAATTATAATTTTAGGAGAAAAATAATGTCAGGCTTAGGAACATTAATAAATGTAATCGGTATAGTTGCCGGAGGACTTGCCGGTTTGCTGTTTGGCAACCGAATGAAGGACAGAGTACAAAATACTTTGATGACTACAACAGGCGTATGTGTGCTTTTTCTCGGCATTGGCGGAACGGTTGAAAAAATGCTCAGTATAAATAATAACGGTGAACTCGAAAGCGGCGGTACAATGATGATTGTTATTTGCCTTGCTCTGGGTGCATTAATCGGTGAATTGATTAATATTGAAGCCGGTATGGAGAAATTCGGCGAATGGCTCAAATATAAAACAAAAAGTGAGTCAGATACAGGCTTTGTAAGTGCCTTTGTAAATGCCTCTCTTACTGTATGTATAGGAGCAATGGCGGTTGTTGGTGCAATACAGGACGGAATTTACGGAGATTATTCAATTCTTTCGGCAAAGGCTGTTCTTGACCTTATTATTATAATGGTTATGACTGCCGCACAAGGCAAGGGCTGTATATTTTCGGCAATACCTGTCGGAATATTCCAAGGATTGATGACATTATTTGCCCGGGCATTGGAACCGGTACTTACAACACAGGCACTCAATAATCTTTCATTAATCGGCTCTATACTGATATTTTGTGTAGGTCTTAACCTTGTATGGGGCAAAAAAATAAAGGTTGCAAATTTACTTCCTTCGCTTGTCCTTGCCGTTTTTTGGGCTTTTATTTAGAACAAAAATTTTTATAAGTAGATGTTGATTTTTAAATTTATTGTGTTATAATACTTAAACATAGGCGGTTGATGAAAACTAAGTTCCACGAGGAATTACAGAGAGCCGATGGTTGGTGCAAATCGGTATTTTGACGGAATGTTCCACTTTCGTAGCCTTCGGTGAAAGCCGAGAGGGTAAGCCCTTTACAGCAGTTATGAGTGGTCGGTTTTATAATCGGCAATTTGGGTGGCAACACGGGTTTAAATGCTCGTCCCTTATTTTATAAGGGATGGGCTTTTTTATTTTAGTTTTTTAGGAGGAAAAGAAATGCTTGATATTAAATTTGTAAGAGAAAACCCTGATATTGTAAAACAGAATATTAAAAACAAATTCCAGGACAGAAAACTTCCACTTGTTGATGAAGTTATCGAGCTTGATGCTGAAAACAGAAAAATCAAACAGGAAGTAGAAGTTTTACGTGCAGAAAGAAATAAGCTTTCAAAACAGATCGGCGGTCTTATGGCTAAAGGTGAAAAGGAAGAAGCAGAAAAGATTAAAGCTCAGATTGCTTCTGAGGCAGCAAGAGTTGACGAGCTTTCAGCAAGAGAAAAAGATGTTGAGGAAAAAATTAAAAAGATTATGATGACAATTCCTAACATCATTGATCCTTCAGTTCCAATCGGTAAAGATGACAGCGAAAATGTAGAGGTTCAGAAATTTGGCGAGCCCGTTGTTCCTGATTTTGAAATTCCTTACCATACAGAAATTATGGAAAAATTCAACGGTATTGACCTTGACAGTGCAAGAAAGGTAGCCGGAAACGGTTTCTATTATCTTATGGGTGATGTTGCAAGACTTCATTCGGCAGTTATCGCATATGCAAGAGATTTCATGATTGACAGAGGATTTACTTATTGTGTACCTCCTTTTATGATCAGAAGCGACGTTGTTACAGGCGTTATGAGCTTTGATGAAATGGATGCCATGATGTACAAAATCGAAGGCGAAGACCTTTACCTTATCGGCACAAGCGAGCATTCAATGATCGGTAAATTCATTGATACAATGAACAAAGAGGCTGACCTTCCTTACACACTTACAAGCTATTCACCTTGCTTCCGTAAAGAAAAGGGTGCTCACGGTATCGAAGAAAGAGGCGTTTACAGAATTCATCAGTTTGAAAAACAGGAAATGATTGTTGTTTGTAAGCCCGAAGACAGCAAAATGTGGTTTGACAAGCTTTGGCAGAACACAGTTGATCTTTTCAGATCACTTGACATTCCCGTAAGAACACTTGAATGCTGCTCAGGCGACCTTGCAGACCTTAAGGTTAAATCAGTTGACGTTGAGGCTTGGTCACCCAGACAGAAGAAATATTTCGAAGTAGGCAGCTGCTCAAATCTCGGTGATGCACAGGCAAGAAGATTAAGAATAAGAGTAACAGGTGAAAACGGCGAGAAATATTTTGCTCATACTCTTAACAACACAGTTGTTGCACCTCCCAGAATGCTTATTGCATTCCTTGAAAACAACCTCCAGGCAGACGGTTCTGTAAGAATTCCCGAAGTATTAAGACCTTACATGGGCGGCAAGGAATTTCTTGGAAAGTAATTGACAAATTTTATATAAAGGTGTATGATACTTTATGACTTTAAAGTCCACCTGCTTTAAAGTCATAAATGAATTAATAAAGGCCCCTTTATTTATTTCATTAAACCTTTTATTTCTGGCAAAAGACCTCCCGTTGAGGTCTTTTGTTCGTTTATAAATCAATTTTTCTCACTTCATCATCATTTACTTCATAAATAAAGCTGTTTTTCTTGATTCTCGAATTGTTGTTTAAAAGCTCGATTGCTTTATCAATATCCTCCGGTTCTATTCTTATTGACATTCCGCATGATGCGGATATTTTTCGCAATGTCGGCATTACGGTTACGGATAAGCTTTCGGAAAGATATTTTTCCGCCGCTATGGCATAATGGGTTGAATTGAAAACGATAGTATAATAATGATTGTTTCGCATAATATAACGCTCCTTTGCGACTATTATATGATTATTGACTTTACTTCGCAAGACGGATATACTTTTAATAAAATAACGGTTTAAGGAGGCAGAAACTTAATGGCAAAATATATAGATGCAAGAGGCAAGGCATGCCCTATGCCGGTAATTCTTGTTAAAAAAGAAATTGATAACGGTGAAAGGGATATTACAATAACCGTTGATAACGAGATTGCAGTTGAAAACCTTAAAAGACTTGCGGCTGACAGTGGAATTGAAGTAAAGGCAGAGAAGAACGGAAATGATTTTAATGTTACATTTGCCGGAGGAGCGGCTGAAGTGAAAAAAGAAGAGCCGGCTGTAAATGCCTGCACACCTAACGGCTGTGGATATGCTGTATTTTTCGGAAAAGACCATGTCGGTGAAGGCGAATATGAGCTTGGCAGTAACCTTGCCAAAATGATGCTCTATACCTATTCACAGAGTGATGATGTTCCGACAACACTTATATTTATGAATAGCGGTGTTAAGCTTCCTACATCGGACAATGATGACATAATAACAAGTATAAAGGTGCTTACGGAAAAAGGCACAGAAGTAATTGTATGCGGTACCTGCCTTAACTATTACGGCTTAACTGAAAAGCTTAAGGTCGGAACAGTAAGCAATATGTATGAGATTGTTGAAAAAATGAAAAAGGCCGCAAAGGTTATAACAGTATAAAATTAAATCAACTAAACAATTTTTGCTCTGCATAAAGCAGAGCTTTTTTATTGCAATTTTTTATAATTTAGGCAAAGTTTATGTTGACCTTATACTTAGAATAAGGTTTATATTTAGTTTAAAGTTGATTTAAGTTTAAATAAGGTTTGAGAGTGAGGTGCAAAACCAAGTGAAAAAATATTATACAATCGGTGAAACGGCGGCATTGCTCGGCGTTACAACACAGACATTGCGATATTATGATAAAATCGGCCTTTTATCGCCGGCGTATTGTGATGAAAACACAGGTTACAGATATTATGTTTATAAACAGTTCCATTACATAGACAGAATAAAATATCTTCAAGGCTTTGGTATGCAGTTAAAGGATATTAAAGAAATAATCCACAGTGGAAGAGTTGACTGCCTTCTCCCTTATCTCGAGCAGAAAAAACAGGAGGCAATGGCTGAGCTTGAGGAGCTTAAAAGCAAAATAAGCGATATTGAGTGGTATATGGATTATTTCACATATCTTGATAAAGATAAAAATTCGGATTATTTATATAAAATTCAGCTTGAGGAAAGATATATAGTCAAATGTCCATGTTATCCGGGAGAGCCGCTCCATAACATGGAGATACGTCTTGCCGGAGTTAAAAGCCGTAAAGAATATGCTGATTTGCATTACAGAAGACTTTATGGCTATAAGCTGAATGTAGAATCGCTTATGAAGCAGAAATTCAATCCGACGGATTATTTTATATATCTGAGCGAAAAGCCCGATATAGACGAAAGCCTTTATGACTGCCTTCCGGCAGGTGAATATCTCTGCTTCAGAACACAGGCTTTGAACGAAAACTGGGATCCGGACATACTGACGGATTATTTTAAGAATAAAGAACTGCCGAATTTAGTGCTCGCTCTTGAGTTTGAGGATAATTTTGTTGATTGGTCACAGGCTTGGTATGAAATGCAGATATTATTATAATTGAACAAAAATAAATACAAAAAATATTTTATTATTTGTTTAATATGAAGG
Organism: Anaerotignum sp. MSJ-24; assembly: GCF_018918145.1. GTDB lineage: Bacteria > Bacillota > Clostridia > Lachnospirales > Anaerotignaceae > Metalachnospira. Next base: position 4,961 of record NZ_JAHLPX010000008.1, read on the forward strand.
TTGACCTTATTCTTACAATAATTATTACCATTTATGTAAAATAATGATTATTTAGGAGAGGTAAAACATGAATTACAGTGAGGATACAGAAATTTTGTATAGAGGAATGGATATAAAGGGAATAACAGAAAATCCCGAGGTTGCTCCGATATACAACACAACAGCGTATTGCATAAAAGATACCGAAGATTATGCTTTCGCAAATAACGGCGGAAAATATTTTTATAACAGAACGGCAAATCCCAACAGAGATTGTCTCGGCGAATCCATATCATATCTTGAAAAGGGCGAAAGAACCATTGTCTGCTCATCGGGTATGGCGGCCATTTCAACAACACTTCTCGGACTGCTTAAAAGCGGAGACCATGTTCTTGCAAGCAAGGCAATTTACGGTGAAACAATAGAGCTTATCGAAAATGTTCTTGACCGATATAATGTTGAAATTACTTTTGCCGATTTTACGAACCTTGAAGAGGTCGAAAAGGCAGTAAAGGATAATACGGTTCTGTTCTATACTGAGGTTATTGCAAATCCGCTTACACTGGTTGTTGATCTGCCAAAGGTTGCGGAAATTGCTCATAAGCACAATGCACTTGTTGCGGTAGATTCAACTTTTACAACACCATTTGTTATTAAGCCTATCGAAAAAGGAGCGGATATAGTTATCCATTCGCTTACAAAATATTTCGGCGGACACAGCGACATAACAGGCGGCTCTGTTACATCAACAAATGAAATAATCAAAAAATTGATGAGCACATATCTTCTTCTCGGATGCTGTATGGATCCGAATACAGCATGGCTTACATCAAGAAGTATAAAGACAATGGGAATGAGAGTTAAAAAACAGAATAAAAACGCCGAACTGCTTGCGGCAGCTCTTGTTAAAAATCCTAAGGTAAAAGAAGTTTTTCATCCGAGCCTTGAAACACATCCGCAGCATGAGCTTGCAAAAGCCATGTTTACAAACGGATATGGAGCAATGATAAGTTTCAGAGTTGAAGATGATCTTAATAAGGTTAATGAGTTTATGCACAGACTCAAAATCGTTAAATACATGGGAACTCTTGGAGGTATAAGAACAACAATCGCTCACCCGGCATCTGCTTTCAGAAATGAATTTTCGGCAGATGAGCTTATTGCAATGGGTATGCACGAGGGGCTTATAAGAATTTCGACAGGAGCTGAGGAGGTGGAGGATCTTATAGAAGATTTCTACGGCGCATTGACGGCATTTTAAAGTTTTAAAGTAAATGGAGGCATCGAAATTATATTATGGACACAATTTTAAATATCCTTACGGCAATATCAGACTTTTTATGGGGAACACCAATGACGATTGCCTTAGTAGGAACAGGTCTTTATCTTTCAATCAAATTCAAATTCCGCTATATAACAAAAATTAAATTCCATTTTCAGAATACGTTCGGGAAAATGTTCAAAAGCGGTGACGGTGAAGGAACGGTTTCCGGATTTGCAGCAGCCTGTACGGCAATGGCAAATACTATCGGTGTAGGCAATATCGGTGGTGTTGCAACAGCCATAACAATGGGAGGTCCGGGAGCTATATTTTGGATGTGGGTTTCAGGACTTCTTGGTATGAGTACAAAGGCTTGTGAAATCATACTCGGACAGAGATACAGAGTTAAATATGAAAACTCTATGGACGAATACCTTTGCGATCGTTCATTTGTTATGAAAAATGCTCTCGGCTGGAAAACAGGAGCAATAATACTTGCAGTGTTCTGCTTTGTGCTCGGGCCTTGGACCTGTTGTGTGCAGACCGAATCGGTTACAAGCTCGCTTCTTGAAGGTTTTAATATTAATCCTAAAATTTCAATTATCGTTCTCGGTATTACCTGCTTTGCTACTATTGCCGGCGGTCTTAAAAGAATTTCATCAATAATGGAAAAGGTTGTTCCTTTTATGGCTATGGGCTATATTATAGCCGGAATCGGCATACTCATTCTTAATATACAGAATGTGCCGACAGCAGTTGGCCTTATATTTAAAAGTGCTTTCACACCTATGGCAGGAATCGGCGGTTTTGCCGGAGCAACTGTTAAGGATGCACTCAGATATGGTATAGCAAGAGGTCTTTACAGCAATGACGCAGGTACAGGTTACGGAATTGTTGCTCATGCGGCAGGAAAAACAGATCACCCTGTTCGTCAGTCATCATGGGGCTGGGGCGAAGTTTTTCTCGATACAATCGTTGTTTGCACAGTAACAGCTTTATCTATACTTCTTACAAATTCATACATAGACTATCCGGACATAACAAGTGCACAGCTTACAACAGTTGCATTCAAGGTTGCTTACGGAAAATTTGGCGGATACTTTATGGCAATAGCTATTGCAATATTCGCATGGACAACAATTATCGGTATGTATTACAGCTGTGAAAAATCAGTAAACTATGCTTTCGGCGATACAAAGGCAAACAAAATAGCAAGACCGTTCTATATGGTATATTATATGCTGCCCTGTCTTATATTCTATAATATTAAGGCTGATATGCTCTGGGCTGTTACAGACCTTCTTTCGGCAGCATATGTAATAATTACGCTCATATTTATCTATACCAAGAGAAAAGAAATTTTCAGATTATTCAATGATTTCTGGGATAGATTTATACCTGCAATTAACCGTGGAGAGCACCCCGAAAAGGTTCAGTACGAAACGGTTGAACATAAATAAGTTTATTAAATTCATTAAACCCATATAAATTTCCAATCAGCTGTCAATTACATTGGCAGCTTTTGGGGCGTTATAAATAAGTTAGGAGAAAAGACTATATGAATAAAGACTATATAAATAAAGACTATATGAAAAACACATTTGATAATGTTATGAACAAAGTAAAGACAATGATTGTTGACGGAGCAATGGCAACCGAGCTGGAGACAATGGGCTGTGACCTTAATGACGAGCTTTGGAGTGCAAAGGTGCTTGCGGAACAGCCAGAGCTTATCAAAAAGGTGCATTTAAGCTATTTTAAGGCCGGAGCAGACTGCGGCATAACAGCAAGCTATCAGGCAACAATACCCGGATATATGAAAAAAGGTTATTCGGAGGAAGAGGCAGAAAAGCTGATTGTCCGTTCCGTTAAGCTTCTTCAGGATGCAAGAGAAGGATGGTGGAGCACAGAAGGCAGAAACAGCGGAAGAGTATATCCGCTTATAGCTGCCGCAATAGGCCCTTATGGTGCATATCTTGCCGATGGTTCGGAATACAGAGGAGATTATAATATTTCCGTTGAGGAGCTTAAAAAATTCCATAAAAAACGTATGGAGCTGCTTTGGAATGCAGGAGCGGAGATACTTGCCGTCGAAACAATTCCGTCACTTACAGAGGCACTTGCCGTTGTGGAAATCGTTGAAGAAATCGGTGCGGAGTGCTGGATAAGCTTTAGCTGTAAAAACGAAACGGAAATAAGCGACGGAACACCTATAAGAGAATGTGCGAAAAAGCTCAACGGAATTTCCTGTGTTAAGGCAATAGGACTTAACTGTACAGCACCTCATTTTGTGGAAAATCTTATAAAGGAGATAAAGAAGGAAACCGATAAGCCTGTCATTGTTTATCCGAACAGCGGTGAAATATATGATTCGGAAACAAAAACATGGCATGGAGCAAAAGACGGAAAAACCTATGGTCAATGGGCGGAAATATGGTATAAAGCCGGTGCGGGAATTATAGGCGGCTGCTGCCGAACAACTCCGGCAAACATAAAGGAAGTCTATGATATTGTCAGAAAATAAAACAGCGTAAAAATAACGGTTCGATACATGAATTAACTGTATCGAACCGTTTAAGCTTAAAAGGGGATTATTCTTTTATCTTTAATGCACGCATAGCGTTTATTATTGCCACAACAGATACGCCGACATCTGCGAAAACCGCTTCCCACATATTTGATTTTCCTAAAGCACTTAATATAAGTACGAGGAATTTAATTGCGAGTGCAAAGTAGATGTTCTGGTTTACTATCGTATGTGTCTTTCTTGCAATCTTAAGAGCAAGCGGTATTTTTGACGGCTTGTCGTCCATAAGAACTATGTCGGCAGCCTCTATTGCCGCATCGGAACCAAGACCACCCATGGCGATTCCGACATCTGCTCTTGAAATGGAAGGTGCGTCGTTTATGCCGTCGCCGACAAATACTACATTTCCGTTTGATGACTTGATTATTTCCTCAAGCTTTTCAACCTTCTGGTCGGGAAGAAGCTCTGCATAAACATTGTCTATGCCAAGCTTTGCGGCAATGTCATCGGCAACAGGCTTTTTGTCGCCCGATAATATTACTGTGTTCTTTATGCCGTTGGATTTGAGCTTTGATATAGCTTCGGCTGAATCTTCTTTGACTTCATCGGCTATTACTATATAACCGAGGTATTTTCCGTCTGCTGCAGTATGGATAACCGTTCCTGTTGATACGGAAGGGTGTTCAATGCCGTATTTTTTCATAAGCTTTTCGTTTCCGGCATATACTGTTTTTCCGTCAACTGTTGCTTTAATACCGTAGCCGGACATATTTTCTATATCTGTTACTCTTGAATTATCAATAGGCTTTCCGTAAGCCTTTTTTATTGATAATGAAATCGGATGGTCTGAAAAACCTTCCGCAAGTGCCGTTGTTTCAATAAGCTCATTTTTGCTTATTCCGTTGGGGTGTATTTCCGATATTGAGAAAGAACCTTTTGTAAGCGTTCCTGTTTTATCGAAAACAACCGTATCGGCTTTTGCTATTGCCTCAAGATAGTTTGAACCTTTTATGAGTATACCGTTTTTTGATGCACAGCCGATGCCGCTGAAGAATGAAAGCGGTACAGATATAACCAAAGCACATGGACAAGAAACAACAAGGAAGTTTAATGCTCTCATTATCCAGTCTGTGAAGTTTCCGCCGGTTACAAGCGGAGGAATGAACGCAAGTGCCACAGCCGAGAAAACAACGGCAGGAGTGTAGTATCTTGCGAATTTGGTTATAAAGTTTTCTGTATGAGCCTTGTTATCGGCTGAATTTTCAACAAGCTCAAGTATTTTTGATACTGTTGAATCAGAATATTCCTTTGTTACCTTTGCTTTTAAAAGACCATTTATGTTTATACAGCCGCTTGTTATGCTGTCGCCTATGTTTACGTCAAGAGGAAGGGATTCTCCCGTAAGTGCCGTTGTGTTAAGGCTTGAACTGCCTTCGATTATTATACCGTCAAGAGGTACTTTTTCGCCGGGTTTGATAACCATGATGTCATCAATGCAGGCTTCATCGGGATCAATTTCTGAAATTTCGCCATCTTTTTCGATATTTACATATTCAGGGCAGATGTCCATAAGCTCTGTAATAGAGTTTCTGCTTTTTCCGACAGCGATGGTTTCGAATAAATCTCCGACCTGGTAAAAAAGCATAACGAATACCGCTTCGGGATATTCTCCTACGCATAAAGCACCGATTGTTGCGATACACATAAGAAAGTTTTCATCAAATACCTGACCGTGAGATATGTTTATTACCGCACTTCTGAGTACAGGAAATCCGACAATCAGATAAGGTATAATATAAACAATAAATTTTAAGTATCCGGTAAAATGAGTAAAAGCAAGAAGAATTAAAAGTATTCCGCTTATAATGATTTTGGTTAACTGTTTTTTCTGTTTGCCTGTCAACTCGGTCACACCCTTATTATTTAATTAATACTGTGCAGTCGGGCTCAACCTTTTTGATTGTTGCCACTGTTTCCTTAAGTATTTCATCAAAAAGGCTGTCGTCTGCGTCGATAGTGAGTTTCTGTGTCATAAAGCTTACTGTTGCTTTGTTTACACCGTTGATTTTGTTGATTGCCGTTTCCATTTTTGCAGCACAGTTTGCACAGTCAAGATCCTGAAGTTTGTATGATTTTTTCATTTTAAAATCCTCCTTATTATTCACAAATGTGTTCCATACCCTGATTAAGTATCGTTCTTACATGGTCATCAGAGAGGGAATAAAAAATAGTCTTTCCTTCTCGTCTGAATTTAACCAGCTGGGCCTGCTTTAGAATTCTAAGCTGGTGGGAAATTGCAGACGTACTTATATTTAAAAGCTGGGCAATGTCGTTTACACACATTTCAGCCTCAAATAACACATAAAGTATTTTTATTCTTGTGCTGTCGCCGAATATTTTATAAAGCTCGGCGATTTCATATAATATTTCCTCATCGGGCATATTTTCGTTTACCCTTTCAATCAAATCGCTGTGTGCGTGGAGATATTCCGAATTATCTTCCATGATTGTTCATCCTTTCATTTGAATAACTGTTCAACTATTAATGCGATTATAGTACCCCCATAGGTATATGTCAATAGATTTTTAAAAAAATTATAAAACAACAGCTGATTTTTTTAAAATCAGCTGTTGTAAAAATTTGTATTTTATTTTTTATACGGTGTTTTTTCAAGCGGTAACTTTGTTCTGAAAACTCCGTCATAATTATAGTACGCAAGCTGTACGGCAGGAGCAGTAGGTATAGAGGCAATCTCGCCAATACCCTTTGCACCGTATGCAAGACCTCGTATTTTTTTGCCTGTTACGATTGCGTTAATTTCAGGCATTTTGTCTGCTCTGAATATGCCTAATGTTCCGTAACGTGCAGTCGGCTTGCCGTCCTTAAGCGGATAATCTTCGGTTAAAGCATAGCCGAGACTCATTGTAACTCCGCCTTCTATCTGACCTTCCACTGATATTGGATTTACGGGATTTCCGACATCATGTACGGCAGTAACACATTTGAGTGTTCCATCGTCATTAAGCTCAACAACGTGTGTTGCGTAGCCATAAGCAATATGGCTGACGGGATTTTTCTTGTCTGAGCCAATTTTGTCGGTTACTCCGGTATATTCTCCGAGGAAGGATTGGCCTTCGAGTGCCTTGAGAGAGCCTTCCTTGTCCAGTGCGGTTTTTAGCTTTCTTGCGGCATCAGCGGCGGCTTCTCCTGTGAAAAGTGTCTGTCTGGAGGCTGTTGTGTTTCCGGCGTCCGGAGAAATTGATGTGTCCGGTGTATCATATACTATTTTGTTCGGAGAAATTCCGGTTGTTTCGCAAATCATCTGGAGCTGTACCGTTCCCATTCCCTGTCCTATGCAGGCGGCAGAGGAGGTGAAATGCACAATTCCGTCTTTTATCGTTATAAGACATCTGCCTGTATCGGGTATGCCTACGCCGAGACCGCTGTTTTTCAATGCACAGGCAATACCGCATTTCGGATTTTTTTCGTATATATCCCTTACGGCGTCCAGTGTTTCCACAAGTGCGGTTGTTTCATCTGCAATCTGTCCGTTGGGAAGAATATCGCCGGGGCGGAGTGCATTTCTGTATCTTATTTCAAAAGGTGATATACCTACAAGCTCCGCAAGCTGATTTATGTTACATTCGGTTGCAAAACAGCTTTGAGTAACACCAAAGCCTCGGAAAGCTCCGGCTGGCGGATTGTTTGTGTAATATGCCTTTCCTGTTATGTCTATTACCTGATAATTATATGGGCCTGCCGCATGAGTACATGCTCTTTGCAGAACAGGGCCGCCAAGGCTTGCATAGGCTCCGGTATCGGATATAATAACAGCCTTCATTGCTGTAAGATAGCCGTTTTCGTCACAAGCGGTTGTAAAATCCATTTCCATTGCATGGCGCTTGGGATGAATAAGAATGCTTTCGGCTCTTGTAAGACGAACCTTTACGGGACGACCTGTTTTTTGTGCAAGCAAAGCCGCATGGTGCTGAACACTCATATCCTCTTTGCCGCCGAACCCGCCTCCGACCATTGCCGCCGATACTCTGATTTTTTCCTTTGGCAGACCTGTTGCTTCGGCACATTCCTTCTGTGTCTGATATATTCCCTGATCACCGCTTATTATGTGTATTCCGCCGTCCTCCGGAAAGGCAACGGCACATTCCGGCTCCATAAATGCGTGCTCGGTAAACGGCACACTGTAATGATTTGTTACGGAATATTTGCTTTCGGCAATAACCTTATCGGCATCTCCGCGAACCAAATGCTCGTAGGAAAGAAGATTTCCGGTTTCATGCAATAACGGTGCATTTTCTGCCATGGACTCTGCCGGAGAAAATACTCCTTTGAGAACCTCATATTCAACCTTTATTTTTTTCTTTGCCTCTTCAAGTATTTCGGGACTTTCGGCGGCAACAAGAGCTATTGCGTCGCCTAAATAATGAGTTATTCCGCCGACCGGAATTATAACGTCCCAGTCCTTTTTAATATGACCGACTTTTTTTGCTCCGGGCAGATCTTCGGCAGTCATAACAGCAATAACTCCGTCAAGTGCCAAAGCCTCGGAAACATCAATAGAAAGCACCTTTGCTCTCGGATATTCGCTCCTTAATGCCGAGCCGTATATCATATTTTCCATATAGTAATCATCGGCATATTTGGCTGTGCCTATTGCTTTTTCGAGAGCGTCTATACGGATTATGTTTTCTCCGATACTGCCGTTTGAACAGTCGGCTTTTATTTCCGTATTATTTCTGAAAATATCTGCGGCAAGCAATATAGCCTCTTCTATTTTTACATATCCGGTACAGCGGCATATATTGTTTTTGATTGCAAGCTTTACATCAGCCTTTGTCGGATTTGGATTTTTGTCGATAAGTGCCTTTGCACACACGACCATTCCCGGTATGCAGAAGCCGCACTGCACAGCTCCGACCTTGGCAAAGGCATAGCTGTATACGTCCTTTTCACGGTCAGACAAGCCTTCGCAGGTTATTACGGTTTTTCCGTCAAGATTTGCGGTTTTCTGCACACATGCCTTCATGGCTCTTCCGTCGATTATGACCGTACAGGTTCCGCATGCACCTTCGTTACAGCCGTTTTTTACGGACGTAAGATGAAGATTATCCCTTAAAAACGGCATTAGCTTTATGTTTTCGGTTACATTGTATTGAGTTCCGTTTATAGTAATTAATGACATGGTTATCACTTCCGGTCTGTTAATAGATATATAGTTAATGTTACCATTTATACCGCTTATTATCAAGAAAATAAAGCTGTAAATCACAGTAAAAGCGTTATCCTAAATTTAGAATTACGACATATTGGCTAAAAACTTTATTTATTATTTGAATAATGATATAATTTAACCAACTATAACTATAAATTAATATGAGAGGTGAGTATAATGGCTGTTGGTGTAAGCGAAAAAAGAGTTGATGCTTATGAAAAGGTTACGGGTAGAGCAAAATATACCGATGATCTTGCTGAAAAGAATATGCTTGTTGCCAAGGTATTCAGATCGACAATAGCTAATGGAGTTGTTAAGTCTATTGATACCTCTGAAGCAGAAAAAATTCCCGGAGTAGTAAAAATAATTACTTGTTTCGATGTACCGCAGTATAAATTCCCTACGGCAGGACACCCCTGGTCAACCGATCCGGCACATCAGGACGTTGCCGACAGACTTCTGCTTACAAGCAGAGTAAGATATTACGGAGATGATGTTGCGGCTGTAATTGCCGAGGACGAGGTTGCGGCAAACCGGGCAATAAGAGCCATTAAGGCGGAATATGAGGAATATCCTTTTGTACTTGACCAGATTGAGGCAATGCAGGACGGAGCACCTCAGATTCACGAAGAATATAAAAACAATATACTTAACCATACACAGATTTATAACGGTGATTATGATGAGGCGATAAAAGAGGAAGGTCTTATAAAGTTCGAAGGCTGGTATGATACGGCAACGGTTCAGCACTGTCATATCGAAAACCATATATGTTATTCCTATATGGAGCAGGGCAGAATTGTCGTTGTTTCTTCAACACAGATTCCGCATATAATAAGACGAATTGTCGGTCAGGCACTTGGCATTCCTTGGGGCAAGGTAAGAATAATAAAGCCTTATATCGGCGGCGGTTTCGGAAACAAACAGGACGCACTTTATGAGCCGCTTTGTGCTTATCTTACAACACAGGTCGGAGGCAGAGCCGTTAAGCTGGATATGACAAGAGAGGAAACCTTTGCATGCAACCGTGTACGTCATGCTATAAGAGTTCACCTTATAACCTATGCACGTCCGGACGGAACCTTTGTTGCGAGAAAATGCGAGTCCTTCTCCAATCAGGGAGCATATACATCGCATGGCCACAGTATTGCCGCAAAGGGTATTTCGGCATTTTCGCAGATATACAGAAGCAAGGCATCGCAGGCCGACGCATATACAATATATACAAACAGGGCAACAGCCGGAGCTATGCGTGCATATGGCATTCCGCAGATAACCTTTGCAATGGAAAGCCATGTTGAGGATATAGCAAAGGCATTAAAGCTTGATTCAATTAAGCTTCGTCAGAAAAATATGATGGAGGTCGGCTTTACCGATCCGTTCTCCAAGAACGTAAATTACTTCGACAGCCTTAACCAGTGTATTGCAAAGGGCAGGGAATATATCCATTGGGACGAAAAGCTTGAAAAATATAAAAACCAGACAGGGCCTATACGCCGTGGAATCGGTATGTCAATATTCTGGTATAATACTGCCGTTTGGCCCATATCGCTTGAAACAAGCTCATGCCGTATGGTGCTCAATCAGGACGGCTCGATACAGCTTCAGATAGGCGAAACGGAAATAGGCCAGGGCTCCGATACGGCATTTGCACAGATGGCGTCGGAAACACTGGGAATTAAGTTTGAAGACGTTCATGTTATATCCACACAGGATACGGACGTAACGCCATTCGGTACAGGCTCATATGCCTCAAGACAGACCTATGTTGCCGGCTTTTCAATAAGACAGACGGCGGAGCTGCTTAAGGAAAAAATACTTAAGCATGCAAATGAGCTTACAAGAATGCCCGTTTATAATCTTGACATAAAGGACGGAAACATTGTCCGTACAACAGATAACAAGGTGCTTATGACGCTTGGCGAGCTTTCGACAGAGGTGCTTTACAGCGTAACAAACTGTGAGCATATTACGGCGGAAAGTACATATCAGTGTAAATCAAATGCTTATTCATTTGGCTGTTGTTTTGCGGAGATAGAGGTGGATATACCGCTTTGCAAAATAAAGGTGCTTGATATTGTCAATGTGCATGACTGCGGAAAGCTTATCAATCCACAGCTTGCGGCGGCACAGGTGCATGGCGGAATGAGTATGGCTATCGGCTATGCTTTGAGCGAACAAATGCTTTATGATCCTAAGACAGGCAAACCGCTTAATAATAACCTTCTTGATTATAAGCTTTCCACAATAATGGATCATCCTCATCTTGAGGCTGAATTTGTGGAAAACTATGAGCCGACAAGTGCATACGGAACAAAGGCACTCGGCGAGCCTCCGGCTGTTCCGGCGGCTCCGGCAATAAGAAATGCACTTCTTAACGCAACAGGTGTTTCGGTAAATGAGCTTCCTTTAAATCCGCATAAGCTGTTTGTGCGTTTTAAAGAAGAAGGACTTATTTAAAGGAGGTGCTGTCAGATGTATGATATAAAGGCTTTATACGAAGCGGAATCCGTTGAAAATGCGGTTCAGCTTCTTACGGAGCATCCCGAGGCGGTAATAATTGCCGGAGGAAGCGACGTTCTTATAAAAATGAGAGAAGGAAAGCTCGCCGGCTGTGAGCTTGTCAGCATTTACGGACTTGATGAGCTCAGAGGCGTTACAATGGAGGAGGACGGAACAATCCGTATTCGTCCGCTTACAAGCTTTTCGCATATAACAAAAAATCCGATAATACAGAAATATATAAATGTTCTCGGAGAGGCTGTTGACATGGTCGGCGGCCCACAGATAAGAAATATCGGTACGATAGGCGGAAACACCTGTAATGGTGTTACATCTGCCGATTCGGCATCAACACTTCATGCCTATGATGCCATTATGGAAATAACAGGGCCGTACGGTGTAAGAACAGTTCCGATACATGATTTTTATATAAGTGCCGGAAAGGTCGATCTTAAGCATGGTGAATTGCTTACTTCTATACTTATTAAAAAAGAAAGCTATGAAAACTATTACGGACATTATATAAAGTATGCAATGAGAAACGCAATGGACATTGCAACAACCGGCTGTTCAGCCAATGTTAAGCTTTCGGACGATAAAAAAACGATAGTTTCCGCAAGAATTGCCTATGGCGTTGCCGCTCCAGTTCCCATAAGGGCAAAAAGTGCAGAGGAATTCTTAAATGGAAAAGAAGCTACTGCCGAAAATATAGCGGCATTTGCAAAAAAAGCACTTGATGACGTAAATCCCAGAACAAGCTGGAGAGCGTCAAAGGAGCTTAGACTCCAGCTTATCGAAGAGCTGTCAAAGCGTGCGATGACAGAGGCTGTAAGGCTTGCAGGAGGTGAGATCTGATGCAGAGAAAGCTTGTTAAATGTACAATTAACGGAAAGTATACCGAAACGGTTGTTGATGTAAGAGCTTCTCTTACAGATATGCTCAGAAACGATTACCGCCTTACATCGGTAAAAAAAGGCTGTGAGGTCGGCGAATGCGGCGCCTGCAACGTGCTTATTGACGGAGAGTGCTTTAATTCATGCATATATCTCGCCATATGGGCGGACGGCAAGGAGATAAAGACGGTCGAAGGACTTCTCGGCCCTAACGGAGAGCTTTCGGATATTCAGCAGGCATTTATTGATGAAGGTGCTGTTCAGTGCGGCTTTTGTACTCCCGGATTTATAATGACGGCCCTTGAAATACTCGAATCCGGCAGAGAATATACAGATGATGAATTAAGAAAACTTCTTTCGGGACATCTTTGTAGATGTACAGGCTATGAAAACATATTCAATGCAGTTAAAAAAACAATGCTGAAAAGACTCGGAAAGCTTTAAAATTTTATTTGCAAGGAGCTTTATATATGGGTGAATTATCGGAACTTCCCAATATAGGAAAGAAAGTCGAACAACAGCTTAATGAGGTCGGAGTAAATACTGTTGATGATTTAAAGAAAATTGGTGCTAAGGATGCATGGCTCAGAATACAGCAGATTGATGAATCGGCGTGTATTCATCGGCTTATGGCACTTGAAGGAGCTGTATGCGGAGTAAAGAAGACTATGCTTTCCGATGAGGTGAAGGCAGATTTAAAAAGCTTTTATCAACAACATAAAATAAAATAAAGTAAAGGCGGTTTTTATATATCAATCAATAAAAACCGCCTTTGTTATATTAAAAATAATATGATATAATTGCCATAAATCGCATAAAATCGGAATCGCAACCGCTTGTTGCGGAATTGTAAAGTCTGCTTTATGGAATGCAATGGAGAGCATTTATATACTATATCCATAAAACAGATATAAGGAGAGATGAAAATGATTTTTGCGGATAAACTTATTGCATTGAGAAAACAACACGGCCTGTCACAGGAACAGCTTGCGGAAAAGCTTAATGTAAGCAGACAATCTGTTTCAAAGTGGGAGGGAGCTCAATCGATTCCCGATATTAATAAAATAATACAGCTTTCGCAGATTTTTGGTGTCAGTACAGATTATCTTCTTAAGGACGAGCTTGAAAACGAAAAAGATGAATATATAGAAACAGGAGAAAAGTCGGAAGAATTGAAATATGTATCTATGGAAGATGCTAATGAGTTTCTCAATATAACTCAGAGTATAGCTACGTATATTTCTATAGGTGTACTTATTTGCATTTTGGCTCCAATACCGCTTATTGTTCTTGCTGTTTTATCAGAAGCAGGCACTTTGTCATTTTCAGAAGAACAGACAGCAATGGTAGGAGTTTCGGTGTTACTTGCAATGATTGCTGTTGCTGTTGCATTGTTTATAATAAGCGGAATGAAAGCAAATAAATATGAATATCTTGATACAGAGCTTATTGATACCGAATACGGTGTTACGGGAATGGTTGGAGAGAAAAAGGAAAAGTATTATAGAATGTATACAATGCATATGGTTTTGGGAATAACGCTTTGTGTAGTTTCGGCAATACCGATATTTTTTGTTGTAGGATTTGTCGGTGAAGAAAATCCTTTTGTTGTATTGGGCGTCCCGATTACGCTTGTATTGGTTGCATTGGGTGTGCGTATTATAGTAAAAACATCAATAATATGGGGTGGTTTTCAGAAGATACTTGAAGAAGGGGATTATGAAAAACAGAAAAAGTTTTTAAATAAGAAAAACAGTAGGCTTGTGAGCATATACTGGACCGTTGTTGTCGGAATATATCTTGCATATAGTTTTATAACCGGAGATTGGGGCAGAAGTTGGATAATATGGCCGGTTGCAGGCGTATTATCCGGTATAATAAATAAATTGAATTTATAAAAATAAAGGCGGAAGTTTAAACTTCCGCCTTTTGTTATGTATCAGATTGATGTATAGCCACCGTCGATATAGATTATCTGACCTGTTGTGTAGTTAGATGCGTCAGATGCGAAATAAACTGCCATTCCGGCAAGGTCTGTGTCTGCGTTTCCGAAGCGTTTAACAGGGATATGTCTGAACATTTCCTCTCTTGTTGCAGGATCCTCGAAAAGAACCTTTGTCATTGCTGTTTCGAAGAAGCCGGGAGCAACAGCATTTACACAAATGCCGTACTGTGCCCATTCAACGGCGAGAGCCTTTGTCATCTGCATAACAGCACCCTTTGCGGCAACATATGAAACTATATTGGGACGGGCAACTACTCTTGCGTTAATGGAAGAAATGTTGATGATTTTTCCGTGAATGCCTTTTTCGATCATGTGCTTTCCGACTGCTTGGCACGCAAGGAATACACCTTTAAGCTGTACGTCCTGAACCTTATCCCAGTCCTCAACTGTATACTCGATAGCAGGCTTTCTTATGTTTACACCGGCACTGTTTACAAGTATATCAATATGACCGAGCTTTTCAATCATGGCATTTACAAGACCATCAACGCCTTCTTTTGTTGAAATGTCGGCAGAGATACCAAGTGCTGTTCCGCCTGTTGATGATACAATCATCTCTGCTGCTTTATCGCAGTCAGCCTGATTACGGCTGGATACAACAACAGCTGCACCTGCTTCCGCAAGTCCTTTTGCAATACCTTCACCAAGACCTTTGCTTCCGCCGATTATAAGTGCGTTTTTGCCTTTAAGTGATAAAAGCTCCATTACTCCCATTATAAAAACCTCCCCATATAATTAAATATGTTAATATTTTATGTTAATTATACTATATATTAATGAATGTGTATATTGTTAATTATTAATGATATAAAATCAATGATATTTTTGTGCAAAATTAAACGACTCTGAAACTGTGTTTACAGGAATCAGAGCCGCTTTTTGTTTATTTTAACTTAACGCAAAAACATATTCATCGTAAAGAGTGTAGATTGGAAATGTAAATGTTATATGTTTACATTTTTTCGATGGAACAGCATCAGCGTGAAATCCCATTGCTTCAATGTCTGTGTTATCAGATGTCTGTTTCCAAGTTCCTATACCGGAAGATTTGTTGTTGAGCGAAGCTACAGTGAAATTGCACAAGCCTATGTTGTCGGATTTCTTTTGTATACGGTAGGTCATTGTTATTTCGTTATCTGGGTTATTTTTGTTTATCCACATCGAAATAATGTCTACATCACAGTATTTAAAGCTGATTTTGTCAGGGTGGTCTATTGTGCCGTCGTCATGTGCGTTAATATTTAATGTAACATTTTCCTGGTTTCCTACGGATATTACCGGAATATGGAGAATTGCCGATTTTTTATCCTCATCAGTTATGTCAAGTCCGCTTAAATCAAATTCAAATTCGGTACCGTCACCGCTTAAGACCTGTGCCTGTATTGTGTTTCCTTTTATTATTATATACGGTAATGTTGCATCAGCTTTTAAATCATCATAATAGCCGTATACCTGCAGAAATTCACTGTAATTCAGTGAGTAAAGCTTTATTGTAAGCTTATTTTCAGACCATGTGGGCATTGCGGTAACGGATATATTGTTGTGCATTGCCGTAGGGCCTATTTCATCTACCGAGTCATAGTACTGAATTGGTTTGAAATGTATATCAAAAGTCATATCGCAGAATGTAATGGTTACGGGCATATTAACGCCGTATACAGCTATATCGTTTTCAATATTTTCTATTCTTGTTATACAGGTCTGCTCTGTCGGTGAACCTCCGGCACTTGTGTTTTCCGTATAAGGATATATGGCATTGCCTAT
The DNA here is from genome assembly GCF_018918145.1 of Anaerotignum sp. MSJ-24. Taxonomy (GTDB): domain Bacteria; phylum Bacillota; class Clostridia; order Lachnospirales; family Anaerotignaceae; genus Metalachnospira. The sequence continues at coordinate 21,123 of NZ_JAHLPX010000008.1, forward strand.
GGTTACGGTCGAATAAAGATCCGGAATAGGAAACATTGCTTCTTCGTTGGGCTTTATATAATCCGAATAGCCGTATTTTTCCGCAAGCTCGGTTACTGTTTCGTTATCTTTACTTTCGTCATTGAAGTTAAGAGTTGCTTTCCACATTATGTCTATATATGAGCTTGTAACGTATGCGTTCATCAATGTAAATTCAACATTTCCATCGGTTTGTGTTTGTTCTTCTCCGTCCATAGAATAAAGTATTTCGTTTTTGCTATCCTCGGTTTCTTCGGTTATTGCGATACCCGGTATGAATGAGAATAACCGTTTTATTGCCGCTTGAACAGAGCTTGAATTTAATGCTGTTGCGGCGGCGATTATAATACAGGCAGCTATGGCAGCATAGCGTTTGAAATCGTGCTTTGCATAGCAATTGTCAGCCTCTTGTATAAACTTGTTGTCTATTTTTCCTATTTCCCTAAATAAATCCTCGCCTGTCATATTTCAATACCCTCCTTTTCAAGAAAATCTCTTAATTTTGTGCGAGTCCGAAATAATGATGATTTTACCTTGCTTTCACTGAAACCGAAAAACTTGGCTATGTCGGCTATTGAATCGGCATAGTAATATCTTCTCACAAAAATTATGCGTGAGGCTTTGTCAGTCTTTTTGAGAAATTCATTTATGCTTTTATATATTTCTCCTGCCTCATATTCCTGTTCGGCCGTTGAGGACGGTATTACATCCTCAAGCTCTGAAAGAAGTATGTCAAAATGTCCGTTTCTCTTTTGTGCCTTGTAATAGCTGTATCGGTTTATTGCTATTGTTCTTGTCAGCATTCCGAGATAGGTTTTAAGCGGATTTGGATTTTGCGGCGGAATTGTATTCCATGCCTTAAGCCATGTGTCGTTTAGAGTTTCTTCCTTGTCGGCTTCGTTTTGAAGTATGTTCATTGCTATTTTTCCGCAATATAAACCGTATTTATCGCTTACGGCGGTGATAGCTCTCTCGGAACGGCTGAAGAAAAGAGATATAATGCTTTTGTCCTCTGAATTCATTTATCTTCCTCCTTTTGCCCTTCACTTATATATACAGAAAATAATGAACATGGTTGCAAATTTAATTGTTTTTGTAAAAACTGAATTTTTCCTTCAGTAATTTATCGGAAAACTCTCGTATTTCATGGCAGTATTCGTCATAAGCCTGCATAAACCGCAATGCTTCGGCTGTTACATGTGCTCCGCCTCCGTTTTTTCCGCCTGTTGTTGAGATTAACAGCTTAAAACCGAGATTTTCCTCGCAGAGCTTGACCATTTTCCATGCCTTTGAATATGCCATGTTCATGCTTGTGGCGGCAGAACGCAGAGAGCCGTATTGACGAACATTTTCGAGCAGTTCATATATGCCGGGGCCGAAGCATTTGTCGGTTGTAAAGAAATGTATTCTTATTTTTGCACTTAAATCGTTTGATTGGTTTTCCATTGTCAACACTCCTTAAAGGTGTTATTCTTTTATTAAAATAATGATTGGCGGTGGTTGTTATGCTCTCTGATATTCTGGATATTAAAAAAGGAATTACTGCAATAATAGGCAGTGGAGGCAAAACAACGCTTATGCTTAAGCTTGCAAAGGAGCTTTCCCAAAAAGGAAAGGTAATCATATGTACAACTACACATATATATCCTCCCGAAAATATTATAACACTTGTATCACCGTCAGAGAAAGACATATTAGATGCTTTTAGGAATGAAAATGTTGTATGTATAGGAAAAACGGCAGAAAACAATAAGCTTACTTCGTCGGACATTCCCTTTGAAAGACTTATCAGGCTTGCCGATTATATCGTTGTTGAGGCAGACGGCTCAAAACATATGCCGCTTAAGGCACATAACGATTATGAGCCCGTTATACCGAATGGCACGGATAAGGTTATACTGGTTGTCGGCATAAGCGGAATAAGCAGAAAAATTTACGAGGTCTGTCACAGACCGGAGCTTTATGCAGAAATCGTTCAAGGTAATATAACCGATATTGTTTCTCCGCAGACAGCGGCAGAGGCAATTAATAAGGAAAATCTCGGTGACGTTATAGTTATAAATCAGGTCGGGACAGAAAAAGATACGGAAAATGCAAAAGACATTGCACGATATATAAATAAGCCTGTTTATGCAGGCGAGATAATGAAAGGAAGATTGGTATGTTTGCGGTAATTAGAGGTGCCGGAGATATTGCCTCCGGAATAGCATTAAGACTTAAGCACGCAAAGTTTGATATAGTTATGCTGGATATTGAGCATCCTACGGCAATAAGAAGAACGGTCTGTTTTTCACAGGCACTTGTGAACGGAAGCATGAAGGTTGAAGATGTTACGGCGTTTAAGGCAGAAAATACAGAAGAGGCATTGGAGATAATAAAAGAAGGAAACATTGCGGTCATGGCAGATGAAAAGGCGGAAAGCGTTAAGCTTTTTAAGCCGGATTTCCTTATTGATGCGGTGCTTGCCAAAAGAAATGTCGGAACAAAAATAACAGACGCACCTGTTGTAATTGCTGTCGGTCCGGGCTATTGTGCCGGAAAGGACTGCCATGCGGTTATCGAAACACAGAGAGGACATTATCTTGGCAGAGTGATAAAGGAAGGCTTTGCGGCAGAAAACACAGGTGTTCCGGGAAACATAGGCGGTTATACGGTCGAAAGAATAATAAGAGCCGTAAAGGACGGAGTTTTCAGACCTGTCTGCAATATAGGTGATGTTGTTGATGCAGGACAGATTGTGGCATATGTTGATGATGAGCCTGTCAGATGCCTTATAGGCGGAGTGCTGAGAGGAATACTTCCAGATAATACGCCTGTTTTTAAAGGCATGAAAAGCGGAGATGTCGATCCGAGATGCAAAATAGAACATTGCTACTGTGTTTCGGACAAGGCACTTGCGGTCGGCGGCGGAGTTCTTGAGGCATGTCTTGCACTTAAGGAGGATTAAATATGGATAATAATATAAAGCTTACAAAGCTGGCAAGCTGTGCCGGCTGTGGAGCAAAGGTAGGAGCAGGAGTTCTTGCACAGCTTTTGTCGGATATAAAGGTTGTTAAGGACGAAAGACTGCTTGTGGGCTTCGATAAAAGCGATGATGCGTCGGTTTATAAAATAAATGACGATACGGCTATTGTGCAGACGGTGGATTTCTTTCCGCCGATAGCCGATGATCCGTATATCTTCGGACAGATAGCGGCGGTAAATGCCATGTCCGATATATATGCCATGGGCGGAGAGCCAAAGCTTGCACTTAATATAATGGCTGTGCCTAAGTCCATGGATAAGGAGCATGTGCATGAGATATTGAGAGGCGGCTATGATAAGGCATATGAGGCAGGCGTAATAATAACCGGAGGACATTCGATATTTGATGAAGAGCCTAAATATGGTCTGGCGGTAACGGGCTTTATAAATCCTGATAAGGTCATAACCAACAGCGGCGCAAAGGTCGGAGATGTGCTGTTTCTTACAAAGCCTATCGGTATAGGCATACTCACGACAGGCATGAAGGCAGAAATAGTTTCAAAAGAGAGCGAAAAGCTTGCATATTCGCTTATGACGACATTAAACAAGAGTGCAAGAGATGTTATGGTTAAGTATGATGTGCACGCTTGTACAGATGTTACGGGCTTTAGTCTTATGGGACATTTGCTGGAAATGGTTCAGGGCTCGGAGGTAAATGCGGAAATACATACGGATGACATTGATCTTATAGAAGAGGCAAAGTCGTTGGCAAAAATGGGAGTTTTACCCGAAGGCCTTTATAGAAACAGAAGCTATGCAGAAAGCTATGTAGATGAAGGAAATACCGAACTTTATATACAGGATATGCTCTTAGATCCACAGACAGCCGGAGGACTGCTTATTGCCGTTGACGAGGCAGATGCAGACAGATTTTATGAGGAGCTGAAAACGGCAGTGCCTTCTGCACAGAGGATAGGTGTTATAACGCCAAAGACGGACGGAAAAAGGATAAAGCTGGTGTAAATAATAGGTTGGCATTTGTTTAATGGCGAAAGGAGAATCACCCTTGAACAGCTCAGATGATAAAAACCTTAAATATATTCCCATTGATGACAGCAATGAAAAAGAACAGTTTTATGACAAGCTTTTATTTGTCATATCTGTTATATCGATGCTTATGGTTTGTGTTATTGGGTTTGACCATCTGAATTATAGTGTTTGTTGTTATGTACAACCATATAAAATAGAACCTTTTCATTATGGAGTAAAGTCTTCGAATATAATGCCGTTTTGGCGTGAGATATTAAATTTTATTAATATTGGTTCGATGCTTAAGATAATGTGCATGGTCGTGAAAGAACCTTCTAAGAAAGACACTGATATTTTCAAATTAAAGCCTAAAATAATCTGGTACATAGTATCGTTTGCTATTGAAGTTGTAAACATAGCGATTGTGCCGCCCAAAATTACATATGAAAATGCTGTATTGTTGTATCGTTTTATAGAGGCAGTTTCTTTTGTTGCGTTACTGTTATTTAACAGACTGTCAATGAAATATATTTATAACAAAAAATCAGAACCTTACAAAGGCGTTGATGATTCGCTTTGTAACAAAATGGCTGCTGTTATGTTTATAGGTTTATCGGTTTTAAGCGGTATATTGCCTTGGTTTCTTTTCCATGTGGCATCAAACAGATAAAACAACGGCGGCAGACAGGTTAAGACCCGTCTGCCGCCGATTCTTTTTTAGAAATCTATTTTATTTAAGGTTTCCTGCATTGTTTTTGAAATTTCATTAAGCTTATATTTCTGCTCAGTGGTAAGTTCGGGAAGCTCATAGCTTATTATACCTTCTTTTCCGACTGAAACAGGTATTCCGAAGGATACATCCTCATAGCCGTATTCACCTAAAAGAACAGAAGAACATTCTATTTTCTTTCCGGAATTTGTTGCCACAGCCTCTATAAGCTCTTCTATGTTCACCGCAGAAGTCCAGCCGGAGGTTCTTCCGCTGTCGAGAGCCTGAAATTCCGCAAAGAAGTTTGCCGTTACGTCCTCTATTGCCTTTTTGTCTGCATCCGAAAGAACGAGAGCTTTTCCGTCATAGGTCATCTGATCATAGAGGTTTATTTTGTTGGCTCCATGCTCTCCGATACAGAAGCCGTCTATTTTGCCGAATTCCTTACCTGTTATTTCTGCTGTTGCCCATTTAAGACGGTAGGTGTCGTTTCCGTTAAAGCCGAGAATTTTCTTTCTGTCCCAGCCGAGAACTTTCCATATGATATAGTTGAATATGTCAACGGGATTTGTTGCGTTTATTATGACAGCCTCTTTGCAGTTGGCTTTTATCTGCTCGCATATGGGCTTTACTATCTTCATGTTGTCACGGAGATATTCCATTCTGTCGCTTACCTTTCGCTCCGGTATGCTTGCGGAAATCAGAATGATGTCGCAATCGCCGAGATCCTTATATTCGGCATAGCTGACCTTTGTTTTTGAAAAAGCCGCAAATGCCTGTCCCATATCCATTACATGACATTTGGCAAGGTTTTCCTTGATGTCAACAAGCTTGATTTCGCCAAGATAGCCCTTCATGCCTGCAAGATACGCAGAGGTTGAGCCGAGAAGTCCGGCTCCGCCGATAACACCGAGTTTCATAAAATTCCTCCTTTATTTATAGATAGCCATATCCTTTATTAATTGGTCTACGTTTTCCTCTTTTGTTGCCCAGTCTGTGCATATACGAACCGCAATGTGGTCGTTGTCCGGCTTTGCCTCTGTTGAGAAAACATATTTTTTGCTCAATTCGGTATAGGTTTTGTTTGACATAACGAAAAACTGCTGGTTTGTATAGCTGTCATAGTAAAGCTTATAGCCGTTTTCCAAAGCCGCATTTCTTATTTTTATTGCAAGCCTGTCCGCTCTTTCCGCAAGCTTTAAATAAAGTCCGTCACGGAGAAGCTCCGAGAACTGAACGCCTAAAAGCCAGCCTTTGGCGAGCATTCCGCCCTTCTGCTTAATCATGTATCGGAAATCCTGTTTAAGAGTATCGTTTGTAATGACAACAGCCTCTCCGAACAATGCACCGCATTTTGTTCCGCCTATATAAAATACATCGCAGTTTGCGGCTATTGTTTTAAAATCAAGGTCGTTCTTTTCGCTTGCAAGGGCATAGGCAAGCCTTGCACCGTCTATGAAAAGATACATACCGCATTTTTTGCATACGGCATATATTTCCTCAAGCTCCTTTTTGGTATATATCGTGCCTATTTCCGTTGATTCGGATATGTATACAAGTTTGGGCTGTGCGATATGCTCATGTGCATCATCTGACCAATGCTTGTTGTAAATCTCTTCTATCATTTTGGCGGTAAGCTTTCCGTTGTCCGAAGGAACGGCAAAAACCTTGTGTCCCGTTGCTTCGATTGCACCTGTTTCGTGTACGTTTATGTGTCCGGTTGTTGCACAGACAGCACACTGGTACGGTCTTAACGCAGATGAAATCACAGTAAGATTTGTCTGGGTTCCGCCTACGAGAAAATGAACGTCCGCACCGGGAGCGTCACATAATTTTTTTATAATATCTCTTGCCTCATCGCAGTATTCGTCTTCGCCATAGCCGCCGATCTGGTTCATGTTTATTTCGGCAAGCTTTTTGAGTATGCTTTCGTGAGCTCCTTCGTTGTAGTCATTGTTGAATCTTAGCATTTAAAATACCTCCGTTTTCTGCAATATGAGTATAACATATATTTCAATGTTTACAAATACCCCAATATAACCTTATTTGCATTGCTTTTTTTATGAAAATATTATAAAATTTATTTATTGATTAAAAATATTTTTCAGATTAAAAAACTCGGATATTGGAGGGATATTAAATGTTTCTGGTTACAAACGGACGACTTATCACAAGAGACAGCGAAAATCCTTATTTTGAGGATGGCGGTGTTGTTGTTGAGGGAAATAAAATAGTTGAGGTTGGTGACGATCTTACTCTTAAGCTTAAATATCCCAATGCTGAAATAATAGACGCACACGGCAATGTTATAATGCCGGCTTTTATAAATGCCCATACGCATATTTACAGTGCGCTTGCAAGAGGACTTTCGATAAACGGATATAATCCGACTAACTTCTATGAAGTGCTTGATGGTATGTGGTGGAATTTGGATAGAAAGCTCAATCTTGAAGGCACAAGAGCATCTGCCTATGCAACATATATAGAGTGTATAAAAAATGGTGTTACTACTATTTTTGATCATCATGCAAGCTATTGCGATATACCAGGATCCCTCTTTGAAATAGCCGATGTGGCAAAGGAGCTTGGTGTAAGAAGCTGTCTGTGCTATGAGGTTAGCGATAGAGACGGCGAATTCAAATGCTCACAGGCAATAAAGGAAAACTATGACTTTATTAAACATACGATAACTGAGCCTGACGGTATGCTTAAGGCTATGTTCGGTATGCATGCACCGTTCACGCTTTCCGATAAAACGCTTGAAAAATGCGTTGAAATGAATAACGGAATGACAGGTTTCCATATTCATGTTTCGGAAGGTCCCAACGATGTAGAGGATACATGGGAAAAATACAAAAAACGTCCTGTCGAAAGACTTTACGATAAAGGCATTCTCGGCCCTAAAACAATTCTCGGACACTGTATACATGTGAACGAGGCTGAAATGGAGCTTATAAAAGAAACCGATACAATGGTTGTGAACAATCCTGAATCAAATATGGGCAATGCGGTTGGCTGTTCACCTGTGCTTGACTTTTTTAAGAAGGACATATTGGTTGGTCTTGGCACAGACGCATATACACATGATATGCTCGAAAGCCTTAAGGCCGCTCTTGCAATACAGCGACATAATGCAAAAATGCCCAATGTCGGCTGGTGCGAAGCAACGGATATGCTCTTTAAGAACAATGCCGCAATAGGAGCAAGATATTTTGACGAACCTATCGGTATTCTTAAAGCCGGAGCTGCGGCAGATATAATCGTTATGGAATATAAGCCGTATACACCGTTCTCCGATAAAAATATCGACGGACATATGATGTTCGGCATGAACGGCAGAAACTGTATTACAACCGTTGCAAACGGCAGAGTGCTTATGAAAGACAGAGAGCTTATTGGCATAGACGAAGAAAAAATAAATGCAGAAATACTTAAAGCCTCAAAGGATTTATGGAAAAAGATCAACGGCTGATATATTTAGCGATAAAGGAGAGATAAATATGGGTGAAAAAATGACACCTATTCCATTAAGACAGCTTTTAAGCTGGGCATTGAAGGAATATAAAGCAAACGAAACGGTTTTTGGAATTAACCGCTTTTATAAAAAGAGCAACGACAAAGCATTAAGCATATTCGGAGAAAAGCTTGATTTACCGTTTGGCCCTGCGGCAGGCCCCAATACACAGCTTGCACAGAATATAATTGCGGCATATTTTGCCGGAGCAAGATTTTTTGAGCTTAAAACCGTACAGGAGATGGACGGAGATGAGCTTGCAAAGTGCATAGCAAGACCTTGTATTCTTGCCGACGACGAAGGCTATAACTGCGAGTGGTCAACAGAGCTTACGGTTACACAGGCAGTGGACGAATATGTTAAGGCATGGATGCTTATAAAGGTTCTAAGCGATGCACTCGGAATCGGTGACGCTGACGGAGTTGTGTTCAACATGAGTGTCGGCTATGACCTTAAGGGCATAAAGGGTGAAAAGGTAGATAAATTTATAGATGGATTAAAAAATGCGGAAACATTGCCTTATTGGATTGGCTATAAGGCTATTTTAAGAGAGGCATTTCCTGATAAAGGAATGCTTATAAGTAAAATTTCACCTAATATATGCAATAGTGTGACTCTTTCAACACTTCACGGATGTCCTCCCGATGAAATCGAAAGAATAGCTTCATATCTTATCACAGAGAAAAAGCTTAATACCTTTGTTAAGTGCAATCCAACTCTTTTAGGCTATAAAACGGCAAGAGAAACACTTGATTCAATGGGCTATGACTATATAGCCTTTGATGAACACCATTTCAATGAGGATTTGCAGTATGAAGACGCAATTCCCATGTTTACACGGCTTAAAAAGCTTGCAGAGGACAACGGGCTTGAGTTCGGTCTTAAGCTTTCAAATACATTCCCGGTTGATGTCAAGGCCGGAGAGCTTCCTTCCGAAGAAATGTATATGAGCGGAAAGGCTCTTTATCCTTTAACAATAGAAATGGCAAACAGAATTTCAAAGGCGTTTGACGGAAAGATGAGAATAAGCTATTCCGGCGGTGCTGATTATTTCAACATAAATAAGCTTTTTGAGGCAGGCATATGGCCTGTTACCGTTGCAACAACAATACTTAAGCCGGGCGGATACCAGAGATTGACACAGATGGCGGAAAGCCTTGAAAAATGCGAGTTTAAGGATTTTGACGGTGTAAACTGCGATATGGTTGCAGAGCTTTCGGAAAAAGCAAAAACCGATATTCACCATGTAAAGCCGGTTAAACCTATTCCCAACAGAAAGCTTGATAAGGAAGTTCCGCTTATTAACTGTTTTACAGCACCTTGTAAGGGTGGCTGTCCAATAGGTCAGGATATTCCAGAATATATAGAATTATGTAAAAAAGGTCTTTACACAGAGGCGCTTGAGGTTATTACGGCTAAAAATCCTCTTCCGTTCATTACGGGAACAATCTGTTCACACCGCTGTATGAGCAAATGCACAAGAAACTTCTATGAAGAGTCTGTGCTTATAAGAGGAACAAAGCTTACTGCGGCTGAAAACGGATATGCACAGTTAATGGAAAAGCTTGATACACCTGTGGCTTCATCGGATAAAAATGTAGCGATAGTCGGCGGCGGCCCGACAGGTATTGCGGCGGCGTTCTTCCTCGGAAGAGAAGGAATAAAGGCTACAATATTCGAGAAGGAAGGCAAGCTCGGCGGTATTGTAAGAAACGTAATTCCTTCTTTCAGAATAAGTGATGAGGCTATCGACAACGATATTAAGCTTATGGAAAAAATGGGTGCCGAAATTAAGCTTAATACACCTGCTCCGTCATTAAATGAGCTTAAGGAAGCAGGCTATACACATATTCTTTATTGCGTCGGAGCCGAAAAGCCCGGTAAGCTTGATATAGACAGTATTAATGTAATAGAATTCCTCAAAAAGGTTAAAGCCGGAGAAACAGCCGGATACGGTAAGAACATAGCCGTAATCGGTGGTGGAAATACCGCAATGGACGCAGCAAGAGCCGCAAAACGCTGTGACGGTGTTGAAAATGTATATATTGTATACAGACGTACGAAGAAATATATGCCGGCCGATGAAGAGGAGCTTATGCTTGCACAGTATGACGGAGTTAAGTTTGTTGAGCTTGCCGCACCGGTTAAGCATGAAAACGGAAAGCTTACAGTCAGAAAAATGGTTCTCGGCGAGCCGGACGAAAGCGGCAGAAGAAGTCCTGTTGAAACAGATGAGCTTTATGATATAGACGCAGATATGGTTATTGTGGCAGTAGGTGAAGCCGTTGACAGCGAATATTTTGAGGCACAGGGAATTGCCGTTGATAAAAAGGGCAGACCTTCCTTCTGTACAAATGTGCAGAATGTATATGTTGCCGGAGATGCATTCAGAGGACCTGCAACAGTTGTTGAAGGCATAGCCGATGCAAAGAAATTTGTTGAGGAGATAACAGGAAAAGAGATAACAGCTGTTATTCCCGAAGAGGCAAAGCAGACAGAGGAAGAGGCAGTCGCAAAGAAGGGTATTCTTTCAATGCCGAAGGCCTGCGAAGGCGACAGATGTCTTGCATGCAATGTAGTTTGCGAATGCTGCGTGGATGTGTGTCCCAACAGAGCCAATGTGGTTGTAAATGTTGAAGGTGTAGGAAAGCAGATAGTTCATGTTGACCGTTTATGCAACGAATGTGGTAACTGTAAAACATTCTGTCCGTATAATTCCGCACCTTATAAGGATAAATTTACAATATTCAGAAGCGAAAAGGATTTTAACGAGAGTACAAACAGAGGATGTTTACCTTTAGGCGGAACAAGATTCAAGGTTCGTCTGAATGATGTAAGAATATATGATATATCCAAGAGTAACGACCTTGATAAGAATATTGAGCTTCTTCTTGTAACAATTCAGGATAAGCATAAATATTTGCTCGGATAACAGAATATAAAAAGATAATCCTGTATTGCAAATCGCAATACAGGATTTTTTTATTTACATAAGTCGTTAAGTTCGTTAAGTGAAAGCATTTTGTAAACCATACCGCCGTATCTGTCCATAAAGGACTGAAGAGCCTCTGCCGGATAGTGTGTGCATATAGGCAGGTCTTTTATAGATGCTACCGCATCGGTAATGTTGTTTATAAGTGATTCGTTCAGTATGCTGTAAAATTGAGGTCCCATTTTGGTATAGAAATGCTTTGTATTTTTGAGGAAAAGCTTTTTATGATTATTAAACATGGCAAAATAGTAATTCTGCTGAGGATAGTTTATATTTTCATCATCAATAACATAGAAATTAAGATTGGGGTTTTTCTTGCACATTTCAAGTACATGCTTGATATGTGCTTCTCTCTCGCTTACGGACATACGGTGAAGAATGTCTGTGAAATACAATTCTCCGTCATCAATATATTTGAGTATTGTGGATTTAAGTATGAAGAAATCCGCTTTTTCCTTTGAAAATATATCATCCCATGTTACTATCAGCTTTCTTAAAAACTTTTCCGTTGATTCGTCAAAGCCCTGTTCGTAGGCTGATTTTACGATAGAATCAATGAGTTCCGGCGGTACAAGAAATTCAAAGCCTCTTGCCATGAACATCTGAAAATCGCCATATGCGTAAAAGCTGCTGCGGTAACCTGTCTGCATCATTTCCTTTGCGGTAGTGGCAATTATGAGCATATGGTTTATTCTGAAAAGAGCCTTTGTACGCTCATAAATGGTCTGAACCTTTTCTGGATCGTTTATTATTACGGCAACGGATATGTTTCCGTGTCCGTCCGTAGGACAGATTACAGCAATTTTATCCTTTATTACTATTATATTCTGGTTTCCGAAGCCGGAATTGTCATAAAAATCAAAGGATATGTAATGATATTTATTTATTAAATTATACAGAGAGAAAAAGTCCTTTTTTGAGACATTTTCTGTTGCTATTCCGAGTTTTACATGAATAGGTGAGTTAACAATCGGATTGTCGGATAATTCGCTTGTGTTTATATAATCAAATATATTGAAAGTACAGAGCATTTCGACCGGTTCTGCCGATGAGTATAAAATATTGAAAAGTTCCTTGTCAAAAAAATCCGAAAGCTCACGCTGATAAACAAGAGTTCTTGTGTTATAGGTTGTTTTTCTTCCGGGAGCCTCGGATTCGCCTTCGGACTTTTTGAATGCGTCCTTAAGGGCATTATATAAGTAGTTTTCCAGCTTATCTTCGGATATGACCACAGAAAATTCGGAACAGAAGCTGCTAAGCTCGTTCTGATTGATTATTTCGTCCGAAAACAGCTTTGCAAGGTTTCGGTTTACTTCGTTGGAAACACGTCCGGCAGGAAGTTTTGACTTGTTGCACCATTTGCTTATATATGAAACATCGTAACCGAGATTATCTGCGACAGTTGACATTTTTATATCGGTAAACTTGATAAGTGTTTTCAATAATTCTCCGTATCTGCTCATTGCAATCACCGCCTTTTTATTATTTATTAAGTATATATATATTTATAATTCAAAACAATGCGTTTGTAAATATATATATCAATTATTTTGTCAAATTGAATTAAAATTGAGTCAAAAATTCATATTAATGCAAGTTGATTAAAGCAAATGCCGTTTGATTTCATTCCAAATAACGGATTACTATTCTATAATAATAAAAAATACAGACAGTTTATTGAATAAATTCAAAAAATGATTAGAGATAATAAGGGGAATATTATCGCTGAAGGAGGAAGTATTGAGATGAGAAAAGTAAAAGTATTAACTGCATCAGAGGCAGCTATGCTCGTTAAAGACGGTGATTCCGTTGCAACAGGCGGTTTCGTAGGAAGCGGAAGCCCTGAAACACTTTCAAAGGCTATTGAGGCAAGATTCCTTGAAACAGGTTCACCTAAAAACCTTACCTATATATACGCAGCCGGACAGGGAAACCGTGATGGCAGAGGTTCAGACCATTTTGCACATGAAGGTCTTGTAAAAAAAGTAATCGCAGGTCACTGGAACATGGCTCCGAAGCTTGGCCAGCTTGCTTTTGAAAATAAAATCGAAGCTTATAACCTTCCTCAGGGTATTATCTGCCAGATGTACAGAGATATGGCGGCTAAAAAAATCGGAACTATATCTAATGTCGGTATAGGAACATTTGCCGATCCCAGAATAGAAGGCGGTAAAATCAATGATGTTACAAAAGAGGAGCTTGTTGAGGTAATCAATATTCACGGACAGGAGCTTCTTTTATATAAACCTTTCCCTATCAATGTATGCTTACTCAGAGGAACATATGCAGATGAAACAGGCAATGTTTCACTCCAGAAAGAAGTTACACCCTGCGATGCGCTTTCAATGGCACAGGCAACAAGAAACAACGGCGGTATTGTAATATTCCAGGTTGAAAAGGTTGTTGCGGCAGGTTCACTTGATCCTAAGCTTGTAAAGGTTCCCGGAATACTTGTTGACGCTGTTGTTGTAAGTGAGCCTATTGACCATCAGCAGTGCTTTGACTGCGAATATGACCCTACATTTACAGGTGAGGCAAGAGCGGTTGCAGGCGGAAATACAGAAATGGCACCTCTTACAGCTAAAAAGATTATCGGACGTCGTGCCGCTATGGAGCTTACGGAAGGCTCTGTTGTAAACCTTGGTATCGGTGTTCCCGAATATGTTTCTATGGTTGCAAATGAAGAAGGCATAGGCGATTATATGACACTTACCGTTGAGGCAGGCCCTGTCGGCGGTATTCCTATGGGTGGAACACAGTTTGGTGCATCAAGAAATGCAGACTGCTATTTTGACCAGAGCTTTATGTTCGACTTCTATGACGGCGGCGGTATTGACATTGCATACCTCGGACTTGCGCAGGCAGACGAAACAGGTAACGTAAACGTAAGTAAATTCGGCACAAGAGTATCAGGCTGCGGCGGATTTATCAATATTTCACAGAATGCAAAGAAGGTATGCTTCTGCGGAACATTCACAGCCGGCGGACTTAAAACAAAAATCGAAAACGGCAAGCTTGTAATAACAAACGAAGGCAAGGAAAGCAAATTCGTTAAAGAAGTACAGCAGATTACATTCAGCGGCAAATATGCTGCCGAGGCATCAAAGCCCGTACTCTATATAACAGAAAGAGCTGTATTCGAGCTTAGAAAAGACGGTGTATATCTTAAGGAAGTAGCACCCGGAATAGATATAAAGACACAGATAACAGACCTTATGGGCTTCGAGCCGAAAACAGACGGCGAAGTTAAGTTAATGGACAGCAGAATTTTCTGCGAGGAAAAAATGGGACTTGCAAATAAATAAGTTTATATAAGTAATTTATATAGATATTTCCGAAAGGGAATAAGTTTGGGGAAAGAGAGAGGATACCGGAATTTAGGTATCCTTTTTCGTATACATTCATTAGGAAGGTTAGGCGAAACACTAATGCACTTGTAGGAACAGGCGTAGATTTGCCTCGTTTCTGGGATTTTGTTGAAGAAAATCTTAAAACATTGAATTAATCAAAAAACAGCGCAGCAGTCAATAAACTGCTGTGCTGTTTTTGTCTGTCAAAAGATTTACTGATTTTCAGTATCGGTTTCAACGCCTTCTGTATTTGTGAGTTTTGCGGATTTGATTGAATATTTATATTCTGAATTTTCATCGGCATTAGTGTTTTCTGCAAGAACAAATTCGCATTCGGCAATAAGAGTGTTATCTGTGGGATCCATAAGGTCAACAGCTACCGTATAAGTTCCGTCGCCGTTTTCTGTTACGGAATTTATAACCGGCTCGGTGATACCCTTGTCGCCGATGCTGAATATATAAGTTTCGCTATCCTTATCGTATTTAACGCTGTCTTTTGAAGAATCCGGTATTTCATATAAATCGTTATAGTTCGCAAATGCAACCTGTGCGTATTTTATTACATCTTCCTTGGGCATTGTGAGAGTTCCCTTTTCGGTATCCACAACAGCATAGGCATCGTTAAGACCGCATATTCCGCACATATAATGGACAGCCGCCCAGAAGAAATCAGGATTTTCTGTATCATAAAGATAGTTGTTTTCAATCATACAGGTCGTTATGACCTCCATAGGCTCAATCATATTTTGTGCGTCTTCCGGAAGTGCGTTTTCGGAAGCCTCGTCTATTACAAAATCGGTGCTGTCGGCAGTATTATTTTCCTCTGCAGACTGTTCGGCTTTTGTGTCGTTATTTGCAGTATTATCAGAACTTTTTGTACATGCCGAAACTCCTACGGCAATGGCTGATGCCATTAAAAGTGCTGTATATTTTTTGAAATAATTTTTCTTCATTATACATATCTCCCTTCCTTGGGCATATTATATCAGCAAAAAGACGAATTGTTAATGGAAAAAATCTTAAATATTATTTAAAAAATAGAGTAAAAAAATGTTGACAAAATAGTTAGCATATACTAATATAAATAAAGCAAAGTTAGGGAAACCTAATTTATTTTTTGAATTAATGTTATATAATGCTAACTTAAGAGGTGATAGTATGCCTTTATCAATGGTCAATGTCGGAGAGACAAGGTTAATAAGAAAAATCGGCGGTCAGACAGAAACAAAACAGTTTCTTGAAAAGCTTGGCTTTGTTGTCGGAGGAGAAATCAAGGTTGTTTCTGTGATGGGCGGAAATCTTATTGTCCAGGTCAAAGAAGCACGAGTTGCGATAAGCAAAGAAATGGCATTAAAGATTATGGTTTAAGGAGAAATGAAAGATGAAAACACTGAAAGACATGAAAATCGGCGAAACAGTAGTTGTTAAAAAGCTCCATGGTGACGGTGCGGTAAGAAGAAGAATAATGGATATGGGTATCACAAAGGGCGTATCTGTTTATCTCAGAAAGGTTGCACCACTCGGAGATCCGCTTGAAATTACGGTAAGAAGCTATGAGCTTTCAATCCGTAAAGGCGACGCTGAAATGATAGAAGTTGAGTAATCAATGCTTAGGGCGTATATGCTCTATAAATTAAAGGGTAAAAATTGGTTAATAATAACCTGAGAGGAGAACAGTTTTATGAATATACGAATTGCCCTGGCGGGAAATCCCAACTGTGGTAAAACAACATTATTTAATGCGCTGACAGGCTCTAATCAGTTTGTAGGAAACTGGCCCGGCGTTACAGTAGAGAAAAAAGAAGGTAGACTCAAAGGTCACAAA
The DNA here is from genome assembly GCF_018918145.1 of Anaerotignum sp. MSJ-24. GTDB lineage: Bacteria > Bacillota > Clostridia > Lachnospirales > Anaerotignaceae > Metalachnospira. The sequence continues at coordinate 37,524 of NZ_JAHLPX010000008.1, forward strand.
GATGTAACAATTACTGACCTTCCCGGTATTTATTCTCTTTCACCTTACACACTTGAAGAGGTTGTAGCAAGAAATTATCTTATCGGTGAACGTCCCGATGCTATCCTTAACATCATCGACGGTACAAACCTTGAAAGAAACCTTTACCTTACAACACAGCTTACAGAGCTTGGTATTCCTGTTGTCGTTGCAATCAACATGATGGACGTTGTTGAAAAGAACGGCGACAAGATTAATATTGAAAGACTTGAAAAAGAACTTGGCGTTAAGGTTTGCAAAATCTCTGCCCTCAGAGAAAAAGGAACAATGGAGGCTGCTGAGGAAGCAATCAAAATGGCGAAGAACGGAAAAACAATTCCCCTTCATACATTTGAAGGCTGTGTAGAGCACACAATCGCTCATATCGAAGAGGCAGCTCTTCATAACCTTCCCGAAGAACAGCAGAGATGGTATGCAATCAAAATCTTTGAAAGAGATGAGAAGGTTCTTGAACAGCTCAATCTTTCACAGGAAACACTCAAGCACATCGAAGGCGACATCGACGCTTGCGAGAAAGAGCTTGATGACGATGCTGAATCAATAATCACATTCTCAAGATACGAATGGATTTCAAAGATTATAAACGACTGCTATAAGAAGAACAAAGCAGGTGAAATGTCAACATCTGATAAAATCGACAGAATTGTTACAAACAGATGGCTTGCACTTCCTATATTTGCAGGTATCATGTGGCTTGTATATTACATAGCAATTTCATCAGTCGGCAGTATTCTTACCGACTGGACAAACGATACACTCTTCGGAGAAATCATCAGCCCTGGTGTTCAGACACTTATGGAAAATGCAAATTGTGCTGAATGGCTCACAGGACTTGTTGTTGACGGTATCGTAGGCGGTGTTGGTGCCGTTCTTGGTTTCGTTCCTCAGATGCTTGTACTCTTCCTTATGCTTTGTATCCTTGAAGACTGTGGATACATGGCCAGAGTTGCATTCATCATGGACCGTATCTTCCGTCGTTTCGGACTTTCGGGAAAGAGCTTCATTCCTATGCTTGTCGGCACAGGTTGTGGTGTTCCCGGTATCATGGCATCAAGAACGATCGAGCAGGACAGAGACCGTAAGATGACAATTATGACAACAACATTCATTCCCTGCGGTGCTAAAATGCCTATCGTTGCTTTAATGGCAGGTGCTATCTTCGGTGGTGCGTCTTGGGTTGCTCCTTCAGCTTACTTTATAGGTATTGCTGCAATCGTTATTTCAGGTATTATTCTTAAGAAAACAAAAATATTTGCAGGTGATCCCGCTCCCTTCGTTATGGAGCTTCCTGCATACCATAAACCTACAGTAATGAACGTACTCAGAGGTACATGGGAACGTGGCTGGTCATTCATTAAGAAAGCCGGCACAATCATTACACTTTCATCAATCGCAGTATGGTTCCTTTCAAGCTTTGGTTTCACAGCAGAAGGCTTCGGAATGGTAGAGGATATTGATGCTTCAATCATTGCTAATGTCGGTAATACGATAGCAATAATCTTCAGACCTCTTGGATTCGGCAACTGGCAGTCAGCAGTTGCAACAGTACTTGGTCTTGTTGCTAAGGAAGAAGTTGTTGGTACATTCGGTACACTTTATGCAGTTTCTGGAGATGCTCTTGAGCTTGTAGAAGAAGGTGCATTTGGTGACCTTGGTAATATCGCTCAGCACTTCACACAGCTTACAGCTTACTCATTCCTTATCTTCAACCTTCTCTGCGCACCTTGCTTTGCCGCAATCGGAGCTATTAAGAGAGAGATGAACAACGCTAAATGGACTTGGGGTGCAATCGGTTATCAGTGCGTATTCGCTTATGCAATCGCATTAATCGTATACCAGCTTGTTGGTCTTGCAACAGGACAGGTAGCATTTGGTGTTGGTACAGTAGCTGCAGTAATAGTCCTTGTAATAATCCTGTATCTCCTTTTCAGAAAAGGATACCAGGAAAAGAATGTAAACCAGCTTTCTTCAGTAGATGCTGCTGCAAGAAACTAATTAAAACGGAGGCGATTGTATGTCCACATTAATCGGAGCAGTAATTATAATTGCTATTGTGATTCTTATAATTAAAAGCTTACATAAGGATCGTAAAGAAGGTAAGCATATTTGCGGCGGAAACTGTGGTTCATGCGGTGGCTGCAACCATGGTTGCAAATAAACAAAATTAATTAAATCAATATAGGCGGGCTTTATAAGTCCGCCTAATAAAAAAACTTAATGTTAGTTACAACTAACGATAAATGGAAAGGTGATGAAAATATGAGTGTTGTAATTATAGGTGGAAACGAAAGAATGGAAAGACAGTATCAGCAGATTTGCAAAACTTATGGCTATAAGGCTAAGGTATTTACAAAGGAAGCAAGCTCGCTTAAAAGAAAAATCGGACAGCCCGACTTACTTGTTGTTTTTACAAATACGGTTTCACACAGTATGACATGCTGTGCTTTACAGGAAGCAAAGAAATGCGGTACATGCGTAGCGAGAATCCACACAAGCAGTGCCAATGCACTTCATGAGATACTTAAAGAACACTGTAACAGTTGTTCAGAGAATGGAGAATGTGCATGCTTGAAAAATGCTTAATTAGATTTTGTTCACCTACATTAGCCGGACTTAAAACGGCAAATATGTTTACCTATGAATTTGAATCCGATGTTGAATTGCTTGACGAGGTTAAAAATTGCAATCTTGAACTCAAAAATAAGGGCATAACAGTGTCAGTTATGAAAAGAAACGGGAATCGTGCACTTATTTATGTATATAGAAAGGCAAGATTGTTGAAAACTTTTATGGATATTCATGTGGTTAAATTTCTTGAAAGATACGGTTATACGGTCAACAAACTTGAAAATGTTTTGGCAAGACTTAAGCACAGAATAACGGACAGCTTTGAATTTCCGCATGAAATCGGTGTGTTTCTCGGTTATCCGCTTGGCGATGTTATCGGTTTTATTGAAAATTCCGGACGCAACTGCAAATGCTGTGGCTGTTGGAAGGTATATTGCGATGAATGCCAGGCGAGAAAAACATTTGCACAGTATAAAAAATGCACCAATGTTTATATGAATTTGTATACGAACGGAACTCCTGTACAAAAGCTTGCTGTTAATATAATGTAAGAATTAATCTAAAATCAAAATTTGGAGTTTAAAAATAAGCATTAAATAGAATGGAAGTACTAATTGAATATGTATAGAAATGGATAAACAGGCTGTATATCATGTGGATAATACAGCCTGTTTTGTGTATAAAATTATTTTTCTGTGCCAAATGCACGTCTTAAAGCTGAGTACATAAGCTTGTATGCCATTTTTCCGTAATGGGAATCCGGAACGGCTATTTCAAAGCTGTGATAACAGCCGGGGAATATGTGATATTCTACGGGTATACCGGCACGAATAAGCTTGTTCCAATATTCTATGTTTTCGTCAAGAAGCGGATCGACTGTGCCTATAAACGAGAATACAGGCGGAAGATTCGATAAATCCTCGGCAAGAATAGGTGATATATAATAATTTAATTCAGTGCCTTTTTCTATATATGTATCCCATGCAATTTTGCTGTAATTATAGCACCATACCTTTTCGCTTGTTATTGCGTGCTGTGAACAAGTATCTGCCTTATGGTCAAGCATTGCATATAACGGAATCTGTAAAACAGGCTTAGGGCCTTTTCGGTCCCTTGTCATAAGGGCAAGAGCGGCAGTTACACAGCCTCCGGCACTTAATCCGGTTATGGCTATTTTAGTATTATCTATACCTATTTCTTTATGGTTTTTGTCTACCCAGAGCAGAGCGGCATAGGCGTCCTCAATGGGTGCAGGAGCTTTATACATAGGTGATAATCTGTATTCGACGGACACAACAACCATATTTACGTTTTTGCACATACGCAAGCACATATCGTTTTGTCTGTATACGCTTCCGAATAAAAAGCCGCCGCCGTGGAAGAACATACCGCATGGAAGAGGCTCGGCTGTTCTGTCTGTTGGTTCGTAAATACGGAGCTTAATATCCGGTGCACCTTCCGGGCCGGGAATCATTTTTTCATAAATATGAACATCGGGATCGTCTTTTAGATTGGCAAGCTCCTGTTTGTCACAGGCAGGCTTAAAGGTATCAAGATGACGCAGGTCAAAGCCGGCAGACTTGTCATAATTGTCAAGAAGCTCCGGATCTATATGACTGCGCATTAATTTTTCGTCCATGGGTAATTACCTCCTTAAATATAATATTAATTATATAATAGTATATAAGGAGAAAAGCGGCAATAAAAAATACGCAAAAAAAACAACGAGGCCCCACAACCTAAACATTTGCAAAACCTCGCCGCTGCGATACACCTTTGGGGGCTCGAACCCCAGACCCACTGATTAAGAGTCAGTTGCTCTACCAACTGAGCTAAAGGTGCACATATTAAATTGTTTTGTGAGAAGTTGTTTTCTCAACTGCAAGAAATATATTATCATGTATTGAAATGAATGTCAACAATTTTTTTAACATTTTTATATTTTTTTTAAAACTTTTATGTTATTATTAAATAACAGTAAAAATTTGTATATGGAGGATATTATGCCGCTTAATAATTTCAAAATTGACAGCAAGGCTGAAAAAATAATAAAAACACTGAATTCGCATGGATATGAGGCATATATTGTCGGAGGCTGTGTAAGAGATATGATTCTCGGAAGAACACCGGGAGATTGGGACATAACAACCTCGGCAAAGCCGGAGGAAACAAAAGCCTGCTTTAAAAATACTTATGATACGGGAATAAAGCACGGAACGATAACAGTCCGTATTGAAAACGATAAATATGAGGTGACAACCTACAGAATAGAAGGCGAATATACCGACTGCCGTCACCCGTCCGAGGTTGAATTCACAAGAGATATACATGAAGACCTTTTAAGACGTGATTTCACAATGAACGCAATAGCATACCATCCTTCGGAAGGTTTTATTGATCCCTTCGGCGGTATGGCTGATATAGAAAAGAAATGTATACGGGGAGTCGGCTGTGCTGATGAGCGTTTTAAAGAGGACGCCTTGAGAATGCTCAGGGCAGTTCGTTTTGCGGCACAGCTCGGTTTTGAAATAGAAGAGGATACATGGAAGGCACTTAAAGATAATGCAGAGCTTATTTCAAAAATAAGTGCCGAAAGAATACGAGAGGAACTGCAAAAGCTTATTATGAGCGACCGTCCCGAAAAAATTAGCTTTCTTGCCGAAAGCGGTCTTACGGAGAATATATTTCCCATGCTTGCCGAAAGCTTGAAAAACAACTGTGTTGAAATATATAAGGAGCTTGCGGCGGCAGAGAAAAATCCTTCGCTCAGATGGGCGGTATTCGTTAAAAGAATGGGTAAAAAGAATGCTGAGAGCTTCTTTAAAAAGCTTAAATTTGATACAAAAACAATGAAAACCGCTGTTGTGCTTACGAAATATGACAGCGAAGAGCCTTGTACAGATAAATACTCGACAAAAAGGCTTGCGTCAGTTATCGGCTGTGAGGATTATGAGCTTCTGCTTAAGCTTTATGAGGCCGAAAACCGTCCGAATGCAGATAATGCACAAAATATATATAATGAAGTTATTGAAAACAAAGAGGCTGTATTTATTAAGGATTTAGCCATAAACGGAACAAAAATACGTGAGCTCGGTGTTACCGACGGAAAGAAAATCGGTACGGTGCTTGCCGCCGTTTTGGATGAGGTTCATAAGAATCCGGAATTTAATACCGAGGATCAGCTCGAAAAATTCGTTACCGATAATTTTGCCGATATGTAATTTATCCGAAATATAATAAATATGCCTTCTGCCGCATAATATTGTAAAACAGGCATACTGTATGAGGCGGAGGGATTATTATGGAGGATATAAATGCAAAAATACTTCAGCAGGGGTTTGGAATAAAGCTTATAAGTGCATACAGAACAAGAACGGGCCTTGTATGCAAAACGGACAGAGGAATGCTTGAGCTTAAAAAAACATATGCCGATGATGAAAGCCTTGAACGTGAATATATATTGAAGGAGTATCTTAAGGCAAGAGGCATGAACGGCGTTGATATATCTTACAGAACAACAGAGGATATGCCATGCTACAGAATGGACGAGAATGCCTATGTGCTTATAAAATATATTCCGGCAAGACGGCTGGATATGGAGGATAATTCGGATATATCCGAAGCGGCATCGGCACTGGCGTTTTTCCACAATGCCGCCGAAGGTTTTGTGGATAACACAATGAGAAGAACCTATGGTTCTTTGGAACAGCTTTTTGAGAAAAGACTAAACGAGTTTTCGAGAATAAGACGAAAAATAAAGAACGACGGTAATTATTCCGCAATAGATCTTCTTATTATGAAATATTATGACTATTATACGGAAAGAATAAATATGGCGGAGGAGCTGCTGAAAAAATCCGATTATCTCGGCGTAAGTACAGCGGCGGAAAAGGTATATTGCGTGTGCCACAACTCATTCAAGAATGATAATGTAAGAATTACCGAAAACGGGAATATAATAATTTCCGGTCTTGACGGCTGTACATATGACCTCAGTATTCTTGATTTGGCACATCTTATAAGAAAATATATAAAAAGCGGAAATGCCGATGAATACGGAATATCGCTTATTCTTGAAAATTACAGCAGATACCGCAGTATTACCTCGGCAGAAAGCGACGTTGTAAAAGGAATGCTTATTTATCCCTATAAATTCCTTAAGCTGTGCAATGAGCATTATAACAAACGCCGGGTATGTATATCCGAGGCGGCTGTGGAAAGATTTGAAAACTGCATTGCAGGAAAAGACAGAGAAATGCGGCTTGTGAGGTCAATATAATTTTTGTTGCTATTTTGACTGTAAACATTTAAAATGGTACTTAGGAAAAATGTATAAACCCCAACTATTGATGAGGTGACATTATGAGCGAATACAATTTCGACGAGAATAAAGATATGGGCGAAACTGTCCGAATAGACTATATAAAGGCAAAGCTGAACGAAATGGAAGAAAATCCGGATAACAATTCCGAAGATGATTACGATGATTATGAGGATTATGACGAGCCGGATGATTCGGACTATACCGATTATGATGACGACGAGGAAGAGTATTACGGCGAAACCGAGGAAATACCTCCGGTAAAAAGCGTACCGAGAGGCAGAGGCCCAAACGGCGGAAAGAAAAGAAAGTCCGAGGATAAAATGCGTCTGATACTTATTGTGATTGTGGCGGTGCTTGCGGTTGCGGTTATAGTTGCGGCAGTACAGCTTGCGTCCGGCTTTAGATCAAACAATACGGAAACATCAGACGGTGATGTTGAATGTGATTATTTTTACGGAGTTGTTGTGTCCGTTGATGAAAATAAATACGAAATAATCAACACCGAAGACGGAAAAACATCGCTTTATGCCGTTTCGGAAAATCTTAAGGTAACGCTTGAGGACGGCAGTACAGCCGTAGGAAAAACCGTTTCCAGAGGCGATATTGTAAGCTTCGGAGTATCAAAGGATACAGATGAGATTGTGAGTATCGCATATACAGATAATATATGGGAAAAAACAGGCTTTGAAAATATTGATATAGATACATCGAAAAACACTATATCAAACGGCACTACGAAATATGACTATAACGACAGCACACTGTTTATATATAACGGTGATTTTATAAGTGCCGACGATTTGTGCAGTGAGGACGTTGTAACGCTTAAGGGAATAAGAAATACTGTATGGTCGGTAAGCGTTGAAAAATATCATGGATATATTCAGCTGAATAATATTGATAAAATCGAAAATCCGGAAATAACAATAGACGGAGAAAAGGTTGAGTTCGATGATGATAAAACTGCGGTTTCCGCAGGAGCACATTCTTTGGGAATATCGGGCTCTAATATAGATCAGCTTACCGTTGATATTCATATTGCGGCAGGAGAAACCTATGCGGTGGATATGGCATCCGTACAGGAAAAGACAGGTGTGCTTACGGTCAGCGTAAATGTTGATGACTGCATAATAATTGTTGACGGAAAACAGGTGGAAAAGGACTCGCCGATAGTTTTAAGTATGGGAACTTATAACATAAGCGTTTCGGCAGAAGGCTATAAGACATACAGCTCAACAATAGCCGTTAATGAGCCGCTTGTTGAGGAAAAAATAATACTCGAAAAGCTTGTTCAGCCTAAAGCTATGTTGAGCGTGGAATCGAATCCGGCAGGAGCATCGGTTTATGCAAATGATGTGCTTATCGGAACAACACCGTTTTCGGCACAGATAGAATATGGCGATTATCGGATAACCTTCAAAAAGGACGGCTATTCCGATTACACAATAAATACATCAGTTAATGAGGAACAAAAAACGATATCTGTATTGCTCAACGCAGAGTAAAGGAGGCAGAAAATGGACTACATGGATAAATATAATTTCTGGCTTACATCACCTCAGTTTGATGAAGAAACCAGAAAAGAGCTTGAGGCCATAAAAGGCAATGATCTTGAAATTAAGGATAGATTTTATAAGGATCTTGAATTCGGAACAGGCGGTTTGCGAGGCATAATAGGTGCCGGAACAAACAGAATGAACAAGTATACCGTCGGAAAGGCTACACAGGGACTTTCAAACTATATACTCAAAAACAATCCGGAAGGCAAGGCTATGGGGGTAGCTCTTGCATATGACTCAAGAAATATGTCATCGGAATTTGCGGAAATGTCAGCGCTTGTTTTGAATGCAAACGGAATAAAGGCTTATATATTTGATGAATTAAGACCTACACCTGAGCTTTCATTTGCAGTAAGACATCTTGGATGTACAGCCGGAATTGTTGTTACAGCAAGCCATAATCCACCCGAATATAACGGCTATAAGGTATATTGGGCTGACGGAGCACAGGTTGTTGCACCTAAGGACGAAGGAATTATCGGTGAAGTAAACAGCATAACAGACTTTTCCGCTATCAAAATGATGGACAAAGCCGAGGCTGTAAAGAACGGACTTTTTAATGTTGTCGGAAAAGAAATAGACGACGCTTTTGTTGAAAACATCAAAAAACAGGCAGTAAGACCGGAAGAGGTTATTAAGGCAAAGGACATGAAGATTGTTTATACACCGCTTCACGGTGCAGGCAACAAGAACGTAAGACGAGTTCTTGCAGAGGTCGGTTTTGAAAATGTTTATGTTGTTCCCGAACAGGAAAAGCCCGACGGAACATTCCCTACGGTTGGTTATCCGAATCCCGAAGATCCCAAAGCCTTTACTCTTGCAATTAAGCTTGCACAGGAAAAGCAGGCCGATATTATAATCGGAACAGATCCGGACAGCGACAGAATAGGCGTTGTTGTTAAGGATAATAACGGTAACTATGACATTCTTACCGGAAATATGACAGGTGCATTGCTTACCGAATATGTTCTCGGCGGAAGAAAGGAAAAAGGCACTCTTCCCGAAAATGCGGCAATGGTAAAAACAATAGTTACAACGGAAATGGTAAGAGCCATTGCAGAGAACTATGGTGTTAAGCTCTTTGACGTGCTTACAGGCTTTAAGTTTATCGGCGAAAAAATAAAACAGTTTGAGGAAGATCACAGCTATTTATATGTTTTCGGCTTTGAGGAAAGCTATGGCTGTCTTTCCGGTACATATGCAAGAGATAAGGACGCAGTAGGAGCATCAATGCTTGTATGCGAAATGGCGGCATATTATAAGAATAAAGGCATGACTCTTTATGACGGACTTATGGAGCTTTATAATAAATACGGCTTCTATAAGGAAGGCGTAAAATCGGTTACACTCAAGGGTGTTGACGGTGCAGAGCAGATTCAGAAGATAATGGAATATCTCAGAAACAATGTACCTTCCGATTTTGCCGGAAATAAGGTTATCTGGGCAAAGGATTACAAGACAGGAGTATTCAAAAACCTGCTTACCGGAGAAACCGAGGCAAGCACACTTCCGAAGTCAAATGTTCTTTATTACAACCTTGATGACAGAGCGTGGCTTTGCGTAAGACCTTCCGGAACAGAGCCTAAGATTAAGTTCTATATGGGAGTAAAGGCAGATTCTCTCGAAAAGGCCGTTGAAAAAACGGACGCACTCGTAGCTTCGGTTGACGAGCTTCTCAAGAAAATTCTTTAAGTTAATATGTATTCAAAAATCCTGTGGATTTTATCCACAGGATTTTTTGTTGTAAAAAAGATTATTTGATGTCTATATATAGACAAAAAAATTGGTTCTGAAAATATATAATCCCTCATACAGGCAGGGGGAGTGAATATGGAAAAAACAACATCGGCAAGAGCCGTAATAAAAAATAAGGAAATTACGGGAGCACCAATAATGGGCGGCCTTACCGGACTCATAGGTCTTTTGTGCGGAAGCTTTTGTGCCTTTAATTCTTTTAATCCCGTCGGGGCGGCCTATATAATGGCATTTGCCGGAGAAGGCGTATCTCTTCCGGCGGCGGCAATGACCGTATGTGCCGGATATTTTCTCAAAAACAAAACAGTGTTTTTCAATGATTATTCCGTATGTGTCATATTGTGCATTGCCTATGGCTTGATAAGGAACTGCGTACATAAAACACTGCTTACGGCGGAAAAGGGACTTGCGGCATTTCTGGCATTCATGCTGTCGGGCGTCATACGGGGAATAATACAGAACGATATTAAATATTTACTGCTTATTTCCTTTATAGAAGGACTTGCGGCATTCGGACTGGTTTATGTGTTTGACCAAGGCTTTTCCGCCGTAAGAACTGCGGTATATAACAAAACCGTTGAAAAAAATGACATACCTGTTCTGGTGATACTTATGGGACTGGCATCTGCCGGAGCAGTATCGCTGTATAAAGGAGTTATACCGCTGAACATAATTCTGGGATTTTATTTCGTAATGCTGTCGGGACGGCTGTTCGGCACCGAATATTGTGCAATGGCAGGAATTGTTGTTTCTGGACTTATGATGGTTACGGGAGCGGTTGATATAAGAACGGCGGCGGTGCTTTGCTCGACAGGCGTTGTCAGCGGAGCAATGGGGAAAAATAAGTTGTTTACGGTACTGAGCTGCTTTGCGGTATCGGTTTTAACAGGATATTATTTCGGAGTTCTTAAAATTTCTCTTGTATTGGGGGTGTGTGCGTCCTGTATTATGTTTATGCTTTCGTCCGATAAGCTTAAGGAAACCTTTATGCTGTCTGATATAGCCGAGCTCGGAAGAAATGAACATTATGCAGGCATGCGGAAATATATATCGGGAAGGCTGAAAGGCTATGCGGAAGGCTTGTCGGCATTGGAAAAAAGCTTTAAACCGGCGGAAAAACAGGAGGAAGAGGTAAAAAAGGAAACTTCGGAAATGGCAGACAGGGTTGCCTGTCTTGTATGTGAAGGCTGTCAGAAAAGCGAGAGCTGCTGGAACAGCTCATATTACAGCACATATCAGACAATGATGGATCTTTTTTCTCTATGCGAGAAGAAGGGAATAATACATACCTCCGATATGCCATCGGTGTTCAGGGATTACTGCATAAAGCAGAAGGAGTTTGCCGAGGCCGTTAATGTGACTTATTCGGGACACAGAGAGGGACTTATATGGAATATGCGTCTGCATGAGAGCAGACAGCTTGCAAAACAGCAAATGGGAGCCATTGAGGAGATGCTTTCCTCTCTTGCCGATGAAATAGAAAACCGGATATATTTCAAAGAGAACTTGGAAAAGGTGATATATTATGAGCTGAGAAAAAACAACGACAATATAGAAAAGGTTACTGTGGAGGAAGGTGACAACGGTGAATATGAGGTTGCGATATACAGAAGAGGCTGTAAGGGAAGACAGGAATGCAGAGAGCATACGGTGGATACGGTAAGCAGTATTCTCGGACGAAAGATGAAAAGAACGGAAAAGGAGTGTGTATCGGGATGCAACGGAGTATGCAGACTTGTGCTTAGTGAAAAATGCAGCTTCAGGATTTCGGCATCGGCGGCAATGGCAATAAAGGACGAGGAAAATATGTCGGGAGATTCCTATTCCTTTATGGAGCTGCCGAAGGGCGGCTATATGATGGCACTTTCCGACGGAATGGGAAGCGGAAAAGAGGCCGGAAACGAAAGCAGAACGGTTATTGAGCTTTTGGAGCAGTTTGCCGAGGCAGGCTTCAAACGGGAAACCGCACTGAAAATGATAAATTCCGTACTTGTTATGAGCAATAATTCGGAGAGCTTTGCGACTCTCGATATGTGCTATATTGACCTGTATACGGGTATGGCGGAATTTATAAAAACAGGTGCGGCGGCAACCTTTGTTATACGAAACGGAAAGGCAAAGGCCATACGCTCGTCATCATTGCCAATCGGTATGCTGAAATACTTTGAGATGGATAAAGCGGAATACAGGCTGAAAAAGAATGATGTTATAATTATGCTGACGGATGGTGCGGCAGAGGTAATGGACAGGGAAAATATGTCGGAACAGATTCTGACAGGACTTATGGCTGAAAACAGCATGAAGGATCCGAAGGATATTGCGGAAAATGTCCTTGAAAGGATAAAAGAGAGGTCCGGATTCAGAATACAGGACGATATGACTGTTGTTGCCGCAAGAGTCTGGGGATAGAAATATAAATATAAATAGTTTAAAACGGGCAAACATGGATTTGTCCGTTTTTTTAGCATATTGGTATTATATAATGACTTTTACAAAAATATATATACAAAATAATCCAATTAAGGTATAATTAATACAAATAATAAAAACTTGATTGCTTATGAAATAATTTTCCGGAGGTAAGTACATATGAAGAAATTTGCGGCATTTATAATGGCTATTCTCATGGTATCTCAAACGGCATATGCAGAAACAGCTAATACAGATAGTTATAATATACATTTTGATACCGATGTGTTTTTATATAATGAAAAAACAACTATATTTAGTACATTTACTTATGATGACGATAAATATGTACCGTTGAGAGCTATAAGCAATTTTTTAGGCAAGGAGGTAAGCTATAATTCTGCTGAAGGCAGTATAAACATAATGAACAGTGACAAAGATATACAGTATCAGCCATTAATTGCAACAGAAAAAGACGCAACGGCAAAAATTGTTGATAATAAGATAATGTATAATAATGTGTATATTTTTGGGAATGAATCGTATAAAAGAACAGGCTTGTTAAATTATGACGGGAATATATATGTTCCTATGAATTGGCTTATAACAAGGTTTGGACTGGAAGAAGAATATGATAAAAATATAATAACTATAAGCGATAAAAAAGATGATGAAAATTTTGAAGTAACCGATATTGCCGGATATGATTTTAATAAGCTTGAAAACAAAATTAAATCTGAATACAGCTATTTTAATCCAGATGATTATGAACGCATAATTAAACCGGTTCATACTGATGACGAAAGTACTTACAGGGTTTATTATGAGAAATATATAAATGGATTTGATACTAATACAGGATTTTATGCTGTTATAAAAAATAAGGAGCTTTATTATTTAACAGAAAGAACTGTTGATTATGATTTGGATTTGTTGGCAACGAAGCCCGTTAATTTAACAGATGACATTATCGAAAAAGCAAAACAGATTGCGGCAAGTCAAATCCCGGATAAGTGCTATATGACCGAGCAGAAGGTTCATAAATGGATAATTGACGGTGAATACTGTTTGAGCATAAGCACTACATATATGAGTGAATATGGTACTGAAAGCTGTGTTAAGGAGTACGTCTATAAATTATAAAAATCGTCAATATACTTAATAATATAAGCATTTTAAGGTCAAAAATTCGTTAATACGGGTTTTTGACCTTTTTATTATTTTATCGGAATGTTATAATTCTGATATGAGGTCAAAACTATATATAAAACCTCCGGAGGAACACAAATGTACAATAAGGTGCTTGAAACAATAGAAAAATACAATATGCTGTCAAAGGGCGGCAATGTTGTTGCCGGACTCAGCGGCGGAGCGGATTCATCGGCTATGGTGCATATACTTGCGGCATTAAGGGACAAATTTGATATAAAAATAACCGCTGTGCATATCAATCACGGTATCAGAGGCGATGAGGCATATCGAGATGAGGAAATATCACGAAAATTCTGTGAAGGGCTCGGCATAGATTTTTTGGTTTATCATTGCGATATTCCGGCAGAGGCAAAAAAACGAGGTATGGGTGAAGAGGAAACCGGACGCCTTGTAAGATACGAAAAATTCCGGGAAACGGCGGAGAAGCTCGGCGGTGCAAAAATAGCCGTTGCCCATAATACGAATGACATGGCGGAAACACTGCTTATGCACCTTTGCAGAGGTGCCGGACTTAACGGGCTTGCCGGAATAAAGCCGGTCAATAACGGCATTATAAGACCTTTGCTTTTCTGCACAAGAGCGGAAATTGAGCATTACTGCGATACAAACAATATAGCCTACTGTACGGACAGCACAAATCTTAAAACGGATTATACAAGAAATAAGGTGCGAAGAATACTTCTGCCGTGGCTTGAGAGCGAGATAAACACTTCTGCCGGAGCAAATATAGCCTCGACAGCGGTTTTGCTGAGAGAGGACGAAAATTATCTCGAAGAGCTTGCCGAAGAGAAGTATGCCGAATATGCCATTCGGTCGGAGGCAGACAGAGTAGAGCTTAAGGACAGTCTTTCGGCAGAAAAGCCTGTCATGCGTAAACGAATATTGAGAATTGCGTTGAAAACGTGCAGAGCGAATTTAAAGGATTACAGCAGAAAGCATATCGAAGGCACAGACGATATACTTATGGGCGAAACAGGCAGAAAAATTGACCTTCCCGGCGGTATATGTGCGGAAAAGGGCTATGGCTGTATAAAAATAATAAGAAAATCGGAAAGCAAAGCCGGAAAGCTTAAGGATATGTGCTATGTCCTCAATATCAACGAGGAAAAATATATACCGGAAATCGGCAAACGGATACTTCTTTCGCTAAATGACGAAAAAAAATTCAGCAATGATACAAAGGTATATACTAAAAAAGCAGATTATGATAAAATTAACAGTGAACCTATAGAAATCCGAACAAGACGAGCCGGTGACAGAATAAATATCGGAAAAGGCAGTAAAAAGCTTAAGGACTACATGATTGATGAAAAAATTCCGTCGGAAAAAAGGAACAGCATACCGCTTCTGGCATGCGGCGGAAGAGTAATCGCAATAGGCGGCAGATTGGGAATGGATTTTTATATCACAGAAAAAACAAAAAATATATTATATATTTATATGTGGGAGGAAGCCCGAAATGAAGGAAAGAGTTGAAATACTTATATCAAAGGAGCAGGTTTTAAAAAGAGTTAACGAACTTGCGGAAGTTATTATGAAGGACTATGAAGGAAAAGAGATATATATGGTCTGTGTTTTAAAGGGCGGTATATTCTTTATGGTTGACCTTGCGAGAAAAATTAAAGGCGATGTACTTTTCGATTTTATGGTTGTTTCGAGCTATGGCTCAGACACAAAAAGCTCAGGTCATATCAAAATCAAAAAGGATCTTGACGGCAATATCGAAGGCAAGAATGTACTCATTGTTGAGGACATTATAGACTCAGGCAATACACTCAGCCAGCTCAGAAAGTTTTTACTTGAAAGAAATCCTGCAAGCCTTAAGATATGCACTATTCTGGATAAACCGAGCCGCCGTGAGGTTGAAGTTCCCGTTGATTACATCGGCTTTGAAATACCCGATAAGTTTGTTGTAGGCTACGGACTGGATTATGACCAGAGATACAGAAACCTTGACTATATCGGCGTTATGAATTTTGATGAAGAATAATATAGAAAAATATCAAACCGTAGAGCTATACACTCTGCGGTTTTGGTTTAAATGTTTGTTTTAGTTATAAGTATTAAATAAATTGTATAATTATAGCAATTAAGTTGCAGAGATTTAATAAATATGATACAATAACAGAGTTTAATATAGTTTAGAATAGGTAAAATAGCAGACTTTGATATAAGGTTTGTTAATTATTATCTTTGGGAGGTAATTAAAAGTTGAAAAAGTTTTTTCAAGGAGCGTTTCTGTACGTTGTGATATTTATTATAATCATTGCGGTTATGATATTCTCAGGTACAGGCAGTTCTTCTCAGACTGCGACAACAGGTTATACATATAACCAGCTTGTTGAGGATATTGATGAGGGAACAGTAAGAACCATTGATTTGCAGAGAAAATCAGATGTTGATAACTACGGAACGGCAACGGTTTCGTTTAAGGACGGAACAGTGGCAAAGGTAACAATTCCTTCCGTATCAACATTTATGGACGGTCTGCACGAATCCGGTGCGGATAAAGAAATAACACTTACGGTAGTGGATATACCGAGCACAGGCATGTTCATGTCGATACTTCCGTCTATTGTGCTTATGGTTGTTGCCATAATTTTGTTTATGGTGATGTTCCAGAAGATGCAGGGCGGTGGCGGCGGAAAGATGATGTCTTTCGGCAAGAGCAATGCAAAGGTAACAATGGACGAAAAGAATAAGGTAACATTCGATAATGTTGCCGGTCTTGATGAGGAAAAATGCGAGCTTCAGGAGCTTGTTGATTTCCTTAAGGATTCCAAGAAATATGTTGAGCTTGGTGCAAGAATACCTAAGGGAGTTCTTCTTGTAGGACCTCCGGGTACAGGTAAAACTCTTCTTGCGAAGGCAGTTGCCGGTGAAGCAGGCGTTCCCTTTTTCAGTATATCCGGTTCGGACTTCGTTGAGATGTTCGTCGGTGTCGGTGCATCAAGAGTAAGGGATTTGTTCGACCAGGCAAAGAAAAATGCACCCTGTATTGTATTTATCGACGAGATTGACGCTGTCGGCAGACAGAGAGGTGCAGGCTTAGGCGGCGGACACGATGAAAGAGAACAGACTCTTAACCAGCTTCTCGTTGAGATGGACGGTTTCGGAATAAACGAAGGCGTTATAGTAATGGCGGCAACAAACAGAGCCGACATCCTCGATCCGGCTATATTAAGACCGGGACGTTTTGACAGACAGGTTTATGTCGGAAGACCTGATGTTAAAGGCAGAGAGGCAATTCTTAAGGTTCATTCAAAGGGTAAGCCCTTTGCTGATGATGTTGATTTCAAGGTTGTTGCAAAAACAACTTCGGGCTTTACCGGAGCAGACCTTGAAAACCTTCTTAATGAAGCTGCACTTCTTACGGCAAGAGCAGGCGAAAAGAAGATTACAATGGAAAAAATACAGGCGGCTTTTGTTAAGGTCGGTATCGGTACAGAAAAGAAATCCAGAATTATATCAGAAAAAGAAAAGCTTATTACGGCTTATCATGAATCAGGCCATGCAATTCTTTTTGAGGTTCTTGAAAAATGCGATCCCGTTCACAGCGTTTCTATAATTCCCACAGGTATGGCTGGCGGATATACAATGCCGCTTCCCGGTGAGGACAAAATGTATGTGACAAAGGGCGAAATGAGAGATGAAATAATCAGCTTCCTTGGCGGCCGTGCCGCAGAAGAGCTTGTGCTTAAAGACGTAACAACAGGTGCAAGCAATGATATTGAAAGAGCAACATCAATGACAAGAGGCATGATTATGAAGTACGGCATGAGCGAAAAGTTCGGCCCTGTACAGTACGGCGATGAAAGCAATGAGGTATTTATCGGCCGTGACATCGGTCATACAAGAAATTACAGTGAAAACACTGCCGATCAGATTGATGCTGAAGTTAAGGAAATTCTTAACTGGTCATATAATGAAGCTAAGAGAATACTTAAGGAAAACATAAATGTACTCCATGCTTCGGCTAAGCTCCTTATGGAAAAGGAGAAAATTACGGGAGATGAATTCAGAGCACTTTTTAAAACCGCAAATATAAGCGAAGAAACTCTGAATGCTTCCGAAGAAACCCTGTAACCCATTTAATATTCAAATATAAAGAAGAGGGAGATGTTTTTAAATGGATTTTGGTATCAAAGAAGGATTAAAGAACACAAAAGAGTATGTTGTAACACCGGCAGACACAGCCGATGCAGTAGGCAACAAAGGTATTAACGTACTTTCTTCACCTACAATGATCTTATGGATCGAGCAGACTTGCCTTGAGGCTGTTAAACCCTTACTTCCCGAAGGATATGAAACTGTTGGTACAGTATTCAACTTCCTTCACCTTGCTGCAACACCTGTTGGACAGAAGGTAAGAGTAGAGGCTGAGCTTACAGAAGTTGTTAAAGGCAAAATCCTTACATTCGATGTTAAAGTATTCGATGAAAAGGGCAAAATCTGCAAGGGTACACACGGCAGAGCTGTTGTAAACAAAGAGCAGTTCTTCGGAAACCTTTAATTTTTACTCGGTAATTTAAAAATGTACCAAGGCCGGCACATCCTTAATATTTATGGACGTGCCGGTTTAAGTTAGTTAATAAGCAGCCCTTTGGCTTTTATAAGGAGGAATAAAAATGGGTGTTAATTTAAAAGGAAGAAGCTTTCTCACACTTAAGGATTACAGCGCAGAGGAAATAGAATATCTCGTTGACCTTGCTATTGATTTAAAGGATAAAAAGAAAAAAGGTATTTTTGAAAAGCATCTTAAGAATAAGAACGTAGCTCTTATTTTTGAAAAGCCTTCAACAAGAACAAGATGTTCTTTCACAGTCGGCTGTATTGATGAAGGTGCTCATCCCGAATATCTCGGAAAGAACGACATTCAGCTCGGACACAAGGAAACAGTTGAGGACACAGCAAGAGTGCTCGGCAGAATGTTCGACGGTATCGAATTCAGAGGCTTCTCACAGGAGGTTGTTGAGAAGCTTGCAAAATACAGCGGTGTACCTGTATGGAACGGCCTTACAGACGAGGACCACCCTACACAGGTTCTTGCCGATTTCATGACAATAAAAGAAAAATTCGGACATCTGAAGGGAATTAAGTTTGTATTCATCGGCGACGGCAGAAATAACATGGCAAATGCCCTTATGATCGGTTGCAGCAAAATGGGAATGCACTTCGTTATTGCAGCACCTAAGTCACTCTGGCCCGATGAAAAGCTTGTTGAGCTTTGCAAAGGCTATGCTAAGGAAAGCGGAGCAACAATCGAAATCAATGACGATCCCAAAGCAGCAGTTAAAGATGCAGACATCATCTACACAGATGTTTGGGTATCAATGGGTGAGGAAGATAAGTCAGCGGAAAGAGTTGCACTTCTTAAGCCTTATCAGGTTAATAAAGAGCTTTTTGATGCAACAGGAAAGGACAGCACAATATTTATGCACTGCCTCCCTGCTGTAAGAGATTACGAAGTAACAAACGAAATCATCGAAGGCGATAGATCAGTTGTATTTGACGAAGCAGAAAACAGAATGCACACAATCAAAGCAGTTATGGTTGCAACATTAGGCGACTAACCTAAATTAATTAAGTTTTACAGTTTACACAGAGAGAATAAAGATATTATTCTCTCTGTTTTAAAGAGGTGATTTTTTTGGAAAAGACGGTAATCGCCGGAGCATCAAGGGAAAAGCAGAAATATTTTTTCGAGCCGAAATTCAATGTTTTACCGGACACAATAAAGGACGAAATAAGAAATATATGTATAATAATGGCTGAAAGGCTCGGCTGTACATTTCTTATGAGCTTTGAAGAGGACGGCAATATTTTATTTGAAATAATAAAAAACGAAGGCGATTTTGACTTTGATGACATCGGAGCGGAGCTTGAAATCAAAAGTTTAAAATCGGAGAAGAAAGAATTGCTTAAATCACTTAAGCTGTGGTATGTTATAAATATGACCGAAGAAGGAAATAAATTAAAGGAAGAGCTGTTGAGGGGAGAAAACGGCTCTAACTGATATTTTGCAATTCAAAGAGGAGGACTGTATTTATGCTGTTGGTAATTGATGTAGGAAATACAAATATTGTGCTTGGCGTATATAAAGGTAAAAAGCTTATGGCAAGCTGGAGAATGACAACTTCAAATAACCAGACAGCAGACGAAATAGGTATCTTTATACACTCGTTATTTGATTATTCCAAGGTTTCGGCAGATGAGCTTGAGGCGATAATCATTTCCTCGGTTGTTCCGAATATCATGTATTCGCTTATACATGGACTTATCAAATATTTCCATATACAGCCTATGATTGTCGGTGCAGGAATGAAAACAGGTGTAAATCTTCTTATGGACAATCCTAAGGAAATGGGTGCGGACAGAATTGTTAAGCTTGTTGCGGCATACGAGATATACGGCGGCCCGGCTATGGTAATTGATTACAGTACAGCAACAACCTTTGATGTTATAAATGAAAAAGGAGTGTTTGTTACCGGAGTTACCGCTCCCGGTATACAGGTTTGTGCCGACGCGCTTATCGAAAGTACGGCACAGCTTCCTACGGTTGAAATCAAAAAACCGAAATCAATAGTAGTTAAAAACACAATAGGCAGTCTTCAGGCCGGCATTGTTTATGGACATATAGGTGAGACAAAATATATAATAGAGCAGGTCAAAAAAGAGCTTGATATGCCTGATATGAAGGTTATAGCAACAGGAGGACTCGCTAAAATAATGGAGAGTAACGAAAAGCTTTTTGATACGATAGATCCGCTTCTTACTCTCAAGGGACTTAGAATATTATACGAAAAAAATAAAAAACAAAGGCGGACGCAAAGTGCAAATAGGAAGTCTTAAACTTGAAAATAATGTGTTCCTTGCACCTATGGCAGGAATAACGGACAGGCCGTTCAGAACGCTGTGCCATGAAATGGGAAGTGGTCTTGTGTATTCCGAAATGGTCAGTGCAAAGGGAATTTACTATAATAATGAAAATACTAAACAGCTTCTCGATATTGGAGAGGAGGAAATGCCGGCGGCATTGCAGCTTTTCGGTTCAGAGCCGGAAATAATGGGCGCTATGGGCAAAAAGATAGAAGGCATTAATGCCGGAATTATTGACATAAACATGGGCTGTCCTGTTCCGAAGGTTGTTAAGAATGGCGAAGGCAGTGCTCTTATGAAAACACCAGAGCTGGCCGGAAGAATTATAAAGGCACTTGTGGAAATGCAGAAAAAGCCTGTTACCATAAAAATACGAAAGGGCTTTGACGATACCTGTATAAATGCCGTTGAAATGGCACAGATAGCTGAAGAAAACGGAGCCTCGGCAGTCGCTGTCCACGGAAGAACGAGAGAGCAGTATTACAGCGGAAAGGCCGACTGGGATATTATAAAGAAGGTCAAAAAAGCTGTATCCATTCCGGTTATAGGCAACGGAGATATATTTAAACCTCAGGATGCCGCAGATATGCTTGAATATACCGGCTGTGATGCGGTAATGATAGCAAGAGGTGCACAAGGAAATCCTTGGATATTCAAAAGAACCATAGCTTATCTTGAAAATGGTATTCTGCTTGACGAGCCGACGCCGCAGGAAAAGGTGAGCATGGCATTAAGACACGCAAGAATGCTTATAGATTATAAGGGCGAGTTTGTCGGAGTACGCCAGATGCGTGCACATATGGCCTGGTACATAAAGGGTGTGCAAGGTGCATCTGTTATAAGAGATAAAATAAATCATTGCGAAAGCTATGAGGAAATGGCAGAGTTGCTTGAGCATGTAAAATTTTAAAATTTATTTTGCCGTCGGATTAATCCGGCGGTATTTTTGTGCAAAAAAGGCGGACAGAAATCTGTCCGCCGATATTAAAACATTATTTTCTTGGATAATTAATCTGTGCCTGTGCAGCGGCAAGTCTTGCAATGGGAACTCTGAAGGGTGAGCATGATACATAATCAAGACCGATCATATGGCAGAATTCTACCGATGAAGGATCTCCGCCGTGCTCTCCGCAGATTCCGAGATGAAGGTCGGGACGAGTTGAGCGGCCTTTGTTTACCGCAATCTTCATAAGCTCGCCAACGCCGTCACGGTCAATTTTGGCAGTAGGATCAACCTCGAATATAAGGTTGGCTGTGTAATCTGCGATAATCTGTCCGGCATCATCTCTTGAAAGACCGTATGTCATCTGTGTAAGGTCGTTTGTGCCGAATGAGAAGAATTCAGCCTGTTCTGCTATTTTATCAGCTATCATACACGCTCTCGGTATCTCTATCATTGTTCCGACAAGATATTTAAGCTCGGCATTCTTTTCTGCCATAACCTTCTGAACTGTTTCATCAACAATATTTTTTACAAACTTGAATTCCTTGTCAATGCTTACAAGAGGTATCATAATTTCGGGAACGATATGTATTCCGAGCTCGTTGTTTACCTCAATAGCTGCTTCGGCGATTGCTCTTGCCTGCATTCTTGCAATTTCGGGATATGTAACGGCAAGTCGGCAGCCTCTGTGGCCCATCATAGGGTTAAGCTCATGAAGGCCCTTTGCCTTTATTTTGAGCTCTTCAACTGTCTTGCCCATTTCCTTTGCAAGCACCTCAAATTCCTCATCTGTGTTGGGAAGGAATTCGTGAAGAGGTGGATCAAGAAGACGGATTGTTACCGGTCTTTCGCCCATAGCCTTGTAAATACCGATAAAGTCTTCCTTCTGATAAGGCATTATTCCGGCAAGTGCTTCTTCTCTTTCTTCCGTTGTGTCGGAAAGAATCATCTTACGGAACTTCGTTATTCTCTGTCCTTCAAAGAACATATGCTCAGTTCTTGTAAGGCCGATACCCTGTGCACCGAAGCTTATGGCAACCTCTGCATCATGAGGTGTATCTGCGTTTGTTCTTACCTTAAGAACTCTCTTTTCATCTGCCCATGCCATGAATTTGGCAAATGTTCCGGAAATTTCGGGCTCAACGGTAGGAATATCTTCTCCGTAAACTTCACCTGTTGAACCGTCAAGGCTTATGTAATCGCCTTCTTTAAAAGTCTTTCCGCCAAGTGTAAATGTTTTTGATTCTTCATTCATTTTTATTGCTTCGCAGCCGGAAACGCAGCAGCGTCCCATGCCTCTTGCAACAACGGCAGCATGGCTTGTCATACCGCCTCTTACAGTAAGTATACCTTCTGCAACAGCCATACCTTCAATATCTTCCGGTGATGTTTCAAGTCTTACAAGAATAACTCTTTCGCCTGCATCAGCGGCAGCCTTTGCATCCTCGGCAGTGAAATAAACCTTTCCTGCACCTGCACCGGGTGAAGCCGGAAGACCTTTTCCGAGTGCTTTGGCAGCCTTAAGTGCCTTAGGATCGAATGCCGGATGAAGAAGCTGGTCAAGCTGTTTAGGCTCAACTCTGAGAAGTGCCTCGTCAACGGTGAGAAGTCCTTCGTCAACCATGTCAACGGCTATTCTGAGAGCGGCATTGGCAGTTCTCTTTCCGTTTCTTGTCTGTAAGAAATAGAGCTTTCCGTTTTCAATGGTGAACTCCATGTCCTGCATATCCTTGTAATGCTGTTCAAGCTTTGTTGCAATGTCCATAAACTGAACGTATACTTCGGGCATATCCTGTTCGAGTGTAGCGATTGCTTTAGGTGTTCTTACGCCTGCAACAACGTCCTCGCCCTGTGCATTAATAAGGTATTCGCCGAAAATCATCTTTTCGCCTGTTGCCGCATTTCTTGTAAAGGCAACACCTGTGCCTGATGTTTCGCCCATGTTTCCGAATACCATCATCTGTACGTTTACGGCTGTGCCCCAGCTGTAAGGTATGTCGTTCATTCTTCTGTAAGTAAAGGCACGGGGATTATCCCATGAACGGAATACCGCCTTAACTGCTTCGAAGAGCTGAACCTTTGTATCCTGAGGAAAATCAACGCCCTGATCCTCAAGATATATTTTTTTGAAAATTTCTACTACTTCTTTAAGATTTTCGGTAGTAAGGTCTGTATCGTATTTGGCTCCGACCTTTTCTTTGTACTCATCAAGCTTTCTTTCAAACTTTGACTTTGATACGCCTATTACGACGTCCGCAAACATCATAATAAATCTTCTGTAAGAGTCATATGCAAATCTCGGATTGTTCGTTTTCTTTGCAAGACCTTCAACAGAATCGTCATTAAGACCGAGGTTCAGAACCGTATCCATCATGCCGGGCATAGATGCTCTTGCACCCGAACGCACCGATACAAGCAGAGGATTCTCAATATCGCCAAGTTTCTTTCCCGCAATTTCCTCAAGTTTAACAAGTGCGGCTTCAATCTGAGAAATCATTTCATCAGAAAGCTTTTTGCCGTTTTCATTGTACTCTGTGCATGCTTCAGTGGTAACAGTAAAGCCCTGAGGTATTGGAAGTCCCATAACAGTCATTTCCGCAAGGTTGGCACCTTTACCGCCTAAAAGGTTTCTCATTGACGCATTACCTTCACTGAACATGTAAACATACTTCTTGTTCATAACATCTTCCTCCCAGTTTATTAACTTTGATACAGCCGTATTAAATTTTCCTATTGATAACACAAATAGGTTATAAAAACCATTATATGTTACTAATTTTACTATAACACTTTTTTTAAATTATAACAAGACTGTGATTTCATACAAATTTAATGATTTAAAGTGTAAAAACGATAAATTTCTTAGACATGTATTTACTTTCAGCCGTTTATGCCGGATTCATATAAAGCTTTTTATTTTGGATATTTTTTAAAATATACTATATATACTGCATTTCTATTGACATAGGTAATTTTCAAAGATAAAATACATATTAAACAAATAGGATAGATATGTAATAAATCTGTATGCAGTCACAATGCCGACTGCTATTTTTTAGGCAATAAATTTATAAGAAGCAAGGTGAAAACTATATGTCGGAAATTACGTTAGACGAATTGAAAAAATTGAATGCAAACGATTATGAATTGATAGATATACGTGACAGTACAGCCTATGAATACGGAAGAACGAATAAATAATAAGACTGTTTTAAAGTTTGCGTTTTGTGCAAAGCTAAAACAGTCTTTTGTTTTATTTGGATTTTGTTGTTTTTATCGGCAGCATAACCTGCATTTTGAAAATGTTATCCTTTGCCGAAAATTCACATATACCGCTGTTGTGCTCGGTTATTGTACGAATACTTCGGCAGCCGTAGCCATGGCCGGATTTATTGGACACCGGAAGACCGTCCGACATGGTTATATCGCCTTTGTATGGATTTTTGATTTCTATAAGCAGCTTGTTCAATTTTAGACAGCAGTAAAAATCCACCTTTTTATAAATCGGTTCAAGCTCCTTAACGGCATTCATTGCGTTCTCAAGTCCGTTTGATATTATTGAACAAAGCTCTGTATCCGATATAGGAATGGGATTTGGCAAGGTAACATTTGTTGTAAGCTTTATGCCCATGTGTTCAGCTTTATCAGCAAATGACGAGCAGAGAAGATTAACAGTTGTGTTCTCGCAGAACTGTTTCGGCGTTATTGCATCTATATCCGTTCTGACTTTTTTAATGTAGCTTTCAGCCTGCTCAATATTTCCTGTACTTAACAGACCGTCTATCATGTTTAGATGATGCCGCATATCGTGTTGATAAACTGCGGTCTGTGTCTGGTTCATGCTGAGCATGGCAACCTGCTTTTCGGCTGAATTCAGCTGCTGTGCAAGAATTGTCCGGGCCGCCTCCATATCGCGTTTTTCGCTTAAGCTGCGATAGTTGTACAAAAGCAGAAAATAGAAAAAGAATACCATTATTGTCGGAAAATATCTGACAATGACACCGCTGGCAGCTTTTAACGATGAAAAATCGGCATAGGTTATGGCAATAACATACATGTAATATATTATCGGAACGGCAGAAAACAGCAAAATCAGCTTGTTGTCGCCGTAATCAAGCAGATAATTAAAGCCTTTTTTGAAAACAAAACGTACAAGAAGTATCATCAAAACATAGGAAACTATATTGCTTATAAGCATTTCCTTAGAGGTTGACGGCAGAACTCTTGAAACAACATTGCTTACTATTATTACCGGAGCTGTAAAGACCAGTGCGGAAAGTATCATAAAAATCATTTTTACAGCACCGCATTTCTTTATAGATAAAAATATAAAGAAAAAAGGAATGTGCATTGTAAAAGTCATCATTTTTGCATATGCAGGCGAACCAATCTTATTACGTAACACCTGATTAAATATCAATAATACAATTAACAATACAGGTATCAGCCATTTCTGTACAGGTGTAAAATCTCGAAAATGTACGTCCATCATAATACATAAAATTATGAATGCAAAAATAAGTATAAGGACGGGCGAGTAGGTTACCATAGACATTTGCTTAGACCTCCCTGTCCGAAAAAAGTAAATTCATGTAATCTTTTTGGAGCTGTGGATATATAAGCCTTGACACAGGCAGATTTTTGCCTGTAAACATAAGTATTCCCGAAGGCGAAAGCTCCTCGATATATTGCATATTTACGATATATGACCTATGTATTCGTGTAAATTCATCTCTTGAAAGCAGTAAGCCTTCATATTCCTTAAGTGAGCCGAAAACCTCCTTGACCTGTCCGTCTGCCAGATTGAAATAAAGATGCTTTCCGTTTACTTCTACATATGCAAGCTGGGAAAACGGTATACGGACAATGACGGAACCGGCTTTAACCGCAAATGCGTCATTAGGTTTTCGCTCTTTTATGTATATACGGTCGAGAAGCTGATAAAGCATATCGGCAGATACGGGCTTAAGCAGATATTCAAGAGCTTTTACACGGTAACTTTCATAGGCAAAGCCCGGAGATGATGTAAGAAAAACTATGTCAGCGGTTTTGTCAAAGCTGCGTATTTCCTTTGCTGCGGACATGCCGTTGGTTCCGGGCATAATAATGTCCAGAAGGTAAAGCGTGAAATGCTCCTTCTTTGCAGAGGCAATAAGTTCTTCGGCATTGCGGAAGTATTTGCAATGAACACTTATGTTATGTTTTTCCTGCCAGACAGAAAGCAGATTTTTAATATTATCGAGCTCTTTTGACATATCGTCGCATACAGCAATATACATATTTCTATCACTTCCCGGTAAATTTACCATACAAGTATGATAAGTTTGTTTTTTGTGTTTTAAACATATAAATACGTTAGGTACTTTATTTTAGCATAAATATAAATTTCTTTCTATATTATGTCGAATATTTGCATATCATTTCGGGCAGTAAAAACTGCATTTCAAGCCGGTGTTAATCAAAGCTTTTTGAAATATGGTAGTATATGCTTGTATCTTAAAATAAATCCGGAGAAAGGGATGAAAAGATGCTGTCGTGGATTCCATGGTTGATTGCCATTGCCAGTACTACGGCGTTTGTTACCGTTTGGTTTTGGGAGGTAAAGCGTACCATGCAGCGTCTTAAAAGCACTGTGGACAGTGCTGCCGATCAGCTTAAGGCTTTGCGGCTTAGGGCTTGTGACAGCAAAGATTCCGAACAGAGCGATGAAATCGAAAAGGTTATCGGACGCAGCAAAAGTATCTATTTACAGGCGGTTAAGCATTATAACGATACACTGGATAAGCCATGGATCTTTTTACCCGGAATAATACTGGGTTTTAAGAAAGAGTTGGGGAAGCCTATCTGAGGCCGCTGTGTTACTTATCCGAAAGGTAATGCAATACAACTTACGGAGGAAATATTGGGACAGATTATCTGGGTTTTGCAGACTTATTAAAATGGGGAAAGTCTGTGTCAACAAATAAAACAAAATAATCTTTATTGTCCTCCGAAAATCAACACCGTGTGAAAATAACAAATTGCGGAAAAGTTATAGATAGTGTTAAGGAGTGAAACGAGTTTTGTTCCTTAACAAAATTTAAGACAGCATGGTTATGAAATCGGGTCGAAACGGAAATCATACCATGCAAAAAATGGGCAGAGATTTTTCTCTGCCCATTTTGCTCTTGATAATTAAATTAATCTATTCCGCTGAGTTCATCAATAAGTCTGTTTTTAAGCTCAAAAAGCTTATCGGATAAGTCAACTGGAACAGTATGTGGATTTGCAAGACGTCTATGCTCGTCCCAGAGAGTAGAAAGCTCATGCTCACAATTTGATTTTATATCCATAACAGACGGAGAAGTGTATACACATTCGCCGTTGATAAATACAGGAACAAGAAGCTCTCTTATTGTGTATGTTCCGGGCTTAAGAATCATATTTTTCCATTTTGCCATATGGTCAAAAAGGTGGATTGTGTCTGTTTCCTTATAATCTTCTTCTTCAAGGCAGATAAGATCGGCTTTTATTTTACCTGTATCCTTGCTATAAAATCTCAATACTTTTTTAATACCGGGATTTGTTACCTTTGACGGGTTATCGCTCAATTTGATTTTCGGAATAAATCCGCCTTTTCCATCGCTTTCGGCAGAAAGCTTGTAAACACCGCCGAAGGAAGGACAGTCGTCCGAGGTAATAAGCTTTGTTCCTACACCCCAGTTGTTTATTTTTGCGCCCTGGAGCTTAAGGCTCATTATAAGATATTCGTCGAGGTCACTTGACGCAGTTATTTTTGCATCGGTAAAGCCTGCGGCATCAAGCATTTTTCTTGCTTCCTTTGAAAGATAAGCAAGGTCGCCGCTGTCAAGACGGATACCATAGTTTTTCAGCTCTATTCCTGCCTCCTGCATTTCTTTAAATACTTTTATTGCATTTGGAACGCCCGAACGGAGTGTGTCATAGGTGTCAACAAGGAATGTACAGGCATTTGGGAAAGTTCTTGCATAGCATCTGAAGGCCTCAACCTCTGACGGAAAGCTCATTACCCAGCTGTGTGCGTGAGTTCCGAGAACAGGAACATCGAACATTTTTCCTGTGAGCACGTTGCTTGTTCCGGCACAGCCACCGATAATTGCGGCTCTTGCACCGTAAATTCCGGCATCGGGGCCCTGTGCGCGTCTTAAGCCGAATTCCATTACGGCGTCATTTCCGGCTGACCATGCAACTCGTGATGCCTTTGTTGCAATAAGCGACTGATGATTGATTATCGTAAGAATTGCGGTTTCGACAATCTGTGCCTCCATTATGGGAGCTTTGACTCTTAAAAGCGGCTCTGTAGGGAACACAACCGTTCCTTCGGGAATTGCATATATATCTCCGGTAAATCTGAAGCCCTTGAGATAGGTAAGAAATTTTTCATCAAAGGTGTTGAGCGAACGGAGATATTCAATATCGCTTTCCGAAAAATGTAAATTTTTAATATAATCAATTACCTGTTCAAGTCCTGCGGTTATGGCGAAACCGTTTCCGGAAGGATTAACACGGTAAAAAACGTCAAAAACAACGGTTTTGTTAATAGAGCCGTCATTAAGGTAACCCTGCATCATTGTAAGCTCGTAAAAATCCGTCATCAATGACATTGTTTTAAAATTCATTAAAAAAACATCCCTTCATAAATAAAGTGGAATAAGCCTATTGCCAAAAATTTGCTTCGGCAATATATAGAATATTATGCGTATTCCACATCTTAATAATAAGTATAATTAGTATAATAAGAAATTTGTCATTAAAAATCAAGAAAAAGAAGGTTAAAAAATAACCAAAAATATTTTGAAGTCAGACTTTACAAAAAATAATGATTAATGTATAATATCTAAATGTCAGATTCATAATATTAAAATCAAAACACTTTGAAACGGACAGTAGATAAGTTTCTCAAGGTTTAAGCGAATTCGGGAAGGTGCGAGCCGAACACCGGATACTTGTTGAAAATCACCGTGGAGTGGCTTGGCGAAAGTTTTTGATGATTAGCTTAAGACGTTTCCCTACGTTATAGGGGCATGTATAATGATTTGTTATACGGTTTGAGGGGATATTCTTTAAGAATATCAAGTCAGGTGGTACCGCGGAGAGTAAGGCTCGTTCGTCCTGTTAAGGATGCGAGCCTTTATTTTTTTTATTCGGAGGTAAAATTATGTTATACGATAAGGTGTCTACGGATCTTAATTTCGTGGACAGAGAGCAGAAAGTTCTTGAATTCTGGAAACAGAACGAAATCTTTAAGAAAAGCATTAAATTAAGAGAAGGCCAGCCGAGATTTACTTGGATTGAAGGACCTCCCACAGCAAACGGAAAACCCCATATCGGTCATGTTGAAACAAGATCAATCAAAGACCTTATCCTTCGTTATCGTGTTATGAAGGGATATGATGTTCTTCGTAAAGGTGGCTGGGATACTCACGGACTTCCCGTTGAGCTTGAGGTTGAAAAACAGCTTGGTATTAGCGGCAAGCCTCAGATTGAAGAATACGGCGTTGAGCCTTTCATCAAAAAATGTAAGGAAAGCGTTTGGAAATACAGCACAGAATGGGAGCAGATGAGCGACCGTGTTGCTTTCTGGGCAGATATGGACAATCCTTATGTAACATACCATGACACATATATCGAGTCAGAATGGTGGGCTCTTAAGAAAATCTGGGAAAAAGGACTTCTTTATAAAGGTCACAAGGTAGTTCCTTATTGCCCCAGATGCGGAACAGCCCTTTCAAGCCACGAAGTTGCACAGGGCTATAAAGATGTTAAGGAGCTTTCGGTATATGCTAAGTTCCCCGTTGAAGGCAAAGAAAACGAATATATCCTTGCATGGACAACAACACCTTGGACACTTCCTTCAAACGTTGCTCTTGTTGTAAATGCAAACGAAGATTATTCAAAGGTAAGTTACAAAGGCGAGGTTCTTATTTTAGCAAAGGCTCTTGTAGATACAGTTCTTAAAGAAGATTATGAAATCCTTGAAACATTCAAAGGTTCAGATCTTAAGGGAGTAAGATATACACCTCTCTTTGATTTCCTTGAAAATGACGAAAAAGGTTTCTATGTTGTTACAGATGATTATGTAACTCTTACAGACGGTACAGGTGTTGTTCATACAGCTCCTGCATTCGGTGAAGATGACTACCGTGTAGGCCGTGTTTACGGACTTCCTTTCCGTCAGTATGTTGATACACAGGGTAACTTCACAAAAGAGGTTACACCTTGGGCAGGCAGATTTGTAAAGGACTGCGATAAAGAAATCATCAAATATCTTGAAGATAAAGGAACACTTTTTGCGGCAGTTCCCTTCGAACATAGCTATCCTTTCTGCTGGAGATGCGATACACCGCTTCTTTACTATGCAAGAAGCACATGGTTTATCGAAATGACAAAGGTAAGAGATAAGCTTGTTGCAAATAACGATACAATCGAATGGTATCCCGAAAACGTAAAATATGGACGTTTCGGAAACTTCATCGCAAATGTTATCGACTGGGGCTTAAGCCGTGAGCGTTATTGGGGTACACCGCTTCCCGTATGGGAATGTGAATGCGGTTACTTCCACACAATCGGAAGTGTTGAAGAGCTCAGAAGTATGTCTGATGACTGCCCTGAAGAGCTTGAACTTCATAAGCCTTATATTGATGCGGTTCACATCAAATGCCCTAAATGCGGAAAGCAGATGACAAGAGTTCCCGAAGTTATTGACTGCTGGTTCGACTCAGGTTCAGCTCCTTTTGCACAGTGGCATTATCCGTTTGAAAACCAGGATATATTTGAAAAACGTTTCCCTGCCGATTTCATCACAGAGGCTGTTGACCAGACAAGAGGTTGGTTCTATTCAATGCTTGCCGTTTCAACACTTGTATTTGATACAACATCATATACACACTGTATGTCAATGGGACACGTTCTTGATAAATACGGTATCAAGATGAGTAAGCATAAGGGAAATGTAGTTGACCCTTGGACAGTAATGAACAAACAGGGTGCAGATGCAATCAGATGGTATTTCTATGTAAACTCAGCTCCTTGGCTTCCTTGCCGTTTTGACGATGAGGCTGTTGATGATGCACAGAGAAAGTTTATGGGAACATTCTGGAACACATACGCATTCTATGTTCTTTATGCAAATATTGATAACTTTAATCCTATGGATTACAAGCTTGAATATGATAAGCTTCCTCCTATGGATAAATGGATTCTTTCAAAGCTTAATACACTTGTTAAATATGTTGATGACTGCCTCGGAACATATAAGATTACAGAGCCTGCGAGAGCACTCCAGAGCTTTGTTGACGATATGAGCAACTGGTATGTAAGAAGAAGCCGTGAGCGTTTCTGGGCAAACGGAATGCCTCAGGATAAGATCAATGCTTACATGACTCTTTATACAGTTCTTTCAACACTTGCTAAGGTTTCTGCACCTTTCACACCGTATATTGCTGAAGAAATCTACAGAAATATCGTTGTTAAGGTTGATCCTTCAGCTCCCGAAAGCGTTCATCTTTGCGACTTCCCTGTTGCAAACGAAGCTTGGATTGATACAGAGCTTGAAGCAAACATGGACCTTGTTCTTGACATCGTTGTTCTCGGCCGTGCCGCAAGAAACGAAGCAAACATCAAGAACAGACAGCCTATCGGTCTTATGTATGTTAAGGCAGAAAGAACATTTCCCGAAATGTATCAGGAAATTGTTCTTGATGAGCTTAATGTTAAGAAGATGGAATTTACAGACGATGTTGAAAACTTCGTAACATATAAATTTAAACCTCAGCTCCGTACACTCGGACCTAAGTTCGGCAAGCTTGTTCCCAAAATCGGCAATGCACTTGCAAATGTAGACGGAACAGCATTTATGAATGAGCTTAAGGCAAACGGCAAAGCTGTTCTTAATGTAGAAGGAACAGAGGTTGAGCTTGAAGAAAGCGATCTTCTTGTTGACACAGCACAGAAGGAAGGCCATGTATCGGTTGAAAACAACGGCGTTACTGTTGTTATGGATACAAACCTCACACCTGAGCTTATCGAGGAAGGCTTTGTAAGAGAAATCGTAAGCAAGATCCAGACCATGAGAAAAGAAGCAGGCTTTGAAGTGCTTGACAGAATTACTGTTTACCACACTGACAGCGATAAGGTTGCCGGTGTAATCGAACGTAATAAGGAAAGCATTATGGGCGACGTTCTTGCTCTTGACATGGTTGAAGGCACAGGCGAAGGCTATACAAAGGATTGGAACATCAACGGCGAAAAGGTAACACTTACAGTTAAAAAGATGTAATCAATAAATAATGAATTTTTGCAGGGCGGTATCGAAAGATGCCGCCTTGTTTTATTGTTTTTAAGGCAAAATAACTATTTATTCAGAGGTTTTTTTATGGTATAGTTAATCTATATAGAATTCATTTGGAGGTGCTTTTATGAAGAAAAAAGCGGCTTTGTTTTTAGCGGCAATGATGGCTGTCGGTACGGCTGTTCCGGCAAGTGCCGCAGACAGCTTTAAAGATATAAACGATGTTCCTTGGGGAGGAGCACAGGCGTATATAAACAGCGTATTTGAAAGCGGTCTTATGGTCGGAGAGATTGACGAAAACGGCAACCGTGTTTTCCATGCAAAAAATAATATATCATATACGGAAACGGCACAGCTTGTATACAGTTTGTCCGGAACAACGGTAAGCACAGATGTTGTACAGAAATGGACATCGGTAATGAAGAGCAACAAAATTCCTTCATGGGCCTATAACTGTGTTGCTTACTGTCTTGAAAACAGTATTGTTACAATAACCGACTTGAATATTTTCTATAATGCGGACGGCTCGGCAAGAAGTGCCACAAGAGAAGATGCGGCTTATATTTTCGGAAGATTTCTTGTTTCCCAGAATATATCGGCTACAACAAATACAAAAAACTTTGCCGATAAAAACAATATTTCGGCCGTATGCCAGCAGTATGTTGATATACTTTCAAGCTACGATATATTTGTAGGCGACGATGACAACAAATTCAATCCCAATAATACAATAAACAGAGCCGAAATGGCTGTTATAGTGTCAAAAACCTACAACATGCTCAAGGATAAAAGCATTGTAAATGATGACGGAGAGAAAACAACCAAAGCCGATTATACGGGATATATCAACTATGCAGGCCCGGATTTCAATGGAATAGGCCCTAAAGCTTTTATGCTTTATACCTATGACGGACAGAGCATTGTACTTGATACGGTTGCAGACTCACAGTATTATCTTGACGGAGAGCCTATAAGCACAAGAGGAATATATTCTCTTACTTCAAACGGTGTACTTGTAAGTGCCGAGGTATATGTAAACAGCAGAAACCAGGCTATGGAGATTTACTGCAAGAGAGCTGCTGTTGAAGGCCAGGTAACAAACATAGGTACAAAAAAGACTAAGGACAAAAACGGCGATGAATATTCCTATCGTTCGGTTACAATTAAGTTCGCAAGCGGTATGACAAGATCATACCGTATAGATGATGATACGGATATTTATTTCGATGATGATGAGATAGATATTGATGAACTTGAGGAATATCTTGATGAGTATCCGGAAATATTCGGTTCTGCCGATGTGCAGTATAATGATGAATATGACGTTTATCCAAATGCTTATGTAAAGGAACTCAAAACAAACTTTATACTTAAAGAGGAAGGCACAATATCGGAAATTGATGGTGAAACGGTTAAAATAGTTGCCGATGACGGACGTGAATATGAATATAAGCTTGATTCTGTTGTAAGATATTATCTTGACGGCAAAAAGGTAAGACTTCCGGCATTCAGAGAAGGAGTTTATACAAATGTATCTAAGGTTCAGCTTACGTTTGATAACCTCGGATATGTAACAAGAATAGAAGCAGAAAAATATGCGGAATAAAAATAAACGGGAAAACCGATATATAGGTTTTCCCGTTTACTGTTTTCGGAAGCCTTATGCTTATAAAATTAGTTTTTGATAATGGGATTTCTGTTAGCCATTTTTGAAAAAATTATATTTTTAGCTAACAGAGAATCTACTTTGAAGAATTTTATAACAATGCACCTTTTTGACGTTAATCAAAACAACCTATTTTTTGAATTTGATTTATACTGCTATTTGTGCTATATTGAAGAATAATGATGTTTTTTGAAGGAGAATATTTTAATGAAGGCAGTATACTATATTTGCAACAACAAGAACTGGGGACATGTAGCGGCCAAGGTTTGGGAGCTGCTCGAAAAGGAAGGCTATTTTAAGGAAAAGACAGATATACTTTTTGACGGCATGCCTGTGTATAAATATATTGACGAAAAAGCTGACGAGTACTATTTTGTACCGACAAATACCGCACTTTGTCTGGACTATAATAAATATCTGCCGGATATGAATAGATATTT
This sequence comes from Anaerotignum sp. MSJ-24, assembly GCF_018918145.1. Lineage (GTDB taxonomy): Bacteria > Bacillota > Clostridia > Lachnospirales > Anaerotignaceae > Metalachnospira. The sequence continues at coordinate 72,626 of NZ_JAHLPX010000008.1, forward strand.
CGCAGACTTCGATATGTCGGCTATGGTAACATGGCACGAAGGTGCAAATTCTCCCGACAAGGTGCTTACGGTTCATTCTCTCGGTGATATGAATTCCGGCGTTTTCGGGCCTATTAATGTAAGATATATGCACAACCTTCTCAGAAACTATAAAAAGCAGAAGGACATACTCAATCTTGAGGAATACCATGTCGTTACAGAGGCAACACATTGGTCGGGAGCACATGAGGAAAATGATAATCCTGAGCTTCTTCTCGGCTATAAGGTGCCTATGGTGGATATTGAAGTCGGAAGTGAACCCGAAAGCTGGGGTGATGAAACAGCGTGTCTTGCACTTGCAAGAACTCTTGTGCATGTATTTGACGATGATGGAATGAAGCTGCACAATATTCTCTGTGTAGGCGGTGTACATTTTGAAACCAACTATGCCGAGGCTGTATTTACCGATTGGGGAGAAAACGAAAGCTTTGGCGTCAGCCACATAATGGCTAACCAGTGGCTTGTTTCGGGACAGTATGAAAACGAGGACGGCTTTGCAAGAGCCTGTGCCTGTGTGGACGCAATAGAAGGCGGAATAGAGGCAATCGCTTTCCATGATAAGCTTAAGGGCTGTTATAAGGATCTTGTGAGAAAGCTTGGCGAGCGTTATAATGTTCCGATTCTTAAGCATCAGAAATTAAGAAAACCAGAGGAGATAGAATGGAAATAAAAAACGAAGCCGGAAAAACCTGTATTGATGAGGCTTTTAAAGAAAGTAAACTGGAAAATATAAGCAATGAATTATTAGGCGGGAGGTATAATGATGAAAAAATACATTGTTATGGCTGCTGCGGCCGTTATGACTATAAGTTCAGCAGTTACGGCAAGCGCAGCAAACTTTTACGATATAGACAATGTTCCCTGGGAAGGCGCAAAGGAATATATAAACAGCGTATCAGACTTAGGGCTTATGGTAGGCGATACAGACAGCGCTGGTCATAAGGTATTCAGAGCAAAGGATAGAATTACATATTGCGAGGCTATGCAGCTTGCATACAGCATACTGAAAAATACGGGAGCTATGCAGACAGAGGTAACAACCGATACAATAAACAAATGGAAAACAAAAATGGATGCGGCTTATATTCCCGAATGGGCATATAACTGTGTTGCATACGGACTTGAAACAGGTATTCTTTCCGAAAATGACATTACTGTATTTATGAAGAGCAAGGGTGTAAACAGAGATGCCACAAGAGAAAATGTTTCCGTTATATTCGGAAAGGCAATACAGCATCTTTCTTCAGTAGATAAATCGGCTGTTCTTACCTTCAATGATAAGGACAAGGTTGCGGCAACAAGCGTACCTTATATTGAACTGCTTTCAAGACTTCAGATACTTGTAGGCGATGATGCAGGCAATTTTAATCCTAAAAATTATATAAACAGAGCAGAAATGGCTGTTATGACATCAAAGACCTATTATAAGGCTTCCGAGCTTAAAAAACAGCAGACAACAACAACTCCTGCTGTTCAGGTAGTATCAGGTACGGTAATACTTACTGATGACGGCACTTCATCAAAAACAATAGCAATCAGTGCAAACGAAACAGGTGTGGTATCCACATTTGCATTGAACAGCTCGATACCTGTAATTTCAAGTGATGGAGCAACGAAGAGCTATTCGGATATTAAAATTGGAGATATGGTAACGGTTGCTTCCTCCAACAATATCGTGGTATCTGTTGTTGTAAATCTCAGTAATTCGGATATAAATGACAACACGACACCGGCAAAGCAGACGGAGATTGAGGGTTATCTCAACAACATAACCTATTCTGCAATAACCTTTGATACAAAGGACGGAGAACAGCAGAGATATGAGCTTGCATCAAGCATAAAATATTATCTCGACGGAGGACAGGTATCAAAGGACGGACTTTATGAGCTTACATTAGGTAGAAATGTTCTTTATATAAAGGCAAAGCTCAATTCCGCAAACGAGGTATACGAGATAGATGCAGAGATGGAGGATGTTGAAGGCGAGGTAACCTCAATAACCGATAATGCGGTATATATTGATTTCGACTTCGGCGGAAGAGTCGGCAATATTAAATGTGTGCCTACAAGCGGCTGTGAATATTATCTTGAGAATTCAAAAATAAGCGAAACAAAGCTTGCTAAAATTTTAAATGAGTCAAAGCTTTATGCAAAGGCACAGGTAAACAATCTTGGTAAAGTAAAGAGATTTGATTTTTATTATGATTCGAATACAACCGGAATGCTTAAGAGCATAAGTTCATCAACATTGTCGCTTAAGACATCTTACGGCAGAACTGCCGTATATGAGCTTGATGACGATGCAGAGCTTGTTCTTGACGGCGTAAACGCAACATACAGAGAGATAAAAAACCGTCTTAAGGATACAGATATGTTGGTTACGGTTGAGTTTGACAAAGATGAAGACTATGTTACAAGTGTTAATGTAAAGTCGCTTACACTTGAAGGAATGCTTGATGTTGTGGACTCAAAGCGAATTGTCATTGTCAATGACGAGGTAAGACATGTAATAGATGTGCCTTATAATGACACAAATATCTACTGCGAGTATAACGGCGAAGAAATAAGCTATACAAGAATGAGAAGCATATTTGCCGATGAAAAAAATCCCATGAAGATTGAAGCCGAAATGAATGAGGACGATTATTCGCTTAAGTCAATGATTGTTGTTTCGGGCACAGTTGATGAAGGAACGGTAAAATCAATTTCCGGAACATCAATAACTATTGTCAATGCAGTCGGACTTGAGTATACATATAAGGTTGAACCGGCGGCAAGAGGTTATATCAATGATGAAGAAACATCAATGCTCACGAAGGTGAGAGAGGCAGCTCTTGAGGACGGAGCAACCGTAAGGGTTACATTCAGCAGCAGAGATTATGTAAACAGAATTTATGTAACAACGGATTAATATAAACAATATGAAATCCTGCTTAAATGACTTATGTTGATAGGCAGGATTTTTAAATCGCTATTGCCACAAATGGCGTATATATGTATAATAATTTCTAAAAAAGGTGTGATTTTATGAGATATGAAGGAGCAGTTTACAGACCGCCGAGTGAAGCAGGAAGTCTTATAATACAGCTTACAATAGGTTGTGCAAGAAATACCTGCCGCTTTTGCAGTATGTTTAAGGATAAAAAGTTCAGAGTAAGAAAGCTTGAAGATGTTGTTGCCGATTTAAAGGAAATGAGAGAATACTATAAGGATTATCTTATAAGAAGAATATTTCTTGCCGACGGCGATGCTCTCATATGCAAAACAGAGGATCTGCTCTATATAATGGGTGTTATAAACGAGCTTTTTCCTGAAAGAGAAAGAATAACAATGTACGGAGCACCTAAGGACGTACTTCTCAAAAGCCATGAGGAACTGGTTAAGCTCAGAGAGGCCGGACTTGAAATGGTTTATGTCGGAGCGGAATCCGGTGATGATGAGGTTCTCGAATATGTTAAAAAGGGTGCAACTCATGCGGAAATTGCAGAGGCAGGACTTAAGCTTAAGGCAGCAGGAATAAAGGTTTCGGTTACTCTTATTTCCGGCCTTGGCGGCAAAAAGCATCTTGTAAACCATGCGGTGAATTCCGCAAAGCTCATAAGCGAGATGAAGCCGGAATATGTCGGCTTCCTTACATTGCTGCTTGAGCCGGGAGTGCCTATGTATGATGAGCTTAGAAAGGGCGAATTTGATTATCTTAAGCCGAATGAGGTTGTTGAGGAGCTTAAGCTGTTCATACAGAATGTGGATTCCGAAGGCACTGTTTTCCGTTCAAACCATGCGTCTAATTATGTTCCGCTTGCCGGCACATTCAACAGAGATAATGCAAAGCTTCTTAAACAGATTGAAGAGGCAGAAAAGAGAAGTACTTACAGACCTGAGTATTACAGAGGTTTTTAAGAAAGGATAAGCACAAATGACCGGTATAGCTTTTTTAGCTTGTATAATTATATTTTGCTCTGTATGGGCGGCCTTTGCGACAGGCAGAAAAAGCTGGCTTGTTACAACCTTCTGGGCGGCTGTTACGCTTGTATCTGCTCTCGGAATAAGAAGAGGCTGTACGGCAAACGGCTTGTGTCTTATTATTGCTATTTTTGAAACGGCTATGAGCATAAGAGCGATATATAAGGTTATTTTGTGGAATCAGGTATTTAAGGATAAGGGAGTTGTACTGCCGATTGTTATTTATTTAATATCGCTTATGCTTGTAGGCTATTGTGTATATCAGATACAGTTTTTGGGCTATGTTCCCGATGTTATGGGCGTTAAAGGCGAGGTCGGCAATGTACGAAGGGTTATAGACATAATTATAGTAATGATTATAACCATACCGGTGTTTTATATAGGCCTGCTCAGATTTGAAAGATTCTTTTCACTTGATGATGAACTGATACTTCTTAACTGCCGGTTTTACACAAGTAATCTTCTCGGAGGAAAAACCTTCAAGGGATATTATGTATACGGAATAAATAACGGTGTTAAATATCATTTCAGAATTACTAAACGTATTTATTTCATGCTGAGGCTTGAGGACAGGCTTGTTATTAAGCTGAAAAGGGATTTGAGAGGAAATTTGTTTGTGGTGCAAAATCCATGTCCGAAAAATCTTGAGTATGTTGCAAGAAGAGATTTGAGAATGTTTAAGAATATCGCCCTTACGGCGGTGATATATCTTATACTCATAATAATTTTGCTTTGATTTTTAAGCTTCGTGTTTACGGAGCTTTTTTTTAGTATATTTTATACCGTATTGCATATATATCTGTGTGGAGGGACTGCTTATGAAAAAAGCAAGTATAGGCAGATATATTCTGCTGTCACAGATATACGTTTTAATAACGATTGTAATTGTGCCTTATATGCTCAGCGGTAAAAAAATCGCTGTCATTGATAATACGGTTAATGATGCCAAAAGCATTACCGTATCGGCAGAGGAAAACGAAACGCCGAGTAAGGAATATAAGGTTGGAGATATGGATATTGAGGAATATATAAAGGGTGTGCTTGCCGCAGAAATGCCGGTTTCGTTTCCGCCAGAGGCTTTGAAGGCACAGGCGGTTGCGGCAAGAACCTATGCGGTAAGAACCATTGACAATGCTGATTTTCCGCTCAATACCGACGATATAGGTCAGGCATTCATAACAAAGGAAACAATGCTGAAAAACTGGGGTGATAATTATGATGCCTATTATAAAAAGATTTCCGATGCTGTGGACAGCACAAAGGGCGAAGTAATGGAATACAACGGAGAGCCGATACTTGCGGTTTTTCATTCCACAAGTGCAGGCGAAACCGAAACGGCAGGCAACATATGGAACTATGATCTGCCTTATCTTGTAAGTGCCGAAAGCGAAGGAGATACCTATGCTCCCGGCTATGAGGTATCGGCAGTCTTTACACCGTCCGATATAATAGCAAAAATCAAGGAAAAATATCCCGAATTTAGTGCAGAGGAAAACGGACTGTTTAAATCAATAGTAATAAACAGCAGGAGTGACGCCGGATATGTAACAAGCGTTACGGTCGGCAATATGAGCTTTACCGGAAAACAGCTCAGAGAGGCATTGGGACTGAGAAGTGCAAATTTCACCGTAGAAGAGGATAACGAAAGCATAGTATTTATAACCAAGGGATTCGGTCACGGAGCAGGAATGAGCCAATACGGAGCAAAATACATGGCTGAAAACGGTTCGGACTATAAGCAGATATTGAACCATTATTATAAGGACATAACAATAGCCAAGTTATAAAAAAATAAAGCAGGGAGATTAGCTCCTTGCTTTATTTTTTAATGAAAGCCCTACGGCTATCTGTATTATTGCGGTTGCGGCACAGATATAAAATACATATTGTGCACCTATTTCAGCCCAGACAATGCCGAATATCGCAGAAACAACTATCGCTATTACATGGTCAACACTAAGGCCAACGGAAAGAGTTGCGGTGATTTCCGAGGCATCTCTTGCAATCGAACGCATAAGATATGCGTGTATTGTACTGAACTGGTCGAAAACATTGCAAAGCATATATACGATAAATGCGGCATACATAGCAGGTGTGTCGGTTATAAATTTTCCCGATGCAAAGCCGCCGGCTAAAAAGCCCATTGCCGAAAATACTATTATTATATATATTCCTTCGACTATAAGAGAAAATCTTGCACCCATTTTATCAAGCATTCTGCCTATAACAGGTGCAATGAGAATGCCTATGAAATATGTTCCTATGGCAAGAAGCGAAATTGTATCGGCACCCTTGAGAAGCAAATCGGCTATTACCCATGGGCCGAATACAAGTTTTATTCTTTTCTGACAGCCGTAAGCAAGAGTGACAAGATAGTACGGAGTATATTCCTTTCTGAGAACGAGGTTTGAGTGCTTCTTTTCTGTTTTCGGCTTTGGCTCGGTCCTGATGTATTTTGTCATTCCTATGAGCAGAACTGCGGCTATGACTGCGGCAACTATTGCTATCGCAAACGGAATGATTATGTGTGTTTTAAAAGAGAAAATTCCGTATTTGAAGCATATGAATACAGCAAGCGATGTAAGCAGAGAAAAGACGGTTGAGCAGGTTTTAAATCTGCCTAAGGTCTTGCCTACATTGCCGTCCTGTGCAAGGCTCATGCCTATTGAATCATTTAACGGCATGAATATATGCTGTCCGCTTGATGCAATGAACAGAAAAAGCATCATTGCCGAATATGACGGCGAAAAGAAAGCCATTGCGGTTAAGCCGACAGCAACCAGTATCTGTGCGAATATTCCGGACTTTATATCTCCGAGCGGTGCAAGAGCGGCTATTATGAACATACACAATATTCCCGGTGATTCTCTGGGAATTTCGAGAAATCCTCTTTGTACAGAGGTGACGTTATATACTTCTTTGAAATAATTTGTGTATATCTGTGAGCTGAAACCGGACATTATTGCCACAAGTATAACCACAAGCGTAAATAATGTCACAGCCTTTTTAAAATCATTTTTATTTTCCATTTCTATCTCCCGAAGAGTTAATCTTCACTGAACATTTTGGTGCATCTTACAGCCTTTTCCCAGCCTTTTATAAGCTTTTGAGCCTCGGCCCTGTCCATTTTAGGCGTATAGGTTTTTTCAAGCACCCAGCTGTTTTTAAGCTCGTCACGGTTTTCCCAGAAGCCTACTGCAAGTCCGGCGAGAAAAGCCGCGCCGAGAGCCGTTGTTTCGGCTATAACGGGACGAATAAGCTTTTTGTTTGTTATGTCGGACTGGAACTGCATTATAAGCTCGCTTGCACTTGCACCGCCGTCAACCTTTATTACGCCGATTTCGTCGTTTATGTCGGCAGACATGGCATTGATGACGTCCATTGACTGAAAGGCTATTGCCTCAAGAGCAGCACGAATTATATGCTCTCTTGTCGTTCCTCTGGTAAGCCCGAATATTGAACCTCTTGCGTACATATCCCAATGCGGCGCACCCATTCCCGTAAAGGACGGAACAAAATATACACCTTCCGACGCCATAAGCTTTGCACCGAGATAATCTGCGTCCTGAGCACTGCTGAAAAATCTCATTTTGTCACGCAGCCATTGTATAACAGCACCGCCGACAAATACACTGCCTTCCAGTGCATATGTAACCTCTCCGTCAATGGCACAGGCGATTGTTGTTATAAGTCCGTTTTTGCTTTCGGCAGGCTTTGTGCCTGTGTTCATAAGTATGAAATTGCCTGTTCCGTAGGTGTTTTTTACATCACCCTTATCAAAGCAGAGCTGTCCGAAAAGAGCCGCCTGCTGATCTCCGGCTATTCCGGCAATGGGTATCTTTGTTCCAAGAATATCGGTATAGCCGTATATTTCCGAGCTGTTTTTAACCTCCGGGAGCATTGATTCAGGAATACCGAGCTTTTCGAGTATTTTTTTATCCCATTTCAATGTGTGTATATTGAAAAGCATTGTTCTTGATGCGTTTGTACAGTCGGTTATGTGTACCTTTCCGTCAGTAAGCTTCCAGACAAGCCATGTGTCAACTGTTCCGAAAAGAAGATTTCCGCTTTCGGCACGTTCCCTTGCACCTTCCACATTGTCAAGAATCCATTTTATTTTTGTTGCGGAGAAATAGGCGTCAATGAGAAGTCCGGTATTTTCTTTTACATACTGCGTAAATTCCCTGTCCTTTTTCAGCTCCTCGCATAAATCCGCAGTTCTTCTGCACTGCCAGACAATGGCGTTATATACGGGAATTCCGGTATCTCTGTCCCATACGATTGTTGTTTCACGCTGATTGGTTATTCCTATTGCGGCAATGTCCGAAGGAGATATATCTGCCTGTAACATTGAGTCTATCGCAGTGGAATACTGTGAGTTATAAATATCAAGCGGATTGTGCTCAACCCAGCCCGGTTTGGGGTATATCTGCGGATATTCCTGCTGACATTTTGAAATGATTGTTTGATTTTTGTCAAAAATAATTGTTCTTGAACTGGTTGTTCCCTGGTCAAGGGACATTATAAATTTACCTGACATAGCGATTTTTCTCCGATTTTTATTGTAATTGATAGTTGACAAATACTAAAAAATATGTTAAAAATATAACAAGCATATAATTATACATTAATCCATACAATAATTGAGCGTTATGTATATTGCTCATGATTGATATGCGGATATATAATTATAGTATAATTCAGAAATACGGTCAAATCCGTTTCGGCTGATTTAATTAAGGAGGAGAATAATTATGACAAAGGTAGCATTCTATGATACCAAGCCTTATGACAAAACATGGTTTAAACCGCTTGCGGAAAAGATGAATCTTGATATAACATTTTTTGAAGCAAGACTCAACAAGGATACGGCAATCCTTGCAACAGGAAACGATGCGGTTTGTATATTTGTTAATGATGAGGCAGATAAGGACACACTGGATATTCTTTACAAACAGGGGATTAAAACAATACTTTTAAGATGTGCAGGATATAACAATGTTGATTTAAAGGCGGTAGAAGGAAGATTTGATGTTCTTCGTGTTCCCAGCTATTCACCTGAGGCAGTTGCGGAGTTTGCACTTACACTTCTTCTTGCGGTAAACAGAAATGTACACAGAGCATATCAGAGAACAAGAAACTTCAACTTCTCGATTAACGGACTTATGGGTATTACACTCAGCGGAAAAACACTCGGTGTTGTCGGAACAGGTAAAATAGGTCAGGCAATGATAAGCATTATGCAGGGCTTCGGTCTTGATATTATCTGCTACGATCCTTATCCTTTAAAAGATCTTAAGGGTGCAAGATATGTTACTATTGATGAGCTTTTTGAAAAATCCGATATAATTTCTTTCCATTGCCCGCTTACAGAGGAAACAAAGCATATGGTAAATGCAAAAACAATAAGCGAAATGAAGGACGGAGTTATACTTGTAAATACATCAAGAGGTGCTATTGTTGATACACCGGCACTTATTGAAGCACTTAAGGAAGGAAAATTCGGCGGCGTAGGTCTTGACGTATACGAGGAAGAGGATGAATATTTCTTTGAGGACCGTTCAAATGAAATCATCAGCAATGATGAGCTTTCAAGACTTCTTACATTCCCAAATGTGCTTATAACAAGCCATCAGGCATTCTTTACAACAGAGGCAATGAAAGCCATTGCGGAAACAACGCTCAAAAATCTTGAGGACAGTATCAACGGAACAATGGATCCTAAAAACACTCTTGCAAAAAGAAAATAAGAATTAATCAAAACCACTAGTTAAACTAGTGGTTTGTACTCGCCCTAGAAGGGCGTATTACAGGCGCAGCATCTTAAGATGCATTGAATGGATTCCGCCAACCGCATTACTATCTCTGGCAGCC
>NZ_JAHLPX010000010.1 GCF_018918145.1 Anaerotignum sp. MSJ-24
TGTATTTGGGTGCAAATACAATATGATATTTACATCTCCATTTTGAATGTGATAAACTTTTAATGTCATTCATGACAAAACCTCCTTTGATTTATGAAGACGGTTGGGGAACCTCTTCCGTTATATCAAAGGAGGTCTATTTCTATAAGTATCTTATTCCACCAGCATAGCTGGTGGTTGCTTCATGCTTAAGCGCACAATGCAAAAATGCTCTGACGAAACCAATCGTCAGAGCATTTCCTTTATTCTTCATCATCCTCGGTGTCTGAGTAATGAATCGGATTGTTGCGGCAGTCCAAACCAAAGTTGCAAAGCGAGCAGTTATAGCAGTAACGCTCATCTTGTGGTAACTTCCACACACAATATTTTTCATCTTCAAATCTGTACATCATTTATTGACCTCCAATCAAGATATTCCCATGTGAGCTATCAACTCGACAAGGTAAATTATATTTTCCAAAATGTCATCATCCTGTTCAATTCGCTGTATTCGCTTTAGTTCCTCGGTCAGTTCTGTAAGATATTGACTGAGGATTTTTTGCACTCTGCAATTCGGATGAACAATGACTTCTTCTTTGAGCAGTTGATTCAAAATGTAATCCTGCTTCGTAAGTCCAGAAGTTTTTGCCACCATGTTAAGGCGGTATGCTTCTTCTGGTGAAACTCTGAAAGCAACCGTAACACTGCGCCATCTGTTCTTTTTATCAAGATTCTTCGCTGACATTATCTATGTCCTCCATGATTTTATTGAGCCGTTCTGCAACGGCAATCAAATCTTTCTCATATGCGTGTGAATAACGCCCCGTCATCGACTTCGTATTTGAATGCCCTAAGATTGCAGAAACAACGACTTCTGGAATTTTGAGTTCTTCTGACTGCAAAAACGAAGCACAACTATGCCTTAACCCATGCACGCAAATATCTGGTAAACCGCACGATTTAACGGCTCGGTCAATTTCTCGGTGCAAGCCGTATTTGCTGACATTAAAAATACGGCTTTCTTTCTCCAAACCGTAAATTCCGCCTACATATTCACGGAGTTCATCGGCAAGAGTTTTTGGAATGTGAATGATGCGCTTGCTATCTTTCGTCTTTGGCGAGGTAATCAAGTCTTTCTTTTTAAGACGGGTATAGGTTTCGTCCACTTTGATAGTCAGATTATCGAAATCAATATCGCCCAATCGCAAAGCCAGCATTTCACCCATCCGCATACCTGTCCAATACAAGACCTCAAATGCGTAATAGTATTCTGGTTTATCTGCAACCACATTTCTAAACTGTATAAACTCGTCAAGTGTCCAATATGCCCGTGGTTCAGCTTCCTTGCATCCAACCATTTCTGCTTTATCTAGCGGATTAAAGGGAAGCCCATGCAGCCGAACAGCATAATTCATGATGGCTGTAAACTGACTGCGTATTGTTCTGATATAAGTCTGAGAATACTGTTTTCCGCTTTTTGTTGTGCCTTGCAGCAATTTGTCCTGCCAGTTCTCAATGTCTTTGACAGTAATATCAAATACTTTTTTGTCTGAAAAGAACGGGAGTATGCGATTCTTGATGATGTTTTCCTTTGTGCCGCAGGTCGTTTCTTTTCTGCGTAGCACGGAACGCTTCATGTACTCATCAACCAATTCGCTGAAAAGCATTTCCTCATCAGCGTTTTTCTTAGAAGTTCCTTTTTGCTCTAAATCAGCAATAAGTATAGGAAGCATATTCTTTTGCCAACTGGCAGCTTCTCTCATCAGAGAGAAGCCCCGTTTGCAGGAATTGTGATATTTGCCGTCTGCGGCTTTGTAAGCATAGTCAACACGATACTTTGTGCCACTTTTGCTTTCATACTTAATAACTCTACTCTTGTAATCACTCATGCTGACAACACCTTTCCATAAAATCTTTCGTTAAAATATTTCCTACTGGTGCGCCCGTTTACGACCATATAGCCTTTGCTTTCTAGTTCATCGTTAAGCTGCTTGATTACTTTATACGCATAAGCTCTAGAAACGCCCATAGTGTAACGCACCTCGTCGGCTCGGATGAACATTTCTTGATTATCTGTATATGTCTTAGTCATAACATTTGACCTCCTAAATTTTGATTTTGTGTAATACCGCTTGCGGTTCTCACACTTTTAGGATAAAATATCAAATTTCCTCAGACAATCGTTCCTGTCCGTCCAGACGGCGAGATTTGTGATGATAAACTTTTTGCGCTGCGTTCTTCGTTGTGCTCTAAGATGTAGCCAGCGGCTTTCTGCGCTTTGCTGCAAGCCGAAACAATCATGGTCATATCGTTTTTGAGTGCTTGTAGCCAGCCTTGTAAATATGCAATGCTGTTTTTCTGTGCAGCATTATTTTCAATACCTAACGCCGACATAATCATGTTTGCGCCGACTTCAGCAACAAGTTCTTCTTTTGAATACTCGGTATTTCCAAAGAACGAAGTGCTTTTAATGCGGTTAAGCCTGTTTGGATGCCCTGTGCTGTGGGTCAGCTCATGAAATAGGGTAGAATAATATTCTGCCAGATTGCTGTAACTTGTAGACGGCGGCACTTGCACTGTATCGCACGATGGGTTGTAGAAAGCTCTGTCAGCGTCGGCAAAGTGAAGCGTTATTCCCTCACGGTTGATATAGTCATTACAAACCTTGTCCGCTTCTTCGATAGGGTCATGTTCGTAATGAGAAACCTTCCGTTTCGGTTGCAAACCGCCCTCGACATCTCCGATGCTGAATACTCGGTAATATCGCAGAAACGGAATCTGTACCCGTTCCTTTTCAAGTTGCCCATCTGTGGTGACTGTATCTTTTTCGGACTCTTTGAAAGAAAAATAAACTACCATGTGTGATTTGCTGCCTTTTTTGAGCTTTAACTCTGGTCTGTGTTTCTGCAAATCACACAACTGCGCCCATGTGAGATATTCGTCACAATCTGGAAGTAGTAACAGATTGATTCCGTTGTACTGCTTTCCAGAAATGTGATTTATCGGAACGGTATTGCAGTTCCACGGTTTACACCATGGTGCGGGACTCCCTTGTTGGATGGCTGTTTCCAACTGATGAATGATTTGCTCTGTCACAAGCTCATAGACTTTGTTTGCCATTTTGTTTTCCTACCTTTCTGCTTCTTAACATTCGTATTTACTTGATTTTTAGCGTATCTTATACACTGTTTGATGCTATATTTTACGGAAAACAAAATGCGTATATAATTTTGGTCTGCACTACTTTGCATGTTTTATAAGGAAGTGCAGAAGCCCGACGCTATAACCAAAATCAATGTTTGATTTGATACCGCTTGCGTAGCAAGCCAAAAGCGTTAAAAAAATGAGCCTGCCAGAAAGCAAGCTCAAAATAAGCGAAATTTTTTAACCAAAGTATTCGTTTCAACTACTTTTGATTTTTTGTAGCTACTGTTATATAAACCCTACAAGGAACGAAAGACATAGTTATTCCTACGGCGAGGAAAAACTATGTCTTTTACTTAATTTAGGAGCAACGGCTTACCGACAGGGCTTATCTTTTATGTGGGAATCGGCTGGCTGTCAATCGTTCGGCGTATCGCACAATGCGATATTTTTTCGATGCTCCCCCCTAGAGCCTGCTATTTCAAACAGGAGTATCTTAAATTAGTTTAGACAGTACGCATAGTATAAGCTCGTAGCAAAAATGCTGCTTGCTTATCATACCCACGCTTTTCAGCACAAACACGGCAGCCCAGTTTGCCCCCTAAATCGTAAACGGGAATGTGTATGTATTCATTTTCTGCTTCAATAATCTCAAACAAAGTCCTCATAAGCATTAGCACAATTCAACGATTGTTTTTATACTGCAATCACCCAGTCTACAATTAGAGGTTATCTCTGTTCATCAGTTTACGGTGATGTGTCTATGAGATTTCTACCACCGAGATTCTTTGTTATAGCAGTCTGCAATCTCTGGAAGTCTGCTTGACGGGGAGGAGTATTGCGTACAGATACCCGTATCTCTCCGAGGCGTTTTTATAGTTAGAGCCTACCTCTCTAGTTTTTTGGATGGAAACTAGACAACAGAAAACCTATTATTAAATTATACTTGAATATATTATCCTTGCCGTTCAATTATTCAAAAACGGTGTCGAACAACAGTGATTGTTCCTGCCCTGTTATTATTCTGATTTTTCGCTACCTCCTTTACGGAGGGATACTTAATATATTCTATTGTGTCAAAAGGCAAAATATAACAGTATGCGACAAAAAAGACTTGAACCTCAAAGATTCAAGTCATAAAGATATTGCTTTTTTACAGCGAAAGCAGACCAGCAGCAATATCTTCTTCCATGTGGCACACCCAGCTTTCAAATTCAGCCTTTTGAAATTCGGGGTCAGCATAGATTTCTTCTAAAAACTGTCTTTCGCTATCCGTTAGAATCATCGTTTTTCCAACCTTTCTATATCATCTGCCACTTTTATTGTTTTTGATTTGTTAAATATTAGATTTTATTGTAGAAAAACGAAGAATATAACCCAAAAAGTATCAAGTCCGCAGATACTTATAGCAGCTCCTTTGCAACGGAATCACTTTATAGCAGATATAATTACACATTCGGTATAAGAGCAGTTTCTCGCTATTTTCCAGAAACTCTGCTAATGCTGCTGCATCCGTATCGTGAATAAGGATTGCAACAAATATGTAGTCTGATGGATTGTTGTTATGTATGTCGATGAGTAGCTTTTCCACCTTTGCAAAATCCTTTGCGCTCATAGGGTAAATCATCAACGCATGGTATAGGTGAAATTGGCGTTCATTGTCTAACCAGCCGATTTTTTTGACATTGCGGGCTATCAGCGATTTATCATCGAGAGTGCTGTCCAAACGCAAAATATCGGCGTAGCAATTAAAAGTAACATAGTAATGTGCGTCAATCGACATTACGGATTTTATGATTGTCTGGTTGTTATACTGCTTTTTCTCGGTCGAATAAAAGGTGCAGCGGCTCACGGTGAATTTACAGAGCCAGCCAGCGGTTACGAATCGCTGAATCGTGTTGAAGTCCAGATTCAAAATTTCTTTAATCTGCTCGACTGTCCAGACTGGAAACGCCGCAAGTGCTTCCAACTTATTTTCATATTTTTGCTTTAGCTTATCAAAATCCATAGCATCAAATCCTTTAGCTTCTAAAATCAATCTGCATTTCTTCGCAGTAGTCTATTTTTTCTTGAATGTCGGCGGCAGTATAATTGTCAGTTACAATATCAAAGCCGTATGACAAGCCAAAAGTCGTTGTTATGACGCAATCGGGAACAGAGGAACAGGCAAGGCGTAAGGCATCCTCGTAGCGTCCTTGTTCCCGCAAATCTTCTATCTGTTCCTTGCGGTCGTGCTTCAAATCTTCCTCGTTCCGCCAGCGGCAGTACGGGTCATCTCGCATAGTTTGAATGTACTTGTCCGCAAGCGCAATATCGTGTTCGATTGAATTACTGTGGTAGCGGTAATGGTCGTGAATGATGCTTTTATCAAACTCACGATAGCCCTTTTCGGTCAGTCGGTAGACCGTTCCTTGCTGCGTAGGGATTTTTTCAATCAATTTTGCTTTCATATAACTTTTTACTCGGTTCTCGCTTATGTACTCACGGAGTTGGTCATGAGTACAATGTCGGCAGTTGAGCAAAAGCGAATAGGCTTGTTCGTCTTTGACCTGCGAAAGACGAACATAGTAGGCTTTTCGCATAGGCGTACCTCCTTTGAAAAAACATTTTTTATATTCTACGAATGAAAAAATGTTTTTACCATTCCCAAACGGCGTAGCCGTCTGGGTCGAGCGGAATACAGTGCGAAAAAAGAGTTTTTGCTTGCAAAAATTCGGTGCGACAGCATTTTTCGGGCTGCTTGCCCCGACTGAATTTGCTGGATTCGGCAAATTGGGGAGTGGGTATGTAGCGAGACCCAGACAAACCGTTTTCCGAAAACTATTTTCTTATCTGTACTCTAAATGAAAAAGCCGAATTGACCGAGTGGGTATCAATTCGGCTTTTTGATTGTGAAAACTTCGTAACTTTTTGCGAAAAACTGTTGAAGTTTAGCGAGTCTTGTGTTATAATTTTAATATGGTGTATTGTATTCATAAGGAGGTCGCCAATGGTTAGCTATAAACCGCTTTTTCGATATTGTCTTGAGCATGATATTACAAAGGCACAGTGCCGCCAGAAGTGCGGCATTTCACCGAATACATGGACAAAAATCAACAAGGGCGAAGAAGTTTCTATGACTATCCTTAATAAAATCTGTGCAACATTCGGTATTTCATACGGTGATATTATCGAGTATGTTGACGAAGATAAAACGGTGGAGGGGCGTAACGATGGCTAATTTTTTTGATACCGTTATCGGTGTACTGAAACAGGATGAAAGGTTCTTTTCGGCAGAGGGTGAACTGCTCCGCAACGCTGTCTATGAAGCTGCCATGAAGATGGATAGTGCCTTGCTAAAGCTTCTCTATAATAACGAAGTTACAAGAGAACGCTTCTTCACGGATGTTGAGGGTATTTCTGTTTTTGATAAGGTCGGATTCGGATGGGTCATCAATAACCGTCAATTCCTCCCCGATTCTTATACACGCTATAAAAATAAAATCGGTTTGGTGAACGGGAATGGCGACTACATTTCCACATCGAACGATGTTGAGCTTGTTTTTCCGTACAAGGATTGCGTTCTTGAGGGCGGGCAAACCAAAGAAGACCAGAAGCGCAGCGAGATTTTCTATAATGAAACGCTTGCGCCCGATGAAGTTGACAGGCTTCTTTATCCGAAAGTGTTAGTAAATGCAACGCGGCACACAGCTGACGCAGCGGAACGGATTACGGAGATAACAGAAAATGACAATATTTTCATAAAAGGCAACAATATACTCGCACTTGCGTCTTTACTAAAACGGTATGAGGGGAAAATTAAGTGTATCTATATTGACCCTCCATACAATACAAGAAGTGACGCAAACACTTTTGCGTACAATAATACCTTTAATCATTCCACATGGCTCACATTTATGAAAAACCGTTTGGAGCTTGCCAAAAAGTTGCTAAGTGATGATGGAATTATTTATATAGATATAGACCACTATGAATTGTTTTATTTAGGGGCGCTGGCAGACGAGATATTCGGATATGAAAACCGACTTGGTGTGTTGGCTGTTGTTCATAACTTAAAGGGGCGTTATAGCGAATTTTTCTCTGTCGCACACGAGAATAAATTGGTGTATGCAAAAAATGCAGAAAACGCTGTCATCAAAGACTATCAGTTTGACAACTCAGATAGCTACCCGTTTGAAGATGAAATTAGTAAGTACAAAATAGTTGGACTTCAAAGAACAGGTAACGGTTCGCTTCGTGAAGAACGACCGAATCTCTTTTATCCTGTGTTTTATAATCCACAGACTGAAGAAATTTCGACTAAACAAAAAGATGGTTTTGTGGCTATTTATCCTATCGATTCGGATGGCATTGAGCGAAGATGGCGATGGGGCAAAAAAAAGATAGAAGAAGAATGGAAAACGGAAATGGTTGTAAAACAAGTCAAAGGCGAATATAAGCTCTATACTAAAATCCGAATTAAAGGAGATAGACCTAAGACTCTGTGGAATAGACCTGAGTATTCTGGAACAACAGGAACAAACGAATTAAAAGACTTAGTTTCTTACAACGATTTTTCCTATCCCAAATCCGTCGAGTTAGTAATTGATTCTTTGCAAGTTGCAACCGATGAAGACTCAATTATTTTGGACTTTTTTGGTGGCAGCGGTACAACTGGTCAAGCAGTTATGGATTTGAACAAACGGGATAATGGCAGCAGAAAATTTATCCTTGTTGAGCAAATGGACTATATAAATACCGTTTCTGTACCCAGATTGAAAGCGGTAATCAAGAAAAACTCCATTGGCTCTTTTGTTTACTGTGAGCTTGCCAAACTGAACCAAAAGTATGTAGACGATATTCAAGCGGCGTCCACCGATGCCGAGATTGTTACCATCTGGCAGGATATGCTGAAAACGGGCTTCATCAGCTGCAAGGTCAATCCGAAAGATATTGATTTGGATGATGTTGCCTTTACGGAACTGTCGCTTTCCGATAAGAAGCGTTTCCTCATGGAAATGCTTGACAAGAACCAGCTGTATGTGAACTATTGCGACATGGAAGATGAAACTTTTGCTATTTCGGAAGAAGACAAGGCGTTTACAAAGAGTTTCTACGGGGAGGTGTAACCGAGATGCCGTTCCTTTACGAACAGCTTGACACACTGCGGGATTTCGGCAGTTACACCGAGATTCCGCCGTACATACAGGAGAATGTGAATCAGCGTTTCGAGCTGCGCCCGTATCAGATAGGTGCATTTGAAAACTTCATCACTTACTTTGAAAATGAAAAAATGTGCTGCAAACCGACGCAAACGCTGTTCCACATGGCAACTGGTTCTGGCAAGACGATGATAATGGCTGGATTGATGCTGTACCTTTACAAAAAGGGGTATCGCAACTTCTTGTTCTTTGTAAACCTGTCAAATATCGTCAACAAGACGAGAGAAAATTTCTTGAACGCTCTTTCAAGCAAATATCTGTTTGCCGATGAAATCCGCTTGAACGGTGAGCGTATCCAGATTAAGGAAGTGAGCAACTTCCAGTATTCGGACGATGATGCAATCAATATCTGCTTTACGACAACGCAAGGGCTTCATTCAGATATGTGGACTGCAAAGGAAAACGCCCTGTCCGATGACGATTTCGCAAATAAAAAGGTCGTTTTTATCTCGGATGAAGCGCACCATCTGAATGTTGACACAAAGGCACTTGCCAAGAACAAGGACGAACAGGACAATTATAAGAGTTGGGAATATACAGTGCGCCGTATCTTTGAAATGAACAAGGATAATGTGCTGCTTGAGTTTACGGCTACCTGCGATATTCACAATCCGCAGATTCGGGCTGAATACGAAAGCAAAATCGTATATGACTATCCACTTTCAAAATTCAGAGCAGATGGCTACTCCAAAGAAATCAAGACTCTGCGCTCCGATGTGTCAGTTATGGAACGGGCGATTCAAGCGATAATGCTGAGTCAGTACCGTTTAAAAGTGTTTCAAGACAATCGCCTGTCTGTAAAGCCTGTTGTGCTGTTCAAAGCAGCAAAAATTGCGGACAGCAATGCGTTCATGGAAGATCTTATTGACACCGTGAAAAATCTGACGGGTGATGAGCTGCGTCGTGTTTCCGAACTGACGGACAATGAAACGCTGGGTGAAGCATACACTTATTTTGAGAAGAACGGTATCAGTTTTGAGCAGTTGGCGCAGGAATTGCGGGATGATTTTTCCGCAGAGCATTGTATTTCTGCCAACGATGACAAGGAAGCGGCGGCAAGACAGATTGCGCTAAACTCTCTGGAAGATGCAACAAATCCATATCGTGCCGTTTTTGAGGTCAAGAAGTTGGATGAGGGTTGGGATGTTCTCAATCTGTTTGATATTGTCCGCTTATATGAAACACGACAGTCAAGCGGTAAAAGAATATCTCCTGCGACAATTTCAGAAGCACAGCTAATCGGTCGTGGCGCACGCTATTGTCCGTTCCAGATTGACGATGAGCAGGAAAAATACAAGCGAAAGTACGATACTGATATTGACAATCCGCTGCGTATCTGCGAGGAACTTTATTATCATTGTCAGAATGACAGCCGTTATATCGGTGAACTTAATAATGCGCTGCGTGAAATCGGCGTTGACATTGAGAATCAGACGGTTCGTACCTATGTTTTGAAAGACACTTTTAAGGCAGATTCGTTGTACCGTGAGGGGCTTGTCTTCACGAATGACCGAGTTGAAAAAAGCAGAAATGATGTTGACGGACTGCTTCCGTCTGTCCGAGAACACATCTATGCTGTTAAGCTCTCAACGGGCAGCTCTGGCGAAGATACCATTTTCGGAGCGGGTAATGCGCTGACGGAAAAGACTGTTGCAACATACACCTATCGGACGGACATTCAGACAATTGCCGATATGAATTACGCAATCGTCCATAAGGCACTTTGCAAATACAGCGTGTTCAAGTTTAATACTCTGAAAAGCTATTTCCCTAATTTGAAGTCTACCAGAGAGTTTATAACTAGTCCGAACTATCTGGGGGCGATTAAGATTGAAATCACATCAAAGTACGAAACGCCTACGCCGTCCATTCTTTTCTCTGCTTGTGTAAATGTTCTGGGAAAAGTCGCTGAGTCTGTTTCTGATATTGAAATAACCTATGTCGGCACGACAGAATTTAAGCCTACACGCATCAGCGAAATGTTCAAAGACAAAAAGTGCAACTATACCATCGTGCATGACGGCGGTTTAGGTTATTCTCAGAACGATGCATCTGTTCCGAATGGGTGGAAAATTGACTTGTCAAAGGAAGATTGGTTTGCCTTTGAAGACAACTTCGGAACAAGCGAAGAAAAGGCATTTGTCGCTTATTTCAAGTCTTTTATACCCCACTTGAAAGAGAAGTACGATAAAGTGTTTCTTGTCAGAAATGAACGCCAGCTGCACATCTATTCATTTGATGGTGGTGAACGCTTTGAGCCAGACTATCTGTTATTTCTACACAAACAGAACGATGCGGGCTATGAGCAGCTGCAAGTGTTCATTGAACCAAAAGGAACACACCTCATTGCTGATGACAAGTGGAAAGAGGACTTCTTGCTTGAAATCGAGGACAAGGCAGTCACAACAAAAATCTTTGTAGATGACAACAAGTACAAAATCTGGGGTTTCCATTTCTTTAACACAGATGTCCGTATGAACGAATTTGCAAAAGATATGGAAAGGCTGTAAATAGATATAGTTGGAGGTAGGTATTATGGCATTGACTAAAAAAGAAAAGGAGATTCTTTCTCAAGTCGCAAAAAAGCCAGCGATATTAAAGATGGCTCCCTCGGATTCTTTGAAGAAAAAACAGTTTATCAAAGAAGCTGTTGCGATGAATCCGAAAGCAATAAAGTATGCAGATAGCGAATTGCTGGGCGATTTTACCTTTTTAGAAAAACTTGTTGCGACAGATGGTATGGTAGCTGCATATGTTCCTGCAAAATATGCACCAGCTCAACTGTTTCTTACTGCACTCGAAAACACTTTTGAGGTAGAGCCGTTTATTCCAAATCGAGTTTATAAAGAAATGTCTGATGGAATGGTCATTGAAACCGAAACTCCATATATAATTTATCGTGATTTATCTGATACCTACAGATATAGATGCCCAGACCTGATAAAGAATAAAAATAACGCAATTTTTATTTCTAAGCACTTCATAGCAGGCTTTTTCTATTATGCTGCAAAAAAGTACAGTGCAGACAGAGATGTTGCTTTAGCTGCTGTTTTAACATCAGCACATAATTATCATTATATAGATGATTCTCTGAAAAATGATGCTGAGATAATAAAATGTGCTTATCGCAACAATCCCGCAGCGTTTGTTGATGATAAATCGCTTGCTCCGTATAGAAGTTCTTTAGTGAATGATAGAGATTTTATCAAGGATTGCTTGATTTCTTATCATGTTTGCGTTCTCGAACCAGAGTATGCTGATGATAGAGAGATTGCGCTTTTGGCTATTAGAAATGCTATTTCTAATAGAAAATTTGATTTGTGCAAAGGAAACTATTCCATTTTATCTGACCGTCTAAAAATGGATGATGAAATTATCAAAATGGTCTTGAGTTTCAACGGTCAGATACTAGATGAAATGCCAGCCTGCATAAGGGATAACGATGAGTATGTGACAATTGCTCTAAAAAATTCTGGATATGCCGTTGATTTTATATCCGAGCGACTTCTCAAAGATAGTGCTTTTGTATGGAGCATATTGAAAGAATTAGATGGCGACAATTTCTTTTATGTTTTGAACAAAATTGAAAGCAGTTTTTTGAATGACCCAAAGTTGCTTGAGTTGGCAGAAAAGAAAGATTATTGCTGTTATAGCTTGTTGTGGAATGAAAGTTCAGATGAATTGTGCGAATTTCTCATGCAATTATTTGAAAATATTACTGAAAATCCAACTCATATGCACCATAAGGATTTACTCAAATACCTCCCAGACTGTTTAAGAAACGACGCTTTAATGGCAACTATGTGCATTCAGAATAATCCTGGAATGTACCTGTATGTAGGTGATGAATTGAAAGACAATGCGGAATTTGCACTTTCTCTTATGATTGATAATAATATTGATATATCAGAATATTTATCTGATAAGTTAAAATGCGATAAAAATGTATCCGCTTACTTAAAGAGGCTTGAGTTAAAAGAAAGGCTCAAATTATAATAAATCCCGCAATGAGGAGATGAGAAAATGAGCTATATGAGTCCATTTGAACAAGACATATCTAAAATGGACTTCTTGCAGCTTTCAGAATGGCTTTCACTATGTCGCTCTATAGTTATAAGAGATAATTATTCTAATGAGGAAGACTTTTTTGCTGCTCTTGATGCGTTCTGTGAAGATTGGGAATACCACTATGAGCAGAACAAAAAGGTGTATGCGTCAAAAAAGTTTGGAATGGCTCGGCTTTTCGCCACCTATAAAAACCGTGTTAATCTAAAAGTTAGGTTCGGCAAAGAAAGAAATTCAATAGAAACTATCCCGTTTGACACATACGGCAACATCCATTCAAATGATGTTATATTGTGGAAGCCAGAAGCACTTGAAACAATTGAGCATAGCGTATCGTTGGATTATCAAAACATTTTAGAAGTGTTTAAGCCGCAAAATAAGAGCTGCTATAAAACGCTGTTGCATGAGGTGGTTTCGGAACAAGCATTTTGCAATATTGATATTAAAATTCGGGCTGAAAAGGATGGCAAGAAATTCAGTGCAATGACTTACCAAGAGTTCATGGCTGAATGTGAAAAGAATGATACTTACAGAATCACAGCAGTTGCAAACAAGAAGAAAAGCAATTATAATGCTGCGTTGGATGCCTGCGGAGTGTCTTCGACTACATACCATGAGTTCCACGGTGAGCGAACATCTCAAAAAGAGTTCGACAAAAAGTTTTTCATCAATTTAGGGTTTGCCCTTGCTTTGCCCTATCCATCGATGTCACGGCTGCTCATCTATAATGGTTACACATTCAACAGTGAGGGGCGTGTATTTGACGAAGTGTGCAGGAAAGCATTTCAAATAGGCTTTAGCCGAGAGATGGCAATAGCACTGATTGATAAGAAAAACGCTGAGTTGGCTAAAAGTCCAATGTCCTTTAATCCTGTTCCAAACTTGACGAAAATATCCTCTGGCAAGAGGAAGAGAGTATAGTTTCCGCTTAATTTGCAGCAACATATTTTGACGCAAGCTGACGCAATTTTTGACGCAATTATACTGGTGGACTGTAAAGAAATGATGGAATGTAGAGATTGTCCACACCCCCAAATGTAAGTATATAGACCGCAAAACACAGGGATTTACACTAAGTTTTAAGAGTGGGAATAATATACTTTAGAGGACAAATATTATTATCCCGAAACGGATAAAAATATTTGGCAATCAATAAAAAATGAAACCTTGAGATATGAGCAAAAACAGCCTGTATTTCAAGGTTTTTTATTTTGATATGGCGAAAAGCCGGACTATCTGGATAAATGAACCGGCAGAAGATTGCTTTCTTCCAGAGCAAACGGTAAATGCTGTAATAACATCGTTTCCGAAGAATGACTGGGTAGGCATATACAGGTGAGTGAGAGAAAGATTTTAGATAAGAGATAATTTATCAGTAAAATAACATGATTGGGAGCAAGTCAGAAAATGGCTTGCTCTTTACTTTACAATAATATCGGTTAATTTATAATTAGTTGAACCAAAGAAAATCTTTGCTATTTTAATATCTAATAACAATTACTTTTGAAAGATTAGTGTGAATTTTTTATATTTATAATAGTCAATTTTTTGACTTTTTGCCGGAAGGATATGCAGAAGAGTTTGACATAACAAAAAACTAAAAAAATGCTTACTTGTATTGCAAATTTCGAGATGAGCAATTTGCATTGTATGATGAATACGCCAAACGTCGCGGTATGCTGATGAAAACGCTGCTTGTGTTTAATGTCCTATATTGTGATGACTTCTATCACAAAGGCGGCATGATGCAGGCTGAAATATGTCAACGCACATTTCAATCTAAGCAAACCGTCAATCTGATTATACGAAATCTTTTAAGTGAGTCTTATGTGACAGTCGAGACACGAAAAGACAATAAACGTGAGAAATTAGTGAAAATAACGGAAGAAGGAAAAATCTACTGTGAAAAAATCGTCCGCCATATTACCTGGGCAGAAGATAAAGCTATGTCCATGTTTTCTCCGGAAGAACAACGACAGCTAATTGATCTTTCACGGACATATACAAAAAATCTGACAGAACTTATCAATCAGGAAATGGAGGAATGAACATGGAATTGTACGAAGCGGTTTATAAGAAAACCGCCGTTAATCTGAATTGGAATATATTGCTATTATCACAGTTGAGGAGCAAGTGTTATTAATACAGATAACAAATTAATAACATTGGCTCATGTAGGCAAGATAATACGGATAAATCAAAGATTCAAAAGAAAAGTAAACACGATAAAAAATAATCTCTAAACAAAATTGATTAGGGTTAATCGTATTATAATTTGCAGGGCACTCAAAAGTAAGAGTACACTAATGGTATTCGATTGATATGCGAATTAAAATATAAATATAAAAACAGAGAATTATGGTATAGACAATATTATATGTACATTCATAAAGGATGAAAAGATGACAAAGAAATTCATAAAAAGTAAACTTAAAGAGGACTGCTGAAGGATCAAATATAGCTAAAAGAATACATAAACCTGTTCCGGATAGCAAGAGATAAATAAGACAAAAGTAAAGATAACTTAAAGTGGTAGTCTGTAACAGTTATACGATGGCAATTTTTAAAGTCAATTTAAGGTAGCAACAAGTACTGATTATTCTCAAGTCTGAGTAAACTATTAGTTCATTATGAGCTGTGATTTTGCAACTTATTTGTAAGCCTTAGAAATAAATTTTGACTTTTATCTAAAATAAGCCTATAATAACAGTATGTATATTTAATACATAATGAATTTTTTTTGAAAGGATAAATTGTTATGGCAGCTGTAAAACGTCCTATAATGACTATGAAACACCAGATATATAAAATAATAAAGGATGAAATATGTAACGGACACTATCCGCCGGGATACTGGCTTCAGGAGAAGGAGCTTGCGGCAAAGATGGACGTCAGCAGAAGTCCCGTAAGAGAGGCGCTTAAGCAGCTTGTCGATGAAGGTCTTGCCATTGATTATCCCAATAAGGGCGTGTTCGTAAAGGAATTTACGTCAAAGGATATTGAGGAAATTTATGATGTGCGTATTATGCTGGAAAGCTATGCAATAAAAAATTCCGTTAAGCTTATTACAAGCAATGATATTAAGGTGCTCAGAGAGCTTATCGATAACCTCAGCGAATGCTATGATAAGAATGACCTTAACCAGTATATCGAATACGATACAGAGCTTCATCAGTATATAATAAAAATGAGCGGCAACAGCCTTGTTATGGATATATACAAAAGAATATATTCCCAGACACAGCAGTTCAGAATATATTCGCTCACAACGCAGAAGAGATTCGATAATTCGATAATCGAGCATAAAACAATGGTCGAAAATATATTTGCCGGTAAATGGGAAGAGGCAGACGAAATAAACAGACGCCACCTTGCACTCGCAAGAGAGGAAATAATCGACCATATTGAGGCAACGAGAAAAGCCGAAAGTACGGAAAAATAAAACCTCATGGGGCGTTGCCCCAATCCCAACCACTCTTTAAAAAGAGTGGACAGAAATTTTATTAACCTATTTTTACGAAATAGGTTAGTGGAATTATTAAGACAAAGACAACAAAACCTCGAAAATTCTTAATTGAGCTTTCGAGGTTTTTGCAAATTTAGTAGGTTTAAATTAATACATCTGATTTTTATTAAAGTTTAGATCAAGCCTTTTATTAAAGGCTTGTGGGGTTTGGGGCAAAGCCCAAAGGTCTTAACTCATTTCAGGCATTTTCGACTGCAAGCTGTCTGCTGAAAAGCTTTCTGAATATAAACCTTACAACCGGTCCGGCAACGAATAACTGCCAGCACAAGGCCATGGGAAAATTACGTATTGTAATAGTAAGCCAGTTTGCAACTACATTTTCCATTCCGTCAAAGCTGAAAAGAATGCTTGCAAAAAAGCTCATTATAGGACACATGAATACGACCGTAAGAGCCGAAATCATTATTGTAATAAATATAGGCTGTGTTTTAACAGGATCAAGTGTTGAAAATGTGATTTTTGCAACTGCATTTCCAACAATGAAGTATTCGAAAATAAATCCGATTGTACACATGACAGGCAGTTCACTGAGAGCAAATATGAATATCTCATTTTTCATACCGCCCATGTCAATCGCTATATTGTAGCATACCATGGCATAAACCATACATATCAGCATGATAACAGTGAAAATAAAGTTTTGAAATTTAGTTTTTGGCATTTTGAAAATCCTCCTCGTAAAATTAAATAAAAAAACAACACCAAATATAAGTGTTGTTCGTTATCATTCGTTATAGATACAGAGAATGTGCGTTTCCAATAATACCAGATATTTATTGCTTTTCGATTATTTTAGCACATTCTCTGTTTTGATGTAATAGTTTTTTTAAATTTTTTACTTAATAAATTTAGCCGCGAGCTTTTCGAAAGCAGGGAAAGAATTGATTATTGTGTCATGTGATACGCAATAGCTCAATCTCATATGGCCTTTACAGCCGAAGCCGCTGCCGGGAACAAGAAGAAGATTAAATTCCTTAGCGGCATTACAGAAGGCTACGTCGTCCTCGATAGGTGTTTCGGGGAACATATAGAAGGCTCCGACGGGCTTAACGCACTTGAAGCCAAGCTCTGTAAGCTTGTTGTAAAGATCGATTCTGTTGCGGTTGTAAATCTCAATGTCTACCTTGCAGTCAAGGCAGTAGGGCACAACTCTCTGGAAAAGCGAGTTTGCGTTTACAAAGCCACATACTCGGTTGGCAACATTTAATGCGTACATCATTTTTTCGAAATCAGCCATTTCCGAGTTGGCAACAAGATAGCCGATACGCTCGCCGGGAAGAGAAAGCGATTTTGAGAATGAATATGCAACAAATGTGTTTTTATAGTATTTTGAAACATAGGGAACTTCAATGTTTTCATAAACAAGCTCTCTGTAAGGCTCGTCAGAGATAAGATAAATATCTGTGCCGAATTCAGCCTGTTTTTTCTCCATTACTGCGGCAATTTTCTTTATTGTTTCCTCGGAATATACAACGCCGGAAGGATTGTTTGGTGTGTTTATAAGAACACCTCTTGTTCTTGGAGTAATAAGCTTTTCAAATTCATCGAAATTAACCTCGAAGGTTTCAAGATTTGCAGGAACAACCGTAAGTGTTGCGTTGTAGTTTGCCGCATAGTTTCTGTATTCTGTAAAGAAGGGTGCAAATGTAATGATTTCATCACCGGGATTAAGTATACATTTGAAAATAATGTTGAGAGCCGCAGCCGCACCGTTTGTCATAACGATGTTCTCAAAAGAGAAGGCTGTGCCGAATTTTTTGTTTAAATGCTCCGCAACGGCTTGTCTTACGTCCTCAAAACCGGAGTTGTTGGGATAACCGTGAATAAGGTTTGGCTCCTCTGTTTCGAGAATATGGTAAATAGCCTTTTTAACCTCAAGCGGAGGCTCAACGGACGGGTTTCCGAGAGAATAGTCGTATACGTTTTCCGCACCGTATATAGCGGCAAGTTTTTTTCCTTCTTCAAACATGGCACGGATAGCAGAGCTGCCGTTTACCAGTTTAAGCATCTGATCTGAAATCATTTAAAACACTCCTTTTGTAAAATTGTTCTGTCATTAGTAAAATTTTAATACAATCCATATAAAAATGCAAGGATTATTTTAATGCTTTAAATGATTAAACTTATATGCGGTTTGCCATAAGTTCGCTTTGTATGCTATAATCAAGTTTAAACGGAGGACATATACAATGCAGGAAAAGGGAAAGCTGAATTTAAACCAGAGAACAGCCGTAAGACATAAGGACGGGCCTATGCTTGTGCTTGCCGGGCCGGGAAGCGGAAAAACGACTGTCATAATAAACAGAATATACGCATTGCTTAGGCTTTACGGTGTGCCGCCGGAAAAAATACTGACCATAACATTTACAAAAGCAGCGGCTGTGGAGATGGAAACACGTTTCAAAAAAATATGTCCCAATATTCGTGGTGTGCATTTTTCCACATTCCATGCACTGTTTTTTCGTATGCTAAGGGAAAAAAGAGGCATAACGCTTGAATCCGTAATTGACGAAGGCAGAAAAAAGGCTTTCATACGCAAAACGGTTGAGGAATACTGTGCCGATTGCGAGGATATAGAGGAAATGGGCGATGTGTTTCTTATGAACTTGTCGCTTTTGAAAAATAATCTTGATAACCTCAAGAGCTTTAAGCCGAGAGATATGAAATTGCAGGAATTTCTTGCGGTTTATAAGGTTTATGAGGAACATAAAAGACGTAATGAGCTAATCGACTTTGACGATATGACCGCAATGGCATATGAGCTGCTGACCGAGGACAGCGAATATCTTTCGACACAGCAGAAAAAATATGATTACATACTGATAGATGAATTTCAGGATATAAATAAGGCGCAGTATGAATGTATAAAGCTTATGGCAGAGCCGAAAAACAATATATTTGCCGTCGGTGATGATGATCAGAGCATATATGGCTTCAGAGGAGCGTCACCGCAGTTTATGCTGGATTTTGAAAAATACTATAAAGATAAGGGCGGAAAGACCATACTTCTGGACACCAATTACCGCTCTGCCGAAAATATTATCCGTCTTGGCGGACGGCTTATTTCAAATAATAAAAATCGGTTTGAGAAGGACATAAAGGGAACAGGCAGAGGAAAAGGATCGGTTAAATTTATGTTGAACTGCTCTCCGTCCGATGAGGCAGACGGAATAGCCGATATGATAGAAAAGCTCCATAATGAGGAAGGCGTTCCATATGGAGATATGGCGGTTATATACAGGAATAATCTTTCGTCGAATGCCTTTGCACACAGGCTTATATTGAGAAACATACCTTATTATCTGCGTGACAATACCTACAATGTATATGACCACTGGATAGCGAAGGATATACGTGCCTATGTTGATTTTGTTGATAATACCGATGACAATGATGCATTTTTCCGCATAGTGAATAAGCCGGGAAGAATGGTAAGCAAGCGTCTGCTTATGAAAGCGGATACCTTGAGCGGCTCGGTGTTTTATAATGTAATAAATGCAGATGATTTAACCGGACTTGCCGAAAAAAATATGCGGATACTTTATGAAACGGTTCAGCTTGCAAGAAAAAAGCAGGGCTTTGAACGTATAAAATATATTTATGATGAATGCGATTATGAAATGTATCTTGAGGACTATGCAGCATTCAAAAAATGCTCTGTGGCTTTTTTAAGACAGATAGCGGCAGAGGTGCTTTCGGTCGGCAGAGAGGTATCGGACACAAGGCTTTTCGGCAGAAAGCTGGACGAATATAAACGGAATATAACAGGAAAAGCCGTTAAAGCAAGAAATGCCGATGCTGTAACGCTTACGACAATGCACTCGGCAAAGGGACTGGAGTTCGGAACGGTGTTTGTGCCGTCGCTTGTGGATATGATTGTTCCAAACGGCTCGGCAAAACTGCGAGGTGAAACAGAGGAGGAGAGAAGGCTTTTCTATGTTGCCTCGACACGAGCAAGGGACAGACTGATTTTCTCGTCCTATACGGGACAGGAAAACGGAGAATATGTAAGATTATCGCCGTTCCTTGAGGAAATAGGAATAAAGACTTTGGAGGAAAATGAAAATGATAGAGATAAAGGAAGCAAATAAAAAACAGATTTCAAGAATACGAAGATTGTACAAAACGGCATTTCCGGTTGCGGAAAGAAAGCAATGGGTAAAGATAGAAAAACAGCTTGGCGGCTGTACGGAAGTGCTTTCCATAATGGAGGACGGAAAGTTCAGAGGACTTATTATAAATATGCTTAATGACGATATAGTCCTTCTGGATTATTTTGCGGTTGACGAAAAATACAGAGGAAAGGGCATAGGCACAGAGGTGCTTAAGGCATTCAGAGAAAGATATAAGGGAAAAAGAATGGAGCTTGAGATTGAGGTTCCGGAGGAAAATGCACCAAATAATGCACAGCGTCTTTCAAGAAAAGGCTTTTATCTGAGAAACGGACTTAAGGAAACCGGATTGGCACATATCAATCCCGACGGAGTAAAGCTGGCATTGCTTGCCTTTGATGAGCCGATAACACATGATGAATATATGGATACAATGCGAAAATCCTACGGAAAGAAAATGGCGGCTAAATTTATTGAAATAAAGTAAAGGTATACATTTCTGCCAATCGGCAATTTTACAAAATCATTTTGCGGCTTTACAAGTCGCAAGGCTGTCTTTGCGAGAGAGGAATCTCTTAGAATTGCGAAGTCCGACTTTCCTCTCTCGCGCTCTCTCCTTTCCGGACACGCTAAAGTTACTGAAAATTGCTAACCTTCGCAGGAATACTGCTCGGTTTTAACGCAATTTTGAAAATATCGGCTGTTTAGGTTGATACAGAATTTAAAAACAATATTATCCAAAAAATCATTTGCTAAAATGATTTTTATAAAGTTTAGGTCGAACCTTTTTAAAGGTTCGTGGGTTTAAGGGCAAAGCCCTTAGGTCTTTGCAATAATGTATAGTTAAAGAACTGCATTTTGGTATTACTTATATCATATTGCAGTTCTTTTATTATGGTCTGTTGTTTAAAATTTATATGGATTTATAAGCAGTGAACAAATAATATGTGGAACTTTAATTATTTAAGTGAATGATAAGCGACATATAAGGATTAAATTCTTAATAATCAGTACAAAATTGTAAGAATTAATTAATGGCTTTACAAATGTAATGAAAGTATAATATTTACATATAAAGGTATCATCATTGTTTTATGAAGAAATTATAAAAAAATTTGCGGGAGGTGCAGTAATGAAAACTGAGAAAAAGAAGGGAAGACCGGCGGCAAAGCTAATAGCCATAATATTAGTTGCGGCAATGGTATTGAGCATAATTGTTCCGCTGGCAGGAAGCGTTGCTTTCGGTGCAGCATATATGACGACATCTACCGAGGTTGCTGTTGACGGCACAGCAGAAGCCGGACAGGGAGTCGAAACAACACCGGTTGAGGACGAAGACAAGGCTTTAAGCTCGGAAATGCTTGAGGCAGACATTAAAATCGGCTATGACAATGTATATATGATTAACAGACAGACGCCGGTTAAAGTAATGATATACAATAAGTCACAGAACGAATTCAAGGGCAAGGCTGTTGTTAAGGCATATTCAATGCTTTCCGGCCAGTACAACAGTGCGAGATACGTTGAATATGAACAGGAAATTGATATAAACGCAGGCGGTGCAGGCGAATATAAATTTACGGTATTTCCAGCAGCACAGGCTACATATATGAATGTAAAAATATTTGACGAAAACGGTACAGAGGTGCTTTCGGAAAATCCTACTGTAATACCTATACTTCCCGAACAGGTTATGACGGGTGTGCTTACCGATACAAAGTCAAAAAATCTTGATTATCTTTCAAACCTCAAAGTAGGTGAGGATATTTATACAAACTCAGGCAGAGGATATTCGACAAACTATGTAAGCTTTCTGAATGCCGACAATATGCCCGAAAGCTCTGAGTTGCTCGAAAACTTCAGTGCAATCATCGTTGATGATTTCCATATGGAGTCCTTGAATGAAAAACAGCTTGAGGCACTTTTCGGCTGGGTTGAAAACGGCGGTATGCTCGCAATCGGCACAGGCCTTAATGCCGATAAAACTCTTAAGAATATCGGCGACAAGCTCGGAATAACATTAAACGGCTATTCAACGGCAAATATATTCGGCGGAACTGCAGACGTTGCAGATATAACCGTTGCTGACGGAGAAGAAAGCGGAATTGAGAACGGAACCGTAACCGCATACATAAAAAATGAAGGTGCAGGATTGGTTGTTGTGCATACATTCGATCTCGGTTCGGCACCGTTTGCAAACAGCGGAGCAAACAATTATCTTACTTCATATTACAGAGATATTTATCCGCAGAAATTCATGGCAGACAGAGATTATGTTTACTCTCCTAATAATGTAAATTCAATAAACAGACTTCCTTCGATAGAAAAGAGCAGCTTTACGGTTCTTATCGTTATACTTCTTGTTTATGCGGCAGTTATAGGCCCTGTGTGCTATCTTGTTCTAAAAAAAGCGGATAAGAGAGAAAAGGGCTGGATAGTTATTCCGGCGGCATCGGTTGCTTTTGCTGTTATCATATTCGTTATGAGTTCTGTTAGCTATCAAAAGGACGCACTAATAAGCATAATGAGCTATACCGATTTGGACGCATTGAACCATGAAACAAATATTTCGGTCGGAATAAGAACACCCGATAAAGGCGATGTAAAAATAGGAGTCGGAAGCAACGTAAATATTACATCGGACGACAATTATTATTATTACAATTATAATTCATCTTCGAATAACAGTGATTATTGCGAATATACGGTATCGACAAATGACACTGAAACGGCGGTAACATATTACGATTGTTCATCTTGGCAGTCAAATATATTCTATTCAACGGTGAAAAACACAATGTCTGCTGATGACATAAAAGGCGATTTTACAATAGAGGGAACAAATATTGTCGGAACGGTAACAAACAATTCCGAAAATGATATAGTTGACCTTGTTGTCAGCTTTGGCGGTCAGTATGCAAGAGCAGGCTTTGTTGCGGCAGGCGACAGCGTTGACGTAAGCATACCGCTTTCCACCGAAGAAATACAGAAATGGACAGACAACAGATACCAGATGATAAGTCAGATTTTCTACGGTCTTAACGAAAACCAGCAGCAGGCTTCAATGGTATTCAGAAACGGTGTTTCGGCAGATGAGGCTTATAAGCTTGAACAGCGTTTCGAGCTTTTGAACTACACAGGCGACATCTGGAACGACAATAACCTTGAATTTGAAGTAAACTTATATGCTTATACCGAAAACAGCCTTCTCGACGGAGCAAGAACAATAAACGGCAAAGAGGTAAACGAAAACTGGGAAAATCTTTATAAAAAATCTGTTCCGGTCGATATTTCAAAGTCAACAAACTATGACATTCCCGAAGGCTATCTTGTTCCTACGGAAATATATCTCGGAAACATAAACGATACATCAAGCATGGATATTTATAACTTCGAGATATACACAATGACAAGTGATACAATCGAATGTATATATGATTTAGGCCAGTGCAACAGCATTAGGGAAATCGGCATAACATGGGATAATTACGACGGCTTCAGAAACGAACCGTTAATCTATAATAATGTAACGGGAAGATATGAAAGCCTTAAGACAGCCGACATTAAGAATAACGTAGGTGTTTATGTTTCAGAGGACGGCAAGTTAAGACTTTATTCGGACGTATACAGCGATACTTATATAACATTTCCGAAACTCAGCCTGAAGGGAGGTAACAAATAATGCCGGAAATACTTGAACTTAAAAAAAGCTTTGGTAAATTTACAGCACTCAATTCGCTGTCGATGAATATTACCGATAATTCAATATTCGGCTTTGTCGGCCCCAACGGTGCGGGAAAAACAACCACAATGAAAATAATGGCAGGACTTCTCAGTGCGGACTCCGGAAGTATATATATAAACGGCGAGGACGTATTGAAAAATCCGCAGAAGATAAGGGAAAAGATAGGATATATGCCGGACTTCTTCGGTGTATATGACGACCTTAAGGTAACGGAATATATGGATTTCTATGCCGGAACATACTATATTCCCTATGCCGACAGACCTACGCTCATAGATTCGCTTCTGGAGATTGTTGACCTTTCGGATAAAAAGGACGCTTATGTCGATTCGCTTTCGAGAGGTATGAAGCAAAGACTCTGCCTTGCAAGAAGCCTTATACATGATCCCAACCTTATCATACTCGATGAGCCTGCGTCGGGACTCGATCCGAGAGCAAGAGTGGAAATGAAAGAGGTTCTCAAACAGCTTAAAGAAATGGGCAAGACAATAATCGTCAGCTCGCATATTCTTCCGGAGCTTGCGGAGATGTGCTCGGAGATAGGCATTATCGACCATGGCCAGCTCGTTACACAGGGAACTGTAAACGAGATTATGAACAAGATACATAAAAACAGAATCGTAAGGGTAAAGACAAGCTCCGCAAAGGATACACTCATAAGACTTCTTAAGGAACAGACAAAGGTCGGAGAGATTACCGAAAATGCCGATAATATCGAGTTCGTTTTCAACGGAAACGATAATGACCTTACTTCGATTCTCAGAAACATAATAATGAACGGCATTCCTGTGTTCTCCTTCGGTGAGGCGGAAGGAAACCTTGAAGAAATATTCATGACTGTGACCGGAGGTGATGAGAAATGATAAATCCCGTACTCAGAAGAGAGGCAAAGACCTCGTTAAGAAATTGGAAAATATTTTATGCTGTTGCCGCATATGTGCTTATAATAACGGCAATTGCCGGAATTTCTATATGGCAGTTAATGTATAACTCCTATAATCCAAGCTTTGATCCGAGCGAAATGCTTACGGTTTATATAATTCTTACGGTTGTACAGCTCGGACTGGTGCTTCTGGTTACTCCGTCATTTACAGCCAGCAGTATAAGCGGCGAAAGAGAAAGACAGACGCTTGATCTTCTTCTTGTAACAAAGATGAAGCCGATGTCGATTATCGTGGGAAAATTCCTTTCCGGTCTTTCGGTTATAGCACTTATGGTTTTTGCGACAATGCCTATATTTGCATTGATTATGTATTTCGGCGGAACAAATATGCTTTATATAATCGCAGTTACGGTGTATATGCTTCTTGTCTGCTGTGCCTTCGGTGCAATAGCCATATTTTTCTCGACAGTGTTCAGAAAAACGGTTATATCAATGGTGTTCACATATATAATCATGGGCGTGCTTGTCGGCGTGACACTTATCGTATATGCCATTGCCTGTCAGGCTTATGGCTCATATTATCAGATGGCACTTCCTGCATCGGTCAGAATACTTATGCTTGCAATCAATCCGGCAATAGGTCTTATCAGTATCGTTTGCAGCCAGACCGGCAACAGCTTTATGAACGATATACTTGATTACAGCAATTACTGGGGATCAGCTTATAATCCGATAACAACCTCTGTACCTATGTGGATAATAAACGCAGTTGCACTTGTTATAATAACGGTAGTGTTTATATTACTTGCGGCTTCAAGAATAAAGAGAACATCTAAAAAAGGGTGATGATTCGTGAAGGAGCTTAAAAGAATTTTAAAACCGCTTAAAAACCGAATGGTTCTTCATAATGTAATATTAAGGCTTATGCAGTCCATGGCAGTCGGCATTGCGGCGGTGTTCGTTGTGCTTGTTGCATCTAAGCTGACCTATATTCCGGACAAAGTACTGATATGTGCGGCTGTGCTTGCGATGGCCGTAATCGTCGGAATAATACTTGCGTTCACGAAGTATAAAATTACCGATTATAATGCGGCAGAAACAGGCGACAGACTGGGCTGTAATGAAAGACTGATAACAGCCTACGGAATATTGGAGAAAAACGGCGAAAAAACGCCCATGGAGAAGCTTGCGGTTGAAGATGCGGTAAAAACAGCAAAGCAGACAGACCTTGTTAAAAAATACAAAATGACATTTCCTAAAAGACTGGCGATAGTGCTTGTTGTCGCGTTGGGAGCGTCATGCCTTACCGGCTTTGCACCGGATAAGGGTGTTTATAAGCTGTCAGCTATCACAAAAAATGCACTTGAGGAAACCGACAAAATAAAAGAAACGATTAATAAGGACGAAAGGCTTTCGGAAGGCTTTAAAAAGGAATATAACGAGATAATAAAAAATCTCAATAAGGATTTGAAAAGAGCAAAGGATTCCAAGGAAGCCAAAAAGCTTATCAATGAGGCTCAGAGAGAGCTTAAAAAATTAGAGAAAAAATCACTTGATGACAAAAACAGCATTAAAAACGCACTTTCGGACTATTCTGCCGGACAGGATATTTCTGCGGCAATGGATACCGGCAACAGCGAGGCTTTGGCAAAGGCAATGGAAAAGCTTGCGGCAGAGCTGGACAAGCTGACGGACGAGGAGCTTAAACAGCTTGCGGAGCAGTTGGGTGAGCTTGCCGACAATCTCAGCGACGAAGAGCTTGCAGAGCTTCTTGAGGAGGCGGCAAAGGCGGCAGAGGAAGGCGATATTGAAAAGCTTACAAAGGCGGTTTCTTCTGCGGCATCGTCGGCAATGACAAAAGCGTCAGCCGCATCGTCAGCCGCAAACAGAACTGCGTCATCATTGGCAAAGGCATCTGACGGAACAGGCAAAACTGCCACAAGCACACCGAACAGCTCAGCTTCGCAGAACGGCAACGGAACCGGCGAAGGACAGGGCGAAGGCCAAGGCAGTGGCGAAGGTCAAGGACAAGGTGAAGGCCAAGGCAATGGTGAAGGCAACGGCAATGGTGAAGGTCAGGGCAATGGCAGTGGTCAAGGCAATGGACAGGGCGGCAACGGAACCGGAACAGGCGGAAACGGTCGAGGCTTCGGCCATGCAGAGCCGGAGAAGGTATATACAATGAATGCCTCCGGACTTTCGGGCGAAGAGGAACAGCTTAACTCACAGCAGACCGAGCAGGGACAGGTATCCTATTCCGAAACACGCTCGGACGGCTCTAAGGGCGAAAGCGTACCCTATGATTCTGTTGTCGGACAGTATAAGGATAAGGCGCTTGCGGAAACGGAAAACGGAAATATTCCGTATGGGATGAAACAAATTATTGCTGAGTACTTCTCAGCATTAAGTTGAAAACTTCGTTTTCAACTTGTTTAAACAGAGGCATGAATTAAGAATTTTAATAAATTTAAAAACCAAAATTTTTAAAATTCTCAATTCTCCTCGACGGAAGTGAATTCCGTCTGCGGATTCCACTCGGGACACCTTCGGTTTCCCGAACCCTTCCGATTAGTTACAAAATTTCGATTTCGTATTTTTAAAAACCGTAAAAACTGAGCAGCATTCCTGCGAAGTTTCGGTTTTTCAGTAACTTAAGCGTGTCCGGGACAGGGGAGCTGCGAGGGGTGAGGCGGACTTCGCAATTTAAGTGCGCACCCCTCGCAAAGACGACCTTGCGACTTGTAAAGCCGCAAATTGTATTCTGTCCTTAAGGATAGGTAAAAAATAAGGAGTTTTTTATGGGATTTTTCAATATAATAGGTCTGCTGGCGTTATTGGGCGTTCCGGCAGTAATTATACTCCATATGCTTAAGCAGAAGCAGAAAGATGTAAAAATTCCGAGCACGTTTCTCTGGGAGCGTGCGGTGGATACAAGCGTGCAGTCAAAGCCATGGCAGAAGCTGAAAAAGAG
Source organism: Anaerotignum sp. MSJ-24 (assembly GCF_018918145.1). Taxonomy (GTDB): domain Bacteria; phylum Bacillota; class Clostridia; order Lachnospirales; family Anaerotignaceae; genus Metalachnospira. The sequence continues at coordinate 27,627 of NZ_JAHLPX010000010.1, forward strand.
CCTTCCGCTTATACTTCAGCTCATTGCGGCGGCGGCGCTCGGTCTTGCGGCGGCAAGACCTTATGTAACCGCTTTCGGAACATCATATAATTATGTTGTCGTTATGGATTCTTCGGCAAGTATGTCCGCAGATGAGCTTGGTGAATCCCGTCTTGAGCTTGCAAAGGACAGAGCCGAAAAGCTTATCGGTTCAGCATCTGCATCGAGCAATATAACGGTTATTTCTGCCTGCGAGGTTCCCTATACGGTGTATTCTGGAAACGATAAAAATGCGGCACAGTCAGCCATAAGAGGAATTGAACAGACCTATGGTGGCATTGATACCGATGCACTCGAATCTCTTGCGGCGGCAGAGGCGGCAAAAATAGAAGGCGGAATATATATTTTTACGGATAATGCGGACGATTTTAAAACGCTTAAGGACAGTGCAAATATGCGTTATACAGGCCAGAGCACCGAAAATGCCGCAATAACCCTTGCATCTGCCAGCGGCGGGAATGTTCTTGTCAGCATGGCAAATTATGGCACACAGGACGCAAGAAAAACGGTTACGGTCTATGTAAACGATATGGCTGTGGCTGTAAATGACGTTATATTACAGGGCAATGAGCAGAAAACCATTGTTCTCGAAAATGTATATGATGCAGAAACAACGGATAATGCGGAAATAACCGTTACACTTACGCCGGAGGATATACTTTCTGCCGATGATACTTATTATACGGCGGTTAATAAATCCGAAAACGCAAGGGTGCTTCTTGTGACTGACGGAAACACCTTTCTTGAAAATGCAGTCGGCCTTGTTGACGGCACAGAGCTTTATAAAATGAGCCCGACGGTTATGGAAACAGCGGATCTGACAGGCTATGACCTCTATATTTTCGATGGCACACTGCCGGATGAAATGCCGACAGACGGTGGTATATTTGTTCTCAATCCGCCCGACGGAAATCCTTTCATAGAAACCGACGGAACAAAAACCATAAACGGCTATGCGACCGGAAACACTGAGCTTTCGGCAGACGGTGCATTGAGCTTTGCACTTTCGCAGACGAAAAACATTGTCCGTCCTTCATGGGCAGTCACCGAGCTTTCGGCAGACGGAACGCCTGTGATAATAAAAGGAGAGAACAACGGACAGCGTATATGCGTATTTTCATTTGATCTGCATGACAGCGAGCTTCCGCTTATGAAGGATTTTCCTGTTATGATATATAACCTTGCGGATTATTTTCTTCCGTCACGCTCCGGCACAACGAGCATATACTGCGGACAAAAGCTGAATACGGCTTACTCTGCGGCTGCGGAAAGAATAACCGTAACAAATACTGAAGGAGAGGAAAGAACGGTAGCTCCTCCTTTCCCTTCGGCAGATTACAGCGATACACAACAGCCCGGATTTTATACGGTTTCCGTATACGGTACGGACGGAACGGTAAGGGAATATCCAACGGCAGTAAATGTAAAAACCGATACCGAAAGCCGTCTTTCCGCACTGGAAGGACAGGATACCTCCGGAAGCACGGGAACAGCGGTAAAGGGCGGCGGTTCGCTGCTGAATGCACTTGTTGTTTTGGCAATACTGGCACTTATAGCGGAATGGTGGGTGAAATATCATGGCATTAAACGCTGATAAAGCATATTTACTGATACTGATACCCATTATTATTGCGGCGGCAGTGTTCATAATAAAAAAAGAAATTGTCAAGGGCAGCAGGTATACATGGGTATCAACGGTAATAAGAATAATAACGGCGTCCTTCCTTATTATGGCATTAAGCGGAATGAGCATAATCGATAAGGCAAAGGACGACACAACAATATTCCTTGCGGATGTATCGGACAGTACATCGGTAAGTACGTCCAAGCTCGAAAGCTTTATAGATTCCGCACAGGAGCATAAGAAAAACGGAGATAAAACGGCGGTCGTTGCCTTTGCGTCAAGACCAATAACCGTTCTTCCGGCAACCAACGAATATAATGCCGTTAAGCTGGACACACCGACAGCCGGAAAGGAAAGCACCGATATTGAGTCGGCAATAAAATCGGCGGCGACAATATACGACAAAAATACAAATAAGCGTATAGTGCTTATGACAGACGGACAGGAAACAAAGGGTGATGTTGTTTCATTAAGAAATATGCTTAAGAGCGATAGCATAAGCCTTCTTGTGTATGACATAAGCAATGCGGTTGAAAACGAAGCCGGAGTGCGTGAAATATCGCTTCCGCAGTATGTAAATCTGAATATGGATTATGACGTTAATGTCGTAATTGATTCGGTCGGCTCACAGTCGGCTGTGCTCAGACTTTACAGAGGCAGTACGCTTGTCGTAAACGAAACGATAAGCCTTAAAAACGGCGAAAACCGATATGTGTTTACTGATAGGGCACTTACGGGCGGCGGCATAACATACCATGCGGAGATAACTCCCGAAAAAGATACATTCTATCAGAATAACTCGGTTTACGGCTACTGCTATGCACAGAACCTTCCGGCGGTGCTTGTTGTCGGTGATAATGAGTCTGCGGAGAATATGAAAAATATTCTTGAATCGGCACAGCTTGATGTAACAAAGGTCAGTCCGTCAAATACGCCAAACGACTATGATTCGCTCATAGGCTATGACACAGTGGTTATTGCGGACACAGCATATAATGATTTGAATGAGGACTTTGTAAACTCACTTGAAAGCTATGTTAAATATGCCGGCGGCGGTCTTATAACAATCGGCGGCGAAGATGCCTACGGAATGGGCGATTATAAGGGAACGGTGCTTGAGGACATTCTTCCGGTCGAGTCGGAGATAAAAACACAGTCCGAAGATCCCGACCTTGCAATGGTTATGGTTATAGACCGTTCGGGTTCAATGGATGACACAAGTCAGGGAATATCCTGTATGGATATAGCCAAGGAAGCGGCATACAGAGGCATTGAACAGCTTGACGATAATGACAGGGTAGGCGTAATCTCCTTTGATACACAGGCACAATGGGTTGTTGACCTGACCAAGGTTGGCGGCAATCTTGAAACAATAGGCGACAAAATCGGCACAATACAGGCAGGAGGAGGCACAAGCATACTTCCGGCATTGAGAGCTGCATGCTCAAAGCTTGCCGATACAGACGCAAAGGTTAAGCATATAATACTCCTTACGGACGGACAGGCTGAACAGGAGGGCTACGGCGGACTGCTTTCCATGGCGAGAAATGACGGAATAACCATTTCCACAATAGCGGTCGGCAATGGAGCAGATACAAAGCTTCTTCAGTATATCGCAGACGAAGGAAAGGGACGTTATTATTTTGCAAGCCAGTTTTCAAGTCTTCCGGAAATATTTGTATATGAAACAACGGTTGCAAGTAAGGATTATCTGAACAATGAGGATTTTTATCCGACAGCGGTTGAGCAGTCAACGATAACGGACGGAGTTGATTCCGTTCCTATGCTTCACGGATATGTTTCCACAACGGCAAAGAGCAGAGCAGATGTAATACTCCAGAGCGATACCGAAGAGCCGGTGCTTGCGGTATGGCAGTATGGTCTGGGAAGAACGGCCGCATGGACAAGCGACTTAAGCGGACAGTGGACAAACGACTGGCTCGGTGCAGACGAGGGAACACAGATAATACGAAATCTTGTCAGCTATACAATGCGCAGTGATGTGCTTTATGATGTCGATGTTTCGGCAGAAGCGGCTGACGGCGTTTCGCAGATAACGGCAAAGATACCGGTCAGCACAAAAACAGTCGAACTTTCGGCACTGGTGCTTGATACTGAAGGCAAGGAATACAGCATAGGCATGACGGCGGTTTCTCCCGGTGAATACAAGGGAACGATACCGACAGACAAGGAAGGTGCATATATAATCACACTTACGGAAAAGGTTTCCGAAGGTGACGATAATGTATATAACACAGGCTTTATATTGAGCTATCCGAAGGAATATGACACACGCAGCTTTACCGATAACGGCGTTATAGATGAGCTTGCGTCATATGAGGGAATATCGGTCATAACATCGCCCGATGAGGTCTATTCATCGGCACTTCCGCAGACAATGGGACAAAGAGATATTACGGTTGGGCTTATTGTTGCGGCGATAATAGCACTTTTGATTGACATTGTATTAAGAAGGTTCCCGGAGATAACCGACAGGGCGGCGGCTGTGATTGCCAAGCTTAAGCCGAAGAAGAAGGAAGGAAAGGCAGTCTTTGAGATGGCAGAGCAGAGGAAGGCCGAGCCGGCGGAGGATAAGCCAAAAACAAAAACCAAGGAAAAGGCGAAGAAAAACGATAAGCCGGCAGAGGAAAAGTCCTCGGCGGATAGGCTTGCGGAGCTTAAACGAAACAGAAAGAAATAGATAAAAGCGTGTCTAAACGGCACGCTTTTTCAAAATCAAAACCTATGGGGCTTTGCCCCAAACCCCAGAATCCTTTGAAAAGGATTCATCTAAACTTTATAAAAATCATTTCTTGAAATGATTTTAAAGATTATATTATTTAGTTCACAAGATACATATTTGAACAAGAATTATTTTCAAAACTACATTCGTAGAATATAGTTAATCAAAGTTTAGGTCAAGCAATGAATCGCAAAGATAGATGCGGCGGTCGAAGACCGCTTTGCGAAGCAAAGTTCTGAACGGTTTAAAGGCTTGTAGGGTTTGGGGCAAAGCCCCATAATTCTTTTGATAAAAGTTATAAAATATCGTATTTTTCGAACGATATTTCAGCTTGTTTTTCCTTGTATGACATTGCGGTTTGTGATAATATAAATGATGATTGGGAACAATAAAAATCAATTAAAATATATATTTGAAGAGGCATAAGATATGAAGAAATTTTCTACAAAATTAAAAAAAGCAGCAGCTTTTATGCTGGCTGTAAGCTTTGTTTTGCCGGCGGCAGCCTGTGGAAAAAATAAATCCGGCGAAGAATCGACACAGGAGGAAGAAAATGCCGAGGACGACGAAATAATATACGATGGCGTATCAATAGGCGGCATTGATGTGGGCGGCCTTACCGAAAAAGCGGCAAGAGAAAGGCTTGAGGCAGAGCTTGTTGTGCCGGAAAAGATAGCCGTTGATTTTAAAGACCAGACAAGAGAGATAATTTCAGAAACAATAGACGTTAAGCCGGACATAGACACAGCGGTTAAGGCCGCTGCGGAAATTGGCAGAACAGGCACGGAGGACGAGAGAGTTGCCGAGGTTGAGGCACTTGCCGAAGAGCCTGCGGATATTGCCGTTTCGTATATCTGCGACAGGGAAAAGCTTGTTTCCATGCTTAACGCAATCAAACAGGAAACCGATAAGCTGACAGATGCGGAAAAATTCAGCATGGACGTTGAAAAGACCGCCGATACAATCGAAAACAGCATTAAAGCCGGAGTTTTCGAGGGCATTGTGCCTGTTTCGGCCGATGTTGATGAGGATTATGAGGAAACACTTATCGGCTCATATTCTACATCATTCACTGCAAGCGATGCCAACAGAAACGAAAATCTTCGTGTTGCCTGCGAAAAGATAAACGGCACTGTTCTTCAGCCGGGCGATATATTCGATATGAATAGCCTTCTTGGGCCGCAGACAGCCGCAAACGGTTATAAAAATGCCGGAGTTATCGAAAACGGCAAAATCGTTTCTGCCATTGCCGGAGGCGTTTGCCAGGTAACAACAACAGTTTATAATGCGGCTATTTTTGCCGAGCTTAAGATTGTAGAAAGATATAACCATTCGCTTATGGTCGGTTATGTTCCGCTCGGAAGAGATGCGGCTGTTGCCGGAACATATAAAAACTTAAGATTCCAGAATGATACGGATTATCCCGTAAGAATTGAGGCATATATAGATAATTATAAGGTAGTCTGCAATATATACGGCAAGGAAATACATGACGCCGGACATAAGGTAGACTTTGAAAAGGTATGGGTTGCAACGGTTAATAAACCGGCTGAAAAAATAACGGAAGACCCGAATATGTATACAGATGAAAGAGTTGTTACATATACAGGAAAAACAGGTGCAAAGGTCGATACCTATAAGCTTGTGTATGAGGACGGAAAGCTTGTAAGCCGTGAATGGTTCTCGTCTTCGACATATTCTGCAACGGCTGATGAGGTTACGGTAGGAACAAAGGTAAGAGAGCCGGAAAACACAGAGGAAACACCTGTTATCGGCGGCGGCGAAACAACACAGCCTTCAACGCCTTCAAATCCAGAACCTTCGACACCGAGCACACCTACCGAGGTTCCGACACAGCCTTCAACACCGACAGAGCCGACAACACCACCGGAAACAACCGAGCCGATCGGCGGAGATGATGATTTACCGACAATAGGTGCGGAATAAAATATACGGAGAACAGAAAAATGTCAAAAGAGCTGGAAACGGGCAAGGTACCCGTTGATATACTTAACAGAATAGTACTTGATCCAATCAATAACAATAAGCACAAAAGAAAGGACGTTGTTATACGTCCGTCAACAGGCGAGGATTGCTCGGCAGTTGATACCGAAGGTGAAATATGCGTTCTTTCCACCGATCCCATTACGGCATCGGGTTCAAACGCCGGGTATCTTGTTGTGCATATCAACTGCAATGATGCCGCATCAGCCGGTGCAGAGCCAATCGGTATTCTGCTTACGGCACTTCTTCCGGAGCACAGCACCGAGGAGGACTTAAGCGATATAATAAATGGAGTTTATAAAGCTGCCGGAGAGCTTGGTATTGAAGTGCTCGGCGGACATACGGAGATAACTGCAGCTGTTAATAAGCCGGTTGTCAGCGGAACGGTTGTGGCAAAAACAAAGGGCAGAAACTTTATTTCGTCATCCGGAGCAAAGGCAGGACAGGACATTATAATGACCAAATGGGCGGCTATCGAAGGTACGTCCATAATTGCCAATGATTATGAGGACAGGCTTGCCGAAACAATGGATAAAGCCGAAATAGCCGAGGCTAAAAAGCTTGCGGAGATGATAAGCGTAGTTAAGGAAGGCAGGATAGCGGCAGACTTTGGTGCAACTGCAATGCACGATGCAACCGAAGGCGGCATTTTCGGTGCTGTATGGGAGGTTGCAGAGTGCTCCGGAACAGGTCTGGAGCTGTATGCTGATAAAATTCCCGTTCTTGAATGTACGAGAAAGATATGCAATGCCGCAGGTGTGAATTTATACAGACTTATTTCCAGCGGAACAATGATTATAACGGCTTTTGACGGAGAAAAGCTTGTTGCACAGCTTAAGGAAAGCGGTGTAAATGCCGCAATAATCGGAAAGATAACCGATGGCGGAAGATATGTGATTGCCGGTGGCGAAAGAAAAGAGCTTGTGCCGCAGGAGAAGGACGAAATTTATAACGTATTTAAATAAGATTAATATTATGGGGCTTTGCCCCAAACCCCATGATTTTTTGAAAAAAAATCAAGTAAAACTTTTGATAAACTATTTCTGCGAAATAGTTTGGGATATAAGTTATTATATATCCCAAAAATCATTTGATAAAATGATTTTCAATAAAGTTTAGGTCAAGCAATGAATCGCAAAGATAGATGCGGCGGTCGAAGACCGCTTTGCGAAGCAAAGTTCTGAATGGTTTAAAGGCTTGCTGGGTTTGGGACGGAGTCCCAAGGTCTTTTTGGTGATATTATGAACAGATTTTTTGATATAAACAGCGAGCTGGCACAGCAGATAGTTGACTCGGTCAAGTCGGTTGTCAGCTTTGACATCAACTTCATAGACAGAAAGGGTATTATTACCGCAAGCACCAATGCCGAAAGAATAGGCGATTTCCACGAATCCGGCTATAAAACGGCAGAAAGCGGCGTTATGGGTGTTGTTTCAACCGATGATGAATACCGCGGTACAAAGAAGGGCATTAATTATCCGATTATATACGACGGCAATGTAATGGGCGTTATCGGCATAACCGGTGAGCCGACCGAGGTGGAACGCTATGGCTTTCTGATAACAAAGATAAGCGAGGTTTTCATTCGTGAAAATTTCCAGAAGGTTAATAGCCTTGACGAACGCCGTAGGACAGAACGCCTTGTTTTTGCATTGATATATAACTATGCCGACGATATAGAGCCGCTCGCACATGAGCTTGGCTTTGACCTGACCGGTGAATATGCGGTTATGCTGATAAAGACGGATAGGGCGGCACAGGTACAGAAGCATTTGGAGCTTGTTTCCGAAAACCGAAAAAAGCTCATCTGCGGTTATATATTCCCGGATAAAATAGCCGTTGTTGTGCCGAATATATATGAAAAAATTGTTATAAGAACCATTGAAAAGCTGAGTGAGGATAAGCTGAACTGCGGAATAGGAACGAAGGAAAAGGTTGACGGTCTAAGCGAGTCATATCGCTACGCTCAGCTTGCACTCGGTAATGCGGTTAAAAATAATGAGCGTATTACCGCCTTTGACGATATGACAATAAATATAATAACCGAAAGCATTGACGCAAAGACAAAAAAGAAGTTTTCGGAGCGTATGCTGAAGGGTCTGACCGATGAGGATATTAAACTGCTTGCGGTGTATTATGATAATTCAATGTCGCTTAAGCAGACGGCGGACGAGCTGCATATCCATAAGAATACATTGCAGTACCGTCTTGAACAGATATATCGCAAAACGGGCTTTAATCCGAGAGAGTTCAAGGACGCAGTGCTGTATTATATGTCAATACAATTATGAAATAATAATAAAAACATATGGGGCTTTGCCCCAAACCCCAGAATCCTTTAAAAAGGATTCATCTAAATTTTATAAAATCATTTTATCAAATGATTTTTGGGGATAACAAATTTAATTTAAAATTTTGTACCAATTTAAATAGCCGACATTTACAAAACCGCTGACAGACCGAGCAGCATTCCTGCGAAGGTCAGCGGTTTTTTGTAACTTAAGCGTGTCAGGAAAAGAGAGAGCGTGAGGGAGGAAGTCGTTGGTCATGACTTTCGTAAACGAAAGTTGCTAACGCAAACGCACCATATTCAGAACTTTGCTTCGCAAAGCGGTCTGCGACCGCCGCATCATGGTCATGACTTTCGTAAACGAAAGTTGCCTTTGGCAACCGCACCGTCTTGTGCGGTCAGTAGGTCAAAGCATTTTGCTACGCAAAACGGTCTTCGACCGCCCCGTTTTCTTCGGGGTGCATACTTTGCGGTTCACTGGTCAAAGCATTTTGCTACGCAAAACCGCCTATTCAGAACTTTGCTTCGCAAAGTGGTCTTCGACCGCCGCATCATGGTCAAAGCATTTTGCTATGCAAAACGGTCTGCGACCACCCCGTTTTCTTCGGGGTGCATACTTGTGCGGTCAGTATTCGCAATTCTAAGAGTTTCCTCCCTCACAAATAAAAAAATTGCGACTTGTAAAGCCGCAAAATGATTTTGTAAAAATACCGATAGGTATAAAATAAAATTTTTCTTTATTCTCTTCTGTTTTTTCGCCTGTCATACTTGCTGTTGGAGTAGAACTCCTTTTTGTTTTCATACATCAGCTTGTCCGCTTCATTAAGCATCAGCTCCAGATTATCGCATTGCTCCTTCCAGAGTATGCCGTATGAAATACTTATATCATTCATTTTCAGATTTTCTACCAGTGTTTCCACCTTGCGGTAAAACTCATGCTTGTCTATATTCGCATGAAGCACAACAAACTCATCACCGCCGGTACGATAGGAATGCTTAGGAAATTCCTTCGTGAACTGTTCGGCAGTCCGTCTTATAAGCTCATCGCCGGCCTCATGTCCAAGCTTGTCGTTTGTTTCCTTAAGCCCGTTGAGATGTCATCAAATGTGATTTCGTCATCAAGAATGTATAAAGAACCGTCCGGAAAAAGAACCGTATTGTCTGGATATAAAACATAAATTCTCGAAAAAACCGATGTAGCACCTGCATCATGTATTAAATTTATAATATTTGTCTTTTGAATTTATGATGCCTTCACGCTGTATTCTTTTTGCCAGGATGTTCAGAAGATTTATATTATCCTCAAAACGTATTCGTATCTCTTGACTCATTGATTCCGATAAATCAATCAGAATTTAATTGCACTTATTATATTCCTTATGCAAAAGATTATAGTAAGCACCTATCGAAACAAAGGCGGTAATTATTGTTACTATAATAATGGGCAGAAGGCTTTTAAATTTGTTTTTCATAATTATTTTCCCTAATACAATCGTTTCTTTATACATTAATAATTTTGCTTAGTGTATTTTAATAATTATGTCATTTTAGCTCATTTGATACAAGCAAAATAATTGTAATGTTATTGTTATCAATACCAATGTTTTCTTTAAATTGTTTTAAAACTATGGTTTGTATAACATAGCGGCATATATATATCTATGCTATATTATGTACATAGAAAAGAACAGAAAAACAAATAATAAAGCAAATAATATAAACGAAGGGAATGGTAAATATGAAAAAGACAAAAATCATCTGCACAATGGGACCGAACACAGAAAACAGAGAAACAATGAAACAGCTTGTTTTAAACGGAATGGACATTGCAAGATTTAATTTTTCGCACGGTTCGCATGAGGAACACCTCGGAAAGCTTGAAATACTCAAGAGCGTAAGAGAAGAGCTTGACCTTCCCGTTGCGGCTCTTCTCGACACAAAGGGCCCGGAAATAAGAACAGGAACACTCGAAGGCGGCAAAAAGGTTTATCTTGAGGAAGGTCAGAAATATACGTTGACAACAAGACTTGTTACCGGCAATAGTGAAATCGGACATGTAAATTACAGCGAGCTCACCGACGATTTAACCGTTGGCTCAACGGTGCTCATTGACGATGGACTTATCGAGCTTAAGGTGGAAAAAATAGACGGAACGGAAATCGAATGTAAGGTAATAAACGGCGGTGAGCTTGGCGAAAGAAAGGGAGTTAATATTCCCGGAGTAAAAACAAATCTTCCCTGTCTTACCGATAAGGACAGAGAGGACATACTTTTCGGCATAGAAAACGGCTTTGACTTTATAGCCGCATCGTTCGTAAGAACAGCGGATGCCGTTACGGAAATCAAAAAAATGATTGCAGAGCATAATTCTACAATAAAGGTTATCGCAAAAATCGAAAACGAAGAAGGAATCGAAAATATCGACTCAATCATAGAGGCGGCAGACGGAATTATGATTGCCAGAGGAGATATGGGCGTTGAAATTCCTCCCGAAAGAGTACCGCATATTCAGAAGATGATGATTGACAAATGCTCGGAGGCGTGCAAGCCCGTTATAACAGCAACACAGATGCTTGACTCTATGATAAGAAATCCCAGACCGACAAGAGCAGAGGTTACGGACGTTGCCAATGCGGTATATGACGGAACGGACGTTGTAATGCTTTCCGGCGAAACCGCAATGGGAAAATATCCCGTTGAGGCACTTAAGGTAATGGTAAAAATTGTTGAGGAAACAGAGCATTATCTCGATTACAACTCCTTCAGACAGAGAAAAATTTCAAAGGACAACAAAAGAAATGTTGCAAATGTTGTGTGCAATGCGGCTGTTCTTGCGGCAAGCACACTCAACGCAAAGGCGATTATCGCACCGAGCTTCAGCGGATTTACAACAATGATGCTTTCCAAATGGAAGCCTGAGGCACTTGTTATCGGAACATCGCCCAATAAAGAAATAGTAAGACAGATGCAGATGTACTGGGGAATAATACCCATGTACGAAAAGAAGGAAATGACAACGGAGTCACTCATTGATTCGGCAGTGGATATGCTCAAGGGCAAGGATATTCTCCGCACAGACGATACGGCGGTTGTTATTGCCGGAATTGTGAACAAAAATTCCGAAGAACGTGCGGGTTCGACAAACCTTATGAAAATTATAACTGTAAAATAAACATTTACGGAGGTCACAGCGATGAAGGTAGTTATAGCAATAGACTCATTAAAAGGAAGCTTATCCTCGATTGAGGCAGGAACGGCAATCAAAAACGGCATTGAAAGAGTATATGGGGACAAAGCGGACGTTATCGTCCGTCCCCTTGCGGACGGAGGCGAAGGAACGGTTGAGGCACTTGCGGAAGGAATGAACGGTGAGCTGAAAAGGGTTACCGTAAAAGGCCCGATGGGAAAGCCGACAGAAAGCGTATATGCCGTTCTTCCCGAAAGAAAGACAGCCGTAATAGAAATGGCGTCGGCGGCAGGCATTGTGCTTGTGCCTGATAAGGAGAAAAATCCGCTTAAGGCAAGCACCTACGGCGTAGGCGAAACAATAAAGAACGCAGTAAAAAATGGAATGAGAAGCTTTATAATCGGTATCGGCGGAAGTGCCACAAACGACTGTGGAATAGGAATGCTTACGGCACTCGGCTGGAGATTTCTTGACGAAAACGGAAACGAGCTTGAAGGCAACGGCGAAAATCTCGTTAAGATAAAAGAGATTGATGATTCTGCGGTTATAGCTGAATTGAAGGAATGTAATTTCAAAATTGCCTGCGACGTAAACAATCCGCTTTGCGGCGACAACGGATGCAGTAATGTTTACGGACCGCAGAAGGGTGCAACAGAGGCTATAATAAGCTATCTTGACGAAGGCTGTAAAAACTTCGCAGAGGTTACATATAAAAAATACGGTATTGACAATATTGATTTTCCCGGAGCAGGAGCTGCCGGCGGACTCGGATACGCTTTCTCGGTTTATCTTAACTCAGAGTTAAAGTCCGGCATAGACATTGTGCTTGAAGAAACGGAGCTTGAAAGCTATATCGAAGGTGCGGACTACGTTATAACGGGCGAAGGCAGAATAGATTTCCAGACAGCAATGGGAAAAGGCCCGATGGGTGTTGCAAGGCTCGGAAAAAAGCATGGTGCTGTCGTTATCGGCTTTGCCGGATGTATAACCGAGGACGCAGACGAATGCAATGCACAGGGAATGGACGCATTTTTCCCGATTATCCCAAGAGCAATGACGCTTGAAGAGGCAGTGGATAAGGAAAACTCAAAGAAAAACATGGCACATACCGCCGAAGAGGTATTTAGATTAATCAAGGCAGTTGGAAAATAATAAAGTCAAAACCATGGGGCGTTGCCCCAAATCCCACAAAACTTTAAAAAAGTTTTGATTCAAACTTTTAAACTTTGATTAACTACATTCTAACGAATGTAGTTAGGGAAAATATTGAAATTTATGCTTTAATACTATTCTAAACCTATTTCGCAGAAATAGGTTGACAAAGTTTGGATCCAACCTTTTTAAAGGGTGGCAGGTTTAAGGGCAGAGCCCTTAGAATAATGTATATAATAAATAGAAAGGAAGATGTCTTATGAATACAAAAATTACAGAGGTTTATGCAAGAGAAGTACTTGATTCAAGAGGAAATCCGACAGTTGAGGTGGAAATAACAACTGCGAACGGCATAAAGGGCGTTGCACTCGTTCCCAGCGGTGCATCAACGGGACAGTTTGAGGCAGTGGAGCTTCGTGACGGCGGAACACGTTTCGGCGGTGCAGGCGTTGAAAAAGCTGTTAATAACGTAAACGAAGAAATCGCAAAGGTAGTAATTGGCATGGACGTTCTTGATCAGACAGGCATTGACAACACAATGATTAAGCTTGACGGAACAGAGAACAAGGGCAGACTCGGAGCAAACGCAATACTCGGTGTTTCCGTTGCCGCCGCAAAGGCCGCAGCCGCAAGCCTCGGTCAGCCACTTTACAGATATCTCGGCGGTTTTAACACAAAGGTTCTTCCTGTGCCTATGATGAACATTATGAACGGTGGAAAGCATGCAGACAATACGGTAGATTTCCAGGAATTTATGATTATGCCGGTAGGAGCACCGTCATTTAAGGAAGGCTTAAGAATGTGTGCGGAGATATACCACAGCCTTAAAAATGTGCTTAAGTCAAAAGGACTTTCAACTGCGGTAGGTGATGAGGGCGGCTTTGCTCCCGACCTTCCGACAGCGGATTCGGTTATCGACCTTATTAAAGAGGCTGTCGAAAACGCCAGCTATGGCTGGGGCAGTGATATAAAAATCGCAATGGATCCGGCAACAAGTGAGCTTTTTGATGAAAATGACGGAAAGTATCATTTTCCCGGCGAAAGCAAAATGACCGGCAGAGAAGTAATCAGAACAAGTGATGAAATGGTGGAGCTCTGGAAAAAGCTTTGCGATAAATATCCTATCATTTCAATCGAGGACGGACTTGCGGAAGAGGACTGGACAGGCTGGCAGCTGCTCACCAAAGAGCTTGGCAACAAGGTTCAGCTTGTTGGCGATGACCTTTTTGTTACAAACACAAAACGCCTTCAGAAGGGTATTGAGCTTAATGCAGGAAATGCAATACTCATCAAAATAAACCAGATCGGAACATTAACGGAAACCTTCAATGCAATCGAGCTTGCCAACAGACATAACATGACCGCAATAGTAAGCCACCGCTCAGGCGAAACAGAGGACACGACAATAGCCGATATTGCCGTTGCGGTAAATGCCGGACAGATTAAAACCGGTGCTCCGGCAAGAAGCGACAGAGTTACAAAATATAACAGACTGCTCAGAATAGAGGACGAGCTGGGAGAAAGTGCGGAATATAGAGGAATGAAGTCGTTCTATAATATTTAAGAGGTTAGAACTACACCTCCAATAAACCTTTAAAAATTGTGAACCGAAACTTTAATAAAAATACCGATAGGATAAACCTACCGGTATTTTTTATATTGTCGGAAGAATTATAGATGCTATAATATTTATAAATGCAATGAAAGAATGTCGCCTACTATGCGACTTAAAATGGGGAAAAAATGTGCTATTCTTATATCAAACAAGAATTTGAGATGATAGGTTTATGATGTTATGAGTAAAAAAGATATAGAATATGAGGTTATTTAATGAATTTAATCACTATGATGATTAAGAAGTGTAAAGGGCGGTACAGATATGGCAAATGGAAAGTATTTTTTCTTCCATGTCCTGAGTTACGGTATTCTGATATTTTTTAATCAACTGTGGTTCATAATCACCATTACGATCCCTTGGGATTGCCACATCCATATCTCCATAACTGGTGTGCATGGTTTTGCTGGAATGTCCATTTCTACTATTATCTGTTTCTTTGTTTCGATAGTCATACTTGGAATATCCTAATTCTTCATCCAGTTCTTCATCCAAAGCACCTTCCAAAATGACAGACATCATGTCACGCATGATACTATTTACATCGGTGCCATCTTTGATACTGATATCATTATTTTTCAGATAGTCACGCATCATTTCTCTCATTGCTGCTTTTTGTGGGCTGTCTTTTCTTCTTGCCATAAAAATAACCTCCAAACTGAGTAATTTTATCTTACATCAGTTTGGAGGTTTACACAAACTTTAGGATACTCCCAAATATAACCATATACATTCGCAGGAATGCTGCTCGATCTTAACGCAATTTTGAAAATACAAAATCTAACTTTTGTAGTCAATTTTAATTATTTCCTAAAACTACATTCTATGAATGTAGTTAATTAAAGTTTTGTAGGGTTTGTGGCAAAGCCCCATATGTTACCGGTATCTGTACTTCCGTTACGAACTTATCCGTTTCGTCCGTTATGCAGTTGTCTATCATTGTTATCTCTCTTGAAAAACCGCTTATGCACATACCATGCTCATTGATGCACTCAATGAGCTTTTTGTAATACTCCGGTGCGTCTCTATGGCTTCCGTGAAACCGTATACATACGCAATCGGTTTCCTCCCATATGTCGGTTTCGCCGTAGTAGCTGTCCTCCTGCTCAAGAGTGATAAAGACCATGTCGTATTCATCAAATATGCCTTTTGTCAGCTTATCCTTTGCTATGCCTATGCCGACCTTGCCGAGATATACAACGGCATCATTGCTGTCCTTTTCCAACGCACGTATGGACGGCTCTAAATCGAAATATGCCTTCGGTGATACACTGGTTCTCAGCCATGCCACCTTCTTCTGCGGAATGTGTTTGACCGTTATTATGTTTACCTCAGAGGAAAGGGCATCGTCTATCATCGCAAGACTGCGGTTTATACGCTGTTCTATCAGCTTAAGCTCGGTCTGTTTCTGCAATATAATCTTTTTCTGTTTTTTCAGCATTTCCTGTGTTGTCTGAATTTTTCGGTCAGAAAGAAACAGCCGTATTTCGTCCAAAGGCATGTCAAGTACACGCAGAAAGCGTATCATTGTCAAAACCTCAAACTGCTGCATTCCGTAGTATCGGTAGCCTGTTTCTTTGTCCGTATATTCCGGCTTTAATAAGCCTATTTTTTCATAATGCCTTAATGAACCGACGCTAAGGTGGAACATTTTTGCCACATCGCCGATTTGAAAAAGATCCTTTTTATCCATGTTTTCTCCTGTTTTATATATTCAGCATAACCTTCTCCGGGTGTCGTTTGAGCCACATATATGCCGTTACCGAAATAAATACCGAAAGCAGAGAGCCTAACGGCGATGCCAGTCCCATGGGAAAAAGTGATGCCGTGAAAAATTTTGATGCCATGTATGCAACGGGTATTCTTACGGCAAGAATCGAAATGCAGTTGTTCATAAACGGAATGTTGGACAGGCCGCATGCGCAGAAATATCCGCAGAAACTGAAATTTATTCCGGCAAATACGCAGTCCCATACATAGCTGTGCATATATTTTCCGCCAAGCTGTATTACAGTAGAATCGCTTGCAAAGAGTGAAACTGCATTTTCGGCAAAAAACTGCATAGCTATCGATGTCGTCACTCCGAAGGCAACGGCGATTATTGCCGCATACTTTAATGTAAGAACAGCACGCTCCGGCTTTCCTGCACCGATGTTCTGTGCGGAAAGGGCAGAAACGGTGGAAAGCATGGAGGACGGAATAAGGAAAAATATTCCGATAAGCTTTTCGACTATTCCTACTGCCGCCGCATCGTTTAAGCCTCTTCGGTTTGCAAATATTGTTATGACTATGAACGATACCTGTATAAATCCGTCCTGGACGGCAACCGGTATGCCGATTTTAAGCAGACTTCCCATTGTGGCTCTGTCCGGCTTTAAGTCCGATTTTGTTATTTTCGGCAGCATTTGCTTTTTGTGTATTGCCGCAAGAGAAATAATTACGCTGACCGTCTGCGAAAGAGTCGTGCCCAAAGCCGCTCCTGCCGCACCGAGCTTGAAAAAGCCGATGAAAACATAATCGAGAATTATGTTGAAAACACAGGCAACCGCAACAAAGTACATAGGGCTTTTGGTATCGCCGATGCCTCTGAAAACAGAGCTGATTATGTTGTAGGTGGTTATGAACGGAATGCCTATAAAGCAGATGATGAGGTAATCCTTTGCCTGCGGAACCGCCTCCGTCGGTGTGGAAATAAGTGAGATTATTCCGTTGACAGAAAGAAGAAGAACGACCGTAACAACAGCCGCAAGTATAGCAAAAAGCGTTATAGTGTTGCCTATTGCACAGGATATTTTCCTGCGGTTGCCTTCGCCGACGGCACGGCCGGTCATCACCGTTGTCCCCATGGCAAGCCCGATTATTATTACGGTAAGCATGTGCATTACCTGACTGCCGACCGAAACAGCCGTTGTGCTGTCAACGCCGTTGAACTGTCCGATTATGAATAAATCTGCCATGCCGTATAATGTCTGTAAAAAATATGAAAGCAGATACGGAAGTGAAAAATAGATAACCGTTTTGAGTACACTGCCTTCTGTTAGATTTCTTTCCATAAAAATATGCTCCTTATGTTTATTTTAACAGAAATAAGTGTAAAGTCTATAACGATTATAGAGTCAATATGATTTTATTTATATTTGAAAAAATTTTGGCGGGGAGCTGTAAATGTTTATATATAGAATGGCTTTTATTTATCAATCCGAACGAATCGGTAAAATAATAAACCACAAAGATAAATATATGATTGTTACATGTGTAACAGAATAAATAATTCATATTAATAATAGAATTATTAGAAATTTTTAATAATTTTTTAAGCTGTTTTAATTAAATATTAAATTGACGAAAACATTGATTTTATCAGCTTTTTTGATAGATATTCCGTACACGAACTATATTTTTTGATGTATATTGGAACTAAAACGATAAGAAAATTAAAAAAGTTAATTAGATTATAATTTTGTTGTAATTGACAATGCTTAAAAATAGGAATATCATTAAAAAAGCTTAAAATAGATTGTTATAAACAATAAATATATAAGGAGGTCTATATATGGAAATTAACGGCGTACTTTTATGTGAGCTGTCATCACATTTTGCCGATGAGCTGAAAACGGCCGCCATTGAGTGCAATCTTTCGGTCAATCAGGCAAAGGTTCTGCTGTCTGTCGGCGTTTATGATAAAAACGTGCTTACACAAAAGGATATTGCAAAAATATGCGTAACCGATACTCCGGCTATGTCAAGAACCATCGATAAGCTTGAAGAACTCGGCTTTATCGAAAGAACACGTTCCGATGAGGATTCAAGATGCGTTAAAATCGCTCTTACAGATGAAGGTGAAAAACAGAGAGTCATTCTTGTAGAAAGGGCGTCAGAGGCATTTAACAAAATCTTTTACAGACTGACTGAAAAAGAGAAAAAAACTCTTGTTGCTCTTCTTGTTAAGGCGTCATCGGGAAACGATGTTATCGGCGAGTTTATGAAAAATATGAATTAATATTAAATATGAAAGGAATGGAATCATGGAGGAAAAAAATAATATTGACGGCGAAAGCACGTCAAAGATTCCCAAGCTTAAGGGAAAGCCAAAAAAGAAAATAATTGCGATTATAGCCGTTATTGTTGTTATAATCATCGTTGTTTCCGCACTTGCAAGAGGCGGCAAAAAGAAAAACGACAGTTCATCTCAGTATACCTTTGCTACGGCGGAGAACATGGATATAACCGAGTCGCTTTCGGGAAGCGGCACATTACAGCCGGCTGACCAGTACACTGTATCAACTCTTCTTTCGGGAGAAATTCTTTCAGATACATTTGAAGAAGGCGACGTTGTAAAGAAGAATCAGGTGCTCTACCAGATGGATTCATCAGATGCACAGCGTTCAATCGAAAAAGCACAGCTCAACGCTTCTTCCGCACAGAGAAATTACTCGACAGCATCGGAAAATCTGTCCGACCTTAATGTAAAGAGCAAGGTAAACGGTACTGTTGTTGATGTGCTTGTCGAGTTAGGCGATAAGGTTAACGCAGGACAGCAGGTTGCAACTGTAAGAGATGACTCAACAATGTCGCTTGAGCTTGATTTCCCGGCCGATGAGGCAGAAAACTTCTATGTAGGCGAGTCGGCTGTTGTAACTCTTTACGGCTCATTCGAAACACTTAACGGTAATGTAGCCGAAATAAGCGGAGCAACAAACGTAGGCACAGGCAACACAATAGTTAAAAAGGTTAAAATAAACGTAACAAATCCCGGAGCCATTTCCGACAGCCAGATTGCAACAGCTGAGGTTGGCTCAAGTGCTTCAACATCAAGCGGAACATTTACATATAAAGAAAACAGAGCCGTATATGCAGAGGTAAGCGGCGATGTTTCAAGAATAGTTGCAGACGAAGGAACAAGGGTTTCCAACGGCTCAACAATTATCGCACTCGAAAGCTCAAGCGTAAGAAATTCCGTAAGTGCGGCGGCTGACAGTGTTAAGGATGCACAGCTTTCTCTTGAAAGCCAGTATGACAATCTTGACGATTTCACAATCAAATCTCCCATCGACGGCACAATAATCAGCAAAGACCAGAAGGCAGGAGACACAATAGATTCAAACACAAAGCTCTGCACAATTTATGACCTTTCTTACCTTAAGATAACAATGAATGTTGATGAGCTTGATATAAGCAAGGTATCTGTCGGACAGAAGGTTCAGATTACAGCCGATGCGGTAAGCGGACAGACCTTTGAAGGTAAGGTTACCTCCGTAAACCTTGCCGGAACAACTACAAACGGAGTTACAACATATCCAGTTGAGGTTCAGATAACAGATTATGGCAATCTTCTTCCGGGAATGAACGTAGATACTTATATTGTAGTAAATGAGGTTAAGGACGTTCTTGGTGTTCCTGCCGCAGCTATTTCAAGAGGCAACAGAGTTCTTGTTCAGACCGGAAATAAATTCGACGATACAAGCATTCCTTCGGGCTATGAATATGTTGAGGTTGAAACAGGCGTAAGCAGTGATGATTTTGTTGAAATAAAGAGTGGTATAAATGAAGGCGATTCCGTAGCATATATCGAAACAGGCAGCTCGGTTGATCCGTTTGCAATGATGATGGGCGGCGGTGTAGCACCCAGTGGCGGCGGCTCTTACGGCGGAGGCGGTGGAGATGCCGGTGGCGGAGCACCCGGCGGCGGACCTCAATAAAGGAGGAATCAGCCTATGAATAACATTGAACCGCTGATTGAGTTTAAGGACGTATCGAAGATTTATCACATGGGTGATGAAACAATACGAGCCGCAGACCATATCAGCTTTAAAATATATAAAGGCGAGTTTATCGCCATTGTCGGACAGTCCGGTTCCGGTAAATCCACCTGTATGAACATAATCGGCTGTCTGGACGTTCCCAGTGAAGGCGAGTATTTTCTCGGCGGAAACAATGTCGGAAAAATGAATACCGATCAGCTTGCGGAAATACGAAACAAAATGCTGGGCTTTATATTCCAGCAGTATAATCTTCTGCCTAAGCTTAATCTTGAAGAAAATGTGGAGGTTCCGCTTATGTATGCCGGAGTTCCGAAGGCAAAAAGAAAAGAGCTTGCCATGAAGTCCCTTGAAGGAGTCGGTCTTGCAGAAAAAGCAAATCACCTTCCCAACCAGCTTTCCGGCGGTCAGCAGCAGAGAGTTTCGATAGCAAGGGCACTTGCAGGAACGCCTTCGGTTATACTTGCCGATGAGCCAACCGGTGCTTTGGACTCCAAAACAGGACGAGAGGTGCTTAAGATACTCCAGAGCCTTCATAAAAAAGGAAACACAATAGTTCTTATCACACATGATAATTCAATCGCCGCAACTGCACAGCGGATAATAAGACTTGAGGACGGACACGTTGTATATGACGGACCTTCGGACAATCCCGATGCCTTTGTACATTCCGAATTCGGTCTGCACGCGGGCGATGGCGGAGAGGAGGAATAAGCGGAATGAATATAGCGGAAGCCTTCTCAATGGCGATAAAAAACATAAAATCCAATAAAACAAGATCTATACTTACAATGCTCGGTATAATTATCGGTGTTGCCGCCGTTATACTTATAACCGGTCTTGGAAACGGTATGCAAAATTATATGACCGAATCCTTTGAAAGTATGGGAACCAATACTCTTACCGTAAGCATAATGGGACGAGGTTCAAAGACAATGCCCTATGACGATATGCAGCAGCTTGTTGATGACAACATAGATACCTTTGAATATGTTTCACCCGATGTTACGGTAAACGGTGTTGCAAAGGTAGGTACGGAAACACTTGACACAACATCAATAAAGGGCATAAATGAGCAGTATTTCAGCATATATGATTACAATATCAGTCAGGGCAGAGGCTTTCAGTATATGGACATGAAAAACCGCGCTCATGTATGTATAGTCGGTTCGTATGTAAACAAGGCATACTATGGCGGTCAGGCGCTTGGCGATACGTTAAAGATAAACGGAAATACATATACAATAGTCGGAGTGCTTGAGGAAAAAGCCGACAGCGAAGAATCTTCAACGGACGACAGTATTTATCTTCCGTATTCAACAGTTTCAAGACTTTCCGGAAACGGCATTATAAGCTCGTATACGGTGTCTTTCCGAGATACCGACCATGCAAGTGAGGCAAAGGATCTCCTTGATAAGGAGCTTTATAAATATTTTAAAGATGATGACGCATATATGATTATTTCACTTTCCGAAATGCTTGATATGCTCACCGATATGCAGAACATAATGATAACAATTCTTACGGGAATTGCAGCCATATCGCTCCTTGTCGGCGGTATCGGTATCATGAACATAATGCTTGTATCGGTAACGGAAAGAACGAAGGAAATCGGTATACGAAAGGCGTTGGGAGCAAAGGAAAAGACCATATTGACGCAGTTCGTTATAGAGGCGGCAATGACCAGTGCCATCGGCGGTATAATCGGAATTATATTCGGATATATATTCTCCGGAGTGGCAACGGAGCTGATTGTGCAGATATTGCAGGAATCAATAACCGTTGTCCCTACAATAACGGCAGTGCTTACAGCCTTCGGCATATCCGCCGGAATCGGTGTATTCTTCGGATATATGCCGGCGAAGAAAGCAGCAAAGCTCAATCCTATCGATGCACTTCGTTATGACTAAAAGAGGAGGTAGAAGAATGAAGATAAAGGTTAAGAATATAATCAGTAAAATAGCCGCAGTC
>NZ_JAHLPX010000006.1 GCF_018918145.1 Anaerotignum sp. MSJ-24
GCCGGAGGTCGAGGGTTCGAGCCCCTTCTGAGTCGCCATTTGGGAGTTTAGCTCAGCTGGGAGAGCATCTGCCTTACAAGCAGAGGGTCACAGGTTCGAGCCCTGTAACTCCCATTTTTTTATTTAATTTTTTATGGTTAAAATTGTTTGTTCAATCTGCTGCTTTTTGTAGACACATTCTTTTATATAAAAACAATAAATTTTATGTATTTTGGGGGACACTTTTTTGGAAGTGTCCCTTTTTTATACATTTTTGAGTTTTTGTAAATTGCCTATATTTTTTTGCTATATTATTATAGGATACATAAATATAGCAATCATAGTTATATAATTATTTGGAGGTATTCGTTATGCAAAACAAAGTAGTACATGCAGCCGAAAAAAAGGCGTTTGAATTAGTAATTGATTCTATTTTAAAGAACCTTGGAAAAGATACTTCTAAGAATATGGTTCAGCTCATCAACATGGCTGAAAAAATTCTTGGCGATACATGGGCTCCCTCAGCATATGACATGTTAAGAAACGCATTCTCAGATCCCGAAGGAAAATGGGTTAAGTTTGGTACAAGACTTTTAAATGAGGTTGACCACGATGTATTCAAAAAAGCATTTATGACACTTGGTTATGAAGCAGGCTTCCGTGGTTACAGAACAAGCCAGGAAATGGCTAAGAAATATGACTGCAACATCCCTTGGATAATCCTTATGGACCCTACAAGTGCATGTAATATGCACTGTACAGGATGCTGGGCAGCTGAATATGGTAACAAATACAACCTTTCATATGAAGATCTTGACAGCATTATCGAACAGGGCAAGGAGCTTGGTATCCATGCTTACCTTATGACAGGCGGCGAGCCTCTTGTTCGTAAAAAAGATATTATCCGTCTTTGTGAAAAACATCAGGATTGTGCATTCCATGCTTTCACAAACGGTACTTTAATTGATGAAGAATTCTGCGAAGATATGCTTCGTGTAGGCAACTTTATTCCTTCAATCAGTATCGAAGGTTTTGAAGAGCAGAACGACGGACGTCGTGGCAACGGTCATTTCGAAAAGGTTATGCATGCAATGGATTTACTTAAAGAGCACAAACTTCTTTTCGGTACATCTATCTGTTATACAAGCAAGAACTACAAGACTGTTACATCAGATGAGTTCCTTGATCTCCTTATTTCTAAGGGCGTTAGATATACATGGTACTTCCACTATATGCCTGTTGGAAATGATGCATCAACAGAACTTCTTCTTAACCCTGAACAGCGTGAATATATGTACCACAGAGTAAGAGAAATCAGAGACTGGACAGGCGGCAAGGAAATCTTTGCTATCGACTTCCAGAACGACGGTGAATTCGTTCATGGCTGCGTAGCCGGAGGCAGATGCTATTGCCATATCAACCCTATCGGAGATGTTGAGCCTTGCGTATTCATCCATTACTCAAGTGCAAATATCCACGAAAAATCACTTATCGAGTGCTTACAGCAGCCTCTCTTCAGAGCATACAGAGATGGACAGCCTTTCAACGACAACGAGCTTCGTCCCTGCCCTATGCTTGAGAACCCTGAAAAGCTTCAGGAAATGATTCATAAGACAGGTGCGGTTTCAACAGACCTTCAGTCACCCGAAACATGTGAACATCTTTGCGGTAAGTGCGTAGAGTATGCTAAGGAATGGACACCTGTTGCTAACAAGCTCTGGTCAAAGACTTTAGAGGAAAAAGCTACAAATGCAGCAAAATAATCTGATATTCAGATTTACATAACATGCTATCAAAGACCGATTTTATAATTTTTTATAATTCGGTCTTTTTTTTGCAAACTTTTTTTAGGTCTAAAATGTCTTATAAGTGTAAAAAGAAATAAAAAGAAATAAAAAGAAATTCCTTCTTAAAGGTGGTGATAAAATATGGGGAGCTTAAAAAGTATGAGTGACAGAAAACTCATTGAAGACTTTATTAAAAATAATATAAACAGCGCATATAGATTTGCGTTTACATATACAAAAAATCAACAGGATGCTGAGGATGTTGTTTCTGAAAGCATTATTAAGGCAATAAATGCATCGGGAAATCTGAAAGATAGCGCTAAGGTTAAAACATGGTTTTTCAGAATTGTTTCAAATACAGCCATAAGCTACATAAACAGGAACAAAAAGGTTATTCCCTTTGATGAAATAACGGATGATGAAACATATTTGGATAGCTATAATTTTTCAAGTTTAAACGATGTGATAGAAAAACTGCCAAAGGAATATCTTGAAATAATTATATTGAGATATTTTGAAGATATGAAGCTTAAGGACATATCCGAGGTAATAGGTGTAAATGAAAATACGGTTAAAACAAGATTGTATAAGGCACTTAAAATTTTGAAAAAAGAGGTGGGAGATGAATATGAAGAATAATCAGTTTTTTGATGATTTAAAAAAAGAATATAATAATATTAATGCATCGGAGGAATTTATTATGAAAATGAATAAACAGATTAAAAAGGAAAACACTAAAAGAAAAATCAGAGTAAGTACAACAGCGGCAGCAGCATTTATAGTTCTTGCAGGCGTAACATTAAATTCAAGTCCGGCTCTTGCCTATGCCTTGAGTGATGTTCCGGTAATATCAAGCATTGTAAATGTAGTTACATTCGGCAAATATACAGTCAAAGATGATGGCTATGAGCTTGACATCAATACACCGAAAATAGAAGGTCTTTCAAATAAAGATCTTGAAGAAAACCTTAATAATACATTTAAGGAGCAGGCAGATACAGTAAAAGAGCTTTTCCAGAAGAATGTTGATGAGCTTAAGGCAGAGTTTGGCGATGAAACAGTACATATGGATATTGAATTTAATTACGATGTAAAGACAAACAATGATGATATACTTGCACTTGATGTATATACATTCTATGCATCCGGTTCATCAAACTCTGTCCACAACTATTACACAATAAACAAGAAAACAGGAGAGCTTTACACACTTAAGGGTATGTTTAAGGACGGCGCAGACTATGTAACACCGATAACAAATTATATAAAGGACGAAATAAACAGACGAAATCTTGAAGAAAACGGAATGTACTTCCCGGAGACTTTCGATAAGATAGCTGAAGACCAGAACTTCTATATCAATAATGATGGTAACATAGTAATATGCTTCGGAAAATACGAGATTGCTGCCGGAGCACAGGGCACACCGGAATTTGTAATTCCCAATGAGGTTGTGGCTGATATAATTAAATAAATGATTTTACAAAAATGCAATTTGATAAAGCTGCAATCAGTATAAATTCCAGTTTAAACGGCAATAATACCTTCGAGAGATAAAACATGATTTTATTCTGGAGGTATCGAAATGAAAAGAAATAAATTTATGGAGTTTCTGAACAGCAAAGGGCAGTATGCGGCTATATTTGCATTTGTTGTTGTAGCCGGAATCTGTGCCGGAACAGCGGCATACAACAAAAACAAGCCACAGGTTAAAACAGACGAAATAAGCGAACAGCATTCTGCTTCAAGCGAGCCTGTTTTAACAAACAAAAACGCCGAAACAAAGGCTGAACCGAGCGGTTCAAAACCGGGCAATGCTGATACAAATGTTAATACGGAAAATAATACAACAGTACCGGAAACGGAAAAAACAATTACCGATTCTGAGGACGAGGACATTGATATAACATTTCTCTGGCCGGTTGACGGAGATATTCTGTTAGGCTATTCGCCCAAAAGTGCCATATACGACGTGACGCTTGATCAGTACAGAACAAATGACAATGTCTGCATTTCCGCAGAGGTCGGTGACGAGGTGAAGGCATCTGCCGACGGAGTTGTATCGGAAATCGTAAGAGATGATTTATTAGGCAATTATGTTGTTATTGACCACGAAAACGGCTGGAAAACTACATACAGCCAGCTGGCAGAAATAAATTGTTCTGTCGGCG
Source organism: Anaerotignum sp. MSJ-24 (assembly GCF_018918145.1). GTDB lineage: Bacteria > Bacillota > Clostridia > Lachnospirales > Anaerotignaceae > Metalachnospira. The sequence goes on from NZ_JAHLPX010000006.1 coordinate 3,938, forward strand.
AGGCTGTATCGGCAGGAGAAATTATCGGAAGTGTGTCCGAGCCTTCCATTTATTCCGAGGCAATGGGGCCTCATGTGGAATTTATGGTTACGCTTGATGATGTTTCGGTAAATCCCGAGGTTGCAGTCGGATAATAAGGCTTTTTGAGATTATTAGGACAGGTATATATAAATATATCTGTCCTTTGTCATTAAAAAGACTATAATTGGTATTTTATAATTTGCTATTTATGGTATAATTAGTTTAACGGCGTTATGCCTGTTAAGTATTTTATAATCCGATATTAAGGAGGAGCTCTTATGATTTATACTGATGAACAGAAAAAGAATTACAGGCTTAAAATGGATTTTAATAATATGATGAAATCGTTTGTCGGAGAATATGGCATATCCGATGCGGAAATTTCTTCGCTTTCAAATAAAATAGCTAAGGCACATAAGGCTATGCTTGAAAAAAGAGCAAACGGAAAGATGGACTGGCGAGATCTTCCGCATAACCAGAAGGATGTTGTTGCGGACATAAAGAGCTATGTTGATGAGGTAAAGGGCGATATAGACGCTTTCGTTGTGCTCGGCATAGGCGGCTCTGCACTGGGCCCTATCTGCGTTCAGCAGGCAATAAATCATCCGTTCTATAATGAGCTTTCAAAGGAAAAGAGAGGCGGCTATCCTAAGCTTTATGTTGCGGACAATGTCGATCCCGAAAGACTTTCTTATTTATTTGAAGTAATTGATCCCGAAAAAACATTGTTCAACTGCATTTCAAAAAGCGGCAGTACCTCCGAAACAATGAGCCAGTTTATGATTATAAAGGAGCTTCTTGAGGAAAAGCTCGGCAAGGCAGAGGCCGCAAAGCATATCGTATGCACAACGGACATTGAAAAGGGCAACCTTATTAAAATAGCAAAAGAGGAAGGCTACAAGACATTTATAATACCCAGCGGAGTCGGCGGAAGATTTTCCGAGCTTACGCCTGTCGGACTTCTTCCTGCGGCAATGTGCGGCATAGACATTGAGCTTATGCTTGACGGCGCAGGATATATGGACGAGCTTTCCGGCAACGAAAATATATATGAAAACCAGGCTTATATGTTTGCGGTATTGAGCTATATCGCACTTAAGCAGGGCAAAAATATGTCGGTTATGATGCCCTATGCGGACAGCCTTAAATATGTTTCCGACTGGTTCGCACAGCTCTGGGCGGAATCGCTCGGCAAGAAAACGGACAATGACGGCAATGCGGTATATGCCGGACAGACTCCCGTAAAGGCACTTGGCGTTACGGATCAGCATTCGCAGGTTCAGCTTTACACAGAAGGACCTTTTGACAAGATGGTAGTGCTTATCGGCGTGGATAAGTTCAGAAGAACAATGACAATACCTAAAATATACCAGGACATTCCGAGCCTCGGATTTTTGGGCGGTGTAACACAGAACAAGCTTATCGCAACAGAGCAGATGGCTACCGAATATGCACTTCTTAAATCGGGAAAGGCAAACATGACGATAACACTTCCCGAGGTGAACGAATTTACACTTGGCGAGCTTTTATATATGTTTGAGGTGGCAACAGGCTTTGCCGGAGAGCTTCTCAACATAAATGCTTTTGACCAGCCCGGAGTTGAGGAAGGAAAGAACGCAACCTATGCAATGTTCGACCGTCCCGGCTATGAGGAGAAAAAGAAGGAGCTTGCGGCAAGACCGGAAAAGCTTGAAAAATATATAATAGGATAATCTATTTCAGCCCCATATCAGTGCGATATGGGGCTGTTTGCGTAAATTGATAAATTTTGCGAAGAATATTAAAACCGAGAACTCACCATATGACAAATTTTTCAAAACCACGGTGCTATATTTTACTCAACGTAACAGTGTATGCAGAGGAGGAAAAAATATGCAGACAGATTTTGAACATGAGGACATAAATGCGGTTCTTCCGGGTAATGTGAAGCAGATGGGCGCACCGGACGACGAGCTTAGAATATATATGGAGGATTATGTGCATACATATCTCTATCAATATTCAAGGAGCAGTGTAAACGGCGAAAAGCTGGCGGTGCTTATGGGACAGAGCATTGTTATAAACGGGCAGAACACGATATTCATAAGCGGCGTTATACAGGCGAGGTTTACGGAAAAAATAAAGGGCGTTGAAACGATAACAAACCAGAGCTGGAAATACATAAGTGAGGATATGGAGAAATATTTCCCGAATCTGAGCGTTGTCGGTTGGATGCACTCAAGGCCGTCCTTCGGTGCCTTTGTGACCTCAATGGACGAGGAATATCACAAAAAGCTGTTTTCAGATCCGAAACAGGTATTGTTTGTGGTGGATCCCATAGATCGACTGGACAGGCTTTATGTGCTTAACGAGGCCAAATCGGCATTGCGTCCGGTAAAGGGATATTTCATATACTACGAGAAAAACACGCAGATGCAGGAATATATGCTTGAAAACAGCCTTGTACAGCCGAAAACGGGCTTTCAGGACGACGAGCTGGAGGCGAGCGAAGGCATTACGCATATGGACGCCGCCGACAGAATACGGTCGGTGCTAATGAACAAGCAGACCGAACAGGTCAAGAAGGAAAGAAACAAATATCTTATATTCACCTGTGTAAGCACGTTTTTCTGTATGCTGTGCATAGTGATGAGCCTCAGCCTTGTCAGTAACAGCACAAAAATACATCGGCTTGAAACGGAAGTAAATTCAATGCGTGAGAGCGTGGAGGTGCAGGAGCAGAAAACAACAGAGCTTGCAGATGATTTTTCAAATTACAGCCCTGTAATTACAGTAATGGCCGCCGAGGGCAGTAAAAGAGAGGAGAATGTGGAAAAAGAGAAGAAATATTATGTGGTTAAGGAAGGTGATACGCTTGCCGAGATATGCAGACTGTTCTACGGTGATGCGAGTAAGCTGTATGAGGTGGCTGAATTGAACGGCATAGAAAATCCTAATGTAATATATTACGGTACAAGAATTGAACTGCCATAAAAATAAAGCCTTTGGACAAACAAATCCAAAGGCTTTTTTATGGGGCTTTGCCCCAAACCTCACAATCCTTTAAAAAGGATTGACCTAAACTTTATAAAAATCATTTTAACAAATGATTTTTTGGATAACATATTTAAGATTTAAACTTTTACACCAACTTGAACCCAAACGACATTTCAAAATTGCGTTAAGACCGAGCAGCATTCCTGCGAAGGTTAGCAATTTTCGTAACTCAAGCGTGTCCGGAAAGGAGAGAGCGCGAGAGAGGAAAGTCGGACTTCGCAATTTAAGAGCTTCCTCTCTCGCAAAAACGACCTTGCGACTTGTAAAGCCGCAAAATGAATTTTTTTAAATGCCGATTGGAAAAGTTATTTTGTTAATTTTTCCATTTTATCGAGAAGCTCGGAGAACACCTTCATTGCATCAAGCACAGGCTTTTCGGAGGTCATATCCACTCCGGCACCCTTAAGCAGGTCTATTGAATATTCCGAGCTGCCCTTGCTGAGGAAATCAAGATAGCGGTCAACCGCAGGCTGACCTTCGTTGAGTATTCCTCTCGAAAGTGCTATTGCGGCACTATATCCCGTTGCATACTGGTATACGTAGTAGGCATTATAGAAATGTGGTATTCTTGCCCATTCAATATCAATATAATCATCAACAACTATGCTGTCGCCGAAATACAGCTTATTTAAGTCATGGTACATTGCCGACAGGTTTTCACAGGTGAGCGGAACGCCGTTTGCCGACATTTCATGTGCTTTTTTCTCAAATTCCGCAAACATTGTCTGGCGGAAAAGCGTGCCTCTGAACTGCTCCATGAAATAATTTATTAAATAAAGCTGTTTTTTGCTGTCTGTTTCCGTTTTGAGCAGATATTCCATAAGTAATGCCTCATTGCAGGTTGAGGCTACCTCGGCAACGAATATTTTGTGTCCGGAATATACAAAAGGCTGTTTTTTCCATGTGAAATAGCTGTGCAGAGCGTGGCCCATTTCGTGTGCAACAGTGAACATACTGTTTACGGTGTCGTTATGGTTCAATAATACATAAGGATGTCCGCCGAAAGCACCCCATGAATATGCACCACTGCGTTTTCCTTTGTTTTCGTATACATCAATCCAGCTGCCGTCAAAGCCGAGCTGTAATGCGTCCGTATATTCCTTGCCCATAACAGACAGAGCCTTTTTAACTGTTGCCTTTGCCTCCTCAAAGGGTATTTTCCAATCAATGTCCTGTACGAGCGGAGCATATAAATCATACATATGCAGCTCGTCTACACCGAGAAGCTTTTTACGCAGCTCGACATATCTGTACATAAGCGGAAGGCTTTCATGTACTGCATTTATAAGCTGGTCATATACGGGAATGGGAATATTGTCGTCCTCAAGTGCCGATTCAAGTGCAGAGGAGTATTTTCTTATGTTTGAATAGAAAATATCCTTCTTTACCGAGGCATTGTAGGTTGCGGCTATTGTGTTTTTCTGCTTTAAATATGTTTCGTAAAGTGCGTCAAAGGCATTTTTACGGAGTGTACGGTCACTGCTTTCGAGATATGAAACATATGTGCCATGAGAAAGGCTGTGCTCATTGCCTTCGGAGTCCTTTATGAGTGGAAATTCCATGTCTGCCTCGTTTATCATTGTGAATATTGTCTGCGGTGCGGAGGAAATCTCGTCCGTTGCGGCAAGAATCTTCTCTTCTGCCTCGGAAAGCGTATGCTCCTTCTGGCGGAGAATGCTGTCAAGGAAATGCTCATAGATTTTGAGTCCGTCACATTCATTCATGTAGGTCTTTATTGTGTCTGCCGGAAGTGATGATATTTTCGGAACTATGAAAGACGATGCGGACATTATTTTAACCGCAAGAGTATCTGCCTTTCCGGATAACTGCTGGTATTTTGAGTTTGTGCTGTCCTCATGGAACTTCATATATGCGTATACATATATACGGTCAAGCTCCTCGCAGATGTCGTTATATAATTTAAGACATTCCAGAAGCGAAGCTGCGTCCTTTGTGCAGGTATTCTGTAATTCTTCTATCTTTCCGGCTTTTTTGTCAAGTTCGTTATAATGCTGTTCCCAGATTTCGTCTGTGGCAAATAAATCCTCGGTACGCCATGTATATTTTTTATCGGCGTCTTTTCTTTCGGGAATTTTCATAAAAACACCTCTTTCTGTATAAACTGAAATTTAAGCGGTATAAATAGTTCGATATTGTAGATAAAATTATTTTTGTGTAGCGGAAGGTATTAGGAAACAATAGTCATGACTTTCGTAAACGAAAGTTGCTTTGCAACTGTGCCGTCTTGCACAGTCAGTGGTTTCCTAAGTGGAATCCATACTGTCATGACTTTTGCTTTGAAAAAGCAAAAGCGGCTTTGCCGCCGCACTGTCTTGTGCGGTCAATAGACGGAATTTACGTCCGTCGAGGAGAATAGCTTAGTCATGACTTTCGCAAGCGAAAGTGGCTTCGCCACCATGCTATGGTCAATAGTTTCAAGGCTTTTAAGCCGATGGAATGAGCTATTCATGCTTCTGTTTAAATAAGTCGAAATCCTGATTTCGACTTAAGTATTATTATACCACAAATGCAGTGGTTGTTATTAATTAAATTGGACAATTTGTAAGAGCCTGTGCGATGAAATTTTATTGCTATAATAACCGAAACAGTGTATTATATTATAAGATAAAAAGGGCTGACAGAGGAGGTACTTGGAAACATGAACAAGGGTAATAAACTGAAAATACTTATTGTTGCTTCGGAGGCCGGACCGTATGTTAAAAGCGGAGGTCTGGGAGATGTTGTCGGTTCATTGCCGAAGGCACTTATTGCATTGGGTGCCGATGTTAGAATAGTAATTCCCAAATATAAATCCATAAAACAGGACTATTTTCTCGGTACGGAATTTCTCGGAAATTTCAATACAAAGCTTGGCTGGAGAGTGCAGAAGGCAGGTGTGTTATTTAAGAATACCGATGTGCCGGCATATTTCATAGAAAATGATTATTATTTCGGCAGAAAGGAGCTTTACGGATATTCCGACGATAACGAAAGATTCGCCTTTTTCTGCAAGGCGGTAGTTGATATGCTTCCGTTTGTCGGCTTTATTCCCGATATAATCCACTGCAACGACTGGCAGACCGGGCCTGTTCCGATGATTTTGCGTGAATCATATAAAAAGGTTTCGTATCTTAAGGATATTAAGACCTTATATACAATACACAATCTTCAGTATCAGGGCAATTTCGAGCCTTCGTCATTGGAGCTTTTCGACCTTCCGGGCTATCTTTTTGACAACGGAACGGTTGAGTTTTACGGCAGAATGAGCTATATGAAATCCGGACTGGTTTATTGTGACAGAATAAGCACCGTAAGCGAAACCTATGCGAAGGAAATACAGACGCCCGAATACGGCTATGGCTTTGACGGAATAATGCGTGCCTATAACGAAAAGCTCAGCGGAATAATAAACGGAATAGATTACAGCGCATACAATCCCGAAACGGATAAAAGAATTGATTTTAACTTTACTGCGGACAGCATTTCACTTAAAAAGGAAAATAAAAAACAGCTCCGGAAACAGCTCGGACTCGAAGAAAGAGATGTGCCTATGGTCTGCATGATTTCAAGGCTTGCCAACCAGAAGGGCTTTGATATTCTTGCGGACGCAATGGAGCGAATAATGGAAAACGATATTCAGTTCGTTGTTCTCGGCACAGGCGAAAAGGAATATGAGGATATGTTCAGATATTATGAGGACAGATGGAAGGGCAGAGTATGTTCCTGTATGATGTTTGATGATACTCTTGCACAAAAAATATATGCCTCGGGAGATATGTTCCTTATGCCGTCAAGATTTGAGCCCTGCGGACTCGGACAGATGTTCAGCCTGAGATACGGAACAGTGCCTATCGTAAGAAAAACAGGCGGTCTTGCCGACACAATAAAGCACTTTGATTGCGATACTGAGGAAGGCAACGGCTTTGTTTTCGAAACCTATGATGCAGGCGGAATATTATGGGCATTGTCGGAGGCGCTTAAGGTATATGCAATGCCGGAAAAATGGGAAAAACTTGTCAAAAACTGTATGAATTCACAGCTTTCATGGGAGAATTCGGCTGAAAAATACATTGAGCTTTACAAAGAAATGTTGAATAAATGATATTGAAACCCCATATATTTTTCTGATGAAAATGTATGGGGTATTGTTTTGGATATACACAAATCTCTAAAGAAGTCATGTCTGCTTATAGGAATGGTTGTCGGTGCCGGATTTGCCTCCGGACGGGAAATAACGGACTATTTTCTTTTATACGGAGAAAGATGGAAAACCGGAATAGCCGTAAGCGGAGCATTGTTTTTTGTATATACCTTTGCGGCATCGTATATAATAGGAAGAAACAGCATAAAAAGCTACGGAGAATATCTCGATACGATAATGGGAAAACGGCTTGCAATGTTCACCGAATATGTCTCGGGAATATTTTTTGCCGCAATGTTCTATGCAATGCTTTCGGCGACAGGTGCGGTAGCAGAGGAAATGCTTTCAATGCCATACATATACGGAGTTCTCATAATGGCGGCGGCAAGTGCGGTAATAATAACAGGCGGCATGAAGGCAATGGAATACATAAGCATTATTATTGTTCCGGTACTGATTGCCGGAATATGCCTTATAGGAGCGAAAAGCGAGCCGAAAATATATATAGGCGGAAACGGCGGCTCGGTTGTTCTGTCGGCGGTGATTTATGTTTCCTACAACACAATAACAGCGGCGGCAATAATGGTGAATGAGGAAAAAAGCAGTAAAGCAAACGGAATTATTACGGGAATATTGTGTGCGGCGGCAATGACGGTAATGGGATATATGATAGGAAGCACAATATTGTCATTTGATAATGCGTATAAATCGGAGCTTCCGTTTGCGGCTGCGGCAAACATAAAATACGGAAATATGCTTTTATACGGAGCAGTTTTTATTGCAGCTGTGCTCACAACGGCGGTATGCAACGGCTCTGCGGCGGCAGATTTTATTGTTGAAAAAACAGGAATAAATAAGAAAATTGTTGTTATTGCGTTGTGTGCCGTATCACCGGTATTTTCTGCGGTTGCTTTTTCGGATTTTGTATCAAAAATATATATGCTGTTTGGATTTATAGGAGTTTTTCAGCTTTTGTTTACGATACTGTATTTATTTAAAAGACGATAAAGTTAATGATTTACTTTTATTTAGACAGGCATTATGGTATTATAAAAGGTATCGACAAAGCCGATACTTAAGTCGAAATCAGGATTCCGCTTGGAAAACTTTTCGTTTCCCAAACCCTTCCGATGTGTAAAAAATGACTTTAGCTACAATCTAAATACTATATTCATTCGTAAGCTTTAGGAGTGTGCAAAAGAATGAGCAGAGAAGAAAACGAATTTGAAATTACCGAAAGACGAAGATTGCGTTCATTGGATAAAAAGAAAATTATAATAGGAATTGTTGCGGTTGCTGTTATAGCGGCGGCAGTGGTTTTTGCAAACAACAGAGGAATGTTCGGAGAAGGTAAGGCGGCGGTTGTTACATATGCCTCGGACAGCAAAACCGGTTACAGAACCTACGGAAATGAATATCTCCAGTATACAAGGGACGGAGTGAAATATTTCAGCAAATCCGGAGAACAGCTCTGGAGCGATGGTTATGTTATGACCTCGCCGGTTGTTGTCCAAAAGGACGACTGCACAGCGGTGTTTGAAACAGACGGCAGACTGATAAAGGTATATAATTCCAAAGGCTCGGTATGCAGTGTGCAGACGGACAACGCCATTGTTGCCGTTTCGGTGAACAAAAACGGCTATACTGCGGTAATAACAAGCGGTGACAGCTATGCGGTGTCGGTTTATAATTCATCGGGAAGTCTTATATTCCAGAGAATAGAGGCCGACAGCGGTGTTTATCCTTTTAACTGTGATATATCGCCCAACGGAGAGATAATAGCCATTGCATATGTTGATGTGTCCGGCGTTGAGATTGATTCGAAAATCGGTCTGTTTTATGTAAATGCGGAAAAGGGTGCGGCATATACTGACAGTATGTTTGCGGCAGTGGATAAATCCGATGAAATAATATTTGATGTGTTCTTTATGGGCGACGGCGGACTTATTGCCGTAGGCGACAGAAATATTATGTATGTTTCATCAAATGGAACAATGAGCTGGAATATAGAGGTCACTAATGAAATAAACGGTGCGGCTGTGTGCGGAGATAATGTTATGCTTGTTTACGGCAACGAGCTTCCGGACAAGGAAGGACAGGAGCCGGGAACGATAGTTATTGTAAGCTCCGGCGGAAAGCAGTCCTTTGGATATTGCATAGGAAGCGAAGCTGATTATTTTGAGGTATCTGACGGCGGAGCTGTTGTCGGAAACGGCTCGGAATATTTCGGAATAAATTCATCCGGAAATCTTGTATGGGATATGAACGATTCGGGAAGCATAAACGGAATATATCCTACTAATAATGTTAAAAAGTGTATTTATGCCGCAAAAACGTGGTCGGTTGAGGCTGATATGACCAATTTCAATCCTTCAAGCTATATTAAGAATGATAATAATGCAGGAACAGAGAATATGGCAGAGGCAGTACAGGACACACCGGAAGACAATAATGCCGACAATGCAACGGCTGACGATGGAACAAATACAACTGACACAAATGCGGATACAAATGCAAATGCCGATGCAAATGCGGACGAAAATACAGCCGATACACAAAACGGCGATACAGGAAATGCTGAAAATACAGGGAATGCGGAAAATCAATGATTAATGGGAGTGCGGCAGAATGATAACTGGAACAGCGTTTGAATTTACATATATGGATATTGCGGTGCTGGCGGTACTTGCGGCATTTGCGGTTATCAATGCACAGAAGGGACTTGCCGGAGCTGTGCTGAGATTTCTGCCGACTCTTCTCGGAATTCTGCTTTCCTGGAAGATGACCTCGCACGTAATAAAATATGTAAGGGAAAGCTTTATTTTTCCGCTTATTATGAAAAAAATATCGGCAGGACTGGACTTTGGGAATATTATACCCGAAATGACGCTAAGCGCACAGAACAGCATAATAGAGGCTATGAAGGTGCCGGGATTTATAAAAAATGCACTTATAAGCAATAATAATTCGGTAGTATACAATCTTTTTAATGCGCAGACAATAAAAGATTATATAGCCGGCTTTTTTGCAAACATTCTGATAAGCGGTGCGGTAATAATAATACTTTATTTTGTCGGGCTGATAATAGGTAAGCTCATAATAAAGGCACTTGACATTCTGAATGATGTTCCGGTAATCGGATTTTTCAGCAGAGCCGGAGGCTTTGTTGTCGGTATAATAAAAGGAATATGCGTGCTTTGGATAATAGGCATAGTTATAACCTTTTTCAGCTGTAAGCCGGAGGCGGTTGAGTTTATGACGAAGCTGCAAAGCTCGTTTATTGCCGGTTGGATATATGACAATAACATACTGCTTTATTTAGTATTACAGATATTTGCTTAAAAATTTTAATATTTTTGAAATTTAGTGTTGACAATATAGATAGTGCATGATAATATATATAGGCGACTGAATGAGAAGTCAAAAATAAGTAAAGCAAATATTAAATGGGGGTTTAGCTCAGTTGGGAGAGCACCTGCCTTGCAAGCAGGGGGTCGCGAGTTCGAATCTCGCAATCTCCACTGTCGGTTACAAAGGTAACTGACATAAGCACCTTGAAAACTGAACATGTAAAGAAAGAGTCAAATAAAAAGAAACACATCGAGCAACAAACTAAAAAGAAGTGTAGTATCGCTACTACATTTGAGGTAAGACTAGTAAAAAAAGGTCAAGCAAGAAAGAGCACAAGGGGAATGCCTTGGCACCAGGAGCCGATGAAGGACGTGATAAGCTGCGAAAAGCTGCGGGGAAGTGCAAATAACTATTGATCCGCAGATATCCGAATGGGGGAACCCGGCTGAGAAAAGCTCAGTCATCCTTAAGTAAATACATAGCTTAAGGAAGGGAAACGCCGTGAACTGAAACATCTAAGTAGCGGCAGGAAGAGAAAGAAAACTCGATTTCCTGAGTAGCGGCGAGCGAAAGGGAAATAGGCCAAACCGATGAACCTAGTTTGTCGGGGTTGCGGACTGTATAAGGTATTGACAATCGATAGCTGAACTGTTTTGGGAAAGCAGACCAGAGACGGTGAAAGTCCGGTAAGCGAAATTGAGAGTCAGCTGACAGAATCCAGAGTACCACGGGACACGAGAAACCCTGTGGGAAGCCGGAGGGACCACCCTCCAAGCCTAAATACTACCTGGTGACCGATAGTGAAACAGTACTGTGAAGGAAAGGTGAAAAGGACCCCGGGAGGGGAGTGAAAGAGAACCTGAAACCTTGTGCTTACAAACAGTGGGAGGTTGGCTACGGCTGACTGACTGCGTACTTTTTGTAGAACGGTCCGGCGAGTTACTAATATTAGCGAGGTTAAATACTAAAAAGGTATGGAGCCGAAGGGAAACCGAGTCTTAACAGGGCGAGGAGTTAGTATTAGTAGACCCGAAACCGGGTGACCTATCCATGTCCAGGTTGAAGTAACCGTAAAAGGTTATGGAGGACCGAACGCACATCTGTTGAAAAAGGTGGCGATGAGGTGTGGATAGCGGAGAAATTCCAATCGAACTCGGAGATAGCTGGTTCTCCTCGAAATAGCTTTAGGGCTAGCCTCGAGAGGAGTCTAACGGAGGTAAAGCACTGAACTGACGCGGGGCCCAAAAAGGTTACCAACTCATATCAAACTAAGAATGCCGTCAAGATACCCTCGGGAGTCAGACTACGGGAGATAAGTTTCGTGGTCAAAAGGGAAAGAGCCCAGACCGACAGCTAAGGTCCCCAAGTGTGTGTTAAGTGGAAAAGGATGTGGGATTTCAAAGACAACTAGGATGTTGGCTTAGAAGCAGCCATACATTTAAAGAGTGCGTAATAGCTCACTAGTCGAGAGAACCTGCGCCGAAAATAATCGGGGCTAAAACACACCACCGAAGCTACGGATTTATTACAGAGGTAATAAGTGGTAGAGGAGCATACTGCAAGGACGAAGCCAAAGTGAGAACGATGGTGGACGAAGCAGTAGAGAGAATGCCGGAATGAGTAGCGAGATATATGTAAGAAACATATAGGCCGAATATCTAAGGTTTCCTGAGTAAAGCTAATCTTCTCAGGGTAAGTCGGGGCCTAAGGCGAGGACGAGAGTCGTAGTCGATGGACAACTGGTAGAGATTCCAGTACTATGTATAATCAGAACTGTGGGGACGCAGGAGGATAGGTGTACCGCGGAAAGGGAAGACGCGGTCAAGCACAAAGTCGAGTTTGAAAGGCAAATCCGTCAAACGATGATGAAGTGTGACGAGGACTGAAAAAGAGTAGGGAAGACACTGAATCCACACTGCCGAGAAAAGCCGCTATAGTGTTATACATACCCGTACCGTAAACCGACACAGGTAGATGAGGAGAAAATCCACAGGCCGACGGGAGAAGTGTTGTTAAGGAACTCGGCAAAATGACCCCGTAACTTAGGGAGAAGGGGAGCCACGAAAGTGGTCACAGAAAAGAGGCTCAAGCAACTGTTTAGCAAAAACACAGGTCTCTGCTAAACCGAAAGGTGAAGTATAGGGGCTGACACCTGCCCGGTGCTGGAAGGTTAAAAGGAGAGGTAAGGAGCAATCCGAAGCTTTGAATTCAAGCCCCAGTAAACGGCGGCCGTAACTATAACGGTCCTAAGGTAGCGAAATTCCTTGTCAGGTAAGTTCTGACCCGCACGAAAGGTGTAATGATTTGAGCACTGTCTCGACAACACGCCCGGTGAAATTGAAGAACCAGTGAAGATACTGGTTACCCGCAACAGGACGGAAAGACCCCATGGAGCTTTACTGCAGCCTGATACTGGGATTCGATGATGTATGTACAGGATAGGAGGGAGACTGAGAAGGTAGCACGCCAGTGTTGCCGGAGTCGACGGTGGGATACCTCTCTTATATCATTGGATTTCTAACCCGTATCCGTGAACCGGATAGGGGACAATGTCAGGCGGGCAGTTTGACTGGGGCGGTCGCCTCCAAAAGAGTAACGGAGGCGCTCAAAGGTCTTCTCAGAATGATTGGAAACCATTCAAAGAGTGTAAAGGCAAAAGAAGGCTTGACTGCGAGGTCGACGGACCGAGCAGGTACGAAAGTAGGACTTAGTGATCCGGTGGTAATACGTGGGAATGCCATCGCTCAACGGATAAAAGCTACCCTGGGGATAACAGGCTGATCTCCCCCAAGAGTTCACATCGACGGGGAGGTTTGGCACCTCGATGTCGGCTCATCGCATCCTGGGGCTGAAGTAGGTCCCAAGGGTTGGGCTGTTCGCCCATTAAAGCGGTACGCGAGCTGGGTTCAGAACGT